>PXST01000011.1:0-7578 GCA_003023405.1 Halobacteriales archaeon SW_8_68_21
AGTTAATGGTTTGTACTATGTGCGGCGATTCATCTCCTCCCTACTCGCTCCCGATGGTCGCTCCTTGAGGAAGGGGCATTCTCGCCTCAATTCTGGTAATTATATATCCGCGTCACCACACTTTCTCCATGTACGATTTTGCCGTCGTCGGCGCGGGCCCGCCCGGCTCTCGGTTCGCCCGACGCGCGGCCGAGGCCGGCCGCGACGTGGTCGCCTTCGAGAAGGGGTCGGTCGGGGAGCCGCTCGCCTGCTCCGGGCACGTCTCCGACGACGTGTGGGAGTACGTCCCCGACGACGCCCGAGAGGAACTCCTCCAGAACCGGGTGTACGGGGCGCGCTTCCACGTCGACGGTCCCGGCTCGCGGGCGTACCCCTTCTACAAGCACGACCCGGTCTCGAACGTGATCGACCGGGTCGGACTCGACCGGACCCTCGCGGACCACGCTCGGGAGGCCGGCGCGGACGTGCGAGAGAGCCACACGGTCGTCGGCGTCGAGGAGCGCTCTGACCGAGTCGTCGTCGAGGTCCGGACGCCGGCCGACGAAGTCGAGGAAGTCGAAGCGCGGATGGTCGCCGGCTGCGACGGCCCCACGTCGCGCGTCCGGCGCGCGTTCGACCTCCCGGAGCCGGAGGAACTGCTCCACGGCGTCCTCGGATTCGACGGCGCGCCCGACGCCGGCGACCTCGTCGACGTCCACCTCACCGCGCCGACGTTCTTCGCGTGGCGGATCCCCCGCGGCGACGCGGGCGTCGAGTACGGGCTGGCGGCCCCGCCGAGCGAGGACGTCTCGGCGGGGTTCGACCGGCTCACCGACGCGTACGACGCGACGACCGAGCGGCGCTGCTCGGGCGCGATACCGATCGGGCCGCCGGCGCGGACGACGAGCGACCGCGGCTTCCTGATCGCCGGGTGGCGCGAGGAACTCGCCACGGAGATCCGGTTTGGGAAGGCGATCCGGCGGTGTTACTCGCTCCCAGAGCCCGTCCAGCACGTGGGACTGCGGGCGCTCTCGGGCGAGATCGGCGTCCACATGGACGAGCCGTCTTCGTTCTTTTCGGCGTCGAACCTCCGAGCGCTGTTCTCTCGGGGAGAGCCGCCGAACTGAGAAGAGACGGAAGCGGCCGGCCAATCCGAACGACCGACTGAAACGACCAGAACGACCGACTGAAACGACCAGAACGACCTGAGCGACTGCCCCGCCCGCGACCGGCTCACTCCTCGACGACGTTCGCGAACGAAACGTTCTCGCGGACGCTGGTGATCTCGACGGTCGGCTCCTCGCCGGGTTCGGCGTCGGGGACGATGACGACGTAACCGCGCTCGATCTTGGCGATCCCGTCGCCCTTGTCGCCCAGCGTCTCGATCGTCACGTCGCGGACCTCCCCCTCGGAGACGGGCGGGTCCGGCTGGACCGCGCCGGCTGCGCCACGAGAGGTGGGTCGCTGTCCGTCGTCTGACGGGGAGCCGCCCGAGCCGCCGGTCGTGTCGTGGACGGGCGAGGCCTCGCCGTCGGCTGCTTCGGCCGAGCCCTCGTCGCCCAGACCGTCGCGGTCCAAGACGGCGATCCGATACGTCTCGCCGACGCTGACGCTTCCGTGTTCGATCTCGGAGGCGGGTACCGTGACGACGTACTCGTCGCCGCGTGATTCCACCCGACCCGTGTACAGACACGCGAGAGAATCCGTGATCTCGACCATGCCGCCAATTGCGCGCACGGGGATGAAAAGCCACCTGTTCGGGCCGCGTGACGCGCGAGGGTAAACGTTTACCCTGTTCCGAATGAATCCCCGACCATGAGCCGAAACTACGAGTCGCTTCACGACCCGAACGCGGAGTACACGATGCGGGAACTCTCCGCCGAAACGATGGGGACTACGGCGACCCGCGGCGGCGACCGCGACGTCGAGATCACGGACGTTCAGACGACGATGGTCGACGGGAACTTCCCGTGGACGCTCGTCCGCGTCTACACCGACGCGGGCATCGTCGGCACCGGCGAGGCGTACTGGGGCGCTGGCGTGCCCGAGCTCATCGAGCGAATGAAGCCGTTCGTGGTCGGTGAGAACCCGCTCGACATCGACCGCCTCTATGAACACCTGATCCAGAAGATGTCCGGTGAGGGATCGATCGAGGGCGTCACCGTCACGGCCATCTCCGGCATCGAGGTCGCGCTCCACGACGTCGCCGGGAAGATCCTCGACGTGCCTGCCTACCAGCTGCTCGGCGGCAAGTACCGCGACGAGATGCGCGTCTACTGCGACTGCCACACCGAGGAGGAGGCCGATCCGGAGGCGTGCGCCGACGAGGCCGAGCGCGTCGTCGACGAACTCGGCTACGACGCGCTGAAGTTCGACCTCGACGTCCCCTCGGGCTTCGAGAAGGACCGCGCGAACCGCCACCTCCGTCCCGGCGAGATCCGCCACAAGGCCGAGATCGTCGAGAAGGTCACGGAGCGCGTGAAAGACAAGGCCGACGTCTCCTTCGACTGTCACTGGACGTTCTCGGGCGGCTCCGCGAAGCGCCTCGCGGACGCCATCGAGGAGTACGACGTGTGGTGGCTCGAAGACCCCGTGCCGCCGGAGAACCTCAAAGTCCAAGAGGAAGTGACGAAGAACACGACCACGCCGATCACGGTCGGCGAAAACCGCCACCGCGTCACCGAGCTGCGCCGTCTCATCGAGAACCAAGCGGTCGACATCGTCGCGCCCGACCTGCCAAAGGTCGGCGGGATGCGCGAGACCCGCAAGATCGCGGACGTGGCGAACCAGTACTACGTCCCGGTCGCGATGCACAACGTCGCCTCGCCGGTCGCGACGATGGCGGCGGCCCACGTCGGCACCTCGGTCCCGAACTCGCTCGCGATCGAGTACCACTCCTACGAGCTGGGCTGGTGGGCGGACCTCGTCGAGGAGGACGTGATCGAGGACGGCTACATCGAGGTGCCGGAGGAGCCAGGTCTCGGCGTCACCCTCGACATGGACACCGTCGAGGAGCACATGGTCGAGGGCGAGACGTTGTTCAATCCGGCGTAAGCCGGAGCGAGCCAGCAGCGCGGAGCGCTGCGTCGTTCGACGAAGCATGGTCGTCGGGCGGGCGAATCTCTGATTCGCGTCGTTCGACGAGGCGTGAACCGAAGCCAAACTCGATAGGCGACCGAAGCGAGTCTATTCTCTTCGCGCCGGACCCCTCACGCCTCCGCGACGATCTCGTCTAACCGGACCGGCTCCAAACCCCGGCGGTCGAGTTCCGCCTCGATCTCTCGCAGCCGGGGGGCGATCTCGTCCGGCTCGTGGCTGTCGGTCCCGACGGTCACGCCGACGCCGGCGTCGACGAGGCGGTCGAGGAGGGCGGGTGCCGGATGGAACTCGCCGTAGTCGCCGAGCAGGCGGCCGGCGTTGATCTCCGGGACGGTCCGCGAGTCTCTGAACGCGTCGACGACCGCGGCGTAGTGGTCCTCGGTCGCGAACCCGCGGAGGTGCGGGTTGCGCTCGATCAGGTCCGGGTGCGCGGCGATCGCGAACAGCTCCGACTCGACGAGTGCGACGAGCTTCTCGAAATACCGCCCGACGAGCGCCCGCCGCTCGGACGCCGGCTTGTCGGCGAAATGCGAGCGCGTGTGGACGTTCGCGCCGTCGAGGTCGTGGACGCTGCCGACCGCATAGTCGAAGCCGGCGTCGTCGAGGAACTCGGCGATTGCCGCCTCGTGGGCGGGGTCGTAGTCCATCTCCACGGCATCGAACACATCGACTGCGGCGTCCTCACGGACCGCGTCGATCGCCTCGCGTCGTCGCTCGTAGGTCAGATCCAGATTGAACCCGAACGCGCGCTTGTGGCGCTTCGCGTTCGGCTCCGGCGAGACGTTACAGTGGTCGGCGAAGCCGATGCCGTCGAGTCCCGCGTCGGCCGCGGCATCGACCATCCACCGCAGGAACGCCCCGTCGGAGTAGTTTGTGTGAGCGTGGTAGTCGTACACGATGCTACTTCGGCCCGGGACGACTCGAAGGTTCGGGTCGCACGGGGGTCGCTCGCACCCTACTCTCCGCCTCCGTCCGCGGCGCTGTGAGTCACCGCTCCCCGCCGAGCAGCGCGTTCGCCACGGTGACGAGGAACGCGACGCCGGCCAGCCCGGCGATGACGAGGAACGAGGCCCCCCACCCGAACAGGTCCGCGACGAAGCCGACGCCGACGGACCCGGCCGACCCGATCACCGTGTAGACGGTCCGGATCAGGCCGAATCCGGCCCCTCGCTCCGCGTCCCCGAGCGCGTCCATGAACCGCGGGTCGATGGCCGAAAAGAAGCTCGACCCGAGTCCGGCGAGGAACACGACGGCTCCGAGCGCGGCGAGTTCGGGGACCGCCGGCAGTCCGACCGCGACCGGGAGCCGGACGAGGTCTGGAAGCGCGACCAGCCCGGCGAGGCCGAGCGCTCCGCCGAGGAAGGCCGCGCCGATGCTCGCGTCGCGGCCGACGCGGTCAGAGAGCCGGCCGAGTCCGACCTGTGCGCCCGCGCGGACCACGAAGAACGCGGAGAAGACGCCGCCGGCGAACGCGGGCGTGTACGATCGGAACTCCACGAGGAACGTCGGCAGAAAAGAGATGACGCCCTGCGCGACGTACGTGCCGAGGGTCGCGACTGCGAGCGGGACGAGGATCTCGCGCCGCCCGACCAGTTCGAGCAGCGGTCCGAGGCGGAGCCGCTCGGCCATCGGCTGGTCCGGACGCCGCGGCCGAGCGAGTGGATCCCGACGGCGGTTCCGAGGTCCTCGAACGTCCGCGAGAGCAGCGTCGTCGCCACCGCGTAGTGAAGCCCGGCGACGAGTCCGAGAAGGACAGCCACGAGGACGAACGCGGGAAAGAACGGGACGAGGGCGAGCAGGAGGCTCGTCGCCGCCGTGCCGCCGACCGCGACGAGGATGACGCGGCGCTCCCCGTACCGATCCGCGAGGACCCCGCTCGGGAACTGCGAGAGCCCGTACGCGAACCACATCCCGGAAAGCGCGACGCCGACAGCCGTGTTCGAGACCCCGAAGTCGTCGATGACGAGGGGAACGACCGGGCTGATCGCCAGCCGGGCGAAGTACGTCATGAAAAAGGCGAGCATACACAGCGTCAACACGGTGTGGCGGTAGCGCCAGTTCACGTCGGCTCGCGCCCCCACGCTCCCGGCCGCGGCAGACTCGCCGCCGCGCCAACCCGCTGGCTCAGCCGTCGCAGAGCACCTCTCGTGTGCGGGCCCGCGGCGTCGACGTCGTGGATCACGTCTCGTTCCCGCCGTCACACGCGACTCGTATAAACCGTCCTCTCCCGGCGAGCAGTCGGGGGATCCGGCACCGATGTGTGCGGACGTGCGGACGCTCAGTCGTGTTCCGACCGCGACTGTTCGCCGTCTCTGCTCAGATTGCTGACTCCGCCCGAACCATCGTCGTCGTCCCGCCCAGCGAGGCGCTCCGCGATGGCCGCGCCGGCGGTCCGCGGGTCGGCCTCGTGGACCGTCACCGGATCGCCGACCGCGACGCGGCCGGGTTCGATCACGTCACAGCAGAGTCCGCCGCGGTTCCGGAGCGCCGACGCCAGCCCGTCCGCGCTGGCGAGGGATTCGAGGTGCGCGCACGGCGGTCGCCGTCGGGTCGGCCGCAAGACCGCGTTCCCGACCGCGACGGTCGCGTCGAGGAGGGGGTCCATTCCCGGCCCGAACCCGTCGACGACGACGTTTCGGCGGTGGCGACCGTCGGTCAGATCGATACCGGTCTCGTCGCGGACTTCGGCGAGCGCCTCCGCGGCGACGAGCGTGACCGCGCAGCCGTCGAGCTGGAAGTGGCCGTCGCCGCGCCGGTAGCGGTCGCCCTCGACGCCGTCGGGGCGAACCTCAACCGCGTCGCGGAGGACCGGCGAGGCACCGCTCTCGGGTGCCGTGACGAGCGAGTCGACCGCTCCGGCGGCGTCGGTCGCGAAGCCGGACTCGTCCGAGGGCGTCGCCGGCGAGCCGTCGGAGGGGTCGTCCGCAACCATCAGAGCCCTCCGAGGAGGTCCGCGTCTGCGGGTTTTAGCCACTCCCGGTGCGCGTAGTAGAGGAGCGCTACGGGCGGCGCGGGCAGTACCGCGAGCGCGTAGAGCCACTTGAAGACGCCGAGGTCGACGACGCGTCGCTCCGCGAGCGAGAGGGCGTCGAGCAGCAGGGTCGCGGTCGCCAGCGGCGCGAGCAGGTAGCCGTGCGCGAAGGCGACGGTCGCTCCGGTCGGGGTCTCGGGCGTCAGGAACACCGAGTCGACCGCGTACAGGAGCGTCCAGACGACGACTGTCGCCGCGAGTGCGGCGAGCCACGGGCCGTCGAAGCGGCGGTCCGGAGCGTCCGACGAGTCGGTCGGGCCACCCTCGGACGGCTCGGACGCCGGTTCGGCGCGCGTGTTCATGGGTGAACTGAGCGCCGAACGCTAATCAACGGCCGGGTGGCGGCGGGTCTCACTGGCGGTCGCGCTCGGGGCTGCCGGGACCATCGGGACCAGCGGAGCCGCCGGAATCAGCCGGGTCGCCGGGGCCGGCGGGTCACCCGTCGAAGGTGCCCGCCGTCAGGTAGCGCTCGCCGCTGTCCCAGAAGACGGTGACGACGAGGGGGTCTTCGCCCGCGAACGCGCCCGAATCGCGGAGTTCGGCCGCGACATCCTTCGCGACGAGGTTCGAGGCACCCGACGACTGGCCGACCAGAATTCCCTCCTCGCGGGCGAGACGGCGGCACTCGACCTCGGCATCCGCCAAGTCGACGGCGTGGACTTCGTCTATCAGGTCGACGTCGAGGTTCGGCGCGACGAACCCCGGTCCCATCCCCTGAAAGCCGTCGTTTCCCGGTTCGCCGCCGGAGAGGACGGCGTTGTCCGACGGCTCGACCGCGTCGATCCGGAGGTCCGGGAACGCCTCGCGCAGGCGGCGACCGGTCCCGGAGAGCGTGCCGCCGGTCCCCACGCCGGCGACGAGCGCGTCGACGGTGCGGTCGCCAACCTGATCGAGGATCTCCGGGCCGGTCGTCTCGTAGTGGGCGCGGGGGTTGGCGGGGTTCTCGAACTGGCGGAGCTGGACGGTGTTCGGATCCGCTTCGAGCTCGTCCGCGCGCTCCCTCGCGTCCGAGATGTCGCCGTCGACGGGTTCGACGGTCGCGCCGTACGCCTTTATAAGCCGGCGGCGCTCGATCGACTTCCCCTCCGGGATGACGAGGGTAACGTCGTAGCCGCGCGCCGCGCCGACCATCGCGAGTCCGATGCCGGTGTTGCCCGAGGTCGGTTCGACGATGCGGTCGCCCGGCTCGATCTCGCCCGCCTCCTCGGCCGCCTCGATCATGTACAAGGCGGGGCGGTCCTTCGCCGAGCCGCCCGGGTTGTGGGACTCGACTTTGGCGGCCACTGTCGTCCCCGCGGGCGCGTCGACTCGCACGAGCGGCGAGCCGAGCGTCGACAGGATGTCGTCGTTCATTACCCGAACGAATGCGACCGTGACCCAAAGGCCCCGCGGACTGCGGCAAGCGTGTCGACCGCGACGACCGCCGCTTCGCGGCGAGCAGTGCGGTGGCGCGCGCCTCCGAGCGCCCG
>PXST01000011.1:7649-65678 GCA_003023405.1 Halobacteriales archaeon SW_8_68_21
CGAAGGGGCAGCCGCGAGGGCGAAGGCGCGCGACGTAAGCACCGCAGGAGCGAACGGAGTGAGCGACGAGGAGCGCAGCGAGCGTCTGTCCACCTCGCGGCTGGGGCTTCGGCGGTCTCGGTCGTGGAGTTTCGCGGCGAAAACACTCATGTACGGCCGAGCGACTGGGACTTCGGCGGTCTCGGTCGCAGCGAGTGAGCGAATTACAGCGACCGACTGGATCGCGTTTGCCACCGTCACGCCGTTTAGGTATCCAGACGACGAACGATCGAGTGTGACGCTCGAAACGCTCTCGCCCGCCGACGACCTCGACGCGGACGCGTTCGACGAATCGGTTCTCGACGCGCTGGCGGCGGACGACTACGGCTTCAACGTGTGGGGCGGCGACTGGTGTGGCGACTGCCAGCGACAGCTACCCGCGTTCGGTGCCGCGCTCGCGGCCGCCGGCGTGTCCGACGACCGCGTCGAGGCGTACCCGGTCGTGAAGGGACCAAACGGCAAGGAGGGAGAGTTAGTCGACGAGTACGACATCGAGCTGATCCCGACGGTCGTCGTCGAGGACGCGGACGGCGAGGAGCTTGCCCGGTTCGTCGAGGACGCGGACATCTCGATCGCCGAGTTCTTGGCGCGACGGCTCGCTGACGCGGAAGCGACCGCCTGAGACGGCCCTCCGAAATCAGTCGTCCTCCGAGTTGACATCGCCCGCGTAGTAGAGGGTGGTCATCACGACGCCCATTGTGACCGCCTGAAGGGTCGTCGACGTGCCGAGGACGACGCCAACCGCGAGGACCGACGTGGTCACCACGACGCCCGTGAGGAGCGCGTAGCGCAGTCTGGAGAGCCCGCGCGCCCAGTCGTCGGCGCGGCGGTACAGTCGGCGGGGACCTGCCATGTGTTCGGTCTCTCACGCGACTAACGACTATCTTCTGGTCGACCCGACATCTTCCGGCTGACCCCGACGCAGGGGCGAGCGCTCAAGTCCCTCCGCGGTCGACGCGGCGTATGGCACGCGTCACGGTCTGGAACGAGTACCGACACGAGCGCGAGAGCGACACCGTCGCTGAGGTCTACCCCGATGGGATCCACGCCGTCGTCGCCGACGCGCTCCGCGAGGGCGGTCACGAGGTCCGCACCGCGACCCTCGACGAGGGGCCGGACCACGGCCTCACCGAGGCCGTTCTCGACGAGACGGACGTGCTCGTCTGGTGGGGCCACGCCGCCCACGACGAGGTCCGCGACGCCGTCGTCGACCGCGTTCACGAGCGCGTCCTCGACGGAACGGGTCTCATTGTTCTCCACTCCGCGCACTACTCGAAGATATTCAAGCGGCTCATGGGAACCAGCTGTTCGCTGAAGTGGCGCGAGGCCGCCGAGCGCGAGCGGCTGTGGACGATCGAGCCGAGTCACCCGATCGCGGACGGGATCGGCGAGACGATCGAACTGCCGGAGACGGAAATGTACGGCGAGCGCTTCGATATCCCCGCGCCCGACACGCTCGTCTTCACCTCCTGGTTCGAGGGCGGCGAGACGTTCCGGTCCGGCTGCTGTTACCGTCGCGGGAGCGGGAGGGGGTTCTATTTCCGACCGGGTCACGAGACGTACCCGATCTACCACGACGAGGACGTTCGACGAGTGCTGCGGAACGCGGTCGACTGGGCCGAACCGGGCGACGGACCGTCCCCCGAGTTCGGCAGCGCCGATCCGATCGAGGACATCGACACGAGCGACGACCGGACGGTCCACTGACTGGATCGGCGGTTTACAGGACATATAAAAGTAGATTGACACAAACACTCCCGAAGCCCCAGTCGCTCGGCTGTACGTCTCTGTTTATAAGCTGCTGATCGACACAAACACTCCCGAAGCCCCAGTCGGGTCCCGCCCCGCACAGCACCTCATCCCTCCCCAGCCTCGTCGGCCTCCCTACGGTCGGCCGACTCCCTCGCGCGTGCTCCTCGGCCGCATAAGTTATTGGTTCCGTCACTCGATCTATTTAAATACAGTATTGTCGTCAGTTTATTGATTCCAACAGGGCGGAAAAACCGTCGAGCCGGCGGCTCGCGAGTGTAAAGCGACCGCCGCTACGGCGCGGACGTTGAAAGGCGACCACCTCACGCGAACGCGAGACGACTGGTTTGTGTCGCACGCCGGCGGCCGGTCAAGTACATGTCGGCCGCCCCTGCTTATAAACCCTCGTTCACGTCGCCGCGAGCCGTCCGGGGCGGTTCGGCAGCGGTTCCGCGGCTGAAAAGAGCGACTCACTCCGGCCGGTGGACCTCGCCGTCGCGCGAGTCGGCGTCCTTCCGGCGGACCGCGGCCGCCGCGTTGTTCGCATCGTAGCCGAAGAACACGTCCTTCGCGTACGCCTCGGCGACCTCGGTCGCGCCGATGAGGTCGTCGACGTCGACCTCGACGGCGTACAGCTCCAGCGAGAACGGCGTCCCCGGCGGCGCGCCATGGAGGTCGTAGTCTCCGCCGAGCCGCGATCGGAATCCCCGTGCGATCGTCTCCAGCCAGTAGGTCGTCGCGTACGCCGTGTCGTACAGCGGGACGACGAACTCGTCGACGTGGTCGGCCAACCGGTCGAGGTCGAGGCCGGCGCGCTCGTAGAGGTGGTCGGGATACGGGTCGGGGTACAAGGTGAGGAGGAATCGCCCCGGGACCAGTTCCGCCGCCTCGGCGACGAACTCGGAGATGACATCGGCGCGCCAGTCGGCGAACTCGTCGCGGTCGCTCTCGGCGAACAGGCGTTCACAACGGTCGCAGTGACAGAACCCCTCCCGCGGGAACCCAACGTCGTCCAAGCGCACGTTACCGTTCTCGGCGGCGCAGTCCGCGATGATCTCAAACAGTCCCTCGCGGTACTCCGGGTGGGTCGGGCAGATGTACGCCCAGTCGAAGTAGTCGCGGTCGCGGGTCGCCGGCTCGCCGCGCTCGTCGACCGGGACGAGGTCCTCGTTCTCGCTCGCGGCGGCGTTGTCGCCGAAACACGACACCATGTTCACGGCGTTCGGCAGCGGCTCTGCCGCGCGACCCGTGACATCTTTGACCTCGTAGAAGCCGAGGTCGAACGGCTCCATTTCGACCTCGTCGGCGTTGCGCGTGACGACCCCGTACATGGAGTCAGATACGGGACAGGTCGGTAAAAACGGACGGTATCGCGGCGGTCGACGCGCGATGCGAGCCGGGATTGGTGCGGTTCGGTGGACGATGCGGGTCGGCGGGCGATGCGGGTCGGAGAACGATGCGGGTCTGTGGTCGGTCAGTTCGCGGCGGCGGCGCGAAGACGCCGTCCGGCGTTACGGAGGTGCGAGGAGAAAGCCCCGCCGTTCAGGGCGGGGATGAATCCGACAATCGACTACACAAACTGCCGACGATAGCACAGTCTGATATTCCGATAGATATTTAATAATACATACTTAATTACAAATGTAATGGTCACGGTGGCTGCTACCGCGAAGTTCCACAACCCATCTCTCTCACGGCAAAAAGAGTGGCAACACGCCTCTCGACTCTACCGAGACACCAAACAATTCTGTATCGACGGATGGGAGAACGGCGACTTCGGCAAGTCCGTGACCACAGCCAGCATCAGCAACAACCTCTACTCGGCCATTCAAAACCAAGCCATCCGAGAGGCGAAATCCGACCACAGCAAGGATGGAGCGGTTCGCTACCGAGAGAGTCAGCCGTTCGCCGTCAACAACCAGAACTGGGAGATCGACACCACCGAAAGCGGTACGGTCGTTGTCGGCTTCCCATGTGTCTCCCAATGGTGGTACACGCCTATCGAAGTGTACGACGACATTGCCGACCCCGTAGACCGACTGGTCGATGGAGACGCCGACAAGACCCGCCTCCAGGTCTACCGTCGTGGCGACGACTGGTACTGTACGTTCAACATCAAATACGACGCTGACACGTCGGGTGAAACGCCCATCGGCGTCGATATTGGTGAACGACACATCCTCGCTGTGACTGCCTACGGTGAGGACGAGTCGATGCTGGTGTCGGGTGGTGAGGCGAAGTACGTTCGACGCAAATATCGTTCCCTACGCGATTCGCTTTCGGAAGCGGGTGCGCTTCGCGCACGCAACCGTGTGGGTGACAAAGAACAGCGTCGAATCAAGGATTTAAACCACAAACTCTCCCGTCGCCTCATCACTTTCGCGGAACAGTTCGAGAACCCAGTCATTCGGATGGAGGACCTCGAAGGCATCCGCGAGAACAGTTCGTGGTCGGGCGTTCACTCGTGGCACTTCCACCAACTCCAACAGTTCATCACGTACAAAGCCGAACGCGCTGGTATCCGCGTCGAGAAGGTCGATGCGTACCATACAAGTCAGAAGTGTTCGGTGTGTGGTTCGATGGGAACCCGTGATGGCGACCACTTTTCGTGTTCGGAGTGCGGTCGTGGACGCCAGGCTGACCTGAACGCTTCGGAGAACATCGCACAACGGGAGGGTGAACCATGCACGGCGTAACAGTTCGGCTGACGCGGACCGTGCTACCTCGCTGGTTGAACAGCCAGCCGTTTTCATCGGGCTCCGCTCGATTGCTCGTGGAACATTGTTCCACGTTGTTGACGCCCGCAGATTGCGGGGAGGAAGGCCCCATTGACAGGGCTGTACGCGCTGGAAAGCACATCGTTGGTCACAACTTGGTGGCGACCTTCGACGGGTCACGCGAAAGCGTACTTGAACCCCGAGGAAACGCGCAACCTGAATATCCCCTTCGGGGAATCCTCGCGTTTTAGCGCGGGGAGGATGTCAATCGACTTCGACCGGCTGCTTGTCGCCGGCGAAGAGGAAGTACGCGAGCGCGACGAGCGACAGCACGAGGACGAGCTTTGCTTTCTTGCTCATGCCGCGTCTCTCGGGCGGCGGGCGCTAAAATCTACCGGAGCGAGGCGGTTGCGGAGAGTACGAGGCCGTCGCGCGGCGCGCACCGCCGCCTCAGACATCGATGTAGTCGGCGATGTCCGCGCGCAGGATCGTCGCACAGTAGTCGCAGCGCACCCCGTCGGCGACGACGTCGAACCGGGTCTCGATCGGCTCGCCCGCGTTCGTGATACAGTTGCGGTTCGGGCAGGAGAGCACGCCGGTCACGGTGTCCGGACGAGTGACGCGGTTCTTCTCGACGACCTCGAAGTCGCGGACGATGTTGATCGTCGCCTCGGGCGCGATGAGCGACAGGACGTCCACCTCGGACTGCGACAGCTCTCGGTCCTCGACTTTCACGATGTCCTTGCGCCCGAGGCGGTCCGAAGGGACGTTCATCCCCACCGAGACGCCGAACCCCTCGGAGCCGTCGATGCCCAAGATTGCGAGGACGTTCAGCGCCTGCCCGCCCTCGACGTGGTCGATGACGGTGCCGTCGCGGATCTTCGAGACGCGGAGTTCGTGTTCGCTCATCGGTCCACCTCCGTCCCCTCGTCGCCGTCGGGACCCGCGTTCTCCAGCAGCGTGTCGAGCAGCGCCATCCGCACTGGCACGCCGTTGTGCGCCTGCTGGAAGTAGCGCGCGTGGTCCGTCTCGTCGACATCGGGCGCGATCTCGTCGACGCGGGGAAGCGGGTGCATCACGGTGAGGTCGGCGGTGGCGGCTTCGAGCGTGTCGGCCTCGATCCGGTACTCGCCCGCGACGCGGTGGTACTCGTTTTCGTCCGGGAACCGCTCCTTCTGGATGCGGGTGACGTACAGCACGTCGAGTTCGTCCAACACCGGCTCGATCTCCTCGTGTTCGCGGATCTGCGCGCCCGTCTGAGCGCGGCGGCCAGCGAGTGGACCGTCCGCCCGTACTTCAGGTCGCCCATGATTCCGATCGTGAGGTCGTCAAGACCGTGGTCCTCGCGGATCGTGTGGAGATCGAGGAGCGTCTGCGAGGGGTGTTGGCCCGCGCCGTCGCCCGCGTTGACTACGGGCACGTCGACGCGCTCGCCGGCCAGCGTCGCCGCGCCCTCGCTCGGGTGGCGGAGGACGATCGCGTCCGCGTACCCCTCGATGACGCGGACGGTGTCGGACAGCGACTCCCCCTTCGAGACCGACGAGGAGTCGACATCGCCCATGTCGATGGTGTTCATGCCGAGGCGTTTGGCCGCGCTGTCGAAGCTCATTCGAGTTCGCGTACTCGGCTCGAAAAAGCAGAGCGCGAGTACGCGGCCGGCGTGCCGGTCCGCGTAGGCGGCGGGGTCGTCGGCGACCGCTCGGGCCCGGTCGAGTACGGTCTCGATGTCATCCCGCGAGAGCTGGGTCGCGGTGATGAGGTGGTCCTGTCGCATCATCCGAGAACGGTATCGGCAGTATCTTGAATCCCTCGGCTCGGAGCGCGAAACCGATGTCCACGGACGTGGACACCGCCGAAGCGGCGGTTTCGAGATCCGCAACGCGACCCCGAACCGCCGGGAAACGCCGGCGACCGGACCGGCCGATCTCCGCCGCCGCGCATAAGCCGTCGCGGCCCAAACGGGATCGCGTGACCGACATCGACCCGGCCGACCTGCTGCCGAACGACCGCGTAAAGCGGGCGGCCCTCGACGGCGAGGTGACCCAACTCCACCGGGGGAACCGGTACGGCGACGAAGGCGACACCTTCGAGATCGACGGTGTCACCTTCGAACTGACCGAGGTGACGGAGCGCACGCTCGGCGACATGACCGACGCGGACGCGAAACGCGAGGGGTCACCGTCTCTTTCGGCGTACAAGGAGCGCATGGTCAGGGCACACGGCGGAAGCTTCGACTGGGACGACGACGCCGAGGTGGTTCGACACCGGTTCGAGCGGGTCGAGTCGGTGACCCGAGACTGAATCGCGAGCTTCCGCCTCCTCTGTGAGGACGCCCCGCTGGCCTCCGCTGTCGGCACCGCCGGCCGACCTGTCAGTCGTTGTGACCGTATCCAACTATTTATTATGTGTGATTCTGGATACGGACGGTATGGCAGCGAGTAGTGAGGCCGGCATCATCGAACGAATCGGATTCCGAATGTCAGAGATCGTCGAACGATGGATGCCGAGTCCGTTCGTCTTTGCCATTCTGTTGACGTATATCGTCTACGGGGCCGGACTGCTGGCCACCGACTCGGGACCGGTGGAACTGTTGGAGTTCTGGTACGGCGGGTTCTGGGCGTTCCTCGGATTCTCGATGCAGATGGTGCTCATCTTGATGACCGGGTTCGTCATCGCGTACCACCCGCGGGTGAACGCGATACTCCAGCGGCTCGCCGAGATCCCGAACTCCGGGGCGCAGGCGGCCGCGTTCGTCGGGTTCATCTCGATGTCGCTGGCGTGGGTCCACTGGGGGTTCAGCCTCATCATGGGGGCCATCTTCGCCCGCGAGATGGGGAAGGTCGCACACCGCAAAGGAATCACCGTCCACTACCCACTGCTCGCGGTCGCCGGGTACATGGGACTCGGGCTGACCTGGCACTGGGGCATCTCCGGATCCGCGCCGCTCCAGTTGACCGACGCGAACAACATCGGCGGTGGGACCGGCTTCGAGTTCCTCGCGTCGACGGTGCCGGCCGCCGAGACCATCTTCCACCCGTACGCGCTCACGCTCACCGTCCTCTCCATCCTCTTTGCGAGCGGCGTGCTGTACGGCCTCGCGCCCTCCGGTGAACGCGCGAAGGGGATCACGGAGTACGTCGACGAGGCGGAGCTGTTCGACGCAAGTGCGGATGGGGGCCGCGCAACTGACGACGCGGCCACCGACGGGGGCCGCGCAGCGGACGACGCGGCCACCGATGGAGGCACCGACGCCGCCGAGGCCGCGGACCCGGTCGACGAACCGCCGGCCGATGTCGACAACGTCCCCGCGGAGCGGATGAACAACAGCCGGCTCGTCGGCGGGCTGGTCGCGCTGTCGGGCGTCGCCATCCTCGCGGTTCAGTTCGCCGGACAGGGACTCAATGCGTTCACGCTGAACGCCGTCAACTTCGGGTTCCTCTTCGCCGGCCTGCTGATCTACCAGCGCCCGGCGTACTACCGCGACCGGTTCAACGAGGCGGCCGGCGCGGCGGCGGGCATCGTCCTGCTTTTTCCCTTTTTCGCCGGCATTCAGGGGATCATGGCCGACTCCGGGCTGGCACTCCTGCTCGCCGAGGGGTTACTCGACGTGTCGACGGCGGCGACGTACCCCGTGATCGCGTGGGTCGTCGGCTCCGTCGCCAACCTGTTCGTCCCCTCGGGCGGCGGCGAGTGGCTCGTCGTCGGTCCGTCGGTGCTTCAGGCCGCCGAGGGACTCGGCGTCCCGTACGGGCAGGCCACCATCGCGTACGCGGTCGGCGACGCACACACGAACCTGCTGAACCCGTTCTGGGCGCTGCCGCTGCTCGCGATCACGAACGTCAAGGCGCGGGAGATGTTCGGCTACGCCATCGCCATGCTGATCGCGTTGATCCCGTTCCTCGCGGTCGCGCTGTACGCGGTGCCGTACTAAGCGGTCGAGAACCGATCGGTCGAGAGCGCGCGTTTTTCAGTCGTCGTCCGCGGCCGCGCCGTCACCGTCCTCGGCGGGGGTCACCGCGTCGTCCTCGATGCTCGGCGGGTACTTCCCGCGGTCGAGTACCAGGTCCGACTGCGGGCGGGCCATACAGGTGAGCGCGTACTCGTCGGCCTCCTCGTCGGTGAGCCCGCGGGCCGCCGGCTGGGTTACCTCACCGTCGACGATCTCGGCGGAACAGGCGAGACACATGCCGACGCGACAGGAGTACTCCTGAGCGACCCCCTCGTCGAAGCAGGAACTGAGGATCGTCTCCGTGTCGGACACCTCGATCGTCTCGCCGGTGCCGACGAACTCGACGGTGTACTCGGTCATGGCGCGGAGTACCCACCGACCGGTCAAAAAGGGTTCCCCTCGAACGCGTCGCCGTCGCGGGGACGGAAGGGCTCGAACGCGTTGACGATCTCCGCAGCCTCTCCCGCGAAGCTACCGACGTACGGGATCCGGAACCTCACCGCCGTCCGGGGCGACGCGTTTCTCCCGAGGTCATCAGCTACCTGCGATTGGGCGGCTCCACGACGCGTACGGCGTGACGCGTCTCGGGGGTACCCGCCGTACGCCATGACCGTATGTGACCCGCTCTCGGAGGACCGTGACGAGGCGTTGCCGCGCCCCGACATGTGGTCGTGACGACGAGTCAGGACGCGACCCGATGAGGGGATCGTGACGCCCGCATCCGCTCGACAGTCAGTCACCGATCTCCCGAGGCGTCGGCCACCGGAAGATCGATCCGCACGATGCTCCCGCCCGAGGGCGACTCCTCGAACTCGAGTTTGCCGCCGTACCGGGTCACCACCCAGTAAACGATCCAGAGGCCGACCCCACTGCCGTGCTTGAGGGAAGTCTCTTCGCCCGCCGTCAGCACCGCGAGTTCGTATTCGGGGATTCCGGGACCGTCATCCTCGATTTCGATCGTACACCACCCGTCTCGCTCGGCTGCGCAGGCAGTCCGGACGCTGATCCGTGGCTCCTCGCTTTCGTTGTGTTCGACGGCGTTCGCCAGCAGCTGGTCGAACGCCGTTCGAAGCGGGTCGTCGGCAAGCACGTACTGCTCCTCGGGGAGATCGGTCCTTACCGTGACGTCGGACTTGGACCGGACCTGTTCGATCGCCTCCCGGAGCATGTCGACCGCATCGATCGGCCGCCGGACGACATCGCGGTTGATGAGGTCCGCGGCGTCGTTCACCGCGTCGGTGAGTCCCTGGAGGTCCTCAGCCGTCTCGAGAATGATGGCTGCCGAACTCTCGGCGTCTCCGTCGAGCGCCGTCATCAGAATCTCGGCGTGACCGAGTATCACGGAGAGGTCGTTCCGCAGGTTGTGCCGGATGATACGGTGGAGGACCTCGGACTGCTGTCGGCGCTCGCGGCGACTGGTGATCTCGCGGATAGTGGCGAGGTGGTGTCGCCTGCCATCGATTCTCACCGCCGTGGTGATCGTCTCGACCGGGACCGCCGAGCCGTCGGTCCGCACGTGTTCGGTCTCAGCCGCGCGCGTCTCTTCCGGGCTGAACGACGACCAGAACGCGTCGAACGCGCCCGCGTCGAGGTCGCTTATCACCTCCCAGACCGGCGTCGATCCGAGCGTCTCTCGGGTCGTGCCGAGCGTCTGCGCGTAGTGTTGATTGACGTACTCGAATCGCCCGTCCCGGTCGTACATCGTGACGCCGACCCCTGCCTCGTCGATGGCCTGCTGAAACACGGCGAGTTCCTCCTCGCGTCGCCGGCGCTCGCTGATGTCCCTCACCGCGCCGACGGTTCCGCGGAACTCGTCGTCGTCCGGCAGCAGCGACAGTTCGATCTCGACCGGACACTCGATCCCGTCTTCGCGACGGAGCGTCCCCTCGTACGCGCTGCTGGTCACGTCGGAGGCCACGAGGGTGTTAACCACCAGCTCCTGTCCCTCGGCGACGGTGTCTTCGGTGACGAACGACGAGACGTGTTCGCCGACGATCTCCGCCGGCGGCTTCCCCACGGCGTCCGCGAGGGGGTCAGAGACCATTTCGACGTACCCATTCGCGTCGGCGACGTACAACTTGTCCTGAACGGTCTCGAACAGCGTCTCGTACCGTTCTAGCTCCGCACGGCGCTCCGTCCGGTTGAGCGCCCGTCCCGCGTTCGTCGTCAAGAGCTCCGCCCGGTCGGTTTCGGCGGCATCGAACGAGGACGCGTCGCTGCTGCCCACGACGAGGACTCCTCTCTCGCCGAGGGGTAAAAACAAGAGCGAACGCACCGGTGCGACCGTCGCCGTCGGTACGTCCCCGCGCTCGGCCGCGTCGTCGACGACGACCGCCTCGGAGACGACCGTCGGCTCTGGCTGGCCCGTTCGCTCTTCGTCCTCGAAGAGGTAGACGGCGTTGCGGTCGTGTTCGAGGATCCCGACGGCGGCGTCGGAGACGATCGGCGCGATCTCGCCCGGCGAGGAGGCGTCTATCAGGTCCTGAGTCGTCGCGAGCAGCTGCCGCCTGACCTCCCGGTTGCGATGCCGTTCGGTCACGTCGTACTGGCTTCCGAGGTACCGGAGGAGCTCGCCGTCCTCGTCGTAGATCGGCGTCAGTTCCAGCCGGTTCCAGAACGGCGTGCCGTCGGCCGTGTAGTTCAGGATCTCCGTCACAAGGGTCTCTTCGTTCGCTATCGCCTCCCGGAGTTCGGCAATCGATTCCGGATCCGTGTCGGGGCCTTGAAGGAAGCGGCAGTTCCGCCCGACGGCCTCGCTCGCGTCGTACCCGGTGAGCTCCTCGAACGCCTCGTTGACGAAGGCGAGCGGCGTGTCGGGCTCGTAGGGATCGGCTATTACGATCGGGATCGACGCCTCCTGTATCGCCCGTTCAAGAATGTACAGCTCGCGTTCACGCTCTCTCCGGTCCGTCACGTCGGAGAAGTAGACAGAAAGCCCGTCAGGGTCCGGATACACACGAACCTCGAACCACGTGTCCATCGGGTCGTACCACTCCTCGAAGGTCGCCGGCTCCTGTGTGCGCATCGCCTCGTGGTAGCGGCGGTGGAACTCGGTGTCGACCAGCTCCGGGACCGCCTCCCAGATCGTCCTGCCGATCAGATCCTCGGCGTCGTGGTTCTCGCCCATCGCCCGCCTGAGTACCTCCGCTCCGGTCTCGTTGACGTACTGGATCCGCCATTCCTCGTCGAGGCCTAAGAAGCCGTCCGCCACGCGCTCGAACGTGTTTTCGAGGCGACGCCCCCTGGTCTCGACCTCATCGAGGTAGGTCCGTCGTTCCAACTCCTGTTCGAGCCACTGCGACATGTACTCCACCAGCGCGCGCTCGGTCTCAGTGAACGGCTCCGTGCGCGGGTCATCGTCGGCAAAACAAAGCGTCCCATACAGCGACCCGTCGACGGTTAGCTTCGCGCCGAGGTAACACTCCAACCCCCATCGCTCGTACGCCGCGTTACGCACCTCGTCGGCCTCCTCGGCGGACTCGGTCGCGTAGGTCGCCTCGTCGGTCGAGTCGACCGTCCACCGACAGTACGTCTCCGCGAGATCGCTCTCCGCGTCCGCTCGTAGGAGCGCGTGCTCACCGTACGCGTGCGAGACATGGAAGCCCCCGGACTCCTCGTCGATCTCGCCGAGGTACGCGATGTCGACGCCGAGCTGCTCCGCGCCGAACTCGAACAGCGACTGCACCTGTTCGTCGAAGTCGCCGTCGGGGTTGCTCGTTATCTCTTGAAGCCGCTGTAGCCGCTCGCGGCTCGCTTTCAGCTCTCCAGTTCGTCGCTTCCGGTCGTTGATGTCTCGGACTGAGGAGACGACGTACCGTTTCCCCGCGAGCGTCGCGGCCTCGAGTTTGACCTCGACCCAGAGATCGCCGCCGTCGTTCGTCGGGTCGCGCCACTCAAAGGTACACGGCGATCCATCGGTGGCGGCGCGGATCCGCGACACGGCGTCCTCTCTCGTGAACGCGTCGTCGTCCGTGAGGTCGTCGAGGCCGATCTCGTCAGTCTCGGGATCGTACCCCAACATCTCGTAGAAGCGGTCGTTCGCCCGGTGGACCTCGCCCGTCTCCGGGTCGTGAACCAGGATGCCGTCGTTCATGTCGTCGAACAGGTCGCCGGCGAACCACCCGCTCCGGAACCGTCCGACGGTCTCGTTGATCTGCGCCGCGATAGCCGTCGCGTTGTCAGTCGCCGCGAGCGGGACGACCTCCGTCACGCCCGCGTCGTAGGCCGCCGCCGCGTCCACGTCGGGCCCGGCGACGATCGCCGGACAGCGCTCGGCGTCGACCGCCGTAGCCAGCAATCGAACCGCTCGCTCGCCAACGACGCCGCCGTCCGTCGCGTTGGTCGTCGCCAGTTCATCCCACGGGAACGGCTCGTCGTCCGTCGAGGAGAGGTAGACGACGCCTGCCGCCTCGTCGGTCTCGTCGGGCGTCGGTGCGTCGGCCGGCGAGGTCGTGACCACCGCGTCCAGCGGTCGAGTCTCCAGCAGGCGTCGCCGATGACGAAAAGCGGACGGTCGCCCACGTCGAGGAGGTCGTTCGAGTTCGCCTCGATCATTTGTTGGATTGGTAATTATTAGCTCGGGATAAAACTATTGTTACTGTTCCCAGCCGGACGGCGTCGGCTCACCGAGTCCACTCGCGTCGGCGTCGAGCGGGGTTGACACCGACCCGCGTCCCCACTCGGTCACACCGGAGGTCACGAGACCGTCGCCGGCGCGAAGCGCCTCTATAGAGATCAACGCAGAGTGCCTCGGAGGGTTGACCCCGAGGTCGTTCAGCGATCGAGATTAGTGGGGAGTCGCCGTCTCCGAGCCCGACGACGCTCCACGCCGACCGGTCGTGCGGGCTCGTCGGTCGGTGCGGTCTCATCGCAACGACTAATCCCCCGCCGGACGCTTCCCGAGACATGACCGGCAAGGCCACCGCGCGAGCCCACCCGATCCAGGGGCTCGTCAAGTACCACGGGATGCGCGACGAGGAACTGCGGCTCCCGTACCACGACAGCATCAGCCTCTGTACCGCCCCGACCGCGACGACGACCACCGTCGAGTGGCAGCCCGACGCGAGCGGGGACGCCTACGTCATCGGCGGCGAGAAGGTCGACGGCCGGGCGGCCGAGCGCATCGACGCCGTCGTCGGCCACGTCCGCGATCTGGCCGGCGTCGACGCCGCGGTGCGCCTGGAAAGCGAGAACTCCTTCCCGTCGAACATCGGTTTCGGCTCCTCGTCGTCCGGGTTCGCCGCCGCCGCGCTCGCCTTGGTCGAGGCTGCCGGACTCGACCGCTCGCTCCCGGAGATCTCCGCGATCGCCCGCCGCGGTTCTTCCTCGGCGGCCCGCGCGGTCACGGGCGCGTACTCGCGGCTCGACGCCGGACTCAACGACGAGGACTGCCGCTCTCGCCGGCTCGACGTGGGCGTGAGCGAGGACGGCTTCGACCCCGAAGCGGATCTTCGGATCGTCGCCGCGCACGTCCCCGCGTACAAGGAGACCGAGGAGGCGCACCGCGAGGCGGCCGCGAGCCACATGATGCAGGCACGGACCGCCCACGTCCAAGACCAGTTGGTCGAGATGACCGACGCGCTCCGCGCGGGGGAGTTCGACCGGATCTTCGAGACGGCCGAACACGACTCGCTGTCGCTGACGGCCACGACGATGACCGGCCCGTCGGGCTGGGTGTACTGGCAGCCCGAGACGATCGCCGTGTTCAACGCGGTCCGCGAGCTTCGCGAGTCGGGCGTCCCCGTCTACTTCTCAACGGACACGGGGGCCTCCGTGTACGTCAACACGGTCGCGGACCACGTCGACGAGGTGGAGGGACGGATCGCGGAGATCGGTATCGACACCGACGTGTGGGAGGTCGGGGGTCCCGCGCGCGTCCTCGACGAGAGCGAGTCACTATTTTAATCGCTGGCGGACGGACTTCTGATTCTTTTATATTGTCGCTGGGAGAACGCCGAGGCATGTCGCCTATCTCCGAAACTGTCCTGACGTTCGACGGTCCCACCCCCAGAGTCGTCGCGGACCTACGGAGCGTCTCGTTCGGGGTCGAACACGTGCGCGAGGGCCTGAAAGACATCTACTCGGACCGCGACCTCGACGAGGCGTACCAGCTGGTGATGTCGAACCAGATCACCGGCAGCGACTTCAGGGAACTCATCGGCGAGAGCCGGTACGACGCCCAAACCCTGTTTTTCGACGACGTGCTGGTCTTTCTTTTCCTCTCCGACCGATACGACGCCGTCTTCGCGTCGTTCGACTACGACGGCGCGTTCCCGGTGAACGAGCTGATCGACGCGGTCGTCGGGGCGCAGGCAGCCGAGTGAGCGGCCGGCCCGGGACTGGTTCCCTCGGACCCGCTACTCCTCCGGATCCTCGCCGCGCGCCCGCTTGTACATCGCCAACGCCGCCTCACGGCGCTCCGAGTGATCGACGATCGGTGCCGGGTAGTCGGGCGCGGCGTTCGCGCGCTGGGTCGGCGACAGTTCGTGCCACTCGTGGATCAGGTCGGGGTCGAGATCGCGGAGCTCGGGGACGTGTTCTTTGATATACTCCGCGTCGGGGTCGTAGCGCTCGCCCTGCGTCATCGGGTTGAAGATGCGGAAGTACGGCTGCGCGTCGGTCCCCGTCGAGGCCGCCCACTGCCAGCCGCCGTTGTCGTTGGCGGTGTCGTGGTCGGCCAGTTTCTCTCGGAAGTGGTCGTAGCCGTGCCGCCAGTCCGCGAGGAGGTCCTTCGTGAGGAAGGAGGCGACGATCATCCGCACGCGGTTGTGCATGAACGCCTTCTCGCGGAGCTGGCGCATGCCGGCGTCGACGATCGGGTACCCCGTCTCGCCGCGCTTCCACGCGGCGATCTCTTCGGGGTCGTCGCGCCACTCGATCCCCTCCTCGTACGCCTTGTAGTTCTCCGTCACCACCTCGGGGTTGTGGAACAGCACCTGCGTGTAGAACTCCCGCCACGCGAGCTGCTGTTGGAACTCTTCGACCTGCTCGGGAGCGTCGTCGGAGCGGGCGTCGGACCCCGCCTCGCTCATCGCGTCGGCGGTCGCCGCGTACGCCTCCCGGACGCCGATCTCGCCGTACCTCAGGAACGCCGAGAGCCGGGAGGTCGACTCGCTCGCCGGGTAGTCGCGCTCCGCCTCGTAGGCGAACACCGCCTCGTCGAGGAACCCGTCGAGGCGCTCGCGGGCGGCCGCCGTGCCCGCCGGCCCGACCGCGGCGTCCGGCTCCGCGAAGCCGAGGTCGGCGGGAGTCGGGAGGTCACCGACGGCGACCCGATCGACCGGGTCGCCCCCGTCGGCGCGGGCTTCGGACCCCACTGCGGCCGCCAGCGCGTCGGCGTCGACGAGCCCCTCGGCGGTCGGCGCAGGCCTCGGATCGTCTTTCGCGCGGTCGGTCCACTTTTTCCAGTAGTAGCTGTACACAGAGTACGGGTCGCCCGCGTTCGTCCGGATCGCGTCGGGGTCGTGAAGGACCGCGTCGTGATGCGCCTCGCGCTCGGCGTCAAGGACGTCCGCGAGCCGCGGGAGGACGGTCTCGGGGTCGCCGCGGGCGACGAGCAGGTCGCTCCCGCGCTCGCGGTAGTCGTCGCGCAGCGCTGCGAGCCCGTCGAGCAGGCGGCGCACCCGCACGTCGCTCGCGTGGTCGAGCACGTCTGGGTCGAAGACGAACACGGCCGCGGCCGGTCCCCGATCGGTATCGTCGTCGGTCCCCGCCCCCGCCCCGGTCGCGGCCGCGAGCCCGACGTTGTCGGCGACTCTGAGGTCCCGCCGGTGCCAGAACAGCTCCATGGGATCCGTACGGGCGCGTCCAACGTGAAACCACCGGGATCGACGGAGGTCACCTCACCCGCCCGTTCGCGTCCCAGTGAGCGATTCGAGCAGGCTGACGGCGGGCGCTTTCGCCAGCGGGTCGTTCCCGTTGCCGCAGTGCGGCGACTGGACGCAGGCCGGACAGCCGCCCTCGCAGTCGCAGGAGTCGATGAGTCGAGCCGTCCGGGTCATCAGCTCCTCGATCCGACCGTGCCCGCGGCGCGTCAGTCCGACGCCGCCCGGGTACCCGTCATAGACGAAGACGGCCGGCCCGTCGGTGTGCGGGTGATGCGGCGTCGAGATGCCGCCGATGTCGGCGCGATCACACAGCAGGTGGAACGGAAAAAGCGAGATGATCCCGTGTTCGGCCGCGTGGATCCCCCCGTTGAACGCGTACTCGCCGCCGGGAATCGGCTCGCCGTCGTCGCCGTCGGAGACGGTCGGATCGTCGTCGATCGGGCCGCCGCCGTCGGTCTCCACGCTCGCCGCACCCTCCGCCCCGCCGTCCCCGTCAAGTGGGTCCCCCAACGCCCGCATCTGGCGTTCGACGTCCTCGGGGACCGGAAAGTACAGCGCCTTCGTCCGCAGCGTCGTCTCCGGGAGGTCGAGCGTCGACTCGCCGAGCGACTCGCCGGTGGCGGCGTCCTTCCTGACGAATCCCGTGATCTGTTCTGTCACCGTGACGTCCGCGAAGCGGACGGGGACATCTGGGCGGGCCGAGAGCGCGCGCTCGTCGAGGTCGTCGTTCACGACCATGTCCTTGTCGGAGCGTACCTGCGTGTAGTAGTCCGCCCACGACTGTTGGAGCTCGGCCACGTCGCGGTCGAGGTCCAGTTCGACCACCTCGTAGGTGCGGCCCTGCTGGTGGTATATCGCGCCCGGGTGGGCGTCGCGGAGCGCGTCGGCGAAGCCGAGCGCCGCGATCGTCTCGCCGCTCGACCGCTCGATCAGCGATATCTCGCGCTCCTCGGCGGTGCGGAGGTTCACGGACTGCTGCGGGCTGGAGCCGCCGGCGTGGACCCACCGGGTCCCCTTGGCGGCCTCGCGCCGTTTCAGGACGCCATCGTCGGTGAGGTCGGCGACGACGCCCGGGAACGAGTCGCCGAAGAAGCGCTCGTCCTTCGGCGAGAGCCAGCTCTCGTCGGCCGCGCAGGCGACGTGTCCGGGCATGAGCTGGCCGTTCTCCGGGTCGCAGATCGCGTCCTCCGGCGGCGCGTCGAAGAAGTCGCTCGGGTTGCGCATGAGGTACTGGTCGAGCTGGTCCTCGCCGCCGACCATCACGACGAGGGCGGGGTCGTCACCGCGGCCCGCGCGCCCGGCTCGCTGGTGGGCGGACATGCGCGTACCGGGGTACCCGTCGAGCACCACGGCGTCGAGTCCGCCCACGTCGACGCCGAGTTCGAGGGCGCTCGTCGACCAGACGCCCCGGAGATCGCCGGCGTGGAGGTCGGCCTCGATCCCGCGGCGGCGGTCGTCGGTGAGCGCCGCCTGATACGCGCCGACCCTCCCGGCGAGGTCGCGCTCGCCCCGCTCGCGGAGGTCGCTCGCGCTGTCGGTCGCGTACTGCTCAGCGGTCTGGCGCGCGCGGGTGAACGCCAGGGTCTGCTGGCCCGCGGTGACGAGGTCGACGAACAGCCGCTTCGACTCTGTGTGGCTCGACTTCCGGCGACCGCTGCCGCGCTCCTGCCAGTCGTCGTCGTACTCTGGTGGGTTCCACAGCACCCAGTCGCGCGGGCCCCGCCCCGACGTGTCCTCGTCGACCAAGGCGATCCCGTCCGGGTCGCGGCCGGTGACGGTCGCGACGTGGTCGACGGGGTTGTTGATCGTCGCCGAACAGCAGACGAACTGCGGCGCGGAGCCGAACCGCTCGCAGGTTCGCGCGAGCCGGCGCAGCGTCAGCGCGACCTGCGAGCCGAACACGCCGCGGTAGCTGTGGACCTCGTCGATGACGACGTACTCAAGCGACGAGAAGAACCAGTCCCAGAGCCGTCCGGCGTACGGCAACAGCGCGTAGTGGAGCATGTCCGGGTTCGAGAGGAGGACGGTCGGGCGGCGGTCGCGCACGTCGCGCTTCTCCGACCGCGAGAGCCGCCCGGTGTACGAGTCGACGGAGACGCGGCTCCCGAACCCGAGGCCGGTCGCCAGCTCCGAGAGCGACTCCTCTTGGTCCGCGATCAGCGCGTTCTGCGGCCCGACGTAGAGGGTCCGCGCGCCGCGGTCCATCGCGGCCTCGAAGGCGGGGACGGTGTACGCGAGCGACTTCCCGCTCGCCGTCTCGGTCGCGAGGACGACATCGTCGCCGTCGCGGACCGCCTCGATCGCGTCCGCCTGATGGCGGTAGAGCCGGTCGACGCCGCGCTCCGCGAGCGCGTCGGCGAGTCGGGGTTCGAGGTCGATGTCTGCGAACTCGGGTTCGCGGGCCGGGAGCCGCCGGTGGTCGGCGATCTGTCCCTCGTAGAAGGGGCGATTTTGCAGCCACTCGATGGCGTCGTCCACGGTTACGGGAGACAGGGGTCGGCGAGGCCTAACGGTTGCGGTGGGGCCGCAGGCGGCGCAAGCGATCCGGACGCGACCGCAACGCCGTCAGTCGCCTCCGGGCGACCGCCCGGGTCCGGGGCCGCCGGCTGCCGCCCTGACGAGCGACCCGGTCGACCCGTCGCGGATCACCGGCGGCCACCTGACCCCGGTCGCGATCGGGTCGTCGAGGTCGAGCCGCATCCGGAGGTCGCCCAGCCGCTCGATTGCCTCGAACCCGACCGTCCGGTAGACGCTCCTTCCGGCGGGGTTACCGGTCTCGACGCCGAGGACGAGCCCGTCGCGGCTGCCCGCGGCGGCGTTTGCGATCACGTGTCATGTCTCGATGTCGATCTCCCATTCGGATATAGAGTGAGAAATAATCTCATGCGATGAGAACGCCCCGCCCGGACGCACCAATCACCCGCGGAGAGACACCGTCACTGCGGTGCCGCCGAGGTCGCTTTCCCCGGCCCGCAGCTCGCCCCCGGACGCGCGGACGATCCACCGGACCAACCAGAGTCCCATCCCGGTGCTGTGGGTGAGCTTTGTCTCGTCCGACCGTGTCAGCACCTCGCGCTCGTGGGCCGGGAGCCCTGGACCGTCGTCCGCGACGGTGACGGAAGCGCGGTCCGGACCAGCGCTGACCGTCACGCGGACGCGGGGCGACGCCGACCCGTTGTGTTCGATCGCGTTCTCCAGCAGGTTATCGAGCGCGTACGGAAAGAGGTCGTGAGTCACGGCGTCGGCCTCGGCGGGGGCCCGAACGGTGACCTCCGCGGACCGGTGGGTCGCTCGGAGGTCGCCGGCCCGTCTCTCGACCAGCGCTGAGAGGTCGTGCGTCGTCCGGCTCGCCTCCGCGTCGGACTCCTGAAGACGTTCGAGCTGTCTCGCGGCGTCGCTCAGATCGATGACCCCGGCGAGCCGCTGTTCCATCGCCTCGACGTGCGGGTCGTCGTCGGGGTGGTCGGCGGCGAGCGCTTCGAGGTGTCCCGCGATGACGTTTACGTCATTTCTGACGTTGTGTCGCAGCACCCGGTTGAGAACGGTCAGCCGCTGCTCGCGCCGTTTCCGTTCGCCGATGTCGGTCGCGACGTACGTCGCTCCGGTGAACTCCCCGTTGCGGTCGCGAAGCGGTGCCGCCCAGAACCGGACATCGAGCTGCGACCCGTCGCGGTGCGGGTAGCGCGTCTCGACCCCGGTCAGCCGCTCGCCGCCCCTCAGCCGCGTCAGTGACGACCCGAGCGCGTCGGACGCCTCCGACTCCGACGAGACGAACCGCCGGCCGAGGACGTCCGACTCGGGCCAGCCGAAGAGTCGTTCGGCGCCGTCGTTCCACAGTTGAACCGTCCCGTCGGGGTCGACGACGACGATCGCCACGGGCGCGACCTCCACGACCGAGAGAAACCGATCGAGGAGGAACCCGATCGTGTCGGTTAGAACGTCGACACCCTCGCGACGGGTGAGCTCCTCGTTGAGGACGGCGACCAGCTCCGAGACGAGCCGTTCGATCAGTTCGTCGTGGTCGCCGGTCGCGTTCGACTCGTACGCACGCATCAGCAGTCGTCTGGTCTCACCGTGTTCTTCGGGATCGACGACGTCGAACAGCGCCCCGATGATCTGTTCCTCGTGTCCGTTCATTTTAGGTTGGCCTAAATATTGGCCCCGTATATGCGTTCCGTACTCGGGTTCGGTGCGGCGTCGGGACCGCTCCTCACTCCCGAATCAGCACGATCCCGCTTCGGAACACTGCATGGTTCGGGACGACGTGTTCCTCGCCGTCGGTCTCGATGTGTGTGACGAACAGGTCGACCTCCTGAACGACGCCCCGCTCGCCGGCGACCTGCACCTCGTCGCCGATGCCGTACGGCTGTCGGAGGAGGAGGAAGATGCCGGCCGCGGCGGAGGCGACAAGATCCTTCGTCGCGAGCGCGGCGAACAGCACGAGCGCGAACGCGTACGCCGCGAGCAACACGATGAGCGCGAGCGTCTGAACGCCGACCTGCCCGAACGCGATGAGCGCGGCGACGTACACCACGCTGTACTTCGCGAGCGTCGGGAGTACGCCGAGTTCGGGGAGCTTGATCCCGCGGAGCCGCTCGGTGACGAGCAGTTCGGTCTTGTCGCCGACGACGACCCCGACGATGAGCACGAGGGCCGCCACGAACAGCCGCGGGAGGAAGGCGGCGACCCCCGACCAGAACTGTTCGAGGTAGTTCACGTCCGCGACGGTTAGAGCGACGATGACGGTGACGGCGACGATGAAGTAGCTCGAAAGCTGCCCCAGGATTCGCACCGTCGAGGTGTCGAACTCGCGGGCCGTCCGCTCGAAGGCCGTCCCCTCGATCACCCCGGGGACGCCGGCGCGCCGGAGCAGTCGGCGGTTGACCACGCCGACGAGGTACGCCAGCACGAGTCCGACGACGAGAACGAAAAGCGCCAGCCAGAGCCGGTCGGGAACCGCGCGAACGAACTCGGCGAGGGGGGTCTGGACCGCGGACATCTGTCAGTACTCCTCCGGGTCGATCTCCAAGACGAGTTCGCCCGCTTTGAACGCCCGGACGAGACCGTCCGACTCGGAGAGCACGATCGCGGTCGCGTTGGTGTCGCGGGTGATCGCGCCGCCGGCCATGTGGCGCGCACCGAGCCCCTTCGGGATGTCGACGCCCTCAGCGGCGGGTTCGAGGTAGCGGTACGCCGAGACTATCTTCCCGGAGTCGGAGACGACGAACGCCCCGTCGAGCCGCGAGAACTCCTTTAACATTACGTTCACGATGGGGTCGCCCACGTGGACGTGCGACTTCTCGAAGGGGTTGTACGACAGCGGTCGCGACTTGTTCATCACCTTCCCCGCGTCGCCGACGACGAACAGCGCGCCTACCGGCTTCCCCTTCTGTCCCTTCCGTCCGAGTTCGATCGCGACCTCGAACACGTCACGGATGACGCTCGGCTCCGCGCGGGAGTTGGCAAACAGGTCGTAGATGCCGGTGTGGATCCCCTCGTCGACGGTGACGCGGATCACCGCGTCGGGGCCGCCGTCGAACACGGAGGCGACGCAGGCGACCTCGTCGTCCTCCGCGAGCAGCCCCTCGTCCATCGCGCCCTCGATACCGAACCGGATCCGGTCTTTGACGTTGTCGAACGGGAGGGGAAGTTCGACGAACGTCTCGGCGTCGACATCGTTGTCGGGCGCGACGACGACGACATCGACCTCGTCGTCCGCGAACCGCTCGTGGAAGGAACTCGTCGGCGAGAACAGCAGCGTAGCGTCCACGTCCGCGACGAGGTCTGCCAGATGGTCGGTGAGCGAGGCCATTACCATGCGTGAAACGAGGAGTCCGTATAGTCGTTGCGTCGTGCGCACGTCTGACGCTCGTGTGGCGGGGTATGAGTCGCGAGGGTTCTGACGAGACCCTCAAGAGGTGATGGGGTCCAAGCTAGCAGCGGTCAATACACAATTTTTGTTGACCGGGTATTTCAGCAGAAGTCATATCGGAAGAATAGGGACACAACAGAGCTGTCACGAGGTACCATCTTTTATGAGGATATCAGTCCCTTGAACGGATTCACCGGTCCTCTGTCGGTTCCAACGGAAGGCGTTCGGGATCGGCGTCCTCGTACGCTTCGTCGGAACTCAAAACGGGGTGACTCCGGCTTTCGGCGGTGGCCGCGTGGAAGGAGTCGAACGCGGTCATCCCGTCCTCGAAGTACTTCACCGCCTTGAGTACGATCTGGCGTTCTTCGTCGGTCGCAACGGGGACGACCTCAAGCATGTTCGAGAACAGCTTGACGTAGTCGAACTCGTAGCGCTCACCGATGAGCAGAACTTCCAGATACGAATACGTAGCGGTGACGACATCGCGGGCTTCTAACGTCTCTTCTGCCCGGCTCTTGAGCCAGTCCGAGTCCTTGGCGAGCGCGAGGAGGTAGTCCGTCTCGACGTACACGGTCATTCGTCGTCGTCCTCCGACGCGCCGCTTCCTCGTTCGAACCCCGCTTCAGCGTCCCGTTTCGCCTGCTCGCGAACGCCGTCACGGAGTTCTGCTATCGACTTGCCCTCGAACGCGTCACCGGCAGCCTCCCGAATCGCCTCAAGCGGGTTCTCGTCGATGGGGACGAGTTCGAGACGGTCCTCGTATTCGACCACGTGAAACCGCTCGCCGTACTTCTGCCGGAGTTCCGAAGACAGGTACAGCCGCCCGTGTGAGTCCGTTTCCACTGACATGTACGGCGGTACGTGTGGTACGAACAAATATTTGTCCCAAAAATAGATTATTTGTGCCACAACTGACCGTCCGCTTCGCCGGTGACCGGGAGTGATTCGGTCACCCCGTACGTCTCTCGTAGAGAGTCGCCGCCGGCTTCGGAAGACCGGCTCGGAAGAGCCACTCCGGACGGCGCGAAGCGGCCTCCCGCGCGACTTTTACCCGCGAACCGATTACGCCGGGCGTATGGCGACCCGCGAGGCCCTCTGGGACTACCGGAACCGGTTCGGCGACGCCTTCGGGCGGACGTACTTCCGGCGGTTCGGCCCGGGCGTCGCCTCCAGCGTCGGTATCGGGACGTACCTCGGCGAGCCGACGCCCGCCGTCGACGACGCCTCGCGCGAGGCGATCGAGCTGGCGCTCCGGTCGGGGGTGAACCACGTCGACACCGCGGCCAACTACCGCTGTGGCCGCGCCGAGCGCGTCGTCGGCGAGGCGCTCCGCGATGCCCCCGTCGACCGCGAGTCGGTGGTCGTCGCGACGAAGGGCGGCTTCCTCCCGTTCGACGGCGAGCGCCCGGCCGACCCGAGCGCGTTCGTCCGCGAGCGGTTCGTCGAGTCGGGGGTCGTCGACCCCGGCGACCTCGCGAACGGCGCGCACGCGGTGACGCCGGACTTTTTGGAGTGGTCGCTCGACCGCTCGCTCGACCGCCTCGGGCTGGAGACCGTCGACTGTTACTACGTCCACAACCCGGAGACGCAGCTCGCCGTCCGGTCGCGCAAGGAGGTGTACGACCGACTCGAAGCCGCCTTCGAGACCCTCGAACGCCGGCGCGCCGCGGGCGACGTCGGAGCCTACGGCGTCGCAACGTGGGACGCGTTCCGCGTTCCGCGAGACGACGACGCGTCCCTCTCGCTCGGGGCGGTCCTCGCGCGAGCCGAGCGCGCCGGCGAGGCGGTCGGCCCCGACGACGACCACGGGTTCGAGGCGATCCAGCTTCCGTTCAACATCGCGATGGCAGACGCGTTCACCCGCCGGAACCAGCCCGCGCCGCCCGGCTCCGGCGCGGAGAGCCCCCTTTCAGCGCTCTCGTTCGCCCACGAGGCCGGGCTCTCGGTGGTGACGAGCGCGAGCATCGGACAGGGCGATCTGGCGGTCGAGGGCGCGATTCCCGCCGACATCGACGCGACCCTCGCAGGAGAGACGCCCGCCCAGCGGGCGCTCAATTTCGCGCGAAGTGCGCCCGGCGTCACCTCGTCACTGGTGGGGACGACCGACCCGGACCACGTTCGCGAGAACGTCGCCGCCGGCACCTTCGACCCGCTCGGCGCGTCGGCGTTCGACGCGGTGTTCGAGTGAGCGGGGCGGCGGCGGCGACGAGCCGAGGTCGGAGTCCGTCCGGCGACGGGTGTCCGGCACGGAGACCGACCTGACCGTGTTGAAGATCCGGAACCCCGACCGGGAACGCGTCCTCGTCGACGGGAGCGAGGCGGACGACGATGGCGAGCCGACCCCGATCAGCCGCGAACTCGTCGCGAGCGCGGCTCGGGCGGACGACCTGCTGGTCGCCGAGGGCGTCGCCGACGCGGACCGCGACCGCGTTCAGTCGTTCCTCGACGAGACCGACTTCGACGCGGAGGCGGTGTACGTCGCGCCCGTCGGCGTCGAGTCGTGTGATCGCCTCGACATCCACTCCGTCTCGTGGCGGCCCGGACGCGTCGAGTACGAGTACTGTCGGGAGCTTAGACCGCCGGAAGAGGCGTGCGAGGCCGACGCGCGGGTCACGCTCGCGCTGGTCTTCCGGCTGCCGGTCGCGCTCGACGGCCGGCTCAGTGGCTACAGAGCAAAGGTGGTCGGCTTCGGGGCAAAGGCGGTCGGCTCCGGGGCGAAGGCGACCGCAGGGGGAGATCGGAGAGAGAGAGAGAGAGGGCGGTCGGTCAGCGAAGCTTCTTGAACCGGGCATCGCACTCCGGGCAGATCCGGACCGAGAACACCTCGTCGGGGTCGTTCTCCTTTTTTAGCACCTGATCGCAGTCGGCGCAGTTGAGCCGCTCGTAGGTGTCCTTGAGGAGGTCGCCGTCGCGGAGCCCCTTCCGCGTAGATTTCATACCCCGACGTTCGTCGTCGGGCCGGATAAAAACCCCGTACGACATCGGTCTGACGCGAGGGCGAAACCGACACCAGACGCGGTGACGCCGTCGTCGACGCCGGTGTGGCGTTCGGCGATGTCGCGTCCGGCCGCTTTCGCAACGCTTGTGTCTCGGCGCGCGGAACCGACGCCGTGTCACGGACCCGGCTGTTCGGATCGCTTTGCGCCATCGTCTTCCTCGTTAACTTCGCGCGCGTCGTGTTCGCGCCCCTCGTGGGCGAGTTCATCGACGCGTTCGGGATCCGCGAGGGGACCGCCGGCCTCATCGTCACGCTCGCGTGGCTCGGCTCGGCCGCGCCGCGGCTGCCGGCGGGGTGGGCGCTCACGCGGTTCACGCGGCGACGCGTGATCTTCGTCTCCGGCGCGATGTTGACCGCCGGCGCGCTCGGCGTCGCGCTCGCGCCGAGCGTGTTCGCGCTGATGGTCGCCGCTTTCGCGGTCGGGCTGGCCTCTGGCGTCTACTTCGTGGCCGCGAACCCCTTCATCGCGGAGCTGTTCCCCCAGCGCGTCGGGCGGGTGATGGGAGTTCACGGAATGGCGAGCCAGCTCGCCGCCGTCGTCGCCGCGCCGGCGGTCACCGTCGCGCTGTGGTACGACTGGCGGTACGCGTTCTACGGGCTGGCGGTCGCCGCGGCCGTCAGCACGGTCGCGTTCGTCGCGCTCGCAAAGCGGACCGACCTCCCGGACGCCGGCGCGGGCGACACCGACTTCCTCGGAGCTGCTCGCGGCGAGTGGAAGCTCATCCTCGCTGGCGTCGTGTTGATGGGACTCACCGGCTTCGTCTGGCAGGGGCTGTTCAACTTCTACGAGCTGTACATGATCGACAAAAACCTGCCGCGGTCGACCGCGCGGAACCTCCTGACGGTGATATTCGCGGCCGGCGTCCCGGCGTTCCTCATCTCGGGCGATCTCGCAGATCGGCTCCCGCACGTCCCGTACCTGCTCGGCATCGTGACGACGTTTGTCGGCGGGGTAGTCCTCGTCGTCGTCGCCGAGGGCATAGCCGCGGTGATCGCGGCGAGCGTCGTTGTCGGCTTCGCCATCCACATGCTGTTCCCGGCCGGTGACACGTACCTACTCGCGTCGCTGCCCGACGAGTCGCGCGCGTCGGCGTACGCGATGTTTTCCGCCGGGATGATGTCCGCGCAGGCGGCCGGGTCGTGGGTCGTCGGCGAGGCGATTGAGGCGGGCGTGACGTACGACGCCGTCTTCCTCGCGCTCGCCGGCGGGCTGTCGGTCATCGTGGTCGCGTACGCGGTTTTATATCGGCTCGGGCGCGTCCCCGGCGGCGCGGCGGGCGCGACGCGAGCGGCCTGACGCGTCTCGCGGACAGCCTACCGCGTCCCGCGAGTGGCCCGACGCGTCCGGCCCGAGTCGGCCGGTCGAAGCGCCGGAACCGGTCGGCGCTACCGCATCTGTTTTGAGCGTCGCTCTCGTGTGGCCGGTAGATGGAGTACGTTCAGGAGCGCGTGACAACGCTTCACGCGTTGACCGACCACCGGCCCGACGCCCCGACGGACCGCGCGGCGGTCGTCGTGCCGATGACCGAACGCGAGTATGGGACGCTTGCGGCCGACCGCGTGCTCTCGACGCTTGAGGCCGTCGACCCCGCCAGGGTGATCGTCCCGCTGCGGGCGTCCACCGACCGCGCCGGGCCGTTCGCCGACTGGCTCGACAGGTTCGACCTCGACGTCGAGACGCTGTGGTGTGACGGCCCCCGACTCGCGTCGCTGCTGGACGCTCGGGGTCTTGATGGCGACCGCGGCAAGGGCCGCGACGTGTGGCTCGCCCTAGGGCGCGCGCTCGACGAGGAGTTCGTCGTCGTCCACGACGCCGACACGAAGACCTACTCGCCGGCGTTCGTCGACCGGCTGTTGTTCCCGCTGGGCCGCGGGTACGCGTTCTCGAAGGGGTACTACGCCCGCGTCGAGGACGGCTCGCTGTACGGGCGGCTGTTCCGGCTGTTCTTCCGGCCGCTCGTCCGCGCGCTCGGCGACGCCGCGCCTGGGAGGGAGCCGGACGTGCTGCGGTATCTCTCGGCGTTCCGCTACGCGCTCGCCGGTGAGTTCGCGGCGACGAGCGACCTCGTCTCCCGGCTCCGCGTCCAGCGCGGCTGGGGGCTGGAGGTCGGGACGCTCGGCGAGGCGTTCGGGCACGCCGGCTTCGCCGACAGCGCGCAGGTGGACTTGGGTCGCTACGAACACGACCACCGGTCGGTCGAGGGGCCGACCGGTCTGGCCGACATGAGCCGGGCGGTCGGCGAGGCGACGCTGCGCGCGGTCGAGGACGCTGGCGTCGACGTGCGCTACGACGGACTCTCCGAGCGCTACCGGGAGGCCGCCGAGACGCTGATCGACGGGTACGCCGCCGACGCCGCGTTCAACGGGCTCTCCTACGACGCGGCCGACGAGCGCTCGCAGGTGGCGACCTACGCCGAGGCGCTCGACGAGCCCGGTGCCGACACCCGGCTCCCGGCGTGGGAGAACGCGCCGGTCGACCCCGACGAGGTCCGGGAGGCGACGCGGGGCGACCTCGACGCGGTTCGCGGGGACGACCGGAGCATCGACAGCGCCGGCGTCGAGGGCGACGCGGTCAGCGAAGCGGTGACCGACGACGGACAGACGAGGCCGGCCCCGAGTGAGGACTGACGATGGCCGGCGGAAGCGGTCCGAGCGTCGCCGCCCGCGACGATCTCGCCGGCATCGTCGACCTGTTCGGGTGGCTCACCCGGAGGGAACTCTCAGAGGCGCTCTCCGAACTGGCGTTCAAACGGCGCGCCGAGGTCGACGAGGCGGCCATCGACGCCGCCATCAACCTCGCAGTCGCGGAGTACGCGCTCGTGCCGGCCCCAGAGGGGGCGCTCTCCGGCGACGACGAGGCGGACGAACCGGCGGACGGGAGCGCGCTCGCGGTCGGCCCGGCCGCGTTCCCGACGCTCCCGGAGGGGGCCGAGGACCTCCCGCACATCCTCGACATCCCGGACCGCTCGGTCGACCGCGAGGCGCTCGCGGACGCGGGTCTTGACCGACTCCGCCGGGAGGCGGTCGACGCGATAGACGACGGCGACGCCGACCGTCTGGAGACGCTCGCCGACGTGACCTACGACGTGGAGGCGTGGGCCCCGGTCGACGTGGGACCGGTGCGAACGCGGATCGTCGCAGAACTCGACGGCGAAGGGTGAGAAACGGCGCGCGAGGGACTCGTAGGCGATCGAACAATAAGAGAGGCGTCGGTCCGAGACCGGATTCTCACAGTCGGAACATCTGAGCGCTTTTTAACAGATTGTGGTGGCGACGTGGGAATGTGATGGATGACGGGAACACATTCGGCCCGCGTACAGCCTCCAGACGCAGCTTCCTCTCTGCGACGGCTGCGTTGGGGACCGTCGGACTGGCGGGATGCGGTGCCCCGCAGTCGGACGCCAGCAACGCCGCGGGGTCCGAGGGCGGGGACGACGGCGGCGAGGCGGCCCAGCAGGTCGACCATCGACCTCGACGAGCGGGACGGCGTGATCAAATGGATCTCGCGGGATACGAGGGCTAATTTTCGGAAACGCGACCCTTCTCGGCCCCGCCTACCTACCCGGAGAACTCGGATTCGCTCACCCGGACGACGACGGTCTCGTCGACATCGCGGAGGTCGTACTCGGGGGTTTCGCCCTGTCGCCGCTGGACGAACAGCGGCTCGACCGGGCGGCCATCGATGAGGCCGAACACCTTCAGCCGCTGGTCGGTCTCCTCGGGGGGAACGTCGCCGTCGCGGACCTCGCGGGCGAGGTCCCGCGAGAGCCACTCGTCGGGCGAGACGGACGGCTCCAACACCAGCGCCTCCTCGACGAAGCGGGCGAGATACCAGTCGAGGTCGTTCAAAAGCGAGACGGCGGCCCCGAGGCTCACCGTATCGACGGCGACGCTGTTCTCGAACGGCTCCTCGATCCGGTAGGTGGCGAGCGCGTCCCGCGCGGTCTCGCGGGAGAGCAGCTCGTAGGAGAGCTCCACGTCCGGGTCGCCGAGGAGACACGCCCGCGTCACACGTCGGCGGTCGCGCGGCGCGGTAAAATCGGTTGCGGTCGGTGACGCTACCACGAGATCCGCTCGCGGTCCTTCCAGAGGTGGCCGGCGGGGCTCCCAGGCGCGAACCGCGCGAGCCAGACCGGCGTCTCCGCGCCCTTCGACGGCGTCCGAGGCGCTTCGTCGCCGCCCATGTCCGTCCGAACCCACCCGGGAGAGACCGCGTTCGCGATGAGCCCGTCGTCACCGTACTCGCCGTCGAGGTACGCTGTCAGTCCGCCGACGCCGACCTTCGAGAGCCGGTAGGCCGGATAGCCGCCGTCCATCCGTCCCTCGGTGAACCGCCCCAGTCCCGACGAGAGCGTCACGACGCGGCCGCCAACCCCGTCGGTGAGCAGCGGCAGCGCGTGCTTGGTCACGGCGACCGGCCCCCGGAGGTTCACGGCCGTCGTCCGGTCGAAGTCGGCGAGGCTCATCTCGTGGAGCGGTCCAGACCGCGGGAACACGCCCGCGTTGTTCACGAGGAGGTCGAGCGCTCCCCGTTCGCGTTCGATCTGGTCGACGGCGTCCCGGACCTCGTCGTCCTCGGTCACGTCCAGCCGGACCGCGTGCTGGTCCGCGGCGGTGACGTCGTCGGGGTCGCGCGCGCCGGCGTAGACGGTCGCTCCAAGATCGGTCAGCTTCGCGGCGATCTCGGCCCCGATCCCGCGGGTCGCGCCCGTGACGAGGGCCACGTCGTCGGTCAGGTCGGTCTTAATATCGACGCCGTTCGGCGTGTCTGCCATGTTGATCGGTACGACGCGTCGAAAGTAGAAACCCGGGGTCGGTCGGCCTCGGACCCGCGACCGCTCGGAACGGACCGCTCTCAGAACGTCGAGACGTCGCCCTCGATTACGCTGCGGGTCACGTCGGTGACGTTCGCCAGCTCGTCGTCGACGATGGCGAGGACGTCCGCTTCGATGTCGCCCAGTTCGACGCCCTCCTCGGTGACGATCTGCGCGTCGGCGACGTGCGGCTCGTCGATCGGCCGACCGATCTGCGAGAGCAGTCGGACCTGAAGATCGCGGATGCCGTCGATCTCCGCAGTGACGGACTCGGCGACGCGCGTCGACAGCAGGTTGTAGATCTTCCCAATGTGGTTGACGGGGTTCTTCCCGGAGGTCGCCTCCATCGACATCGGGCGGTTCGGCGTGATGAGGCCGTTCGCGCGGTTGCCGCGGCCGACCGAGCCGTCGTCGCCCTGCTCCGCGGAGGTACCGGTGACGGTGAGGTAGACGGACCCCTCGTCGTAGTCGTCCGCGGTGTTGACCTCCACGTTGACCTCGCGGTCGGTGTACCCGCGGGCGAGGTCGTCGACGTACTCGCGGACGTTCTCGACCGCGTCGTCGTACTCCTCTAAGCCGTCGACGTGGGCGTCGACCATCGCGGCAGCGACGGTGATGTCGATCCGGTCGCCCTCGCGTTTGCCCATGATCTTCACGTCGGGACCGAGTTCGGGATGGTCGTCGTGGTACGGCCCGTTGAGCGCGCTTTCTGCCTCGCGGACGATAGTCTCCGTCTCCGTAAGCGGCGCGTGGCCGACGCCGAAGGAGGTGTCGTTGGCCATCGGCACCTGCTGGGTCTCTTCACCGAAGACATCTTGGAGGTCGCCGGAGCCCTCGCCGAGCTTGGCGTCGACGACGATGTCGGTGCCGTACTCCAGTTCCGGGATCGCCTCGGAAAGGTAGTCGCGGGCGGCCGCGAGCGCGGTCGAGTCGACCGGGAGCTGTTCGCCGTCGTACTCCCTCGTGGCGCGGCCGACGATGAGGATGTAGATCGGTTCGACGACCTCGCCGCCGCCGAACGCGGGCGCGGCGCGGCCGGCGACCAGCTGCGTCTCGTCGGTGTTGTAGTGGAGTACCTTGCCGACGCGGTCCAGATAGAGCTGCGAGAGCGCCCGCGAGACCGACTCCGCGACGCCGTCGCAGATCGAGTCGGGGTGGCCGATCCCCTTTCGCTCGACAATCTCGACCTCCTGATCCTCGACCGCCTGCCGGTCGAGGCGACTGACCTGTATGTTTTGGTCCATTGCCGGCGAATACTCCGTGGGCGACGGTATAACTTGCGGAAACCACCAGGGAACGTCTGATGTTCCGAGGTTATGCGAACAGTAATATTTGACTCCGAACGGCGGACCTGCGACGGGAACTCGGAGCGGCGGGTCTGCGACGAAGGTTCCTCCCGCGGGCGAGACCGGCGGCGCGGCGGTCGACCGCCGCTTCCTCAGCGGATCGCCTCGGACGCCTCCCCCATCACGTCGAGCGCCTCCCGGAGCTGTGCCTCGTCGGTCGCGTACGAGATCCGCGCGTGGCCTGCCCCGCCCTCGCCGAACGCCTCGCCGGGAACGACCACCACGCCGCGGTCGAGACACTCGTCGACGAACCCGTCGGGGACGCGAGGCATCGCGTAGAACGCCCCCTGTGGCGTCGGGCAGTCGAGACCGATCTCGTCGAAGCCGTCGAGGAGGAGGTCGCGGCGACGCCGGAAGGAGTCGGTCATCTCCTCGACCACGTCGCGGTCGCCGCGAAGCGCGGCCTCCGCGGCGTACTGCGCCGGAGCGGACGCACAGGCCTGCGCGTACTGGTGGACGCGGAGCATGCGCTCGACGCGCTCCGTCGCGCCGTACACCCAGCCGAGCCGCCAGCCCGTCATCGAGAACAGCTTCGAGGCGGAGTTGACGACCACGACGTTGTCCGTCTCAGCGAACTCGATCGGCGACCGGTGTTCGCCGTCGAAGACGGTGTACTCGTACACCTCGTCGGAGACGCAGAGCACGTCGTGTTCGTCGGCGATGCGGGCGAACTCGCGCACGTCTCTCTCGGAGGAGACCGCGCCCGTGGGATTGCCGGGTGAGTTCACGACGAACGCCGCGGTGTCGTCGGTGATCGCCGCCTCGATCGCCGCCGGGTCGATCGTGAGGTCGTCGCGAAGCGGCACGGGGACCGGCTCGCCGCCGGTCAGCTTCGTCAGCGCGTCGTAGGAGACGAACCCGGGGTCCGGGATCAGCACCTCGTCGCCCGCGTCGACGTGCGCCTCCAGCGCGATGTGGAGCGCCTCGCTGCCGCCGGCCGTCGCGATGACATCGCTCGGGTCGAGCTGGATCCCTTGGTCGGCGCGGTGTTTCTCGGCGATCGCCTCCCGCAGCGACGGGGTCCCCTTGTTCTCGGTGTAGGCGTCGGCCTTTCCGGACTCGATGGCGTCGACGGCGGCCCGGCGCGCGTGGTCCGGCGTCGGGAAGTCCGGCTGGCCCAGCCCGAGGTTGATCGCGTCGTCGCCGGCCGCCTCGAACACCTCTCGGATCCCGCTTATTGAGATCCGCTCGACCCTGTCGGAGAACGTCGTCATACTCGTGTGGGCGCGCCGCCGAGAGTTAGTTCTTGTCACGTCGTTTCGGTCGACGACCCGGGACTTCCCGTCTCACCATCGCCGTCGCTCCCACACCGGCCGACGGCCTTCCCGGCTCGCTTCGTGCCGGAGTCGGCCGTCCGCGTCGGTCGGCAGCCCGAACCGGCCCTTGAGGACGCTCGGTACCTCCTCCGGCCGGGCGCGCAACAGCGCGTCGTCGACCGCGCGGAGTCGGAGCATCGGCCGCCCCGGTCCCATCGGGACCTTGATCGACTCGATCAGCTCCCGCTCGACGAGCGCCCGTCGGTCGCGGGTGAACTCCTGTGCCGGGGCGATCCCGACCCCCTTGGTCCCGACCCACCTGCGGAGGTCGCGGAAGAGGTGGTCGTGTCGCGCCGCGAGCGCGACGAGCAGCGTCCGGTCCGAGGGCTCGCCCGTGCGACCGAACTCGCCGGGCGCGATCGATTTCAGCACAGCGGCCACGTCGTCGGCGAAGCGGTCGTCGAGGATCTCGCGCGCCGCGGCGACCAGTCGCCGCCGCGAGGGCATCCCGACCGAGGCGGCCGTCGCCGCGTCGAATCGCGTCTCGGCGACGGCGGTCCCGTCGAACGTCTCCCGCGCGCCGGTCGCGGAGGCGGCCCCGGAGTCGTCGTCGGCCACCGTTGTCGCGAGCGTCCGATCCCCGGGAGGACCGACGACCGCGTCGACCCGGTCGGGACTCGCGAACAGCGTGCCGCCGGTGCCGTGATCGAGCGCCCGGCCGGCGCGGACCCGGATCGCGTCCGTTTCGGCCGCCTCGGCGACCGCTGTACCGAGGACGAGCGCCCGGGAGAGCGCGTCGACGACGCCGGGTCGGCACGCGACTCGCCACGGCGGTCCCGACGACCGCTCGCGAGCCGCCAGAATCGACGGCAGCAGCCGGATCGGAACGCCGACCGCGACGACCCCGGAGCGGTCGGAGAGGGCCGCCTCGACCGCTTCGGCGAGCGGGTCGTCGTCTCGGGGGAAGCGGTCGGCGACTTCCGTCGCGTCACCGGTGGCGGGGAGAGCGCCGCTGGAGGCGGCGGTGTCGGTTGTGGCGTCGGTGTCGGTTGCGGCGTCCGGAGCGGTCTCGGCCCCGCTGTCGTCGTCGACCACATCGACGGTGACAGCCGCGACCCGAAAGAGCGTTGCGGCGTCAGGGCGCTCGCGCGAACACGAGGTAGCCCGTGTGGCCGACGCCGGCAGTAGAGGGGCGCGAGCCGCGGTCGGAGAAGTCCATCTCGCGCTGGATCGTTTCGAGCGTCTCGACCCCGTCGAAGCCCGCCTCGCGGGCGGCGAGGGCCGCCTCCCGGGTCCCCTCCACGAACGGGGAGTAGACGGCGAGGCGACCGCCGGGGGCGAGCAGTTCGTCCGCGCGCTCAACCACGGCCGGGGCGTCGCCGGTGTCGAGCGTCAGCGCGTCGAACGGCTCGCCGTCGGCGAGCGCATCCAGCTCCTCGGTGAGGTCGCCGGTCCGCACCTCGACGCGGTCGGCGACGTCCGCGGTCGCCATGTTCTCGCGGGCGACCTCGGCGAACTCGGGGTCGACCTCGTAGGTGGTGACCTCGGCACCGGCGCGGCCGAGGTACGCGGCGAGGATGCCCGTCCCCGTGCCGGCGTCGAGGACCCGGTCGCCGCCGGACGCGCCGGTGTGGCCCATCACCAGCCCCACGTCGCGGGGCATCATTGGCGCGCCTGTGCGTTCGAGGTGATTGAACAGGTCCGGCCCGCGGAGCGCGCGGACCTCGAAGACGGTGCCGAGGTGGGTCTCGACCTCGTCACCGGCCGCGACGTCCTCGGGGACCTCGATCACGCCGAGGTCGGTGCCGAACTCCTCGCCCGGCTCCAGTAGGTACTCCCGGTCCTCGTGGACGAGCAGGTACGCGGCGTCCGTCACTGCAGGTTCGAGATCGCCCGGGCCGGCTCGCCGTTGGCCGCCTCCAGCGCCTCTCGGGCGTCCGCCTTCGAGCCGCCGGCCTGCTCGGCGACGAGCCTGACGTCCTCCTCGGGGATCCTCTCGTCCGCGTCGTCGCCGTCGTCGAGGGCCGGGTCGTCCGCGTCGCCCTCGACTACGGTCGCGCCACCGCCCGCGCCCGCGTCGGCGACCGGGTCCGGCGAGCCGACGATCTGGTAGGTCTCCTGCCCCTGGGCGTCCATCTTGGTGACCTGCGCGCCGTCGAAGACGAGGTCGTCGCCGTCGGCCGTCTCGATGACGACCCGTTCGGCGTCGAGCTCCTCGACGTCGATCCCCATCTGTTTCATCATCTGTTTCATCTTTCGCGGGTTCATGCCGCCGCCTCCGAACATGGTCGTCGGTTCGGCCGGAAGACACAAAAAGGGTGTCGACACGGGGCGAACGGCGGCTCCTCGGTGGCCGGTTCCGGCGGAGACGGCGGTTTGATACGTCCGGCCGGCGTCGTCGGGATATGTCCCTCGCGGACCATACCTGGCCGGAGCTGGGCGACGCGCTGTCGCCCGGCTCCGTCGCGCTCGTTCCGCTCGGATCGACCGAACAGCACGGCCCGCACCTACCGCTGGCGACCGACCACCTGATCGCCGAGGCGCTCGTCCCCGGGACGATGTGGGTCGACCCGCCCGAGTTCCGCGACTACGTCGAGTCGTTCACCCGAAATCTCGCGTACCACGGCGTCGACCGCGTGGTGTTCGTCAATGCCCACGGCGGTAACGTCCAGCACCTCCGGGAGGTCGGCCGACGGCTCCACGAGGACGAGGTCGCCTACGCCGTCGAGTGGATGTGGGACGAGTCGATCCCGGAGCTGGTCGACGACCTGTTCGAGCGCAACGGCCCCCACGCCGGGCCGAAGGAGACGGCGATGATCACCCACATCGCGCCCGACCTCGTCCGCGAGGACCGGCTCGAAGACGCCCGCGACGGCGGGCTCGTCGACCTTGACGACGCCGACGTGACCGTCCACGGTGCGCGCACTTTCTACGACGCGATCGACAACTCCGCGAACGGGGCGTTTGGCGACCCGACCGACGTGACGCCCGAGAAGAGCGAACGCCTGTTCGAGGCCGCGGCGGACCGACTCGTCCGGCTGGCCGAGTGGATTGGCGAGCGCGACCGCGACGCACTGTTCCCGGAGCCGCGAGTGGAGCGCGAGGATTAATCGTCGCCGCGGTCGCTTTCTACCGCCTCGCCGAGGATTCTTTTCAGCGTCTCGTCCGCCGCCTCGCGTCGCCCGTCTAGGACGGCGAACCGCTCGTCGCGCCGGCGTTCGAGCCAGCGCAGCAGTCGGGCGGCCCAGTCGAGCTTCCGCGCCTTCATCGGGTCGACGCCGGGGTCGTCGAACTCCCACCCGGGGAAGGTCAGCGCGCCGGCACCAACGTGGTCCGCGAGGAACGCGGCGCGGTCGCCGTCGGTGAACCCGCCGACGTTGCGAACGGGACCGACCGGGGCCGCTTGCGTCGTCGCCAGCGTCCATTCGTCCGCGAAGCGCGGGAGCCACTCCCGGACCGCGGAGAGGTTGTCGCCGTGGGCGTGTGCGGCGACCGGGACGCCGTCGCGGGTCAGCGCCGCCGCAGTCTCCGGGTTTTTGTCGAGGTCCGTCACCATACAATCGACGGCGACGCCGTGGTCGGCGAGGACATCGACCGCGGTGGAGGCAGCGACGACGACGTCGGCGTCGCGGGCGAGTCCGATATCGTCGGTGAGACGAGGGGCCGCGCCCGCGACGGCGACGGTCTCGCCGCCCCAGTCGCCGAGGCGATCGAGGGGGAACGGCGTCGCGAGGCCGGCGGCGGCGTCGCGGGCGCGCTCGTCGGCCGCGCGGTCGAACCCGAAGTCGGCGAGGATCGCCTCGTAGGTCGGTTCGAAGGTCGGGAAGTTCACGGGCGGGTCACCTCCGAGGAGATCGTCGCGCGCGGCGCGGCACGGCGCTGCCGCTCGCCGGCTCGGATACGGTATGGACCGGAGTGGCACAGAGTACCCCTACCCACGTGCCCCTCCGGCGTCCGGTCTATCGATTGTCTACACGAGGGCATAAACTTTCTCTTACCTTCCGTGTCGGCCGATCTCGTCGAGGACGGCGTCGAGATCTCCCGAAACGCCGGATACGTCGTCTCTGACGGCCGAGAGGGCGGTCGGCGTCCCGATCAGGAGCCCGCGGTGACCGGCGGCGGGCGCGTCGTCGGCCGTCCTGTCGCCGCCGTCGGTCGCCGAGGGGGTCGTCTCGCGCAGTTCGCGGTTCGGATCGCCGAGCGCGAACGCGGCGGCGGGGGCGTCGGGACCCGCAGTCGCGGCGCGGAGCGCGCCGACCGCCGGGTCGTCGAGCCCCGAGAGCTCGAAGGTGCGAACAACGGCGCTTTCGGCGGCGCTGCGGTCGCCCTGTGTCGCGCCCCCGGAGCGGTAGCGGTCGCGGGCGAACTCGGCCCCGACGAGCGCGGCGTCGCGCGTCTCGGCCACGTCGTGGGTGCGGACCACGTGCGCGCCGCGTTCGACCGCCATCGACGTGGCCGCGAGGGAGACGGGGAGCGCCTCCTCGGTGCTGCGGCCCGCGATGGTCTTGAGGAAGCTCTTGCGGTTGATCGAGACGAGCAGGGGGCGGCTGTACCCCCGGAACTCGCGGAGCCGGTGGAACGTCTCGCGGTCGTCCTCGTGGGTCTTCTCGGCCGACCAGCCGCCGAACGCGGGGTCGAGGATCGTCTTGTCGGTGAACCCGTTCATCGAGAGCGCCTCGTAGATGTCATCAACGTCCTCGATCGCGCCCGGTCGTTCCAGATCCGGGGGCGACGCCATCTTCGAGACCGCCACGTCGTGTTCGCTACAGACGCGGGGCATCTCGGGGTCGGCGAATCCGCAGATGTCGTTGACCATGTCGAACCCCCGAGAGAGCGCTTCGTCGGCGACCTCGTGGTAGCGCGTCTCGATCGACCAGACGGCGTCGCCGGAGGTCGACTCCAGCGTCTCGACCGCGGTGTCGAGCCGCGCCAACTCCTGTTCGGCCGAGAGCACGTCCAAGTCCTTGTTCGCCGACTCCAGCCCGACGTCGACGATGTCCGCACCCTCGCCGATCAGTTCCTCGTCGACGTACGTCGCGGCCTCGCCGGGGTCGTCGTACACGCTGGGATCGTACGGCGACTCCTCAGAGACGTTGAGCACGCCCATGATCCGGGGCGGGTGGTCGTCGCCGATCCCCAGCCCCGCGGCGTCCACGTTTCGCATACGCTCACCACGAGCGCGAGCGGTATAAACGGGGCGAGTACCCGACGCGCTCACCGGGGGATCGGCGACGACTATCACTTATAAAAGCGGCGGTGCGGTGGCGCGTGCCTGCGAGCGGTCGCCCCCGGCGACCGCGACGCAGCACCGCGCGAGGGAGTCGGTCGCCGGAGCAACGCGGAGGCGACCGACGAGGCTGGGGAGGCGTGAGGTGCGGTCGCGGTGCTGTGGGGTGGGACTCGAAGGGGCAGTCGCGAGGACGCCAGAGGCGACGTAAGTACCGGAAGGAGCGAGCGAAGTGAGCGACTGAGGAACGCAGCGAGCGTCTGGCGTCCTCGCGGCTGGGGCTTCGGGAGTGTTCGTGTCGATCGGTGATTTATAAGCAACTACGCACAGCCGAGCGGCTGGGGCTTCGGCAGTGTTCGTTTCGATCGGTGACTTATAAACCATCAGTCGCCGGCCACGCAATCATTTATAAATCGAACCGCAGCGAGTCACCGACTTCGACGCCGTGGCGGTCGGTCCATTCATAAGGAACCTCCAACACGTACTGGCCGGTGCCGTCGTACTCCTGTTCGCTTCCGTTCTCGTTCGGACCCGGTTCGGGCGCGTTGTGGATCCGGGTGATCTCGCGGTCGCCGTCGACGAAGACGATGTCGATCCCGAAGCTCATGTTCGGCATAATGAACGTCAGATCGCGAGGCGAGCCGTAGGTGAACAGCATCCCGCCGTCCTCCGGGAGCGCTTCGGCGTCGCTGAGTCCGAGCGGTCTTTTGTCCCCGTCGTCCGCGATGGCAGCGGTCACCGACCCAAGTTCGTCGCCCTCGGGACTCTCGACTCTCACGGTCGTCGTCTCGTAGTCGGCGTACGTTCCGGTCGGCCATTCGATATCGGTTTCCTCACCGCCTCCGCCGCCCTCTCCGTCTCCCCCGCCGCCCTCTCCGTCTCCCCCGCCGGCGTCACCGCCGCCTCCCGTCGGGGCACCGCCCAGACAGCCGGCCACGCTCCCAGCGGTCGCGGCCGCGGTCAGCCCGAGGAGCCGTCGCCGTCGCATGGTCGCGACGAAGGGCCGCGCATATATAAGCGACCGCGTCGCTCGCGCGAGACGGGAGCGGCGACCAGCGCGACGCAGCCTCCGTCGTCACGGCGCGCCTTCGGGGAGATTATGTCGGTGGACGACGACCGATAGACATGGTCGGTTCAAGCGACCGCGAGGCCCCTCGATCGGCGGCCGACAACGAGACCGTGGCCGGTGGTGCGGCGATCGTCATCGGGTCGGCGGTCGCGCTGTCCGGTCTCCTGTTGTACCAGGCGTCCGCACCCGGCGGAAGTCACGTCTCCGGGATCGGACTCGCCCTCGCGTTCGCCGGCGTCTTCGCGGTCGAGCGAATCAGTGGTCGTCTCGGGCTTTCGACGGAGACGCGGTATCGGTTGGCCCTCGGCTTCGGCGCGCTCGCGGCGGCGCTGACCCTCGCGTTCCTCGTCACCGAATACCCCGGCTTCTCGGGGGCGGTCGCCGGGTCGGGCAACGAGTCAGTGACGGCCGCGGTCCGGTCCCGGACCGCGGGGTGACGCGTCCCGCCGCGTGACGGACGCCCGATCCGGGAAGGACGCGCTTTTATCGCCGTCGGAGCGTAGCGTGACCATGGCGAAAGTGAGCATCGGCCTCCGCGGATGGCGCTTCGAGGAGGACGAGATATTCACCGACGACGAGGAGCTGAAGCCCCTCGGCGAGATCCCCGAAGACCCCCGAAAGCGGCTCCTGCGGCTCGTCAGCCTCGTCGAGGAGCCCTGCGACGTCTGTTACCTCGACTACGGCGAGGCGGAGGTACACCGGTGTAACGAGGCGGAGATCGTGTACGGCGAGCCGGACGGCGAGGTGCTGTGCTGCCCCGAACACGAGCCGGACCTGCTCTACTGGTTCCGCGAGGCGGGCGGCAGCGACCACAAGGGGTCCGTCGAGTTCGCCGACCGCTTCCACGAGTGGGTCGCGGCGGGCAACGAGGCCCCGGAGGGGTACGCCTCCGTCGAACACGTCGAGGAGGACCCCGACGGACTCCCCGACCTCCCCGACCAGCAGGAGGTCCAGGAGCGGCTCGAAGAGGGGTTCGACGGCGAGCGGATCGACATCCTTGAACTCGCCGGCGAGCGGGCCGACGACGACCAAGCGGTGACCGACGAGGAGGTCGCGGCGTCCGACCTCGACCTCTCGACCGACTACCCGTCCAACCGATGAGCGGCGAGAAAGCGGAGGGAACGACCGCGGCGACGGGAGACGAAGGCGCGGACCGCTCGGCCGCGGCGGCAGAGGACGGAGCCGTCGAAGGCTCGGAGACAACGAGCGACCGCCGGAAACCGGTCGTGGTCGTCGTCGAGCCGGAGACGCCGGGCAACGTCGGCACCATCGCGCGGGCGATGAAGAACTTCGGGCTCTCCGATCTCAAGCTGGTGGACCCGCCGGAGCTGAAGGAGGGCGGCGAGGCGTACGGCTTCGCCGGCCACGCCCGCGAGGACGTGCTGCCGAACGCCGAGGAGGTCACCTTCGACGAGGTCGTCGCGAACTACCACACGGTCGGGACCACCGCGATCACCGGCGAGGACGACCGCAGCCACGAGCGGTTCCCGTTCAAGACGCCCGTCGAGCTGCGAGAGTCGCTGAAGACGGTCGACGCCCCGACCGCGATCGTCTTCGGCCGCGAGGGACGCGGCCTCAACAACGAGGAGCTCTCACGGCTCGACGAGGTGTGTTCGATCCCGGCCGACGAGGACTACCCGGTGTTAAACCTCGGGCAGGCCGCCACGGTGCTGTTGTACGAACTTCGCGATCTGACAGTCGGGGAGACGCAGCTCCCCGACACCGAGGTGACCCGGGCCCCCGAACCGGACATCGAGCGCTTCCACGACTTTTTCGACGACTTCCTCGCGTCGACGGGCCAGCGCGACCACGTTCGAGAAAAGAACGCGCTCCTGATGCGTCGGCTCTTCGGGCGGGCGCATCCGACGGAACGCGAGATACACACGCTCCTCGGCACCTTCCGCAAGGCGAACACGAAACTGGAGCACGCCGACCGCCTCGCGGCCAAGTACGACGAGCCACCGTACCCGAGGGATCGGTAGCCGTGCGCGGGCCAGTTCTCGACGAGGACCTGCTCGCCGGCGTGCGGGACGTCTCCCCGCTCATGCTCGGGATCGTGCCCTTCGCGCTCGTGGCCGGCATCGCCGCCGTCGACGCCGGACTCGGACTCGCGGAGGCGGTCGGCATGTCGGTCGTCGTGTTCGCGGGCGCGTCCCAACTGGCGGCGCTGGAACTGCTCGGCGAGAGCGCCCCTCTCGCGGTCGTGGTCGGCACGGCCGCGGTGATCAACCTCCGGATGCTGATGTACTCGGCCTCCATCGCGCCACACTTCGCCGACTACGGCCGGCGACTCCGCGCGGGGCTGGCGTACCTCCTCACGGACCAGGCGTATGCGTTGTCTGTCGCCGAGTTCGACGAGAACCCGGACCGCAGTCGGTGGCGCTACTACCTCGGCGCGGCCGCGTCGCTGTGGATCGTCTGGCAGATCGGGACGGTCGCGGGCGTGGTTCTCGGCGCGAACGTGCCGGACGTACTCGGTCTCACCTTCGCGGTCCCGCTCGTGTTCCTCGCGCTCCTCGTCCCCGCGATGAAGGACCGACCGACCACCGTCGCCGGCGGCGTGGGCGGCGCGGTCGCGGTCGTTGCGACCGGACTCCCGTTGAACCTCGGCCTGCTCGTCGGCGCGCTGTGCGGGATCGCGGCCGGGCTGGCGACGGAGGTGACGGCGTCGTGAGAGACGCCGCCGCGGAGGCGCGGGGGTGACGGGCGGACTCGAGGGACTCGTCGCCTCCCCGCGGGCCTGGGTCGCCATCCTCGCGATCGGTGCGATCACCTACGGCATCCGGTTTTCCTTCATCCACCTGTTCGGGCAGATCGACGGGGTCCCGACGCGGCTCCAGCGCCCGCTGCGGTACGTGCCGCCCGCGGTGCTTGCGGCGCTCGTCCTCCCCGAACTGGTGTCGTTGCGTCCGACGGTCGCCGCGACGCTGCTCGACGAGCGACTCGTCGCGGGCCTCGTCGCCGGCGCGGTCGCGTGGCGGACCGAGGACGTGTTCGCGACCATCGCGAGCGGGATGCTCACGCTGTGGCTGTTCCGGTTCGTCGTGTTCGCGTGAGGCGGGCGGCCGGGTCGAATCGCGACGGAGCCGGTCAGCGCTCGCGGTCCGTGAACTCGGTCGTCGTCCGTGCCCGGTCGTCGTTCGTCTCGTCGCTCTCGACGCGGGTTCCGCCGTGTCGGCGGTCTCTCGTCGCGTCGACTTCACGCTCCTTCGCGGCCGCGAACCGCTGGGCTGCGTCGGCGATCGAGTCGAGGACGGCGATGGCATGGTAGGTGAGGTACGCTCCGACGGTGAGGCCCCCGGCGACGATCACGCCGAGCAGGATCTGCCCGGCGACGACGAGCGAGTAGGCGGCCACGAGGAGGCTCACGGCCGCGAGGACGGTACCGATCGGAGTCCGGAGGGCCTCGGAGGGCGATAGCGGGTCGTGCGCCATAGGCGACGCTATCTGGGGCATTCACTTAAAAACAAGTGGATGGCGAGTGTACCCGCGACGCGCTCGTTCAGTCGTCGGCGGGAGCCGCCGAGCGTCGACCCAGTCGCGGGTCTCGTAGTACTCGTCTTTTAGCTGGTCGAGTTCGACGAGTTCGCCCTCGCTCGCGCCCGTGCCGGGAATCGCGTCCGGATGGCCCTCGACGAAGCGGTTCGGTAGCGTGTCGTCCGCGCCGTCGAAGCCGACGAGATTGTTGTAGTAGCGTTCGAGGTTGTAGACGCGCTCGCCCGCCTCGAACAGGTCGTCCTCCGAGAGGTCGCGACCGGTCACACCGTTGTACTGGAGCACGTACTCCTCGATCCCCTCGGCGAACGCGCTGAACTTACAGATGTCGAACGAGTCCGAGACGGCGTGGAGGTCCTGGAAGGTGGCGGTGAGTTCGCCTTTCCCCTCCCACTCGTACGGATCGACCTTCTCCGGGATACCGAGGATCTCGGCGGCCGGCGTGTACCCGCGCAGGTGGCAGGCACCGCGGTTGGAGGTCGCGTACGCGATCCCCATGCCCTTCATACAGCGCGGGTCGTAGGCGGCCATCGTCTGGCCCTTCACGGAGAGCTTGTTGCCGTGCGCGCCTTTCGCGTCCGCGACGCGCTCTGGACCCTCCGCGAGGAGGTCGCCGAGGTCCGACGACCGGTGGCCGATCTCGTCGATGAGGTCGACCATCGTCTCTGAGTCGCCCCAGTCGAGGCCGCCGACGCCGTCGAGTTTGCCCTCCTCGCTCATCTCCATCGCCATCGCCATCATGTTGCCGGCCTCGATGGTGTCGACGCCGAGGTCATTACAGCGCTGGAGCATCACGGCGATCTCGTCGCGGTCGGAGTGACCCGAGTTCGGGCCGAGCGCCCACGCGGACTCGTACTCGTATGACTCCGTGCGGACGTTCATCTCCTGTCCCTTGTGGGTGACATCGACCTCGACCTCCTTTTTACACGCGACGGGACAGGAGTGACAGGTCGGCTCGTCGACGAGGATGTTCTCGCGGACGTTCTCGCCGGAGACGTGCTCCGCCTCGATGTCGACCCCCTCGGTCTCGTCGTACGCCTCCGTCGAGGTGTACTTCGCGTTCTTCGTCGGGAGCCCGTCCATCTCCTCGGTCGCGTTCATCAGGACGTTCGTCCCGTACATCGAGAGTCCGCCCTCGTTGGGCGCGGTGACGTCGGACTCGCGGATGACCTCCATCGCCTGCTGGTAGCCCTCCTGGAACGTCTCCGGGTCGGCGGGCTTGGGCATGTCGGTCCCCGACTTCACGACGACCGCCTTGACGTTTTTCGCGCCCATCACAGCGCCGGTACCGCCGCGGCCCGAGGCGCGGTCGTCCTCGTTGATAACGCAGCCGTACCGCACTTGGTTCTCGCCGCCCTGACCGATCGTCATCACGGAGACGTCGCGGCCGACCTTCCCGTCGACCTCCTCGCCGATCTGGTCGATCGTGTCGTGGACGCCCTGTCCCCAGAGGTGCGAGGCGTCGCGTACCTCGATGTCGCCGTCCTCGACGAACAGGTAGACCGGCTCGTCGCTCTCGCCGTCGAGCAGGATGCCGTCCAGCCCGGCCCACTTGAGGCGCGCACCGGACCAGCCGCCGTGGTGCGAGTCGGTGACGGTGCCCGTCAGCGGGGACTTCGTCACCAAGGCGATCCGGCCGCTCATCACGGTCTGTGTGCCCGTTAGCGGGCCGGTCATGAACGCCAGTCGGTTCTCCGGTCCGAGCGGGTCCACGTCGGGACCCTTGTCGAAGACGTACTTGACGCCGAGCCCGCGCGCGCCGATGTACTTTTTCGCGTCCTCGTCGTCGATCCCACGATAGCTGACCTCGCCACCACCGAGATCGACCTGTGCCACACGGTCTCTGTAGCCGCCCATTTCAGTCATGTAATGTTCGTTCGTTATGTTCGTACCGCGCACGTTTATTCCTTCACACGGCAACGTAACCCGAACCAGTTACGCAATTCCCCGGTCGTCGGTCGAGAGAAAATCATACCGACTGACGGACTCCGAGCGTCTGCGTACTGTGTCCGTGTATTGTGACGCTGCTGTCGTCCGAGCCAGCACAGCACGTTCGTGGATATATAGCGCTCGGTACCACCAATCATCCGCCATATAAATGTTTAATAGCGTCTCTCCGTCTTACGAAAGTATGTCGAAAGACACGCGTTCGGAGGCGGTCGTCGATGAGACGCGTCGTCGCTTGCTGGCGGCGGCCGCGGGCGGGGTAACCGTCGGTGCCCTCGGAACCGGGGCGACGGGCGGCGTGGCGGCGCAAGACGACGGGACGCTCACGCTCGTCCACGACACCCACTTCCACGGTCGGTTTGAGGACGCGGGCAACGACGCGATAGGTATCGCGCGGTACTACGCCATCGTCGAAGAACTCCGCAGCGAACGCCCGAACACGGCCTTCCTCGGGAACGGCGACGACCTCGCGCCGTCGGTCCTCGGTCTCGAGTTCGAGGGCGAACACATGGTCGAGGCGCTCAACGAGATGGGACCGGACGCCATCGGTGCTGGGAACCACGAGTTCGACTTGGGCGTCGACACCGCGAGCGAGCGGTTCGAGGCCTCGGAGTTCCCGTGGGTGATCGCCAACCTCCTCACGCCGGAGGGGGAGCCGGTCCCCGGCACGGAGCGCTGGACGACCGTCGAGGTCGGAAGCCACACCGTCGGCGTCTTCGGGATGGGCACCACCGGCTTCTACGACATCACGGACTACCCCGAGGACTGGCAGGTGCTCGGCTACACGGAGGCCGCCGAGGCCGCCGTCGAGGCCTTGGAGCCGGAGACGGACTTCATCGTCTGTGCGTCGCACGTCTCCAGCGGCGTCCACGAGACGATCGCGGCGGTCGACGGGGTCGACGCCATCGTCGGGTCACACTCCAACGTAGTCTACGAGGAACCGGAGACCATCGAGGGGACGACGGTCGCCGAGTTCGGCGACGAGTTCGATCACATCGGGCGGCTGACGTTCGACGTCGAGACGGGTGAGCTCTCGGAGTGGGAACGGATCGACCTGTACGACTCGGAGGCGCTCGACGAGGACGAGTCGCCGCCGGAGTCGACGGAAAACTACACGCCGCGTGACGTACAGTCGGTGGAGCGGAACCAGCCGGTCGCCGAGATCGCAGACGGCTACCTCTCGGATCTTGAGGAGCGCCTCGGCCAGCCCGTCGTCGAGACGGAGGCCGAGCTCAACGCCAGCTTCGACAACTACGAGATCGAGACGGGGTGGGGGAACCTGATGACCGACCTGATGCGAGAGGTCGGCAACCTCGACGAAGAGATCGATGTCGCGGTCCAGAACGCCGGCGGCATCCGGTCGGGGTCCACGTACGGTCCCGGCGAACTCACCGGCAGCGACGTTATGAACATCCTCCCGTTCCCGAACGAGATCGTCGTCTACGAACTCACCGGCGAGCAGGTCCGGTCGTACGTAGAGGGGTCCGTTCGTCCGATGCCGAGCGACTACGGGGCGCAGCCGGCGATTCAGGTGTCCGGCGTCTCCTACGAGTGGACCGGCCACGACGGGGAGGGACGGGTCCGGAACGTCTGGGTCGGCGGGGAGCCGCTCGACCCCGAGGCGACGTACCTCGTCTCGACGAACGACTTCGTCGCCGGCCGGAGCGAGGAGTTCGTCGAGGACTCCCGCGTGTTCAACTCGGGGCAGTTCCAGGGGCCGTTCGTCAAGGACACGCTCGACGCGGAGTACGACACGATCGCGCCGGAGCGCGAAGAACGGATGATCCGCGTCGACGAGGTGATCGAGGACGCGACCGTCGAGGGAGCCGAGGACACGCTCACGGTCTCGTTCGCGCCGACCGACGCGGTCTCGTCGGTCGTCGAGGACACCTACCGGCTCGTGGCTCCGGGCCACGGGACCGTCGAGGCGTCGTCAGTGTCCGGGGGCGAGGAGGTCGTCGTCGAACTGCCCGCCGAGGCGGTCGCGGAGGCGTTCGACGCCACCGAGGCCGACGCGCTGTCGCTCGTCGGCGGGTTCGACCCGAACAGCGAACACTACGGCTACGAGAACGACGACGGCGAGCTGATCGAACTTCCCGCCAACGCGAGCTACGACTACTACGAGCTGCGGACCTCGCTGTCGGGCGAGGACGTTCGGGCGACCGTCGGCGGCGACGACGGGAGCGACGGTGACGACTCCGACGACGGCTCGGACAGTAGTGATTCGGACGACGGCTCCGACAGCGACGATGGGATGGACGGCGACGATGACAGCGATGGCGGCGACTCCGGCGGGGAGACTGCCGACGACACGCCCGGGTTCGGTCCGCTCGCCGGGGCCGCCGGCGTCTCGGGCGCGGCGTACCTCTACGAGAGGTACGGCGCAAGTGACGACGACGAGAACTGATCGCCGCGTGGGAATTACCGGCGATCCGACGGTCCGTCCGATCCCGTCGGTATCCATATATATGGATATATTTTCGGTGAGATCCGCGTTACTAACTATTATCTGGCTGCGTTCGTGATCAAGACCGTGAACGAAGGTCCGACAGCAGACGACATCGACGAGCGGCGACGGGCGGTAGTCGGCGCGACCGCAGGCGGGCTGGCGCTCGGCGCGCTCGGGACCGGGAGCGTCGGAAGCGCCGCCGCACAGGATGGGGAGACGGTGACCGTGGTCCACGACACGCACTTCCACGGGCGCTTCGAGGACGACGTCGCCAACATCGCGGAGTACTGGTGGCTGATCCAAGAGCTCCAGGCGGAACACGAGAACACGCTGTTCGTGGGCGCTGGGGACGAGTTCTCGCCGTCGCTCGCCGGGTCGTGGTTCGAGGGGGAGAACATCCTCGAAGCGCTCAACGAGATGGATCCGGACGGGGTCGCCGTCGGGAACCACGAGAGCGACTTCGGTGCCGATCGGATGGTGGAGCTGTTCGCGGACAGCGAGTTCCCGTGGCTGGCGACGAACCTCGCCGGAGAGGACGGCGAGAGCCCGTACCCGGAGACGGAACAGTGGGTGACGACCGACGTCGGGGGGGTGTCGGTCGGCCTCCTCGGCTTCGTTCCCCCGGGCCGGGCACCCGAGGGAGGGACCAGCCTCGACCTCGTCGAGTCGACGCAGGCCGCGATCGATCACCTCCGTCAGGAGGAAGGGGTCGACCTCGTCGTGGCGGGGTCGCACCTGGGAGGCGAGTCGCCGAAGCGGACGCTGGCCCGGGATGTCGACGGCCTCGACGCGATCGTCGGCGACCACTACGCGACGGTCGCCGAGGAGGTCCAAGAGGTCGAGGGGACGGCCATCTCGCTGGCCGGCGACGAGTACGACCACCTCGCGACGCTGACGCTCGACGCCGACGGCAGGGTCGCCGACCGCACGCTCTACTCCCTCGCGGAGATGGAGCTGGAGGAGGACGACGCGATGGCCGCGATACGCGAGGAGTACAACTCGATCCTCGACGAGGAGCTCTCGGAGGAGGTCGCGTACGCGGGGCAGGACCTCGACGCGCGGTTCGACTCGAACTACAACCTGGAAAACGAGTTCGGGAACCTCGTCACCGAGGCGATGGCCGAGCAAACGGACGCCGAGATCGCGATCCAGAACGGCGGCGGCATCCGGTCGAACCGGATCTACGAGCGCGGTCCGCTGGAGGCTGGCGACGTGTACGAGATCCTCCCGTTCCCGGACCCGGCGGTGAAGCTTGAGATCACCGGCGCTGAGCTGAAGGCGACGCTGGAGGAGGCCGTGGCGGTTCTGCCCGGCGCGAACTTCGGCGCGCAACCTCAGATACAGGTCCACAACATCCACTACGACTGGCACGGTATCGAGGAGCCGGTCGTCGAGAACGTCCACGTCGACGGCGAGCCGGTCGCGGACGACGAGACGTTCACCGCGACGCTCTCGGGACCGAACTTCGGCCGGTGGCAGACCGCGACCGGAAACGAGGACGTCGGTCCCGCCGACGCGGGAGAAGAGACGGACACGATCGGGAACCTCGTGTCCGACCACGTCTCCGACCTCGGGTACCTCCAGCCGAAGCTCCACAACCGGATCCACCGCTTCGACGAGGATGCGGGCGAGCCGACGGCGGTCAATGCGGAGGGCGGTGAAGTCGTCTTCGTCTATCCGATGCCGGAGCACGCGCTCACGGTCCACGAACAGACGTTCTACGCGGTCTCGCGGCACGGAACTCGGATCGAGTCTACCGGAGTCGAGACGGACGAGGAGGCGGTCCGCGTCGCCTTCGACGCCGCGCAGTTCGAGACGCTGTCGACGGGCCCGGACGATCCGACGATCCGCGTGTTCGGTGGGTTCGATCCCGACAGCGACGGGTACGATCTCGTTCCAGGGAGCGTCGACGTCGAATCGCTTCCCTTCGAGGTCGGAGCCGGAGAGGCGCAGTCGACCGACGGTGCGGACGGCGGGTCCGACGAGGGCAGTGCGGACGGCGGGTCCGACGGAGACGGTGAGAACGAATCCGACGCGGACGGCGGCGAGTCGGACACCAGCAGTAGCAGCGTCCCCGGTTTCGGCCCGATTTCCGGTGCGGCCGGCATCTCGGGCGCGGCGTACCTCTACGAGAAGTACGGCGGGGACGGCGACGAACGAGGCGACAACGGCTGAGGCCCGTCGGTACCCTCTTGCGGGGTGACCCCTAACCCGAGAATGACGCAAACGAGTTCACGACACGAATGACGCTTCCAGACCCCGACGCGGTTTCACGACGCGAGTTCTGTAAGGCCGCCGTCGCGCTCGGCGGGACCGCCGGCTTGAGCGCCTGCCTCGGCCGCGACGGCGGCGCGGACGACGCGTGGAACGACGCGCTCGACCGCGACGACGCGGGCAACGTCGTCCCGCCGACCCATCACGTGCTCCGGTACGTGGACGTCGACCGCGGCGACGCCACCCGGGCGGCGGCCCGGGAGCGGATCGAGGCCGCCCTCGCGGACCTCGAACGCACGTTCGAGCGCTCGCCCGCCGGACTGCTGTTCACCGTCGGCTACTCGCCCGCGTACTTCGACCGGCTGTCCGGCGTGCTCCCGGCGTCGGTCGACCTCCCGACGCCGCGACCGCTGACCGGGTTGGAGGACCCCTCGTTCGACGAGGCGGACGCGCTGGTCCACCTGGCCGCCGACGAGCCGGCTGCGGTCCTCGCGGCCGACGAGGCGCTGTTCGGCGAGGCGACCGCCGCCAACGGCGTCAGGGTGACGGACGCGAGCGACCTGTTCGACCCCGTCGACCGCCGGACGGGGTTCATCGGACCGGGACTCCCGCGCGAACACCGCGACGCCGACGGGATCCCCGACGATGCGCCGGTCCCGGAGGGGGCGAAGCTGTTCATGGGCTTCTCGAACGGCTTCGCGGCGTCGCAGGCCACCGAAGACCGGGTGACGATCGAGGCGGGGCCGTTCGCCGGCGGGACGACCGAGCAGGTCTCGACGCTGCGGACGCAGCTCGACGCCTGGTGGTCACAAGAGAGCCACGCACAGCGCGTGGCGAAGCTCTTCAGCCCTACCCACGCGGACGAGGAGCGCGTCGGCGAGTACGGGGAGCGGCTCGGCGACGACCCGGGCGTCGCGGACCTCCCGGAGGACGCGGTCGCGTACGCCCGCGAAGAGGGCGTCGTCGGCCACGCACAGAAGGCGGCCCGCGCCCGCGAGGACGGCGTCCCGCGGCTGCTGCGCCGCGACTTCCCGACGACGGACGGGGACCACACGGGGATCCACTTTCTCACGCTTCAGGAGTCGATCGGCGACTTCGTCGCCGTCCGCGACGCCGTGACCGGCGCGGATGTCGCGGACGAGACCGGGGTGGGGAGCCGGATCAACAACGGCATCCTCCAGTACGTGTTCGTTCGGAGCCGCGGGAACTTCCTCGTGCCTCCCCGCGGCCTGCGCGCGCTCCCCGACCCGGACCCGCGGGGCCAGCCGTGACGCGACCGGAACGACGCGGAGCGGGTCCGAGTGCGCGTTCGGAGGGACGGAGACACCACAGATGACACGCGACACGACGCCGACCGACCGGACCGAACCGCAGCGATCACACAGCCGTCGCCGAGTGCTCGCGCTCGGCGTGACCACCGGAACGGGCGCACTCGGGGGGTGTCTGACCGACTCCGGGAACGGAGACGCCGGCAGCGGCTCGGCGGGCGAGGGCGGTAGCGACCGAGACGGGGCGGCGAACGGGAGCGGAGACGACGGCGGGACGTACGTCCCGACGCACTTCGAGGCGATGCGGCGGTTAGACCCCGTCGAGGCGGGCGACTACCTCCTCGAACCGATGCTCACGTACCCGCACCGGTTCTGGAACGTGACCGGCGACCGGGTGGAGGAAGCGGCACCGACCGACGACCACGACATCCACCTGATGGTGACGGTTCGCGACGCCGAGACGGGGCGCGTCCTCCCGGCGGAGACAGGGCTGCGAGTGACCGTCGGCCGCGAGGGCGAGTCCGGGACGCCTCACACCCCGTGGCCGATGGTCTCACAGGAGATGGGGTTCCACTTCGGCGACAACCTCACGCTCGGCGGCGACGGCACCTACGAGGCGACGGTCCGCGTGGGGGCCATCGACGCCCGGAAGACCGGTTCGTTCGCCGGGCGGTTCGCGGAGCCGGCGACCGCGACGTTCGCCTTCGAGTACGATCAGGCGTTTCGCGAGTCGGTGGTCGGCGACATCGTCTACGTGCGGGAGGAGTCCGACTGGGGCGTCCGCGGCGCGATGGCGAACGGCTCGCTCGGCGACGGCGAGCGGAGCTACGGCGACGCCGACCACGAGGGCCCGGAGTTCGTCGACGCGCAGCGACAGGACGCCGACCGCGATCACCGCGGCGAACCGCGCTGGGAGGCGCGCGTCGGCGACCGACGGTACGGGACCTACCGGCGCGGTCCCGAGGAGGGCGAACTGCCGCCCGCGGCGCACCTCCCCGGGCGACTTCTGGCCGAACCGGTCGTCGGCGACGCGCTGCTCGCGACTACCCTGCTCCCCGCCGGGTCGCGGTTCGTCGACGGCGACGAGCGCTACCTCATGGTCTCGCCGCGGACGCCGTACAACCGCTCGATGCTCCCGATGGCCGCGCTCGACTACGTCCTGCGACGCGACGGAACCGCCGTCGCGTCGGGGGCGCTCGACGTCGCGCTCGACGACGCGGTCGGCTACCACTACGGGACCGCGCTCGACGACGTCGCGTCGGGCGACCGCGTGACGCTCTCGGTGACGACCGCCCCGAACGTCTCGCGGCACGCGGGCTACGAGACGGCGCTTTTGGAGACGGGCGAGGCCACGCTGACCGCGGAGGTGTCGGAATGAGATCGGGGCGGCGGCGCGCCCGGACGGCGCTCGTCGCCCTCGTCGGCGCGGCGCTGCTCGTCGGTGCGGCCGGCGCGCTGGCGGCCCCGGCGAGCGCCGGCGACACCGCGGGCGCGCTCTCGGTGTCGCCGGAGTCGTTCGACGTCGAGCCGGGTGACACCGTCACCTTCGAGGTGGCGATGGTGAACGACGGCGAGCGCGGCGACGACGGGGTGTACGGGATCACGCTCCGACTCGACTACCCCACCGAGTACCTGACGGTCACGGAGGTCGAGTCGGCGGACTGGTTCCGGGAGGCCCCCTCGGGCGACGACAGGTCGCAGCCGGACGCCGAGGTGTCCGAGTCGGTCGGGTACGACGACGAACACGGGGCCGCGCGGCTGGTCCAGTCGCTCGACGACCCGACGATGGGCGTCACCGGCGAGGCGGTCGTCGCGACCGTCACCGTCCGCGTGGAGCCGGACGCGGAGCCGGCGGTCGCCGAGGTCGGGACCCGGGAGACGAGCACGGACCTCACGAGCAGGCGCGACTACCCACAGCCGCTGGCGACCCCCTCTGTGACGTTCAACGTCTCCGGCGGCGACGGCGATGTCGTGACCCCGGACTACGACGAGGCGGCGTTCGCGAACGCCGGTGACGACGGGAGCGCAAGCGACGGAGATACGGGCGAGGGGGACGCAAGCGACACCGCGAACGAGAGCGAGGTAGCAAGCGGGAGCGACGGGGCTCCCGAGGCGATCGGCGACGAGGCCCCGGCACCGGTCGGTGCGGCGGTCCTCGGCGTCCTCACGGCCGCGTTCCTCCTCGGCAGACGGTGAAAAGCGCCGACGCGAGCCGATCGGCGACCGAGCGGGGCGGAGCGTGGCGACCGTTCCTCGCCGGGGCGGCGGTGGTCCTCGTCGCGTCGGCCCTCCCGGTGCCGGACGCGGCCGTCGGCTCCGGCGGCGAGGGCGGCGCGCCGGTCGGTCCCCTCGCGGCTCTCGCCCCGACCGCCGCGTTCCACGTGATCGGCTACGCCGGGTTGGCCGCGCTGGCGACGCAGGCGACGGGTTTCAAGCGCGGAGACGGCCGCGACGGGCTTCGGGAGACGGGTGGCGTCCCGGCCGCGCTGGTCGCGGCGAGCGCGTCCGTCGGGGTCGGGTTCTGTGCGGAACTGCTTCAAGCGGCGCTGGCGTGGCGGTCGTTTGCGTGGGTCGACGCCGGAGTGAACGCGGTCGGTGCGGCCGTCGGCATCGCGACGGTCGCCGTCCTGCGGCGGGCCGCCGGCTGAGTCGATTCCGAACCGCTCGCCCGGCCGCCGGCGAGCGGCAATGACGACACCGCTTTACGCGCTCGGCCGCTTCCTTCGGTAATGAGTCAGCCGAGCCCCGACGCGTACGAGCAGGGGCGCGGGATGGACGCGCACAACGCCGTGATGCGCGACATCCGCGCCGAGCGCTCGGAGACGTACGACCCGACGGAGCCGACCCGCGTGTGGATCGACGAGGACAACACGCCCGACGGCGTGGTGAACTCCCTGACCATCATCTTGAACACCGGCGGGTGTCGGTGGGCCCGCGCCGGCGGCTGTACGATGTGCGGCTACGTCGCGGAGTCCGTCGAGGGCGGCAGCGTCGCCCACGAGGACCTGATGACGCAGATCGACGCGTGTCTCGACCACGAGCGCGAGGCGGCCGACGAGCCGGCCGAGCTGATCAAGATCTACACCTCCGGCTCCTTCCTCGACGAGCGCGAGGTGCCCGCGGAGACGCGGGCGGCGATCGCCTCCGAGTTCGCGGACCGCGACCGCATCGTCGTCGAGTCGCTGCCGGACTTCGTGAGCCGGGAGAAGATCGCCGACTTCGCGGACCACGGTATCGCGACGGACGTGGCGGTCGGGCTGGAGACCGCGACCGACCGCGTCCGTCACGACTGCGTGAACAAGTACTTCGACTTCGCCGACTTCGAAGACGCCTGTGCGGAGGCCGCGGGCGCGGACGCGGCGTTCGACGCGGACGTGGGGATCAAGGCGTACCTCCTGATGAAGCCGCCCTTCCTCGCGGAGCCGGAGGCCGCCGCCGACATGATCGACTCGATCCGGCGCTGCGCCGACGTGGACGGCTGTCACACCGTCTCGATGAACCCGACGAACGTCCAGCGGTACACGATGGTCGACGAACTGTTCTTCGAGGGCGGCTACCGTCCGCCGTGGCTCTGGTCGGTCGCGCACGTGCTGGAGGAGACCGCTGACGCCGACGCCATCGTCGTCTCCGACCCCGTCGGACACGGGTCCGACCGCGGTGCGCACAACTGCGGCGAGTGCGACGACCGCGTCCAGACCGCGATCAAGGACTTCGACAGGCGACAGGACCCAAGCGTCTTCGAGCAGGTGTCCTGCGAGTGCGAGGCGACGTGGGAGTACGTGATGGAGGCGGAGACGAGTTACAACATGCCGCTGGCGCGGTAGGCCCGGCGGCGGTCGAAGCGGCGAGCGAGGGGAAGGCGATCGGCGGTCTAATCGGGAACGATGGTGACAGTTGGTGATCAGTATTTTTTCGAATTTCGAAACCCTCGATCCGTTTTGGTCCGGTTCATAAAATATATCGGAATTTTACCCCCGATCATACCGAACGATCAGGTCGAAAAAGACCCTTATAGCTCTGGCCCCTATCATCGAACATGAACGCAGACGCCACCGCTCCCCAATCCTCCCGCGGAAAGTCGGTCCTCTTCTGTGCGGAGTGTCGTTTCGAGAGCGCCCTGTCGGACGGGTGGCTCGTCGTCAGCGACGGCGACGAGCGCACCGTCGTCTGTCCCGAGTGCGGGCACGTCGCCGACCATCGGTCCGAGCGGTCAGCGCCGACGCCGCCGCACGCCGACTGACCGAGCCGAGCGAGTCCGGGTTTTCTCCGTCGTCGACCGCAACCTGTCACCATCAGCGGTCAGTCAGTTACAGTCCGCGACTCGCCGGTTACTCCGAGCCGGGCGCTCGCTCCCGAAGCACCGGGATCACGTCCAGCCGCTCCACGTCGAGCGCGTCCCAGTCGACGCCGGACGGCCGGGCGTACGGCGCGTCGGTCCGCACCGTCCGCTCGGGCGTCACGACGAGATCGAGGGGAACGTCGTGGGCGTCGGGACTCGGACGCTCGGCGTCCCCGCCCACGGCGGACTCGGAGCCGTCGAGGACGGAGAGCTCGTGGACGGTCGTCGCGACCGTCGTACCGGTATCGACCGCGTCGAACTCGCTGAGGACCGCCCACTCCAGATCGCTGTACCCCTCGCCTTTTCCGATCCGGGCCCCGTCGGTCGTGACGCCGACGGAGCCGGCGACGATCAGGTCGACGTGCGCGACATCCTCGGGCGCGGTCGGCGTCCCGTACTCGGAGATGCCGGAGACGGTCGTCGCGTCGTCTATCTCTTCGGGCGGGATCTCCGCGGGGTCGAGCCGGAGGAAGGGGTCCGGGTCGCGGAGCCGCGGCTGCGCGACGTAGACGGCCTTCCCGGCGCGGAGCGCCGCCCGGCGAACCGGCAGCTGGGGCGCGTCGGGGTTGGCCTTCAGCGTCGCCGCCGACTCCCACGCCGCGGTCGCCGCGAGCCGCTCCGCCGCCGCGTCGGCCCCGGCAAAGTTGGGGATGCGGTCGTGCGGCGGGAAGGGGAATCGGGCTTGGTCCCCCTCGTCGAAGGCGTCCCACACCGCCTCGCGGACGGCCTGTTTGTCCATACCGACGGGTGGGCGGCCGTCGGTAAGTACCCGCCGCCGCGACGCGCCTTTTAAGCTGCTCAGGCGCGCACGGTCGGATATGTTCGAAGACCGGCCGGACCGCGACGCCGAGGTCGTCCTCGTGGGACGCTCGAACGTCGGCAAGTCCACGCTGATGCGCGAACTGACCGGCCACGACTTCTCGACCGGCGGCAAGCCGGGCGTCACCCGGCAGCCGAACCACTTCGACTGGGCCAGCGAGGGGTTCATGTTCACTGACCTCCCCGGGTTCGGCTTCATGTCCGGCGTCGAGGACGAACATCGCGAGCAGATCAAGACGGACATCGTCCGCTACCTAGAGGACAACGCCGACTCGATCCTCGCGGGCGTCATCGTGGTGGACGGGAAGGCCGCGGTGGACATCATCGACCGCCACCGCGAGCGCGGGAACATCCCCCACGACGTGGAGATGTTTGGCTTCTTGGAGGACGTGGGCGTCGACCCCATCGTCGCGGTCAACAAGACCGACAAGATCGACGACCTCGACGAGCGGCTGGACGCGATCTGCGACCGCCTCGGGCTGTACCCGCCGTGGCAGCAGTGGTCCGACCAGGTGGCCCCGATCTGCGCGAAGCGCGGCGACATCGAGGCGTTAGAGGAGTGTCTGCGGACGCGCTTTCACGACCACAACCGCGACGACCTGCTGAAGTTCGTCTCATAAGTGGTTGAGTCGGACCGAAACGAGACCACCCAATCCTCAGCCACTCGGTCGGACGCGGCTACGGTCGACGACACGACCTCAGGTCGCTCGCAGGCACGCGCCACCGCGGATCGGTTTATAAGTCGTCGGGCAGCAGTCCGCCCGGTTCGCTGGTCTCAGAACTCGAAGCCGACCGCGTCGCGGCTCGGGCGGAGCGGACTCTCGGGGTACGGCGGCTCGGCGTCCGGGTCGTTGAACGCCCGCGGAGCCACGTCGTTCGGGCCGTCGGGGTAACAGAGCGCGGCGACTGTCTGGATCGCGGTGCGCCCGCTCGCGAGTTCGAACTGGCCGCCGCCGTACAGCTCGATCCCCTCGCGGTCGCAGTAGGCGATCGTCTCGAACAGCGATTCGAGGGTGCCGAATCTGGACGGTTTGACGTTACACCAGCCCGGCTCGACGGGGAGCGATTCGAGGCTCTCGACGCCGTCGATCGGGTAGTCGAAGGAGAGCCGGTCGGCCTGCGGCCCGACCAAGGCGCTCGTCGCCGGCGCGAACGCGGGGTCCTCGACGACCGCGGCCGGGAACGCCGCGAACACGTCGCGGTACAGCTCCGGGTCCGGCCTCCGGCGTCGGGTCAAGTTTGAACTCCTGATCGGGGTTGCGCGCGAGCAGTTCCTCGACGCGATCCGTCGACGGCGGGTCGCCGAGCCGCGTCGAGACGACGAACCGGACCGGCTCCGGCTCGATCCCGAGAAACTCGCCCAGCGACTCCTCGCGCTGTCTGAGCGCTAGGTCGAGCGCCGCACTCTCGACCGCCCAGCGGCGGTAGTTCCGCGAGGTCTCGCTCTCCGGCGGCGTTCCGTGGAACAGGTCGATCCCGTCGAGGTGCGTCGAGAGTTTGTCGATCGTCCACTCGCCCTCGACGTCGATCGGGTCCGTCTCGGCGAGCGCGTCGTGGTCGGCGGTCTCGTAGGTGACATCCTCGCCGCGACCGACGACGCCGTCGCCGGAGAGTCGGAACTCCGTGGTCGTCCGCTCGAAGCCGCTCGTCGTGTCCGCGGTGTGTCGCCGGCGAGCCACGGATTCGATCGTCACCGACAGGCCCGCAATCCGCTCGTAGAGGCTCATGTGCGATCCGACGGCGGCCGGTTACTTAAATCGGCGAGCGCAGTGGGACGGCGGTGCGGTGGCGAGACAGCACGGCGGCGAGACGGCACGCTGGGGGGCGGTCAAGATCGGGGGGCGACCGCGCGACTCCGAAGCGTCGCGATCCGCGTTCCGAGGGTCCAGAACAGCGGGACTACGGTGAGGACGACCGCACCGGCGGCCGCGACCTGTAACACCGTGGTGGTGAACCACGGCTCGGCGTCGGCGTACGGCAGCGCGGTGTGAGTCACCTCGCCGATCGCGGGGACGAAGTAGTCCATCAGCAGGTCGACGGCGTACCACGCGGTCGCGGCCGCAACGGCGCGGAGCGGGAAGTCGGTGATGCGGTGGAGGACGAACGCCTGGACGACCATCCCGAGGTGGCTCACGAGGAGGAACGCGTACAGCGGCGGTCCCGAGTTCGCGAGGAACTCCGGGGAGAAGACGACGAGGACGTACGGCGTCCACAGCCCGAGCTTGACGTTGCCGAAGAAGGCGAGGGCGGCGAGCGTGTCGCTCGACCGGCCGAGCGCCCACGCGCCAAGCGCGAGCGCGATGAGCAGCGTCGCACCGGGGCTGTCGGGGACGAAGACCCACATCTCGGTCGGGAGCGTCCGAAACTGGAACCGGTAGTACCAGAAGCCGAAGGCGGTGCCGACGAGGTTGATCGCGACGATGACCCACGCGAACCGGAAAGCGATGTCCTCCAGTCGCTTCGGGAGGGGCGCGACCCACCGCGGGAGCGACTCGCGGTCCGGCGGGTCGCGGCCGAGCGCGCCGACAATGTCCATACCCTCGGCTCGGACCGGCCGGGCAAAGCCGTGGCGGTCGCGGCGGACGCGACCGCCGACGCGGTGGGCGAGACGGGGAACCTGCGACCCGGGGGCGAGG
>PXST01000011.1:65945-74350 GCA_003023405.1 Halobacteriales archaeon SW_8_68_21
CCGACGCGGTCGGGTTCCTGCTCGCGCTCCCGCTCTCGCGGGTCCCGATCCGATTGGCCTTGAAGAAGTACGTCGTCGTCCCGTACATCGAGAAGGAGACGGACGGGTTCCTCTCCGGGAACGTTTACATCGGCGGCTTCCCGAACGACGGCGAGGGCGGCTTCACGATGGGCGGCGGCGGCTCCCCCGGCGGTGGTCCCGATGGGTTCTCCGGCGGCGACGACGGCGGCGCTACGGAGGGTACGGACTCCGGCGGCGCGGCGGCGGACGACGACGTCGTCGACGTGGACTTCACCGTCGAAGATGAAGAGCAGAAGGGAACCGACTGACGGCGCGGGCCTCGCCAGTATCCCGTAAAACCGCCACACGGCGGGGGGCTTCCGAAAGGAAACGCTTAAAATCCTACCCGCGCAACGACTGAATGCGCTCACCTGGGCCAATAGCTCAGTCAGGTTGAGCGCTCGGCTGATAACCGGGAGGTCCACGGTTCAAATCCGTGTTGGCCCACCTACGACGCGCACGGTCTCTGGCCGTGTGAGGTTGGTGGGCTGGGACTCCCCAGCCACCCAATTTCGGTCTTCTACTACCCGAGAGCGGTGGGTATCGGAGTTGGCTTCGTCGAGAACTTCGACTGGGCCGACATCTCCGAGAAGTACGACAGCGAGGACACCGTGTTCTACTGCGACCCGCCGTACGTCGGCTACGAGGACTACTACCTCGTGAACACGATCGACCACGGGGCGCTCGTCAACGGACTCGCGGAACTGGAAGGCGACTGGATCTGTTCGTACGAGGACGTACCCGAGGAGGGTTCGAAGAGGTGTACGTAGTCGATCGCGACGAGAAGCGGTTCATCAACAGCGGGAAGCGTGGAGAAGCGAAGGACGCGAAAGAGTGGCTCGTGATGAACTTCGAGCCGGAGGGGATGTGAATTGGGAAGGAGACGAGCTCAGAACACGCGTACAGACGGGTGGCCGAAACTATCCCTCAGCCTGTTGGCTCTCTTGGTACACCTGTTGGCGGAGGTGCTCCGTGATCACTTCTTGAACCTCGTCGTTGTCCATGAACTCCGCGAACAACTCCTCGTTCTGATCCATCCGGTCAATGAACATCTCGGTGAGCGCGCTGTCAAACTCCAAAGCAAAGTTCTCGCGACTGTTGACCCGCGCGGACCGACGAAGGTGATCGTCTTCAAGCGCGTCCTGTTTCAACTGTTCGAGGAACAGCTGGTCGGCCTCGGTGAAGTCGGTCCCGAGCTGCTCGTTGATCTTCTCGACGATGGTGGAAAGTTCGACTTCGTCGTCGTTATCTCCCCCACCGGTTCCGGTCTCGGTCGGACCCTGTACCTTCCCGTCGGTGGTGTCGATATCGATCTCCCCCTCCTCCGACTTCTCAAGTCGGTAGTACTGGAGCGCAAGTTCATCGTCAAACTCAATGTCGGGCTGTCCCGAGCCTTTCGGCAGCTCTCTTTGGAGGAATCGTCCGAAAGTGTAGAGCTTTTCCAGATGTGTATCCGCATAGCTGACGATCTGTGACTGGAACTTGTAGAGGCGAAGGAACGAGCGGAGCGTCGAGCGGAACTCTTCCTGCGTCTCCACGTCAGAGGTGATGAACTCATCGCGTGCTGGTTGGACGATGCTACTCAGTTCGCCGTGCGCTCCATCAGTTACCGCGTTTTCTGGGTGAAAGAAAACTTCGGCGAATCGGTCTACAGTACTTTGCTCAAAGATACGAAAGCTCTTCAGTTCATTCGCCAACTGTTGGAGATGTTGCGGGTCCGTTTCTTCGGTAACTGTGGTCTTCCCGTAGAACGGCTCAAATGCCTCTTTAATCTCTGATTGCTCGTTCTCAAAGTCGAGGACGAACGTGTCTTCTTTCCCAGGATTTGTCCGGTTTAGACGGGAAAGAGTTTGGACTGCCTGAATTCCGGAGAGCTTCTTGTCCACGTACATTGTGTGTAGTAACGGCTGATCGAAGCCAGTTTGGTACTTATCAGCAACGACGAGAATCCGATAGCTCTGTGTGTCGAAGGCGATCGGAATGTCGGCTTCGTCTGTGTCGTCGTTCATTCCCTCCTCGGTGTAACTTTGACCGTCGTCCTCAACGGTACCAGAGAACGCCACAAGCGTGCCTAAGTCGTAACCGTTCTCGTTAATGTACTCGTCAAGCGCCTTCTTATACCGAACGGCATGGGAGCGCGAGGAAGTGACGATCATGGCCTTCGCCTTGCCACCGATATTGTGCTGCGTGTTGTTCCGGAAGTGCTCAACGATGATTTCGACCTTCTGTGAGACGTTGTGCGGATGGAGCTTCAGAAACCGAGAGATAGCTTTCACGGCCTTCTTTTCTGGAAGCTGCGGGTCCTCCTCGACAACCTTTGCGACGTTGTAGAACGTCTCGTAGGTCGTGTAGTTCCGGAGCACGTCGAGGATGAACCCCTCGTCGATGGCCTGCTGCATCGAGTAGAGGTGGAAAGGCTCGTAGCCTCCCTCGCCGTCGGGCTCACCGAACATCTGGAGCGTCTTCGCCTTCGGCGTCGCCGTGAACGCGAAGAAGCTGAGGTTCGGCTGTTTGCTCCGGGCTTCCGCGCTGGCGACGATAGCGTCCTCGGCGTCGTCGATCTCGTCTTCGTCGATCCCGGAGAGGATACCCTTCATTTCTGCGGACATCTCTCCGGTCTGGCTGCTGTGTGCCTCGTCGACGACGACGGCGTAGTCTCGTTCGGGGAGCGACTGCGTGTGTTCGATGACGTACGGGAAGGTCTGGAGCGTCGTGATGATGACCGGCTTCCCGGCTTCGAGCGCGTCAGCGAGTTCCTCCGATTTCGGACCGTGCTCGCCGGTGATCCCGTGAACGACGCCCGTCTTGTGGTCTAGTTCGTAGATCGTGTTCCGGAGCTGTTCGTCCAGTATCGTGCGGTCGGTGACGACGACGACGCCGTCGAAGACTGCCCCGTCATCGGCGTCGTGAAGCGAGACAAGTCGGTGGACGAGCCACGCGATGGACTTGCTTTTCCCGCTTCCGGTGGAGTGTTGGACGAGGTAGTCCTCGCCGGAGCCCTCACGTTTCGCGCTCGCGACCAGCTCGCGGACGCATTCGAGTTGGTGATACCGCGGGAAGATCAGCGTCTCGTCCTCCTCGACGGTGACGCCGTCTTTTTTGATCTCCTCGGTGTCGATGTGGATGAATCGCTGGACGATGTCCATCCAGCTGTCCTTTGCTAAGACCTCCTTCCAGAGGTAGGCGGTCCGGTGGTCGTCCTCCCGTGGAGGGTTGCCGCCGCCATTCTCGTGGCCCTTGTTGAACGGGAGGAAGTTGGTGTCCTCGCCGTCGAGTTCGGTCGTGTAGTAGACCTCGTTCTGGTCGATCGCGAAGTGGACGAGTGCGCCGCGCTTGAACCGGAGGATTGGCTCGCTCGGGTCCCGATTTCGGTACTGCTCGCGGGCGTCCTGCGCGGTCTGGTCGGTGAAGGTGTTCTTGAGTTCAGCGGTCGCAACCGGGATACCGTTGAGGCTGAGCGTGAGGTCGAGACTCCGCTTCGGGTTCGTCGCTGAGTGGTGGAGCTGTTGGGTCACGCCGAGGACGTTGGCGTCGTACTTCCGCTGGAGTTCGGGATTGATCCCGGTGTTGGGCTGGAACGTCGCGAGGTCGATCTTCGTGCCGGTCGTTCGGAGCCCGTGTCGCAGTAGTTCGAGCGTCCCTTGGCGTTCGAGCGCGCTGGTGAGTTCCTGAAGGAAGCGCTGGCGGGTGTTGCCCTTGTTGGCGGTCTCCAGTTTCTCCCACGCCTCCGGCTGCGTCTCCTTTACGAACGAAACGATCTGCTGGGGGAAGATCCCGCGTTCAGCGTCGAAGCGATCGCTCGGCACGCGGACGTAGCCGCGGTCGAGGAGGGCGGACGCGATCTCGTTTTCGAAGGCTTTCTCGTCGTAGGGTTTGCTCATCAATCGTCGCCTTGAATAACACCTTTCTCCTCAGACATATCAATTTGACCCGTAACTGCGGCGGTGATGAGCGCCTGGCGCTTCTCTTTCAAGAGCTCGATTGTCTCCTCAATCTGATCGGTCAGTTCCCACATCTGCTCAGTCTCAGTTTCGATTTGGTCGACGATTTCGCGCTGTTCGTTGATTGGTGGGAGTGGCGTGTTGAACCCTTCAATATCATGCATTCCAATTGTAGAGATTGTAGATCCACGCGTCAGCCGGTCATACTCCTGATCCATCGATTTTAGAACATTTAGCAGATACTCTGGGAGAATTTTTGATCCGCAAACCCAGCCGACAATGTGCTGAGAGACGGCCATCGGCTGATCTATGATAGAACAAAGCCCTACCGTCGCATCACGAGTGAACACGACGGTTCCTTTTGGAAGAATGTGTGCCGACGAATTCGCAAGACCCTTTTCATTCGTGTATTTTTCCGTTTCGCTGATGTAGTCGTTGTGTCGGATCCGGTCAGAATCTGCGAGTGAAACCCACGGAATGTCTGCGTCCTTCCAATATTCGTCGTTTGATTTGCTCGGCGTGTGGCCCGAGTGGAGATCGGCGACGAAACGAGTACGGACGACATCCCAATGCTTGGGAACCCGATCTATCCAACTGGATTCAATATCTGTTAATGTAGGATTATTACCAATGCCTGTGGTAACCGATTGTCGAATAGTTGCCTTCCGCTTGTTGTGAAGCAGTTCTGATATGCCTTCAAAACCGTTTATTGCCCGATTAAGAGAGGCTTCTCCGTCAGAGAGAAAGTCAACAGTCCGATCTTGGATTCTCTCATAAGGATGGGGAATTCTCACGTTCTTCGCGTCCCCGGTAGTAATTCCATATCGTGTAACCCCGTTCGCGAGATTTTCAAATTGCGTTCGTAGGAGACGTGATCTCAGGCAGTTGAACAGGAAACGAGGTGATAGTGAAGATTTGTCTGGTCGAATCAAAAAGAGGTGGTACCCACATACTACATCATCAAAGTCTGTAGTAACGTAAGCTGGGATCCCGATATCGTCTTTTGACTCCGAGTCTTTCGTAATTAGAATATCCCCTTCACAAAGACGAAAGCGGTTAGCTTTAGCTTCCGTCGTTGTCGCTTCCATGAATTCTATATCGTCTGTTATCTCTTTGTTATAATATACGTCAGTGTAGTTACAAAGCCTAACGGATATCTCATCGTCAGATGATTTTTTGTCGATGTTACTAGGATAGACCTCTGAAACGGCCTTCAACGGAACAGTATCCCAGTCTCTCACTACTTCCGTGATAGCATTTTGAAGAGTTCTTGTACCACTCATATCTCCAGTTCCTCCAAAATCTCGGTGATTCGACTTCTTTGCTCTCGAATCTCGCTATTTATTTCGTCTAAGTCTCTGGGATCTTCGTACTCGTGAAAGTACCTGTCAAAGTTGATTTCGTAGCCCACAACACCAAGCTCACCATCCTGGTCGTCACAATACTTCGAACTCTCGTTGATCCACGCGTTCTCCAGATACGGCTCTACCTCTTCCTCGAAGTATTCACGCGGATCAGTTCCCAGCGGGACGCGTTCACGCTCCCGTAAATCGCTGTCGTGCTCAGGATTTCCGTTTCCGTCACGACAAATTTCGGCGTCGTCGTTTTGCTCGCCTAAGGCACGCTCTATCGCGTTGTAGACGCTGTTTCGCACGTCGACGCCGTTCATGTTGAACGCTAGTTCTACCTCGTCCATGAACGCGTCCCGATCCATCCACTGCTTCTCAGAGTCTAACGTGTACAACGCCTTCTTTACCGCATCCTGCGTCTCCTCGTCGCGGTTCGTGAACGCCCGTTCGTCGTCGAGGCTCTCGATGCGCTTTTCGGTCGCCTGGAAGCTCATCCGTAGCGGGCGGTCGATGACGATCCGCCGGTAGCCGAACTCCTCCGTGGGCACGACCTTCGAGCGACCGTTCGCCTCCAAGTCCCCGAAGATGCGGGAGATCTCGTCGATGTGCTCTTGGGCGAGCTCGTGGCGCTTCTCGCCGAGACTCTCGTCCATCTCGGCGTACAGGTCCTGCGCGTCGATCAGCTGAACCACGTCTTCGCGCTTCTCGGACTTGTCGTTCGAGAGCACCCAGATGTACGTCCGGATACCCGTGTTGTAGAAGAGGTTCTCCGGGAGACCGACGATCGCCTCCAGCCAGTCGTTTTCGAGGATCCACCGCCGGATAGCTGACTCTCCGCTGTTCGGGCCGCCGTTGAACAGCGGCGATCCGTTGAACACGATCGCGATCCGAGAGCCGCCCTCCTCGGGCGACTTCATCTTGCTGATCATGTGTTGGAGGAACAAGAACGCGCCATCGTTGGTCCGCGGCGTCCCCGCACCGAACCGTCCGGCGTACCCCCGCTCCTCGTGTTCGCGCTCGATCCCCTCTTTGACCTTCTTCCATGATACGCCGAACGGTGGATTCGAGAGCATGTAGTCGAACTGCTGGCTGTTGAACCCGTCCTCGGTGAAGGAGTTCCCGTAGACGATGTTGTCCGGCTCCTGTCCCTTGATAAGCATGTCAGAGTTACAGACGGCGTACGACTCGGGATTCAGCTCCTGCCCGAAGGCATGAACGTTCGCGTCGGTATTGAGCTGGCGGACGTACTCTTCGGCAACGCTGAGCATCCCGCCGGTCCCGCACGCGGGGTCGTAGACGGTGCGGACCGCGCCCTGCTCGGAGAGCGCCTCGTCGTCCTCTTGGAAGATGAGGTTCACCATCAGTTCGATGACCTCGCGGGGCGTGAAGTGCTCCCCGGCGGTCTCGTTGCTGAGTTCGTTGAACTTCCGGATGAGCTCCTCGTAGATGTAGCCCATCTCCTCGTTCGGGACCTCGTCGGGATGGAGGTCGATCTCCGCGAACTGTCGGACCACCTTGTAGAGCAGGTCGGCGTCGTCGAGGCGCTGAATCTGGTGATCGAAATCGAACTTCTCGAAGATCTCTGTCGTCTCCGCGTCGTACTGATTGATGTAGTACTGGAGGTTCTCCGCGATGTTGTCGGGGTCGTTACACAGCGTCTCGAACGTGTACTCGCTGGTGTTGTACACCTCGGCGTCGGCCGCCTTTTTGAGCGACGGTGCGACGTTTTTGATCCCCTGCCCTTGGAGCTGCTCGTGGCGTTCGAGGACCTCGTTTTTGTTCCGCGCCGTCACGCAGTCGAGCCGCCGGAGCACCGTCAGCGGGAGAACGACTTTCTGATACTCTGACTGCTTATAATCTCCTCTGAGGAGGTCGGCAATGGACCAAATAAAATCCGCCTTCTCGTTGAAGTTATCGACCATCTACTTCGAGACCAGAAACCACGTCTGAATAATAGTTTGGACATGAGTGAGATCCGGGTCGACCACCCCATGGCATTTCCAGTCACCACAGGACGGGAGGAGAGATCACTCAGGCCTCTTCGGTGAATATTTCCAGTTCAGCCCTGTCGTATCCGTAATTCTCCAGCACCTGCTCTGTCTTTCGCACACAGTCGTTCGCGGAGAAATTAGTTTCCAGGTACAGGTCGGTGCCTGGAATCCGTCGAGGCTTGAACAAGTCGGACTGCCGCTCCTCCTCAACGAAGTAGCTCCGCGTGCGGCCCTCGATCCGGGGACGGACGCGTTCGACGACGGCGGCACCTGCGCGAACGACCACCGCTTCCACTCGCCCGACGACAAGTCGGGCGTCTCCCGCTGTCCGGAGTGCGAGTCGCCGAAGCTCTCGCCGGCGTGAACGCGGCCGGCTGCCGCCGCGCCCCCCACTACGTTTAACCCATCCGAGAGGAATATACACGTTGATCATGAAGAAACTGATCAACGATCCGGACGACGTGGTCGACGAGATGCTCGACGGGATGACCGCGGCCTACCCCGACCGACTGCGCCGGCTCCCGGACACGCAGGTGCTGGTCCGCGACGACGGACCGGTCGAGGAGAAGGTGGGGATCGTCACCGGCGGGGGGAGCGGCCACGAGCCGACGCACGCGGGCTACATCGGCGAGGGAATGTTAGACGGGGCGGCCGCGGGCGACGTGTTCTCCTCGCCGACCGCCGACGAGTTCGAGGCGCTGATCGACGCCTGCGACGCGGGCGACGGCGTCCTCGCAGTGATCAAGAACTACGAGGGCGACGTGATGAACTTCGAGACCGCCATCGAACTCGCGGAGATGGAGGGCGTCGAGGTCGAAAGCGTCGTGGTGGACGACGACGTGGCCGTCGAGGACTCGCTGTACACCTCCGGCCGTCGGGGCGTCTGCGGGACGATCCTCGTCCACAAGGCCGCCGGTGCGAAGGCCGCGCAGGGGGCCGACCTCGGCGAGGTCACACGCGTCGCGGAGAAAGTAGTCGACAACGTCGGCACGATGGGTACAGCGCTCACCTCCTGTGTCACGCCAGAGAAGGGTGAGCCGACGTTCGATCTGGGCGACGACGAG
>PXST01000012.1:0-15845 GCA_003023405.1 Halobacteriales archaeon SW_8_68_21
GTCGACGCCGCCGTGAGGCGGTTCGTCGGGGTCGTCGGCCGCCGGGTCGTTCGTGTCCTTTTCGTTGCTCATAGCATCGGGTGTCGCTACCAAAACGGAAGGGTCGGCTACTGATATACTTTCTCCCGCTGGATCCGTCGGTACGGGGGCAGTAAACACCCTCGTAAAGCCGTTTATCCACCGATATCTCCGTTCGCGCGCTCCCACGGTGTTTATAAACGACGCCGCCGCTACGTACGTTCATGCGGGGGTTCTACATCGGTCGGTACCAGCCGTTCCACGACGGTCACCAGCACATGGTGGAAGAGATCGCGGCGGAGGTCGACGAGCTGGTCTTGGGGATCGGCTCCGCCGGCGACTCCCATACCACGCGGAACCCCTTTACGGCCGGCGAGCGCGTGATGATGGTGACGAAGGCGGTCGAGGACCTCGACGCCACCACCTACGTCGTTCCCATCGAGGACCTCGACCGGAACTCGGTGTGGGTGAGCCACGTCCGGAGCATGACCCCGCGGTTCGACGTGGCGTACTCGAATAACCCCCTCGTCGTCCGGCTGTTCGAGGAGGCCGGCGTCGAGGTGCGCCAGTCGCCGATGTTCCGTCGCGACGTGCTGGAGGGGACCGAACTCCGCGAGCGGATGATCCGCGGCCGCGACTGGGAAGCCCTCGTCCCCGACGCCGTCGTCGACGTGATCCGCGAGGTCGATGGCGTCGAGCGCATCCGCCGGATCGCCGAGACCGACGCGAACGGCGAGGAGCCGTCGGACGCGTAGACCGGCTGTACGTAACTTCTGGTTCTGCTTATAAATCGCTGGTCGACACGGACTCCCCCGAAACCTCAGCCGCTCGCCACGACGAAGTTCCTACCGAGGGCTTGACCACCGAAGCCCCAGCCACTCGGCTGGACGATAGTGTTCTCACTTATAAATTGTTGAGCAATTCGAACACCCTCGAAACCCCAGCCGCTCGGCTGGACGTAATCACTTATAAATTGTCGATCGACACGACCGCCGAAGCCCCAGCCGCGAGGGCTCGCGCGGCTCGCTGTCGTTCGAAAATCGGAGATTTTCGTGATGACGAGACGCCTCCGGCGTCTCGAACCACGGTCCTCAGTCGCTCACTCCGTTCGCTCCTTGCGGTCCTTGCTTCGCCGGGCTTCAACCTCGCGACTGCCCCTTCGAGTCCCGCCCCGTAACCGCACCGCAGCCTCACGCCTCCCCAACCTCGTCGGTCGCCGTCGCTTCGCTCCGGCGCGCCACCGCGGATCGGTCTGTGAACGGAGACGCCGCCCGTTCCTTTTAAGCGCTCCCCGCACGCGGTTTCGAACATGATCACGCTCACCTCGGACTTCGGCTCGCCGTACCCCGCTGCGATGAAGGGAGTGATCCGCCGGCACACGGACGCCGAACTGATCGACGTCGCGCACGACCTGCCCCGCGGTGACCCCCGCGCAGCGGCCTTCTGGCTTCGGTTCGTCCTCCCGGAGTTCCCGCCAGCGGTCCACTGCGCCGTCGTCGATCCCGGCGTCGGCACCGACCGCGACGCGCTCGTCGTCCGCGCCGGCGCGCACGTCGTCGTGGCCCCGGACAACGGCCTCGCGATGCCACCGGCCCGAACGCTGGCAGCCGACGAGTCGGACGTCGAGGCATGGACCGTCGCGGTCGACGAGCCGGCGAGCGAGACGTTCCACGGCCGCGACGTGTTCGCCCCGACCGCGGCCCGCGTCCGGGCGGCGCTCGACGACGCGGACGGGTCGACCGCGGACGGGGCGCTGACGCCGGGTGCGGTCGCCGACGCGCTCGCGGCGATGGACGATCTCGCCCCCGCGAGCGACCCGGTCGACGTCCGCTTCCCGGAGCCGTCGGTCGAGCGCGACGGGGGCGACGATGGAGCGAGCGGTGGCGGCGGGAGAGGAGACGATGAGAGCGGCGGCGAGGGGGACGACGAGAGCGGCGGCGAGGGGGGCGATTCCGCTGGCGCAGTCGTCGCCGTCGACGGCGTCACGCCGGTCGCGGAGACGTTCGGGGCCGTCGACCCCGGCGAGCGGCTTGTCACCGTCGGGAGCCACGGCTACGTGGAGTGCGACGTCAACGACGGGCGCGGCGACGGCGCGTTCGACCTCCGGCCCGGCGACTCGGTGCGGCTCGTCCCAGACAGCGTCAGTCTCTGATCGCCGGGAGATCCGCCGCCAACCCGAGTTCCACCCGCCCGGACTCCCGCCGTCGACTCAGAGTTCGACGCCTGAGGGGATCAGGCTCTCGCTGCGGAGGAGGTTCCCCTCGTGGTCGTACACGAGGAAGGTGTCTTTATCATAGGCGACGAGCCGCTCGCCCTCGACATCGATCTCGACGCGGTACCGCGCGTCGCCGTCGTCGGTGGCGTCGCGCGCGGCGTGGATGAAAGGAAGGACATCGGTCGCCGTCTCGTTGAGTTCGAGGACGAAATCGCCGGTGTACCGGTTGGTGACACCGACCACGCCCTCGGGATCGTTCGCCTCGTCCAGCGGCTCCCGAAGCCGGAAGGCGACGTCGATCTCGTCGGCCGTAAGCAGGTCGTCGTCGCCGTTGTCGTCGCTCTCGCCCCCGGAGAGCCGACCGCGGAGCAGTTCGTCCGGTCCGTGGAAGTCGATCCGCACCAGCGGGGGCGACCGAGAGCTGACGTCGTCGCCGACGCCGTCGACAGTCAAATCGAAGTAGTCACGCCGCATTTCTTATGATTTGCTTTGCGGCCCGGCCGTATCAACGTAACGGGCGGATCGACGGCGCGGAGCCGGCGGTGACCGGGTCAGCGAGGGGGCATCTCGGACATCGGTCGTGATAATCGTCGGGGATAGTTTAATTTCCCCCCGCCGCAACACCCCTACGTTCATGGCGAGCGACGTCGGCGGGAGCGACCTCGGCGATCGCATCGAGGCCCTCCAGAACCAACTCTCCCGGACGTGGGAGCTGGTTCGGGGATCAACGCTCGACGTCCGCCCGTTCCGTCCCGGAGCGGACGGGCCGCTCGCCTCCTTCACCGTTTCCGACGACGAACGCGAGATCGACCGTTACTGGGTGAACGCCCCGTACGCGTTCGTCGTGATCACCTACGACGACGCCGAGAGCGAACACCGCTACTACGCGGTCGAGCCGGAACTGGACGCCTTCGAGCGCGACCTCCTCGACCGCGTCGTCGACGACATCCGCGACCCCCTCTTGTACCGCGAAGGGACCGGCAAGACCGACGAGGAGACGCTCAAGTCGGAGCTGGAGACGCTGTTGGAAGGGTACGGCGTCGAGGCCGGAATGGACACGTTCCACGCGCTCGCGTACTACCTCTACCGCGACTTCCGCGGCTATGGGAAGGTCGATCCCCTCCTCAACGACCGCCACATCGAGGACGTCTCGTGTGACGGCTACGACCTCCCGATCTTCGTCTACCACGACCAGTACACCGACGTCGAGACGAACGTCTCGTTCGGACAGGAGGCGCTCGACAGCTACGTGATCCGGCTCGCACAGCAGTCCGGTCGCCACGTCTCCGTCGGCGACCCCATCGTCGAGACGACGCTGCCGGACGGCTCGCGCGCGGAGCTCGCGCTCGGCGAGGAGGTGACGCCCCGCGGCTCGGCGTTCACCATCCGCCAGTACGCCGAGGACCCGTTCACGCCGGTCGACCTCGTGGAGTACGGGACCTTCTCCGTCGAGCAGATGGCGTACTTCTGGCTCTGTATCGAGCACAACAAGAGCCTCATCTTCGCGGGCGGGACCGCCTCCGGGAAGACAACCTCGATGAACGCGGTGTCGATGTTCGTCCCGCCGCGCGCGAAGGTACTCACCATCGAGGACACCCGCGAGCTCTCCTTATACCACGACAACTGGCTCTCGGCGGTCACCCGCGAGCGCCGGTACGAGGGCACCGACATCGACATGTACGACCTGCTCCGGTCCGCGCTGCGCCACCGCCCCGAGTACATCGTCGTCGGCGAGGTCCGCGGCGAGGAGGCGATTACCCTGTTCCAGGCGATGAACACGGGCCACACGACGTTCTCGACGATGCACGCCGACTCGATCGAGACGGTGATCAACCGGCTGGAGAACGAGCCGATCAGCGTCCCCCGCGCGATGGTCCAGTCGCTCGATATGCTCTCGGTCCAGACGCTCACGCGGTCCGACGACGAGCGCGTGCGCCGCGCGAAGACGGTCGGCGAGATCGGCGGCATCGACCAGCGGACCGGCGAACTCGACTACTCGTCGGCGTTCGAGTGGGTCCCCGACTCGGACACGTTCCGCCGCAACGACTCGTCGCTGTTGGAAGAGATCGCCGATGATCGCGGCTGGTCCCGGTCGGAACTGCTCCGGGAGGTCCGTCGCCGCGAGCGCTTCCTCGAACTGCTCTCCGCGCTCGGAATCGACGACTACCGCACGTTCACCGCCCTCGTCAACGAGTACTACGCCGACCCCGAGCGCGTGATGGACAAGCTCGACGAGCGCGCCGCCGCGGCCGAGGATGTCGACGCCGACGACCTCGCGGACGAGGCGGACGACCTCGTCGGGACCCCGACGACCGACGCCGCGGAAAGATGATCGAATACCTCCCCCTCGTCGCGGCGGTGGCGGCCTGTATCGCGCTCGCGCTCCCGCTCGTCGACGACCGGGCCGACCTGTTCGTCACCCGGGTCGCGCTGTCGGCGTTCGGCGACTACGTCGGCGAGAACGAGGCGCGGCGGCAGGCCCAGCGCGACCGGATGCGCGCGGCCCACGTCGCCGGGACGACCCACCGGGTGTACGCCTCGCGCACGCTGCTGTACGCTGCCGTCCTCGGCGTCGCCGGCAGCGTCATCGGCGTGTACGGTGCGGCGGGCCTGCTCGCCGCGCTCGATGTCGGCGAGGCGGCGATCCGCGAGGCGCTCCCGGCCCAGTTCGGGTTCGTCGCGGTCGTCGCTCGGCTCGCCGACCTCGGGCTCGGGAGGCTGTTCGTCCTGCTCGCAACCGTCTCCGCGACGGTCGGGACGGGACTCGCGCTCGGCGCGTACGCCGCCCGGTGGCAGCTGCTCGACCAGCGCGCACACGCGAGGGGGGCCAAGATAGACGCCACTCTGCCCCGGACCGTCGCGTTCATGTACGCGCTCTCGCGCTCGGGGATGGCGTTCCCGCGGGTGATGGACACGCTCGCGGAGAACGAGTCGGTGTACGGCGAGGCCGCCACGGAGCTGGCGGTCGCGGTCCGGGACATGAACGCCTTCGGGACCGACGCGCTGACCGCGCTCCAGCGCATCTCCCGGCGGACGCCCAGCGACGACCTCGCCGACTTCGCGGAGAACCTCGCGTCCGTCCTCGGGACCGGGCAGTCGGTGTCGACGTTCCTCAACGACCAGTACGAGCGGTATCAGGCGGAGGCGGAAGCGAAACAGGAGCAGTACTTGGAGCTGCTCTCGACGTTCGCCGAAGCGTACGTCACCGCGCTGGTCGCCGGACCGCTCTTTTTTATCACCATCCTCGTCGTCATCGGCCTCGTCTTACAGGATACGCTCCCGCTGTTGCGCGTCGTCGTCTACGTCGGCGTTCCGCTCGCCACCTTCGGGTTCGTCGTCTACGTCGACAGCGTGACGCAGGGGGTCGGCGGCACCGAGACGGTCGCGGAGTCGTCGCTCTCGGACCCGAACACCCCGTCCGTCTCGGGAGTTCGCCACGCCCCGGAAGAGCCCGGTGACAGGGGCGGCTCCCCGCAGTTCGACGGCGGGACGGCGGCCGGGCGCAGGCCGGACGGAGAGACGGCGACCGGACGCGACTCCGACGTCGCCGGCGCGGACCGCTGGGCGGCGAGCCGCGAACGGCTCCGGATCTACGACCACCTCCGCGGGGTGCGTCAGCTGATCGCGTCGCCCGTCGAGACGGTGTTGGCCTCGCCGCGAACCGTGTTCCTCGTCGCGGTCCCGATCGCGGTCGTCGGGCTGCTCGTCTTCGCGTTCCCGATCACGCTCGGGACGCCGGTGGAGATGGTCGGACAGGTCGACGGCCCGATCGTCGCCGCGACTGCGTTCGTCCTCGCGGCGTACGCGGTCGCCTACGAGTTCGGCAAGCGGCGGGTCCGGCGGATCGAGTCCGTGGTCCCCGACTTTCTCGACCGGCTCGCCAGCGTCAACGAGGCGGGGACCGCTGTGGTCGGTAGCGTCCGGCGAATCGCCGACTCGAATCTGGAGGCGCTGACGGCGGACCTCCGCCGGACCGGTCGCCGATGATGTCCCGCGCGGTCGCGCTCGTCACCAACGCGGTCCGAGCGAGCGGCGACATCGGCCCAGTCCTGCGGATCGCCGCCGACGAGTCGCGCGCGACGTGGTCGCTCCGGCGCGAGCGCCGGCAGGTGATGTTGACCTACCTCATCGTCATCTACATTTCCTTCTTGGTCTTCCTCGGGATCATCGCGGCGCTGTCAGTGTCGTTCATCCCCGCCATCGAGTCCGCCGGCGTCCCGGGGAGCGGCGGTCCCCCGGACCCCGGTGGTGGCGTCCCCTCGGGTCCCTCGGGGATCACGGAGGGGCTCGGCGGCATCGACGCCGCGGGCTACGAACAGCTGTTCTTCCACGCCGCCGCGATCCAGGCGACCTGCTCCGGGCTCGTCGCCGGCCAGCTGGGCGAGGGATCGGTGCGCGACGGCGTGAAACACGTCGTGGTGCTGCTCGCGCTCACGCTCGTCGCGTTCCTCGCGATCGGCGTGGCGTGACGTGGTCCGGTCGGCATTTACCCGTCGCGGCCGAGACGCCGGCATGGATCCGCAGTCGACCGGCGATCCGCAGTCGACCTACGACCGCATCGCGAGCCACTTCTCGAAGACCCGCGAGTACGCCTGGCCCGAGGTCGAGTCCTTTCTGGAGGGTCGGTCCGCGACCCGCGCGCTCGACGTCGGCTGCGGGAACGGCCGGCACACGGAGACGCTCGCGGCGCACGCCGAGACCGCGGTCGGGGTCGACATCAGTCGCGGCCTGCTCGACGAGGCGGTCTCCCGCGCCCGTGGCCGCGGATTCTCCGACGCGGCCGCGTTCGTCCACGGGGACGCCGCGTCGCTGCCGGTGCGCGACGACGCGGTCGACCTCGCGGTGTACGTCGCCACCATCCATCACCTCTCGCCCCGGGCCGCGCGCGTCGAGAGCCTGAACGAACTGGCCCGGGTCCTCGCGCCGGGCGAGGTCGCGCTCGTCAGCGCGTGGAGCACGGCCCACGACCGGTTCGACCGCGACGAGGGGTTCGACACGACCGTCGACTGGACGCTGCCGGGCGGCGAGACCGTCCCCCGGTACTATCACGTCTACTCGCCCGCCGAGTTCGAGTCGGACCTCGCCGCGAGCGACCTCGAACCCCGTCACACGCGCGTTTCGAGCGGCAACTGTTACGTGACGGCCTCGGCACCGGACCGCTAGTTATCACCGGAGATACTGACGGGGGTGAATTAAAGCGTCCCTGTCGACCGTCCCATCACAATGGCCGACACCGTTCTCGAACGAATCTTGCGCCGGGTCGCCCCCGACGCGGTGGCGCGGAGCTATCTCGCGAAGTTCCTCGTCGCACTCGTCGTCGTCGTACTCGCGATCGGTGCCGTCGGAGCCGTCACGTACGCGGAGACGACGGCGGAGCTGGAATCGAGCGCGCGGGACGACTACACCGCCGTCGCGGAGCTGAGCGCGACCGACCTCGACGCCTGGGCGACCGAGCGCCGGACCGCGATCCGGGAGATCGCCGACAACGACGCGTTCTCGCGGGGACCAGACCAGGTGGACGGCTACCTCTCCTCGCACCTCTCTCGCAGCCACGAGTCGGTCGTCGCCCTCCACTTCGTCGACCCGACTGCGGGGACGGTCCTCGCCACCACCGACGAGGGCGACGCCGGCGGTGGCGACGGCGGCGAGACGGTCGTCTCGAAGGCGTGGTTCGGCGACGACCTCGCGTTCGCGGACGAGGTGTTCAGGAGCCAGCCGTATCGGGTCGACGGCGAACGCCGGATCGCGTACATCGCGTCGACGCCGACGGGCGACTACGTCGTGATGGAGGCGTCGCTCGCCCCCGTCACGGCCGGCCTCCGCCAGCCGACGGCGGGCGCGTTCACCACCATCGTCGAGCCGAACGGCGAGATCGCGGCGAGCGACAACGACTACGCCGCCGGCTTCCGCTACGACACCGACATCCGGTCGACGCTGTTCGGCGAGGAGGGAACCGTCGGCTTTCTCCCGTCGGCGACGTTCGGTTTCGCGGACGACGGCAAGTACCTCGTCGCGTACGCGCCACTCGAAGCCGAGGACTGGCTGGTCGCGGTCCACGTCCCGCTCTCCGAGGCGTACGCGCTCTCCGGGATGATCGGACGGAACCTCCTCCTCATCGTCGGCGTCGCGGTCGTCGGCCTCGGGCTGCTCGGGGGGACGCTCGGCCGCGGTACCGTCTCCGAGCTGAACCAGCTCCGCGCCCGGGCGTCGGCGCTCGCCGACGGCGACCTCGACGTGGAGTTCGAGACGGAGCGGCGCGACGAGTTCGGCGACCTCTCCGCGGCGTTCGCGACGATGCGCGACTCGCTGCGCGAGCAGATCCAGTCGGCCGAGACGCAACGCGAGCGCGCCGAGGCGGCGAAGGCCGAGAGCGACGCGTTCGCCGAGCGGCTGGAGTCGCGCGCGAGCGACTTCGGCGAGACGATGGCGGCCTGCGCCGACGGCGACCTCACCGCGCGGCTCGACTCCAACCCGGACGACCCCGAGGCGCTCCGCTCCATCGCCGCGGAGTTCAACGACGCGATGGACGAGCTGGAGGCTGCGATCGCCGAGGTCGACTCGTTCGCGGTCGAGGTGACCGACCGGAGCGACGCCGTCACGGACGGCACCGACGAGGCCGCGGCCGCCGGCCGGGAGACCAGCGACGCGGTCGACGAGATCTCTGCGGGCGCGGAGCGACAGAGCCGCCAGCTGGCGGAGGTCGCCGGCGAGATGGAGGACATGTCCACGACCGTCGAGGAGGTCGCCGCCTCGGCCGACCAGGTCGCGACCACCTCCCGGCAGGCCGACGCGCTCACGGAGGAGGGCCGCGAGGCGGCCGCCGCCGCCGTCGAGGAGCTCCACGGGATCGAGGCGCGCTCCGAGTCCGCCGCGGAGACGGTCGAGCGGCTCGAAGCCGAGATGGCGGAGGTCGACGAGATCGTCGAGACGATCTCGGAGATCGCCGACCAGACCAACCTGCTCGCCCTGAACGCCTCGATCGAGGCAGCCCGCGCAGGCGAGAGCAGCTCCGGCTTCGCGGTCGTCGCCGAGGAGGTGAAGTCGCTCGCGGCGGAGACGCAGGCGTCCGCCGCCGAAGTGGAGTCGCTCATCGACGGCCTCCGCGAGCGCACCGACGAGAGCGTCGACGAGATGGCCGCGATCCGAGAGAGAGTCGACGACGGCGTCGAGGTCGTCGAAGACGCCGAGGACGCCCTCGAAGAGGTCTCCGAGCGGGTGAGCGAGGCCGACGACGGCGTCCAGGAGATCTCCGGCGCGATGGACGCGCAGGCGTCGTCGGTCAGCGAGGTCACCGGCGCGGTCGACGACCTCGCGGGCGTGAGCCAACAGACCACCGCCGAGGCGACCACCGTCGCGTCCGCGGCCGAGGAGCAGGCGGCCACGCTCGGCGAGGTCTCCGAGCAGGCCCACGACCTCTACGAGCGCGCCCGCGACCTCCGGGAGACGACCGAGGAGTTCGAGGTCGACGCCGACGGGCTCGCGGTCGGAGACGACGCCGCGCCCGCTGCCGACGCGGAGGGAGCCGCAGACGCCGACCGTTCGACCGAGCCGACAGAGGCGGCCAAGTCGGCGTTCTCCTTCGGCGCTGGCGAGGAGCCGTCGGACGATGCTCCGGCCAGCACGGACGGTGGGACCGGCGACGGAGAGGTCCGACCGACCGAGCCGGACGCCGACGGCTCGGAAAGCGCGGAGCGGTCGCTCAACGAGTAACGGGCCGAACCGAAAAGCGATCGTCGTCGGCGTCCGCGACGAGGCCGCCGGTCGCGGTCGACGGTCTTCCGCCGAGCAGGTACCGCAGCTTTGGGTGTCGCTCGACGAGTTCCGTCCGTTCGACGAGCGCGTCGAAACCGTAGTGCTGACCGGCCGCGAGCACGATCACCGTCAGGAACAGGAGCAGTCCCATGAGGTCGCTGTTGACGACGCCGTGACCGAACTCGGCGTTGCCGATCCAGAACAGGGAGATGAAGATGACCCCGCCGAACGCGGCGAACCGCGTGAGCGCCCCGGCCATCAACGCCAGCCCGATGAGGGTCTCGAACAGAGGCACGCCAGGCTCGATGAGCCACGCGAGGTTGTTCCCCATCCAGACGGGGATCCCGCCGAGGGCGATCCCGCTCATCTGTTACATGTACGCCGGACCGTAGCCGTACGAGAACCCGTCGGGATCTCGGTGAACCCCGCGTGGAAGAACCACCAGCCGGTGACGACGCGCCAGCGTGAACTCGGTCTCGCCGACCAGCGGATTGCCAGATTGGTATGACATCGGTGTCACCTCTCGGGTGTCCTTTAGGTGGGTAGACACATATGTCCCGAACAGCTTTCTACGCGGCTGAAAAGCGTTATCGCGCGCTGAGAGGGGTCCACAGCATCGCGGGTATTTAAGTACGACACCCGCAGATCGGCCGCTTCCTCCCGGCTTCTCGGGGTGTTCGATCCGAACACGGAACGCTTATGAAACACGTTCCGCCTACGTGTAGGTGCGTCATCGACCGACGCGAGCGCCGGTGGTCTAGTGGTAGGACCTGAGCCTTCCAAGCTCATGGCCCGGGTTCAAATCCCGGCCGGCGCACTCCCTGCGGTCGTGCGCCGCCCGACCTCCCGCTCGCTTCGCTCGCGGGAGTCCCGGCCAGCGATTTCCTCGCTTCGCTCGGAAATACTGAGACGGATTTGAACTCTGGAAGTGAGAGAGCTACTGCGGAGGCGAATCTCTCACTTACGCACGGCACCGCACAGCACCTCACGCCTCCCCAGCCTCGTCAGTTGCCTCCGCTTCGCTCCGGCAACTGACTCCCTCACGCGCGCTCCTCGCGGCCGCCGAGGGCGATCGCGCTCATCTGTTACATGTACGCCGGACCGTAGCCGTACGAGAACCCGTCGGGATCTCGGTGAACCCCGCGTGGAAGAACCACCAGCCGGTGACGACGCGCGTCGCCATGAGGTCCGGCGGGATGGCGGGTACCTCGTCGGCGTCGACGGAACCGTCAGTCTCGATCTCCTCGGTCGAGCGCGGGAACTCGCGGATCTCCTTGTGGATCGCGATGCCCGCCTTCGCTCCCTGTCCCATCGCGACCGGGACCTGATTGTGGCCCGGGGTCACGTCGCCGACGGCGAACACGCCGTCCTCGCTGGTGCGCCCGTGGTCGTCGACGTCGACCTCGCCGCCGTCGGTGAGGTCGCAGCCGAGGCCCTCCGCGAGGGAGGTGTTGTAGTCGGAGCCGTACATCGGGAAGCCGCCGCGGTACTCGCGCCGGGTGCCGTCCTCGAACTCCATCGCCTCCAGCCACCCGGAGTCGGGGTCGTTCTCGATACCCGTGACGTCTTCGTGAACGATATCTACGGGGTGTGCGCGCAACTGCTCGTCGGTCTCCTCGCTCCACGTCGGCTCCGCGCCGCGGGTCAGGAGATCCACATCGTCGGTCATGTTCAGCATGATCATCGCGACGTGTGCGGCGGCCTCGCCGTGGCCCATCACGTACACCGGTTCGTCGACGAACATGTACGCGTCGCAGTGGAGACACCAGTGGAGCCCCTTCGCGTTCCGCGGGAGCGGCGGGTCCGGGCGCTCGTCGGAGAACCCGGTCGCGAGGACCACGCGGTCCGCGAGGATCTCGGCGTCGTTCGTCGTCAGCCGGAACCGGTCGTCGTCGGTGCGCCCGACGTCGGTGACGAAGCCGCGCTCGAAGGCCCCGCCGTACGACTCCACCTGTTCGCGGCCGGTCTGGAGGAGTTCGTTGCCGGAGGTCTCCTCGGTGATACCGATCACGTTGTGGGTGTCGGCCATCATCGCCGCGCGCCCGCCGCCGCGGTCGACCAGCACCGTTTCGTGGCCCAGTCGAGCGCCGTACAGCGCGGCCGTCAACCCGGCCGGTCCGCCGCCGACGACCGCGATCTCGTACTCGTCGTCTGCCGAACTCATTACCGCTTATACGCGCCCCGCCGGCTTAAATGGCCCCGTGCTGTGCGCGGTCGGCGACCAGCCACCTCGCGTCCGAGCGAGAGGACGCGACTCGTCACCGCGACCCGACCGCACGCCCGGAAGTTTATGAGCACGTATCGCCTTCACTGTGTCAGTGGCCTCTCGTCTCGCCCTCGCCGTCTGTCTCCTGCTCGTCGGGGCCGCCGCGGACGTGGCGACGACGTACGTCGCTCTCACCGGCAGCGGGTACGTCGAGGGGTCGCCGATCGGTCGCCACTTCATCGCCCGGTTCGGTCTCCTCCGCGGGATGCTCCTCACGAAGGCCGCCGGAATGGCGGTCATCGGGATCCCGGTGGCGGTCGCGGGCGGCACGCGCCGGTTCGTCGCGACGCTGATGTGCGCGGGCGTCGGCGTCCTCTCGCTGGCCGTCGCCGCGCGGAACCTCCTGTTTATCGCCGGCGTGTGGCCCTGACGTTCGGTGTCACGGTTTCGAAGCTGATCCTCCCGCGGCGGCGGCCGCCGCGACCCCAGCGGTTTTGCGTCGCCGGCGACAGGCGATCGTATGTCACGTCAGTCCGCTCCGGCCCCGTCCTCGCCAGAGACCAGACGCGAGGTCGTCACGGAGACGCTCCACGGGGTCGACGTCGACGACCCGTACCGATGGCTCGAAGGCGACGACGAGGCGGTCCGCGAGTGGACCGACGCGCAGAACGACCACGTCGACGCCGCGCTCGACGACGACCGCCGGGATGAACTCCGACCGCGGTTCGAAGCCCTCGTCGAGGTGGCCGACTACGGGCCGATAACCGTCCGCGAGGACCGCTACTTCGCCACGGTCCGCGAGCCGGGGGCGGACCACGCCCGACTCGTCGTCCGCGACGCGCCCGACGGCGAGGATCGCGTCCTCGTCGACCCCAACGCGTGGGCGGCGAACCGCGACGCCGACCGACCGCCCCGGTCGATGGCGTGGTACGTCCCGTCCCACGACGGCGACCGCGTCGCTATCGGGGTCACCGAGGGCGGCGACGAGAACTACGACGTGCGGGTGCTCTCGGTGCCCGATCCGGACTCGACTGTGCCGGACGACGCCGAGGCTTCGCGGGCCGACGAGGAGGGAACGTCGGCGTCTCCCGGCTACGGCGCGGGCGTCGAGGAGGTCGCCGTCCTCCCCGAGCGCGGTCGCGTCAACGCGGGGAGCCTCGCGTGGGAGGCCGACGGCGAGGGGTTCGTCTACGTCGCCACCGGCGGCGCGGCCGACGGCGCGCAGATGGACAAGGAGATCCGCCGGTTCCGGTTCGCGGACGGGCCCGAAGCGGAGGCTGTGTTGCTCGAACACGACGACCGGCACGTCTGGCCGCGGGTGACCGTCGACCCCGACACCGGCCTGCTCGCGGTCGCCTTCTCCGAGATGGTGGGCGGCACCGAGTGGTACGTCCGCGTCGACGGCGACCTCCGCCCCGTCCTGACCGACACCGACGCCGACACGTCGGTCCGGTTCCACGGCGGGACGGCGTTCGTCACGACCGACCATGACGCACCACGGCGGCGGCTGCTCGCCTGCTCGGTCGAGCGGTTCCGCGAGGGAGACCTCTCCTTTCACGAGTGCCGCGAGGTACTCCCCGAGGGCGAGGGGATCCTCCGGTCAGCGGTGCCGACGCCGGACCGACTCGTGGTCCACCGCCGGCGCGACGCGCACTCGCGGCTCTCGGTCCACGACCGCGACGGGACGCATCTGCGCGACGTGTCGCTGCCGGACTACTGCTCCGTGACGTGGGTCTCCGCGGCCCGCGACGCGCCGGAGGCCTTCTTCGGCGTGACGGGGTTCGACCGGCCGCCCGCGGTCCGCGGACTCGACCTGACCGGTGAGGCGAGAGACGACGCGGACGACGGCTCCGGGGAGACCGACCCCGCCGAGTCGACCAAGATCGATTCGGTGGATCTGTCGGTCCCCGACGACCTCGTCGTCGAACAGCGGTTCGTGGACTCGACGGACGGCGTCGAGGTCCCGGTGTTCGTCTGCTACCGCGAGGGGGTTTCGGTCGACGGGCCGCGTCCGACCCTGCTGTACGGCTACGGCGGGTTCCGGAACAGCATCACGCCCTCGTTCGGCCGGTTCCGGCTCCCGTTCCTCGCGGACGGCGGCGCGTTCGCGGCGGTGTGCGCCCGCGGCGGGTGCGAGTACGGCGAGTCGTGGCATGAGGCGGGCATGCTGGCCGAGAAACAGCACACCTTCGACGACTTCGTCGCGGCCGGGGAGACGCTCTGTGAGTCGGGACTCACTAACTCGGACCACTTGGCCGTCGCGGGCGGGTCGAACGGCGGGCTCTCGGTCGGCGCGGTCGTCACCCAGCGCCCGGACCTGTGGGCGGCCGCGCAGTGTGCGGTCCCGCTTCTGGACATGCTCCGGTTCCATCGGTTCCTGCTCGGCGAGTCGTGGACGACGGAGTACGGGCACCCGGAGGATCCGGAGGCGTTCGAGTACCTCCGCGCGTACTCGCCGTACCACAACGTCGACCCCGACCAAAGCTACCCGCCGGTGTATTTCACCACGGCCGCGAGCGACACGCGCGTCCACCCCTCACACGCCCGGAAGATGACCGCGCGGCTCCAGAACGAGGCCGACGGCGGGCCGTTCCTGTTGCGCACCAACTCCGAGACCGGCCACGGCGTCGGCAAGCCCGCCTCGATGATCGTCGACGAGCAGACGGACTCGTGGGCGTTCTGCTACGAGCGGTTGGGGATCGAGGTCGGGGACGGCGGCGACCGCGATCCCGCTGCCGTCGACCGCGACCACGAGGCGTGAGTCACTCGCCCTCATAGAGGCGCTCGGCGGTCAGATCCGGGAGGCCGGCCTCGCGGACCGCTTCGGCGACGCGGTCGATGTCGTAGCTCACGCGGTGCGTCTCGACCGCGTCGACTCCCTCGGCCGCCGTGTCGAGGACCGCGTAGCCGGCCCTGGGGTCGCCGTCGCGCGGCTGGCCGACGCTGCCGGGGTTACAGACGAACCCACCCGCTACCTCGCGGACCCCCTGAACGTGGGTGTGTCCGAGGACGACCCCGTCGTACTCGCCCATGTGCCGGTCGAGGGTCGGGAACTCCTCCGGGTAGACGTAGGCGTCCTCGCGCTCGGCTGCGGGATGAGAGTGGACGAGCAGGTATCGGTCGCCCGCGAGCGTCTCGGTGCGCGGAAGCTCGCGCAGCCAGTCGAGCTGTCCCTCCGACAGCGACGCCTTCGCGCGTTCGAGGCCCGCCTCGGCCATCCGGTTGGCTCGGTAACGCTCGGGGGCCTCGACGGTGCGGTCGTGGTTCCCGCGCACCGTCGCGGCCGCGACTTCGCGCACGCGCCCGACGCACTCGGCGGGCCACGGGTTGTAGCCGACCACGTCGCCCGCGCAGTAGATCCGGTCGACCGCGGGCATGTCGTCGAGGACCGTCTCCAGTGCGGGGAGGTTCGCGTGGACGTCCGAGATGAGGCCGATCTTCATCGGCCGAGGGTTCGGTCGGCGGGATGGAATAGGTTGTGCCGAGGGCCGTGCGTCGCGGAACGAGACGCAGACGACCCCCGAGTCCTCAGGAGTCAGCCAACACGGGAAAGTCGATCTGTGCTGTGGCGCGCGCCTCCGAGTGCCTTTTAAAGGCGCGAGGAGCGCGTGCGAGGGAGTCGCGGCCGTTTTTAAACGGCCGCGACTCCCTCGC
>PXST01000012.1:15887-18033 GCA_003023405.1 Halobacteriales archaeon SW_8_68_21
GGCGACGCAAGCACCGCAGCGAAGGAGCGTTAGCGACTGAGCGAGGAGCGCAGCGAGCGTGCGTCGCCCTCGCGGCTGGGGCTTCGGCGGTGTTCGTGTCGATCGAACACTTATAAACAGAAGCAGTACCGTACAGCCGAGCGGCTGGGGCTTCGGCGGTGTTCGTGTCGATCGGACACTTATAAACAGAAGCAGTACCGTACAGCCGAGCGGCTGGGGCTTCGGTGGTGATCGCCGCGTCAGCACGGAGCCAACTTGCGCCGCCGACACCGGATGGAAGTGACTACGCCGTGACCTTCTCGCGGAACCGCTCGCGGACCTTGTCGACCTTCGGTTGCGCGTTCATCGTACAGTAGGCGTCCTTCGGATTCTTCTCGAAGAAAACCCCAGTTCTACACAAAAATACTATTGCGTTGGCGACTCATGGCACTGACATGGCGCGAGATTACCCACAACAGTACGCCAACACGAGAGAGCGAATTAACAGACATCGGAACGGTGGCGAATTCGAGGTGTGGAATAATCGAACGAAAGAATTCCCACCGTACCAAGACTCGGATGACGCCGACCGGATTCTCACAATGGCAAATGCCTACGAGCAGGACAATATACTCGAAGATACTCCGGACGGGCAAAAAACCAAGTCTGTGACGACGCTGAAAAACTACCTTTCAGCACTAAAGAAAATCGCCCCTCATACGGCACTGACCGATACGACGGCCGACGAACTGAATGAATTTACGCAGGCGGCCTATGACGGTGAACTTGATAATGTGAAAGACGACGGCCTCTCAAAAGGGACTGTGAGAGTCTACCAGAACGCGTTGCGGCAGTTCTACTATGTCTTTGACGACGTGGGGGTTGACCCGGAGAATATCAAACTTTTCCAGCCGGAGCATGAAGGGATCGACCCTGCGGATATGCTAAAACGCGACGAAATACAGGCAATACGTGACGCGGCGACGTGTAGCCGGAATATAGCACTGTTCGACTTTCTGCTCTACACAGGACAACGGAACACGGCGACTCGGACACTCCGCATCAAAGACCTCGATTTAGCGAAAGAACGGTTCCGGCTGAACGCCGAAGCCGCCGGACTCAAAAACGCAGAAAAAAACGGGAAGTGGCGCGACCTGTTGCTCTCTGCCGCCTCTATCAAACAATATCTAAATACTGAACACCCCGCGCCCGACGACCCGGACGCCTACGTGTTTGTGGCCCGCCCGTCCGATAGACTCGACCCCCACACGATGCTTGACCTGACAACTGTCGGGGCGATAATCGGTCGCATGACCGACCGCGCGGCGAAAGAAGCCCCGTCAATCGAGGGGAAGCCAACACATCCCCACGCACTCCGCCATAACTTTGTCACTATCGCCCTCCGGCGAGGGATGGATGAATCCGCTATCAAACACCAAATCGGCCACGCGCCGGACAGTTCAGTGATGGAATCAACGTACGCCCATCTCAAAGATAGCGACCATATCAAAGAGGCACGAAGGGCCTTTGATAAAGAGGTACAGGAACCCGAAAGCGAATTGACGCCGGAAGTGTGCCCGAGGTGTGGCGAGAACACGCCGGAGAACGCGAAACTCTGTCCGTGGTGTGGCTTAGAATTCACGCCGGACGCCCGAGCCGCGCAAGAACAGATACAAGACGACCTCAAACAATCCTACCGCAAAACGGACCCCGAGGACGGCGAAAAGGCAGAGTTAGTTGAAGCATTAGACGACGCGATTGATGAACCCGAGGTGCGGGCCAAACTCGTAGAGCGGTTCGGAGAGTAACCCACCGCGCGACAGGCTACCCCCGAACCCTCACCTGCCACTTTCATATCATTCCGATATAGCCGTATATCGACCTACGGATGCCGAGTATTAGTTTTCTCCAGCACATACGTAAGCAAAGTTATGTTTATCGAGCGCGTAGGAACAGCCAATGAGCGACCCGATTGAGGAACACCGGGAGGAACTGGAACAACTAGCTGAGTGCGACGACCTGCCAGTCCAAAAATACGCCAAAGCACTCCTCGAAGATGCGTGAGTAGGGGTGACGACCCCCGCTGGATACCGCTTTTCGACGTTCATACCTACCCTTCGGGCGGGGAGTATCGGGCGTCTGTTGGCACTATTCAGGATTGAGTAGC
>PXST01000012.1:18040-21785 GCA_003023405.1 Halobacteriales archaeon SW_8_68_21
TTCAGGGCCGCCCAACATGGATGAATCAGGCAGATTCTCACGCGTGCCGGATGGACAATCGGACAGACGTACCGCACATCCTCTCACATCCGCCGTGTGGCGGACAGCTGAGGACCTGTGGTCTATCCCACGTTTGACAGTGAGATACGTCCACGCACCGTTACACGGCTCTGTGGACGCCAACAGGTACGCCGTCGCGGTTCTTGAAGATTGTCGCACCCGAATCGTACCCAACAGGGGTGAACTACCTACTGCGACAGGCCGACCAACTCCCGCTTTTCATCCTCATCAATCCAGTCCACCCCATCCAACCGCTTCACCGCCTGTGCCCGTTTGGCCTGAATGTCCGCTTTCTCCATCGCGTCCAAAACGAACAACTCCGGCCAATGGATTTTGAAGTCACCCGCCGGCAGAATCTCGGCGCGCTGGAGTCTATTCACGAACGGGCGGAGGATTCCCGGCCCCGCGTGCCGTCTCCGCCTGTCCTCCATATTGCCGTAGAAGTTGGCCCTGTCCTGCGTCGACGCCAACTCGCCGCGCTCCGACCCGATAAGGATACGCTTCGGGATATCTGTCTCAGAGGCGATAGCATCGAGGATTGTATCAGCCACACCCGAGGGGTCAACGTCGTTCCCACCAAGCGCGTCGATGGACAGACCGCGAGCGAACACCGTATCCCGTAGGCCGTGACGCATTTCCTCGACCTGTTCTTTCATCGCGTCTGTATCATCCAGCCGTCCGGCGTCGGGGTCGAGATTCGCAACGAGTTTCCTGTCAGCACCGCGCCAGAACATTTCCGCGCTCCCGCCGATTACCTTTTGCCAGTCCAAAATTCTGTTGTAAATCGGTCTGAGAACCGGCACCGCATACACCGCGTGCTCGCGCTGTTGTTCAGCGATGTGGATGACCCGCGACCAATGTACTTCGCGGGTTTCACCCTCGAAATCGAGGTGCCACGTCGTCGGCTTGTTATACCGCTCGTTTGTTGGGTTCTGACCGAGGTCGAAATCCTGAATCCGCCGCTCCGAAAGCGGGGTCACGTACTTTAGCTCCGTGGCGCTCCCGAGGGGTTGCTGGAGGCTCCGCCCATCGTTAACCCCCAGAAGCATTACCCCGTGGCGACCGACGCGAGAGACGATATCAGCCCGGACCAACGACGACACCACGCCGTTCTCCCGCTTCATCCGTTCAAAAGAGTCGTGTAGGTCGTCGTCGCCCCTGTCGGGTGGCACCCCATCCGCGTCCGGCCCGTGGACGGTGACGCCCTCGCTCCACGTCGCTTTCGCGGGCTTGTCCACAATCGCTTTCGCTATATCAGCGCGGTTGTAGAGGTCCCAAAAGTCTGATACATCCGGCGACTCTTTATAACCGAGCGTCTCGTGGAGATCACGCTCACCGCCGTAGAGTTGTACCCTGCTCACGAGGTCCGAGTCCGACACAGGCACCCGCCGGCGTCGGTCGCCAATACCGCTCATACCCACTAATTCGCCGTCGAGTGGGATAAGCGCGGTCGCACCACACCCGGACCATCAACTCTTAACCAACAGATTCCGGACGCCGGCGTGAGCGGCGTTTCCCCGTCGCCCGACTCTCTCCCCCGAAACCACCAAGAAACCGCACACGCGCCGGCTGTGCGGCGTCACGCGTCGACGTGAGCCGCCGCCGTCTGACGTAGCGTCGGCCACTCAGACAATCCTACGAAATTATTCCAGTAGCCTTGGCAACACCGACATTGCCGTTTATGTCACTCCGGATCTCCGGGGCCATCGCCGCGAACACCTGTACGTGACTCGACATTCCGCTGCCGCTTTCCCACTCCAGCGTTTGGAGGTCGGCCGCCATTCCGACTTTGAACGTTTCCGTGGTCGGTTTATAGAGGAACGCATCGCCGGGGTCGAGCGCGGCGGTGCGCTCAATGCGACTGATTTCGGTGAAATCCTGTTGAATGCGCTGGCGAAGGTTCAGGTCGCCCGTGCCGTCCGGGTCTATGGAGTCCGCGATAACGCGGTTCGCCGCCGGCCCGAGGTGGAGGACGTACCCCGTATCGCCCGGGCCGAAATTGTTGTCCACGTCGAGCGCAGCAATGAGATTCCGTACCGTGGGGCGGACGTTCGCCGCGTCCGTGTCCCACGGTCCCGCCACGTCGACGGAATCGACCTTTGGATGCGTCATAAAGCCGGGGAGGGAGTAGCTGTCCACGTCGCGGTTCCAGCCATACGCGAACAGGTTTTCGAGCCGTTCGCTCACGCTCCGCGTGGCGGCGGTGATACCGTCCACCGGAAGCCCTTGCCCACGCTCACGGGACGCAAGGAGTTGCCGCCGCCCAATTCTCATTCCCTTCTTTGTGACCGGGATGGGAACGCCATTGCCGCCGTATTGGATGCCGTCCTCAGACGCGGGAGCTTCGGCACTCATCGATACGTCCGCCGTGCCAAATTCCGACACGTTTTCCCAAGTGTCGGTGAGCGTGCCGAGCGAAATGTCGCGGGTCAGGCCCAATTCAAGCGCAACGTCCACGATACTAAGCCGCTCTTGAGCGACGGCAACGAGTTCGTCGTCCACCGACTCCCACTCGTCGTCACGAAGCCCGGTGTCGTTGGCCCGGACATCGTACAGCGGGTCCTCGTTCGCACGGATTCGAGCTTCCTTGTTCGCCCTCACCTGTCGGATGACGTGGTCGGTGATCTGGTCGGTCTGTTGTTGCGTCGACATAATTATGCTACCTCCACCGTCTGCCGCACTGTGTCGCCATCAGCAAGCGTGACACTTTCTTCGGCCGCGAGATAGGCGACAACCTCGCCCGACCCCTCGGGGTCGAGCGTGCCGTCGCCCCCATCGTAGAGCGGCGTGTAGGGGTCGTAGGTCGCTTGTGCGCCGCTGTTCTGCTCGACGAACGCCCGCACCTCGTCACCCCGCCGGCACACGTAATACTCGACGTGGCCGGAGGGCAGGTCGGTGTCGAAGGCGTATTTCGGAGCCGATTCTTTCACAAACCGCGCTTGGTCGGTGCCGCCGGGTTCAAGTTTCCCGCTTGAACGGAAGCCGGCAAGCTCACCCGGCGAGGTCTGTACGGCCGACTCTCCATCCTTCACGATGGGGTCCCCCTTTTTGAGTACACTATTGTTTGTCATTTGTTACCTGTGTTAATTGTCCGCGTTGCGCCGATGCTTGTAGGAACCAAACGACGGCTTGGGTTCTTGCTCACTCGATTCGTCCTTCCGGCCGAGGCGACCGGAGAAATCCGTTGCGCCCTCACCGGAATCCGAACCAGCGTCGGCATCGCTGTTGGCCGCAACCTCACCTTCGAGCGTGGACACACGCTCATCAATGGACTCCACCGCGTCGGCCACCGACTCCACGCTGTTCGCCAGCGTTTCGACCGAGTCCGCGAGGTCGTCGCCTCCCTCGGAGGACTCACCCTCACCGCCGCCGTCAGGGTCGTCCTTCACGTTCGCCAGCACCTCACCGACGCGACTCTCAATAGACGACAGCGCGTTGGCGACCTGCGTGCGAGCGTTCGGATCCCGCCCCTGCCCGTCCACGATCGTCGCAATGTGGTCAGGATGGAAGTCCTCAATAACGTGCTGATACGAGGTGCCGTCGTACTCGCCGGCATCTTCCCGCCGTTCCTTCGGAATGTACGACGTACTGACGGCAATGTCTTCGCCGTCTTCGAGTTTGTCAATCGCACGCTTCGGCTTCTCGAAGCCGTCGTCAGCCAGTTCCGCCGCGCGCTCCACGTCGA
>PXST01000013.1:0-1452 GCA_003023405.1 Halobacteriales archaeon SW_8_68_21
GAGGCGGGCGACGACGCGACCGCCGCAGACGAGACGGGCGACGCGGACGACGCGACCGACGACCCGGAGGTGGCGTGAATGGTGACGGACCGCCTCACCGACGGCGTCCGGATCGCACAGCTGCTCGCCTCCGAGGTGACGGGCAACGAGAGCCGGCTCCGCGGCCTGAGGGTCGCCGACGCCGACCCGGACGTCGAGGCGACGACCGACGGCGCGCTGGCGTACCGAATCGTCCGCGAAGCGGACGAGACCGACGGAGACACGGCGAACGCGGACGCTCTGTGTGAGGCGGTCGCGGAGATGTTCGTCCAGCCGGACCGCGCGCGGATCGAGGCGTTCGCCGCCCCCGAGGCGGTCGCGGCCGGGGCGAGCGAGGCCGACCTCCGCGTCCGTCCGAAGGCGTCGCGTCCGCCCCGAACGCTGGTGTTCATCGAGGACGGCGCGCAGGTGAAGCGCGCGCTGACGGTCCTCGAAGCGGTCCGAGCCAATCCGAACGCCGAGTGACTGCGCCGATCCGAACGCCGAGCGACTGCGCCGATCCGAACGCCGAACCGCGGAGAAGATCCCGCGCCGAACCGCCACAAGTTCACTCCGGCTGTCCGCCGTCGCCGACTACGACGGTCGCCCTCGGACCAGGTCCGGAGTCGACCTCGTCGCCGGAGACGTCGAAGTTGCCGATTTGTCGACGTGAGTCGAACTCGTTCCGCGGACAGCGCGGCGTCGGGCACCCACCGAGCCGACGACTTTTATATCCGGCCGGCCCGGTCTACGGTCGTGACGCTCGATCCGATCCACGTCGAGAACATCGCGCAGCTCGCGTACGGCATCGGCGGCGACGTGGACGCGACGGACCACGACGACCTCGCCGAGCGCGTCTGGCGCGAGTGGCTCCCAGAGCTGCGCCGCGAGGGACGGGTCGTGATCGAGGCGCTGGGCGACCACGAGCGCCGACGGGCCGGCATCGACGACGTCGTCGCGCACGCGGCGATGGCGAGTTCGCCGACCGATCTCGACCTCCATCGCGACCGAACAATCGTCGCCACCGTCCACGCCGGCGACTCGACCGCCGGCTTCGACAGCGAGTGGACCCGCCGCGACGAGGGCCACACCCGCCAGCGGGTGTTCCACGTCCCCCGGGTGAACCGCTACGCGGAGCGGGTCGTCCACGCGCTCGGCTTGTACCTCGCGGAGGGGACCCACGCGCTCGACCACGCCGACCGCGTCGACGACCTCCTCGTCCTCGACGGTCCGATCTATCCCAAGGAGCTTTTCACCTGGGCGGACCGCGACCCCGAACTCGGCGAACTCGCCCGGGAGGCGAAGCCGCGCGGCGTCATCGAGAAGTACGTCCGGCTCGTCGAGCGGTTCGTCGAGCGCGACGTGCCGCTGGCCGGGTTCGTCAAAAACCCCGCGAGCGGCACCGCGGTCCGGGCGCTCGCGCGCGCCGGCGTC
>PXST01000013.1:1649-2574 GCA_003023405.1 Halobacteriales archaeon SW_8_68_21
CGCGAGGCGCTGACGATGCAGTTGCTCCGCGACGTCGCCCACGAGCGGGGGCCGCCGCTCGCCGTCGCGAAGGCGGACGAGCTGGCGCGTATTTCGGCCACCGAGAAGGCGGCGCTCCGCCGGAAGTTCGAGGAGCGACTCGGCAGCGACCAGCAGGCGACCTACGACGACCTCCGGTGGGGGAAGCGAGAGTTTTAGCGGCGCGGGACCGCGTGGCGTCCCAGCCGTCAGACAACACCCGCGAGCAGCACCACGTAGGTGACCGCGTTGTACACGCCGTGTACCAGCCCGGGAACCACCACGTTGTCCGTCCACTCGTAGAACGCGCCGAGGACCGCCCCCAACACGACGACGACGCCGACGTACGCCCATTGCTCCGCCATCGTCCCGGAGACCGCGGGGAGGTGGATCAGCCCGAACGCGACGCTCGCGATGAGTATCGCGGGGACGGCGTCGAACGCGCGCCGGATCCCGCCCTGAACGACCCCGCGGAAGAGCAGTTCCTCGACCGGGCCGACCACCGCGAGCGACACCGCGATCATCGCGAGGTAGTAGGCGACCGGGTCGCCGCCCGGGACGACCGCCTGATTCCGTCCGGTCGAGAGGCCGACCTGATCGAGCGCGAACAGAGCCCCGTACTGGAACCCGAAGAGGAGGACGCCGCCGCCGACGATGATCCCCGCCTCGCGGGCGGTCGGCCGGGAGACGCGGGCAAGGTCCCACTGGTCGGTGACGGCGAGGTACCCCGCGACTGCGACGCCGAATCCGACGAACTGGAGCAGCGTCTGGAGGAGCCGGTAGGCGTTCGATCCTTCCGACGCCAGTCCCGCGGCAGCGGCGAGATCCGTCCCAGGCACGGTGATCGCGTTCGCGACGAGGAACGCGAACGCGACCGCGAACAGCGCGCTCGCGACGCGGGTCAGCC
>PXST01000013.1:2821-30868 GCA_003023405.1 Halobacteriales archaeon SW_8_68_21
CCTCGGTCGCCTCGAACTCGGCGTCGAGCAGCCCGCCGAGCGACGAGCCGCCGAGGTACGCCAGCCCGTCGAGGTCGGTCTCGGGGATCGGCACGTCGGCGCGCTCGGTCGGTCGGACGAGCGTCACCAGCTTGTCCGGCGGTCCGGCGCGGTACAGCTGGAGCTGGGAGTGCTGGTCGGTCGCGCCGAGCGCCCGGGCGGGGGTCTGCCCGAGCCCGTCCTTCCCGAGGCTCTCCGCCCACAGCTGTGCGAACCACTCTGCGAACGTCTCCAGCGACTCGGCGTACGGCATCACGGCGTTGGTGAGCGCGCCGCGCTCCGCGAGCGCGTACGTCGCCGCGCCGTAGGCGTACGCGGGCGACTCGTACAGCGACCCGGAGAGCGACGCCATCCCGTCGCGGCCGCCCGCGAGAACGGCCTCGACGTCGTGGCCCTGGAGCGCCGCGACCGCGAGTCCGACCGTCGACAGCGCGGAGAAGCGGCCGGGAACGCCGTCGGGGACCGGCAGCGACGGCAGGTCGTGCCGGTCGGCCAACTCCCGGAGGTTCCCGGACTCGCCCGTGGTGACGAGGGTACGCTCGGTCCAGTCGACGCCCGCGTCGGCCATCGCCTCGCGGACGACGAGGAAGTTCGCCAGCGTCTCCGCGGTCGTCCCCGACTTCGAGACCACGTTGACCACGGTGTCGTCGAGCGGGAGGTCGGCGAGCAGCGCCCGCGCGTCGTCGGGGTCGACGTTGTCGAGGACGTACGCGTCCACGTCGCTTTCGAGCGCCGTCGCGAGCGTCGCCGCGCCGAGCGCGCTCCCGCCGATACCGACCGTCAGCACGGCCTCGGGGCGGTCGAACCCGTCGACCGCGGCGTAGATCTCGTCCGCGTCCGTGGTCTCGGGGAGGTTCAGGGCAGCGTACCCGAACTCGTCGTCGGCCATCCCGTCCGCGATCCGCTCGTGAGCGGCCGCGACGCGGCCGTCGAGTCTGTCCAGCGTCTCCGTTGTGAGCCCCGGGGTCGTCTCCAGGGCGTTGCCGAGGTCGACGCGCATGCCTCAGCACGCGGGCGAACGCGGCTTAAAACTGGCCGGTGTGTCGGCCGTCGGGAGCGGTGCCGTGGAAGCGGGGCCACAAACGAGACCGCGTCGACCCGCTCAGTCGGCCGGCACCGCCGACTCGTCGTCGTCGAGCGCAGGGCGACCGAACCAGCGGTCGAACGACAGCGGCCCAGAGCCGAGCGTGAACACCGCGGAGGCAATACCGAACAGCGCGACGTGGGCGAGGACCGGATCGTCCGGAAGCCCGAACAGCGTCGTGGTGAACAGCACGAACGAGAGCGCGGCCGCGCCGCGGGTGAAAAATCCCGCGACGAGCGCCAGCCCCACCGCGACTTCGGTCACGCCGGCACCGACGACCCACAGCCCGGCGTCGACCGGGACGACCGCCGTCAGGTCGTACTTCTCGACGACGAGCAGTGCGCTGCCGGGGTCGGCGAGCTTCTGGATCAGCCCGAGGTAGACGAACGAGACTCCCATCCCGACCCGGAGCACCGTCGGCACGTACCGCCGCAGGGGGGCCGTCGACTCGTCGAGGAACGCCTTCAGGTGGTGGACCGGGTCGACCCGACCGTAGTACGACCCCGGCGTGCTCGCGACCTCCAACAGCATGTCGTCGGCGCTCGGCCGTCCGCCGCCGAGGATCACGAGCGCCGCCAACACTGGGACGTACTCCACCGCGAGGAAGACGGACGAGTCGACGGTGAGGAACACCCACGCGTACGTCGCCAGCCCGACCGCCGACACGATACGCGTCACGAGGCCGAAGAGGAGAAAGAAGCCGAGTCCGATGAAGAGTACCCGGAGGAGCGGGCTCGCACCGGGGTCGAACGAGAGCGTCGGCGCGAACAGGTACCCCTGAAAGCCAGCGCCGACGAGGGGAAGCCCGACCGCGAGCCGCAGCATCCACGGGACGAGGTCGCCGTAGCCGACGAGCGTCTCGCGCAGGACGACCACGTCGACGATGGTGGGTCGCACCCAGAGGTAGACCGCGAGTCCGGCGAGCGCGACGAGCCCGGACCCGGCGAAAAGCGCAGCGTTGAACGGCTCCGACAGCACGTCGGCGACGAATGCCACCGCGTCGAGCGAGTCGCCGGACTCTTCGGTGACGTAGTCGACGTGGGCCGCGGCCGGTCGCGCGACGAGCGTCGCGAGCAGGGCGAGCGCGGCCGCGACCGCCGATCGGGAACGAGCGGACATACCTCACCTACGCCCCGGACGCACCTAACGGTATTTCTTCACGAACGTTCGAATCGGACGTTGAGCCGCTCGTTTCGCGGACTCGACGACCGCCTACGGTGCCCGAGCGACGACGCCGAACGTCTCCGTGCGCGTCGACGCGGAGTCGACCTCGAACCCCGCCGCCTCCAGCGTCGCGACGGCGTCGTCAGCGGTGAACCGCTCGTCGACCGGCGGTCCGTGGTCGCCGTCGCCGTCGGCCGTCCAGTCGAACACGACGAACCGGCCCCCGGTCCGGACCACTCGCGCGACCTCCGCGACCGCCCCCGGGCTTGCGAACTCGTGGTAGGTCATCGTCGAGAACGCGCCATCGAGTTCGCCGTCCGCGAACGGGAGGTCCGAGACGTCGCTCGCGACCAGTTCGACGTTCTCGGGGACGCCCTTCTCGCGGTAGTACTCGTGCATCTCCGGCTGGACATCGACGCCGTAGACGGTGTCGGCGTACTCGGCGACGTCGTCAGTGTAAAAACCGGTGCCGCTCCCGAGGTCGGCGAGGACGCCGGCCCCGTCGCCCGCGAGCGGCCCGACGACCTCCTCCGCGGACACCCGGCGGTACCGCACCGACGCCCGCTCTAACCGGTCAGCGTCGTCCGCGTCGAATGTGTGAAACCCCATGTGCGGTGTCGCGCGGCGAGCAGCAAAACGGACCCGGTCGCTCCGAGTTTGGGTCCGCGCTCGCCGCCGCGACGACGCACCCCTCCGCTCACCACTCCGCGTCGAGCGCGTCGAGGAGCCGGTCGACCTCGGCCTCGGTCGAGACGGCGTGGACCGACGCCCGGATCCCGTCGGGATGCGGGAGCGAGCGGACGATCACGCCCTCGTCGGCGAGCCGTTCGACGGTCGCCTCCGGGTCGTCCACGTCGACCGTGACCAGCCCGGACTCGTGCGCTTCCGGGCTGAGGAGTCGGTCGTCCGGGACGCCCGCCTTCAGCCGGTCGGTGAGGTCGGCGATCCGCGACTCGATCGCGTCGATCCCGACCGCGTCGACCGCGTCGAGCGCCTCGACGAGGCCGACGTGGGCCGCGGCGGTCGTTGTCCCGACCTCGAAGCGCCCAGCGCCGGGCTTGAATTCGATCTCGTCGCCCTCGGGGTCCGCGACGCTCCGGTAGCCGACGGCGCGCGGCGCGAGGTTGGCCGCGGCGTCGTGGTCGACGTAGAGGAAGCCGGCCCCCCACGGGCCGAGCGTCCACTTGTGGCCGGCGGCCGCGACTGCGTCGGCCCCCCACTCGCTCACGTCCATCGGGACCTGCCCGGGCGACTGGACCGCGTCGACGAGGGTGAACGCGCCGGCGTCGTCGGCGATCTCGACGAGATCCCTCACCGGGAGCCGCGTGCCGTGAGTCCACGTTATCGCGCTGAAACAGGCCAGTCGGGCGTCTGCGACCGCCTCGGCGTACTCGTCGCGGTCGACGCGGCCATCCTCGGTCTCTACCACGCGCACCTCGACGCCCTCGCGTTCGAGCCGCCGCCACGGGAGGACCCCAGCCGGGTGTTCGAGGTCGGTCCGGACGACCACGTCGCCCGGCTCCCAGTCGATCGCGCCCGCGACGCGGGCCATCCCGTCGCTCGTGCTCTCGGTCAGGGCGACCTCCCTGGGGGCGGCCCCGACGAACGCCGCGATCCGCTTGCGTACCGCCTCGTACGTCTCGAAGGCGCGTTCGTAGGGGTCGGTCGTCGCGGAGCCGTACTCGTGGTCCGCGACGAACGAGCCGGCCGCCTCGACGACGTACTCCGGACTAGGCCCGTGCGCGCCGAAGTTGAAGTACGCTGCGTCGCCGAGGGCCGGGACGTCCGCGCGGAGCTCTCTCGGGGTCATACCATCGCCATCGTGTTCGATCGTTCTCACGGTGTCGGTTTCGGCGATCCGGCCGGAGGGAGCGGTCGGCCGGACGGCTACGTGCCGGAAACGAACTCACCGCGGACGAGAGGATACCGAACGAGAGACAGAGAACACAGCGTGTCGGTGGTCACGCGGCGCGAACCGGAGATCTCGGATTACTGAATGTGGCCCTCGCGGCGGAGCTGGTCGGCGTCCTCGTCCTCGTAACGCCACTCGACGTTCGCCTTCTCGTCCTGCCAGTCCCACGGCTCGGCGAGCACGACGTCGCCCTCGCTGATCCACGTGCGGTACTTCATTCGACCGGGGATCCGGCCAAGTCGCTCCTCGCCGTCGGCGCAGCGCAGTTGAACGTGGTTGCCCCCGAGGTGTTCCGTCACCACGGCGAACACTTCGTCGTCGTTGGGCATTCGCAGGTTCTTCCGCCCGGATTCTTCGCTCATACATACCGTTGTGCGTTCGCCCGTATAAGTGATTTGAGACGTGTGCGCCCGCTGGTCACGCCATTCGTTCACACATCGAGCGCGCTCTCACTCCGCGTCGGTGACCGCGGCGGACCGACCGTCGCGGTCGGGGCGTGAGTCTCCCGCGGGCTGCTCCTCGGCGGCGGCGTCCTCGATCGAGGCGTCGGCGAACGCGGCGTCGACCTGCGCGTACGTCTCCGCCTCCGTCCCGGAGTTGTCGATGACGACGTGGTCGCCGGCGACCTCGTCGAACAGCTCCCTGAAGTGGAGGTGAATCTCGAAGTCCGCGTCGCTTATCCCGTCCCGGCGCTCGATCCGCCGCTCGACGACGTCCTCGTCGCAGGCGACCTCGACGAGGTCGAACGCCGCCGCGGTCCCGGCTGCCGTCTCGCGGGCCTTAGCCCGGAACCGGCCGTCGGCGAACGTCGCGTCGAGGACGACGGCCTCCCCGGCATCGACGTCCCTGCGGGCCCGGGCGAGGAGTTCGGCGTAGACCGCCTCCGTCTCCGCGTCGGTGTACTCGGGGTCGTCGAACAGCTCCTTCCGTATCACGTCGGTCCGGCGTATCCGGCCGTCGAGGTGGTCCGCGATCCGCTCCGCGACGGTCGTCTTGCCGACGCCGGGCAGCCCGCAAACGACGATCAGTCGTCCGGTCGACGCCGCGTCGTCGGCGGTCGGGACGGCGGATTCCGACGCCGTCGGAGCGAGAGAACCTCCCGTGTCACGGTTCGAAGTCGGCGATTCGGACCCGTCCGGCGCTCGACCGCCTCGGTCACTCATCTACCCGGATCCTCCGGGGTGAAGTAAAAGAAACTTCGCATCGATCCACGCTCGACTGGCGGCTCAGTCCTCCGCGTTGAACCGACTCACGCCGATCACCGGTGCGTTCACCGTAGTAGCATATGCCGGCGATGAGAACGGATCAAAAAATCATCCGAATATCGACATATATGCCGAGTCGTTCGCGCGGCTCGGGTACGACGCCGTTTCAGACACCGATAATACGGTACTTGCGCTCGTCGTTACAAGGAATCAGAAGTGGGTTGGGGCGGATCCGAACCTCGGTCACACCGCTCGCTGACGCGCGCTGTGTTCCCTGCTTCAAGTCCGTGGCACCATTTTATCGACATGGACTGCTCGCTGTCGCTCGCGGTTGCGGTGTCGACGAAAATGGGTTGGGGCGGATTTGAACCGGTGCCAGACGTGCTCGCTCACTACTCGCGGCTTCGCCGCTCGCAATCGAGGTGCTCGCGTCGCTCGCACCTCGTGCCGTTCGCTGCGCGCGACTGGCAGGGTTCAAACTGCCGTCACCACTTCGATTCTACGGACTCCTCACTGTCGCTCGTCGTTGCGAAGAATCAGAAGTGGGTTGGGGCGGATTTGAACCTCGGTCACTCCGCTCGCCGTCGCTCGCTCCGTTCCCTGCTTCAAATCCGCGGCACCATTTTGTCGATACGGACCGCTCGCTGTCGCTTGCGGTTGCGGTGTCGACGAAAATGGGTTGGGGCGGATTTGAACCGCATTCCGCTGTTTCCGTGGAACGCAATTGAACCTTTCGTTTCGGGCTTCGGGTCGGGTGCGTCCGACGAACCGATCGGAAGACGGCGCGGTGACGACTCCCGACTTCACCGCCTTCCCGACTCCGCGCCCGTTACCGGTCTGCTCCGCGCGCACTACCCGTTCTCCGCTCGCAGACCCGTTCCGAGTGCCGCCCGGTTCCGACCGGTTTTATTGGCTCGACGAGAACCCGTCGGTATGGTCAACCTCTCCGCCCGCACCGACAGGCTCGACGCGTACCTCGCCGAGCGCGGACTCGAAGCAGTCTGGTTCGCGCGCCCCAACGGGTTCGCGTGGCTCACCGGCGGCGACAACGTCGTCGACGCCGACGCGACGACCGGCGTCGCCGCCGCCGGCTACGACGGCGACCTCCGCGTGATAACGGACAACATAGAGGCGGAGCGGCTCGCCGACGAGGAGCTGCCGGCGGCGTTCGCGGTCGAGTCGTTCCCGTGGCACGCCGGCTCGCTCGCCGAGGCGGTCGCCGAGCGGTCGCCCGCGGGAGCTGGGCCGCGAGGTTGCCGCGGCCGTCGAGACCGTCTGCCGGAACCTCGAACCGGAGGACCCGGAGTACGAGGTCGCGGCCGGCATCGACATCTCGCTCGCCTCGCGCGACGTGGACACCCCGGTCGTGCTCGTCGGCGGCGCGGAGCGGGCCGGGTCGTACCGCCACTACACGCCGGGCGACGCGGCCCTCGGCGACTACGCGCTCGTGTCGGTCACCGGCAAGCGCGCGGGGCTGTACGCCTCGATGACGCGGACCGTCGCCTTCGACGCCCCCGACTGGTTTGAGGAGCGACACCGCGCCGCGGCGCGCGTCGAGGCGACCGCAGTCCGCGCCACCGAGGCCGCCGCGGCCGGGACTCTCTCCGACGGCGACGCCACCGCCGGCAACGACGCGAGCGGTCCCGACACCGCGGGCGACGTATTCGAGGCTATCCAAGCGGCGTACGACGCGGTCGGCTTCCACGGCGAGTGGAAGAACCACCACCAAGGCGGCGCGGCCGGGTTCGCGGGCCGGGAGTGGATCGCGACGCCCGGCGGCGACGAGCCGGTCCGACGGCCGATGGGCTACGCGTGGAACCCGACGGTTCGGGGGACGAAAAGCGAGGACACGCACCTCGTCGCGTCGGACCTGACGGAGCGACTCACCAAGACGGGTCGGTGGCCGAGCCACGAGGCCGACCCGGTCGACGTGGGGGGAATCGAGACGGAGCCGGTGGAGCTTGCGGCTCCCGTGATCCGGTAGTCGGACCGAAGTCGACGCGGACGCTGACACGGGCGCGGCGTGCGAGTCAGTAGACGTACTCGCTCTCGTCGATGTCGACGTAGTCCCGCCTGACGCGCCGCTTGTTCCACTTGTAGCCGAAGAGCAGCTTCGCCGATTCCCAGCCGGAGCGGTACGGCTGCGCGAGCAGCCCGTCGTCCGTCTCGGTGGCGAGCATCGCGTCGGCCGCCCCGATGATCCGATCCCAGTCGTCCGGCCCGTAGTCGGCGACCATGTCGGCCATCGTTACGTTGCGAACGACCTCGTCGCCGATCGTCTCCTTCCAGCGCCGGTTGTACGCGGTCAGGTCGCCCTCGGCGGCGAGTTCGCCGGCGATCGCGCCGGTGCGGACCGCCACGTGGTCGCCGCCCTCGTGGAACGCGGAGGTCGTCCCCATCGCGCCGCCGGCGACCGCGACCCCGGCCCCGACCGGCGAGTCGATCGGCTGAGTAGAGGAGATCGGGTAGGTCTCGGTCCCGTTCCGCTTGCCGGCCTCCTCGACGACCGGGAAGTCCTCCTCGACGTCGTACTCGTCGCCGTACTGCCACTCCAACAGCCGGCGGACGTACTCGCTCCCCTGCGGGACCGACTCGTCGTCCTCGTCGAGTAAGGCGTACGCGTCGCGGTCGAACTCGTCGATGTCAAGCCCGATCGGCATCGTAAGTCCGATCCGACAGACGCCGTCCGCGTTCGGGAAGATCCACGGGTACGCGGTCTCGCCGGGCATCACGCCCCACCAGAAGACGAGGGCGTCGTTCACCGCCTCGAAAATTTCGTCGGGGACGCGCCGGTACTCTTGATACGCGATGTGGTTCGCGGTCCGGGAGGCCAGACGCTCCGAGGCCTGTGCGTCCGCGGGCAGGTACTCGTCGAGGACCCGGTTCGTGACGGTCCGCTGGGGGCCGTCGGCGAGCACCACGAAGTCCGCGCCGACCGTCTCTCCGTCCGCGAGTTCGAGCGCGTGACGGGGGTCGTCGCCGCCGAGCGTCACCGAGAGGTCGGTGTCGACGCTGCGGACGGAGACGCCGGCCCGGTACTCCGCGCCGGCGTCCTCGGCGCGGTCGCGGAGCCAGTCGTCGAAGCGCGCGCGCTGGAAGGTGTAGCCGAACGCCTCGTACGAGGAGTCGATGCCGGTCGACTCCAGCGTCGCCGCCGCCTCCGGCCCCCGGAACTCCGCGCGGTTCAGCTCGCGCTGAACGACCCCGTCGTCGAACTCATCGGGATGGATCCCCATGATGTCGACCCAGTAGTCGAGGATGCCGGCGGCGTCGGTCGAGTCGGGACCGAGCCGGTCTCGGTCGGCCCGGGGGACCCCCTTTTCGAGCACGAGCGCGTCAGCGCCGCCGGTCGCGGCCGCGTGCGCTGCGGAGGCCCCCGCCGGACCGCCACCCACGATCGCGACGTCTACGCGTTCCATATCCCGTGAGGTAGCCGTCCGGCTATTAAATTCACGGTCGGCGCTCGGTTCGCGGCGGATTAGAGGAACGATCAGGAACGTTCGTTATTTGTCTCAGCGCCGGGCGGTGTTCAGATAAGGTTTGAAAGGTGAGGCGGTGCGTTTTCAAACTGACTTATGCCCGAAAACCCCCGCCTCAGCGGCTGTTTAGACGAGATTAACTTAGATTTTGTGGAGCGAGAAGCAACACCGCAGCTGTTGATGAAGCTCAGTATTCAGCTTCATTTGTCGGGATTATCCCTTTCGAATACTGTTTCGTTTCTTGAGGTATTCGGTGTTGAGCGGGTTCGTTCGACCGTTCATGACTGGGTCCACAAAGCCGATCTACAGCCAGAAACAGGTCGTGACCCGAATCACGTCGCGGTTGACGAGACCGTGATTCAGATCGATGATGAACAGTATTGGCCGTACGTTGCTGTCGACACTGACTCGAACGATTTACTACATACAGCGCTTGAACCGGCGAGAACAAACGTGATCGCGGATCAGTTCTTCGCGGAACTTCGCGAGAAACACGAGGTCGATAACGCGATCTTTCTCGTTGATGGTGCGGTTCCACTTCAGCGAGCTTGTCGCAAATACGGCCTCGATTTCAGATACGAACGACATGGAAATCGGGATAGCGTTGAACGTGTTTTTCGTGAGGTGAAACGTAGAACTACCAGTTTCTCAAACTGTTTCAGCAACGCCGAAGCAGAAACAGTAAACGAGTGGCTTAGATCGTTCGCCTTCGCATGGAATCAGCTTATCCGAACACTACCTGCCCGTAAGCCCCAAATAATATTCAACTGACCCGATATCCAGTAATATGTGCTGGGAGACAAATCTGAGATCGATACCGATGACGCCATCAGGGAACAGGGCATTGAATTCGGTCACCTTTATCAGGCATTGAAAGACCACAGCTACCCGGCCACCCGAGACGAACTAATCGCCAGTCGCTTCTCTGAGCCAGGGCAAGTGGCCGTCACCATGTCACAATTAATAGGTTTTCTCACGTTGTGTAACGGACATGAGCACGAGTGACAGTGATTCGGATGGGAAGAGCTCTCATGAAGGTAAGCCCCCAACAGAGGAATTACAAAAAGAGGCACCCGCAGCTGGGGAGATTGTCCACGACCGTCTCTCGGCAGACGAAACGTTTCAGCGAATCGTAGCCGCCGCCGACGAGGAGGTCACACGCGACAACAGCGAACTGTTCTTCAGCGGGCTGGCAGCGGGATTCGCCATCACGCTGACTTTCCTGCTACACGCAGTTGTTGCCGCAGCTGTCTCGGGCCCGGCGGAAACCATCCTTGGTTCGCTTTTGTACCCGCTCGGATTCCTCTATATCATCGTCGGCCGCTACCAACTGTACACCGAGAATACGCTGCCGCCGGTGACACTCGTTCTGGAGCGGATTGCCAGCGTGCCGACGTTGTTACGTGTCTGGGGGATTGTCTTGCTAGCGAACATCTTCGGTGCTGCCGCTGGAGCGTTCGTTCTGGCCAACTCGGGCGTAATGTCGACCGAAGTCGCTACAGCAGCCGCCGAGTTCGGTCGCAAAGCGTTAGAGATATCGCCGCTGGATCTATTCTTGAAGGGGCTGTTCGCCGGCTGGCTTGTCGCGGGCATCGTCTGGCTGCTCCACGCGGTTCGCGACTCCGTCTCGCGCATCCTGCTCGTCTACGCGGTGTTTCTTTCCATTCCCGCGGCAGAGTTGTATCACGTTGTCGTCTCCGTAATGGACGCACTGTTTCTGGTGTTTCTCGGTGAGATCGGTCTTATGCCTGCCGTAATCGGGTTCTTGATCCCGGTCCTGCTTGGTAACACGATTGGCGGCGTCGTACTCGTCGCACTCGTCAACTACGCCCAGACCAGTGATCGCCTCGCAAGTGACGACGAATCTCAGCCCCGGCTCTCTATGCGCGAGTGGCTGTTCGGCCCACTAGCGTGATAGCGCGGCAGAGAGCCAGCAACACGGTCTTCAAAAATTCCGAAGCTGTGGCGGAGCTGGTGTGAGATGGAGGGTTCGATGCCGTTTGAATCAGGGCGGTGTTCAGATAATGATTGAAACGAGAGGCGGTGCGTTTTCAAAGTGATCTATGCCGGAAAACGACCGACTCAGCGGCTGTTTAGGCGATATCAACTTAGAATTTATGGAGCGAGAAGCAACACCGCGGCTGTTGATAAAGCTCAGTATTCAGCTTCATTTGTCGGAATTATTCCTTTGGAATACTGTTTCGTTTCTTGAGGTATTCGGTGTTGAACGGGTTCGTTCGACCGTTCATAACTGGGTCCACAAGGCCGATCTACAGCCAGAAACAGGTCGTGACCCGAATCACGTCGCGGTTGACGAGACCGTGATTCAGCTCGATGATGAACGATATTGGCTGTACGCTGCTGTCGACACTGACTCAAACGATTTATTACACATAACGCTTGAACCGGCGAGAACAAACGTGATCGCGGATCAGTTTTTCGCGGAACTTCGCGAGAAACACGAGGTCGATAACGCGATCTTTCTCGTTGATGGTGCGGTTCCACTTCAGCGAGCTTGTCGCAAACACGGCCTCGATTTCAGATACGAACGACATGGAAATCGGGATAGCGTTGAACGTGTTTTTCGTAAGATAAAACGTAGAACTACCAGTTTCTCAAACTGTTTCAGCAACGCCGAAGCAGAAACAGCAAACGAGTGGCTTAGATCGTTCGCCTTCGCATGGAATCAGTTATGTGAACACTACCCAGCGCCGGAGAGACACGTTTTTACGCCGCAACGAAATTCCTCCGGTATCAATGGCACGCGAGACATGGGCGACGCGAGCGGGGTTCATCCTCGCCGCGGTCGGTAGCGCGGTCGGACTCGGGAACATCTGGCGGTTCCCGTTTATCACCGGCCAGTACGGCGGATCGTCGTTTCTGATCACCTACCTGGCGTTCGTCGCGCTGATCGGGTTCCCGGCGATCCTCGTCGAGTTCGTCATCGGGCGACGGACCGACCGGAACCCGGTCGGCGCGCTGCGTGAACTCGGCAGCGGCGCGTGGTCGTACGCCGGCTGGCTGTTCGTCGTCACCGGCTTCATCATCCTCTCGTACTACAGCGTCGTCGCGGGGTGGTTCCTGCGGTACACGCTCATCGGGATCACCGAGGGGTTCACCGTCGCCGACCCCGCCGCGGCCGAGGCGCTGTTCGACACGGTCTCGACCGGGATCGACACGCTCCTCTTTCATGCCGCTTTCATGCTCTGTGTCATCGGCATCATCGCCGCCGGTGTCCGGCGCGGGATCGAACTGAGCGTGAAGGTGATGGTCCCCGCCATCCTCGTCCTCCTGCTCGGCCTCGCCGCGTACGGGTTCACCCTCGACGGCGCGAGCGCGGCGTACGCCTACTACCTCTCGCCCGACTTCGGAACGATCGCGGCGAACTGGACCGGGATCCTGCCGGCCGCCGCCGGACAGGCGTTCTTCACGCTGTCGCTCGGCATGGGCGTGATGATCACCTACGCCTCCTACCTCGGCGAGGACCGGGACCTCGCGGCCGACGCGGGGATCATCGCGACGCTCGACACGCTCGTCGCCGTCCTCGTCGGCTTCGTCGTCTTCCCCGTCTTGTTCTCGGTGGGGATCGAGCCGGGAACGGGCGGTCCCGGCGCGATCTTCGTGAGCCTCACGTCGGCGTTCGCCGGCATCCCCGGCGGCCGGATCCTCGGTATCGTCTTCTTCGGGATGGTCGGGATCGCGGCGCTCTCGTCGGCGATCAGCATCCTCGAAGTGCTGGTCTCGTACCTGATCGACGAGGTCGGCGTCGCTCGGATCCCGGCGTCGGCCGCGGTCGGCGTGGCGGTCTTCCTGCTCGGCGTGCCCGTCACCATCGATCTGATCTTCCTCAACCTGTACGACCTGCTCGCGGACGGCATCCTGCTCGTGCTCGGGTCGCTGCTGCTCGCGCTGTTCGTCGGTTGGGTGATCCCGGACGTGGGCCGCGACGAACTGCGGAAGGGACTCGACGGTCCCGGCGACCTTGACGACGCGTGGATCTGGGCCGTCCGGATCCCGATCGTGATCGTCGTGATCGTCTCGCTGTACCTCGGCGTCGTCGACTACGCCGACTTCCTCACCGGCGACTTCGCCGAGTGGCTCGCGGCGCGGTAGGCCGGCCGCTCTGCGGACTCAGGCGTGCTCCTCGCGCGGCTGGACGACGACGAACCCGTCGTCGCCGTCGAACCGCATCTGGTAGCGCTCGCCCGACTCCTGACCGATCATGTCCGAGAGGCTGCGGTTGACCTCCACGTCGGGCGAGGTGCCGCCCCACGCGACGGTCGCGCTCGGGTCGGTCGCCACCGGCGGTTCCAGCACTATCGGGTCGCCGTGGGTGGTAAGCGCGACGTACCCCGGCCCTTCGAGGTAGACGTTGCTGAACCCGCCCGCGAGCGCGCCGGCAAGGCTGTCGATGGTGTTGATCTCGTAGGAGAGCGACTCCTCGAACGCGAGAACGTCCTCGCCGTTGACCGTGATCGACTCGTCGGCACCGAGTTCGATCACCTGTACCTTCTTGCCGTTGTCCGCGAAGTAGACGTGCCCGTCGCCCTCGACGGCCATGATCGGCGTCCCCTCGCCCGTGGCTGCCTCTTTGAAGAAGCCGGTGACTCCGCCCTCGGCGGAGGCCTTCCCGGTGAACGACACGTCGCCCGTGTACGCGACCATCGACCCGGCCTTCGCCATGACCGTGCCGGCGACCGCAACGTCCAAGATGTAGCTGTTCTCGCGCTGGAACGGTTCCGCGCCGTCCGTCGGTGCGTTCTCGGCGGTGAACTGATCGAGATTCATCGTGCGAGGACCGAACCGTTGGTTCGGCCGTGTGGAGGTTCCGCGCTATCGGATAAGAAGGTACGGGAGGAAGGGTTGGTCGCGTTAAGTTAAGCAGAATTCGCGGACAGCAAGCGGATCGACCCAATTGATGATACACTGTTTATCCCTTCATAATCATCAGGGAAGCAATAATTCCGCAGAGATCATCAAAAACTGGCCGTTCAGTGGATCAGTTCTGAACGAGACTTCGTCTTAGACTTGCTTCAAATCGCCAGATGGCGACCGAACTCCCCACTAACTTAACGCGACCGAAGGGTTCGTTTGGCGGACCGTGGCGCGGCGCACTCGGTCTCACCCCCGACCACGGCTTCAGTACACGATCAGCGAGAGGTACAGCTGTCCGATTCCCGCGGCGACCATCACCGCGCCCGCGATCCGCCTCAGGAGGCCGGCGTGAGCCGTCACCCGGTTCGCGTTGCTGACGAGGCCGACGCCGGTCGCGACCGTGGTCGCGGCCATCAGGACGGCGACGGTGCCGGCGTAGACGCCGACGACGAGCAGCGCCGTCTCCGACGGGAGCGCGATCGCGCGGGCAACGACGCCGAGGAACACGGGCGCGACACAGCCCGCGCCGGCGAGCGCGTACCCCGCCCCGAACAGTCCGAACCCGAAGATACTCGTGCGTCGCTCCGGCAGCGGCACCGAGATCGACGGGCCGCGACCGACGACGACGAACAGCCCGAAGGCGATGAGCAGCGCGCCGACGAGCGTCTCGAAGACGGTGACGTTCGACAGCGTCGCGTAGCCGACCCGGACGGTGGCTCCGGCGAGCAGCGCGAACGTCGCCAACACGCCGACCGCGGCCGCGACGCCGCGCACGCCCGCGCCGAGGACGGACGCGGAGTCAGCCTCGACGGAGTTCACGTAGAACCCGACGTATCCCGGCAACAGCGGGTACGCGCACGGCGAGAAGAACGTCGCGACGCCGGCGGTGACCGCGAACGGGACGTTCGTCGCGAGCGAGACGCCGGTCATCCGAGCGCGGTCTCGATCCCCGTGACGATTTCCTCTGTGGTGTGAACGCCGTAATCCGACCAGCGGATCCGACCGGTCCCGTCGATCGCAACTGCTGTCGGATAGCTCTGAACGTTGAGTTTCGCGGCGAGTTCCGCCGTGACATCCGCCGCAACGAGCCAGTCCCCGTCGTGGTTTTCCCACCACTCGACGACGGTCTCCGGATCGACACTTCCACCGACGTTCTCCGGTGTCACGGAGACGAACAGCACCTCGTCGCCGATCTCGTCGTGTGCCGCAACGAGATCTGGCATCTGCTTTTCACAGGGACCGCACCACGTCGCGAAGAAGTCGACGAACGTCGGGCGACCGTCTGCGGGGATCGTTACCTCACCGTCGCGGCTCCCCGGGGCATCGACCGTGTCAACTGTCACTGGTTCCACCGGTTCCGGTCCGCCGCCGAGCGCGTCGGGAACGCTGCCCGTGGCGACGGCTCCCGCTCCGCCGAGGGCTCCGACGCTCGCGAGTCCCGCCAGCAAGTGTCGCCGCCTCACGCCGTGACCACCCGTCGGAAGTCGTCGACGATCCGTTCGATGTCGGTGGCCGGGCCGCGCGGGTACGACCGCTCGACGATGCCACGCCTGTTGACGAGGAGGATGAGGCCGTAGTGCGGGAACGCGTACTCCAAGTCGTCGTACTGCTCGCCGTCCGTCTTCTCGATCACGAGCCCGAAGTTCTCGTCCATCAGCTCCACGCCGGCCTCGTAGCTCTCGGGACGCAGGAAATGCCAGTTGCCGGCGTTGAGGTCGACCCCCCGCTGGCTCGCGTACTCGCGGAGGACGTCAGTCGTGTCTCGCTCCGGGTCGAACGTCTGCGCGAGGAACGCGGCCTTGTCGCCGAATTCCTCCTCGGCCGCGACCTCCTGCGCACGCCGGAGCCGGAGGATGAGCGCCGGACAGACGCCGTCTGGACAGCTCGTGTAAAAGGAGGTCCACAGGTACGCCCGCTCGCCCTCGAACCCCGCCGTCGATATCTCCTCGCCCGCGACCGGGTCGGGGACGGTGAACTCGGGCATCTCGTCGCCGCGGATCGGATGGACCGGATCGCCTCGGTTCTGCTCCGGCGGGCCGAGGATCGTCTCCCCGTCGCGGGAGCCGTCGTCGCCGGAGTTGTCGGCGTCGCCAGCGTCACCGAGGACGCCGGCGCAGCCGGCCGTGGCGGTCGTGCCGGCGACGACGCCAGTCCCGGCGAGCGAGCGGAGGAAACGGCGGCGGTTCATGTCGTTGCTCAACCTACGGAGTCGCGCGTAAATGAACCCCGCGACTGGTTTCGCGCGCTGAACACGGCCGGGGGCGTCGGAACACCGACCGGATCGTCCCGAAACCCGGCGATATTCGGAATTTCTCGGATGGACGAACGCCCGGAACCGCCGTGGTACCGTGACCCTCGCAAGGGTTATGCCCGAACGGGCTGTACGTATATTCGCAATGGCAAACGGTAAGGTTGATTTCTTCAACGACACTGGCGGCTACGGTTTCATCTCGACTGACGACGGCGACCTCGACGACGACGAAGACGTGTTCTTCCACATGGAAGACGTCGGCGGCCCGGACCTCGAGGAGGGTCAGGAAGTGGAGTTCGACATCGAATCGTCCCCCAAGGGACCGCGCGCGACGAACCTCGTCCGCAACTAACCCCCACGTCGCGGACAACGCGTCCGCACGCACTACCGGACATCGGCCGTCGATCGACGCGATCTACGCCGTCTCCGTTTCTCTCACACTATGACCGCTCGACGAGCGACGGCTGTTCGATCGACGAGCGACACCACTTCTTCCGACGAGCAACGTCGTTTCTCCCGGTGAGCGACACGTATCACCCAGTCGCCGCCGCGATCGACCGTTTAAATACGAGCGCGGGCGAACTCCCGTCCAGTGAGCGATCCGATCCCGACCGGCTGTCACCCGGTCGACGAGCTGTTGGGCGGCGGCTTCGAGCGCGGCGTCGTCACGCAGGTGTACGGCCCGCCAGCCGCGGGGAAGACGAACCTCGCGCTCGCGGCGGCGGTCGAGGTCGCGGCCCGCGGCGACCGCGCCCTATACGTCGACACCGAGGGGCTCTCGATCGACCGGTTCGAGCAGCTGACCGAGGGCCGGCTCGACCGGGGCGACGGCGACGACACCCTCGAGGAACTCGCCGCGCGGCTGGTGATCTCCGAGGCGTACGACTTCGACGACCAGCGCGAGGCGGTCCGCGACGCCGAGGAGCTCGCCGAGGAGGTCGAACTGATCGTGTTGGACTCCGCCACGGGCTTCTACCGACTGGAGCGCGCCGGCGACACCGAAGGCGGCGAGTCGCTCCGGAAGGTCGCAAAACAGGTGACGCACCTCCTCTCTTTGGCCCGGCGTCACGACATCGCCGTCGTGATCACGAATCAAGTGTTCACCGACCCCGACGGCGACCGCGACCGCGCGCTCGGCGGCAACACGCTCAACCACTGGACCGGCGCGATCGTCCGCGTCGACCGGTTCCGCGGCGGGAACCGCCGGGCGACCCTCGAAAAGCACCGCTCGAAGCCCGCGGGCGACACCGCGGCGTTCCGGATCGTCGCCGACGGACTCGCCGAGGGCGCGGACGGATAGCCGAAGCCGGCCGGTCGATGAGCGGAGACGCGCCGCTGACCGAAACAGTTTGCGAGGCGAAGCGACAGCGGCGAAAACGCGGCCGAAATCGTCAAGATCGGCGTTCGCTCGGAGGCCGGGCGCGTGCCCGTCTACAGCTCGCCGAGCTTTCGGAGGAGCTGGCCGCGGTACTCCTCGTCGGCGTTGACGCCCTTGATCTCCAAGACGTTCCGCTCCAACTTGTCGAGCGCGACGTGGAAGGCGTGTTCGGCACCGTACCCCTCGCCGGAGCCGCCGACCTGTCCCTCGTTAGTGCGGAGGCGGATCTGACACTGGATGAGGGGCGTGCCGCGGAGCTTCTCCTTGTGGGCGTGGAGCCGGACGTGCGCGTGGATGACCTGCATCTCCGCGTACTTGTCCGCGACCTGCTCGATGGACTCGACGACGTGTTCGCGGGAGGTCCCGTCCAGCAGGTCGACGTTCGTGATCTGGACGTCCATCGAGTCCTGCTCGGTGAACGTCAGCGCGCGCAACACGTCGGTCTTCGTCACGATGCCGGCGACGTTGTCGGTGCCCGCGGGCGTGACGACCAGCCCGGAGACCTCGTTGTCGAACATGCGTTCGACGACCGCTCGGGCCGTCTCGTCCTCGGTCGCGGTGACGACTGGACTCGACATGATGTCGTAGACCGGGATGTCGAGCATGCGGTCGATGTCGCCCGCGCGGTCGCCGCTGCCCTGCCGCTCCTGGTCGCGGACGACGAACTCCACGATGTCGTTTGTGGTGATGACGCCGGCGAGGTCGCTGTCGTTGAGGACGGGGAGGCGGGAGACGCCGTTCTCCCGGAGGCGGTTGATGGCGTGGCCGACGCTCTCCGTCTCGCCGATGCCGATCACGTCCTCAGTCGCGATCTGACCGACGGTGATCGCGTCGAGGCTCTCGACGACGGCCGCTAAGATCTGGTCGACCGTGACGATCCCGTAGAGCTTCTCGCCCTCGTAGACGGGCGCGATCTTCACGTCGCCCTCGACGAGGAGTCGAGCGGTCTCGCGAACGTCCTCGTGTCGGTCGACCGAGGGGGCCGGCCTCATCACCGCCGACACCTTCGTGTCGTCTTCCATGCGCGAGCGCATGAGCTGCTTCTCTCCGACGACGCCCGCGTACTCGCCGTCCTCGGTGACGACGAGCCCCTTGGGGTTTTCTCGCTCGAAGATAGAACGGACCTTGGCGAGCCGCTCATCAACGTCGACCTCGACGTACTCCGACACCGCGATATCAGAGATGTTCATGGGCCGTCCTGAGCCTTCGACGGGCCGGGTATTGAAAGTGCGGGAGGCATTTCCGTCGCTGGGATCGGGTTATCTCCACGACGCGCGCCTCAATACATTTCGGTTCGGGTGATAAAAAGTATGAGATTATCTACCGTGCTGATCGCGATCGGACTCCTGCTTATCATGGTTCCAGTACCGATTCCGTTCGTCGGGCTGTTCGCGGGAACGATCGTTCTGTTCGCCGGGCTCGTGCTCAGGTACCGAGCGCGTGAGGTCTCACCGATCGGCGCTGTCGAAATCCTCGGCAGGTGAGATACAGAGGACCGATCCAGCGGGGCGTTACCGACACCGAGGCGCGATCGCCGTCACCGCGTTCGGCGGCGGCGATCGGGAAATGGAGGGTCGTCTCACTCCGTGTCGCTCGGTTTCGTACCGATGAGCGTCGATTCTCCCTTGCCCTCCCGGACGGAACGCTCGGTGAGAGTGAAGCCGTGTGATTCGAGCGTGGCACGGACGTCCGCTACTGAGCTACCTTGTTTTTTGAGTCGCTCCGCGTGCGTCTCGCAGTACACTAACCGGCAGTCGGGGCGCGACAGCGTCGCCTCCAGTCCGTCGAGAACCCCCTGTTCGCCGCCTTCCACGTCTATCTTGAGAACGGTCGGATGAGGGAGGCCTCTCCGAGTGATGAGTTCGTCACCGCGGACCTTCGAGATCGTGATGGAACCGTGGCCCGAGGTCTCGTCAGGTACCAGTGTATGGCCGGCCGATCCGACCTTGTCCAACGCGATCGCGAGCTCCGCCTCCCCGGCGGAATCTGCGAGCGCACACCGGAGGATCGAGATGTCGGCGCCGTTGAGGTCGCCGTTCTCTTCGAGCCGATCGGCGTTGGTCGGGTGTGGTTCAAACGCGATAACGGGTCGGTTCACCACGTCCGCTACGAGGAGGGAATACAGTCCGATATTGGCCCCGAAATCATAGAAGACGTCATCGGGTCGGAGGTTCGACACGAGATGGTCCAGAATCGGTCGTTCCTCGATCGTTCGAAGATCCGTCCACTCGTTCCTCGTCGGGATATGAAAGTCCGCACGGGCCTTCCCGACTTCGACCGTGTACGTCCTGCCAGCTAATCGGTACTGAAGGTGACTCCACCGGTGATAGAGAGGTTGTACCACCGGCTCAAGACCAGATGCCTTGACGAAGTGCCGTCCCCAGCGATACAGGCGTGAGGTCATAGAGCCCATACTCGATACAGACCATCGCCATCTTATTGGTATAGCTCAGTTAACCGGTGACATTCGGCCTGACATCCTCCCACGGCTAAAGCTGTGGGGTTCCCGGTCACAGACCGGGCATCCCACGACTGGGGGTTCCCCACTCGTACGCGGGGGGTTGTGGGCCGTGCCAGTGCGGCCCCCGACCGAGATAGCGGGCTTCATTTACCCACATAAAGGGTGCGTATCCTTACCTCGGACTCGGAATCGTTTACCATCTGCGCCTCGATATCCAACGTTACGCCGGCTGCCGGCTTCATCCCACGAGTAAAGTCGTGGGCTTTCGCCTCGAACCACTGTAATTCGCTATCAGTCGGCGTTTTTCTGCCGAGATCTCGGCTGATGATACACTCAGGGGAACGGCGAACACAGAGCGATCTCCGCATGGATCGGGTTTAGGTATTCGGAATTACGGACACTCAAAGATATCTCGCCTTTCAGGGCGGAGAGGATGTCAAGGTCCCTCCGATCGAGCGATAAAGACGGTTTCACCGCTCTAGGTAAGTATTAACAATGTATCCTCTACTCTGTCATCGAACTGAATGCTCGGAGAACCGATACGGGATACGGCAGATGACATTGATCCGGCGCGTGTCGCTCTCGCGACCGGAGCGGGGCTGCTGATAACCGGGATAGCGGCTGAGACGGCGGGCATCGTCGCCCTCGCGCTGAAGGCGGTGGACCACATCAACGATCGGCTGTGAAGGCGCGCAACGGTACGTGAGGACGCAACGGACGAGTTCGTCGGGATCATCGGGGACCGGCGGATCCGATCGCGCCCCGCGGGGATCGGTGTATCCGGACACTCTCCGCGAGAGCCGGTGAAAGTTTTTTGCCGGTTACCGACGGAAAGGAGGTCGTGTACGATGCCGTCGTCTTCGACAACGACGGGGTGTTGGTCGGGCGGACGCCGTTCGACACGCTCCGCGAGGCCGCATGGGACGCGTTCGTGAGCCTCGGCGTCGAGGACCCGGACCTCGCGCACGTCGACGACGTGGCGGTCGGCGTCGACCCCGCGACCCTGACCGACATCTGCGAGCGCTACGGCGTGGACCCGACGGAGTTCTGGCGGGTCAGAGACGAGACCGCAGCGGCGGCCCAGATCGACGCCGCCCGGAAGGGGCACAAGACGCCGTACGACGACGTCGACGCCCTCCGCGCGCTGGACGCCTCGCTCGGCGTCGTCTCCTCGAACCAGCAGGCGACCGTCGACGCGCTCTTGGACCACTTCGGGCTGGCGGGCCACTTCGAGGTCGCGTACGGCCGCGAGCCATCGGTGGCCAGCCTCTCGCGGAAGAAGCCCTCCCCGTACTACATCGAGCGCGCCCTCGAAGACCTCGGCGCGAAGACGGCACTTTTCGTCGGCGACAACGAGTCGGACGTCCGCGCGGCCGACAACGCCGGCATCGACTCGGCGTTCGTCCGCCGCCCGCACCGGCGGTCGACGGAGCTCGACTGCCACCCGACCTACGAGATCGACGGCCTCCACGACCTCGTGAGCATCTGCGGTAGAACGCCGGCCGGCGAGTCAGTCTGAGACCGGGCCGCGCGGAGCGCGTCCGGCCGGATTGACGCCCCCTCAGCGCTCCGTCGTCGACCGCAATTCTGAACCGTAGCCCAGACGAACTCGATGTCGTGTCCCAGCCCTTCGCCCGCGTCGGGTCCCGCCGCCGCGTCGACGGAGACGCGCTCGACGCCGCGATCGCCGGGTATCACCGCATCGAACGCGTCACCGGTTGGAGCCTCGCGCTGTGCGTCGCCGCCGATCCTCGCGTTCCAGTGGGGCGTCGCCGACGAGGTTCGTGAGCCTGCTGACGCGACGGCGGCGTACGCGTTCTCGTACTTCTTTGGCCTCCGGACCGCCGCGATCGATCTCGACGCCGACCCAGTCGACCGCGTCGGTCCGCGGGGACCGCCCGTCGCGCTGAGCCGGAGGAGTTTACTCCGCGCCGGACCGACGCCCTGACATGGACCTCCCGGCAGTCGGTCTCGGGACGATGGGAATCGACGATCCCGAGCCGGTCGCGACCGCGCTCGATGTCGGTTACCGCCACCTCGACACCGCCCGGATCTACGGCAACGAGGCGGTCGTCGGCGACGGGCTCACGGCGGCGCTGGTCGGGGGCGACGACAGCGCGGACGAGGCTCTCGACCGCGAAGACGTGACCGTGGCGACGAAGCTGTGGATCGACGACCTCGCCGTCGACGAGGTGGCCCCCGCGGCCCGCGAGAGCGCGGACCACCTCGGCGTCGACGCCCTCGACCTGCTGTACGTCCACCGGCCGCGCGGCGACTACGACCCCGAGACGACGCTGCCCGCGCTCGACCGACTCGTCGATGAGGGCCTCGTCCGGAACGTCGGCGTCTCGAACTTCGAACTCGCCGACCTCGACCGCGCCGTCGACGCCCTCGGCCGCCCGCCCGCGGCCCACCAGACCGAACTCCACCCGCTGTTCCACCGGCCGGAACTGCTCGAACACGCCCGCGACCACGGGTATCCCGTCGTCGCCTACTCGCCGCTCGCCGGCGGCCGGGTACGCGAGGTCGATCCCGTCGTCGAGGTCGCAGCGGCCCACGGGACGACGCCCGAGGCGGTTGCGATCGCGTGGGCGACCGCGAAGGACCCGGTGGTCGCGATCCCGAAGGCGTCGAGCGAGGCGCACCTACGCGCGAACCTCGCGGCAGCCGACCTCGAACTGACCGACGAGGAGATCGCCGCGGTCGACGCCGTCGACCGCGAGGAGGAGCTGTTTCCGGAATGAGGTTCCTCGCCTGTCCCCGGAGTCGCCGCGTTCCGGAAAATGATCCGTGTTCTCGGATCAAGACCGATTCAAAATAGCTCTGATGGCCACGATCCCGCGTCACTTTTACCGCAGGGCCGCCGACGGTCGCGCATGACCGAGACGATCGACGGGGAGGCGGTCGCGGCCGACGTGCGCGAGGGGGTCGCCGACGAGGTGGCGCGGCTGTCCGACGCCGGCGTCGAGCCGGGGCTCGCCACGGTGTTGATGAGCGACGATCCGGCCAGCGAGACGTACGTCTCGATGAAACAGCGCGACTGCGAGGAGGTCGGCATCGAGAGCGTCCACGTCGAGATCGACGCCGACGCGCCGGCCGCGGAGCTGTACGAGACGATCGACGACCTCAACGACCGCGACGACGTTCACGGGATCCTCGTTCAGATGCCCGTGCCGGGTCACGTCGACAAGCGAACCGTCCTCCGGCGGATCGACCCCGAGAAGGACGTGGACGGCTTCCACCCGGAGAACGTCGGCCGCCTCGTCGCGGGCGACGCCCGGTTTAAGCCGTGTACTCCCCACGGCGTCCAGAAGCTACTCGACGCGTACGACGTGGAGACGGAGGGCGCGGACGCGGTCGTCGTCGGGCGGTCCGACATCGTCGGCAAGCCGATGGCGAACCTGTTGATCCAGAAGTCGCCGACCGGGAACGCGACGACGACGGTCTGTCACTCGCGGACCGAGGATCTAGAGGCGAAACTGGCGGACGCGGACATCGTCGTCGCCGCCGCCGGCATTCCGGAGTTCGTCGACGGGTCGATGCTGAAGGCGGGCGCGACCGTGATCGACGTGGGAATCAACCGCGTCGACGCCGACACTGAAAAGGGGTACGAGCTGGTCGGCGACGTGAACTACGAGTCGGCGAGCGAAGTCGCGGACGCGATCACGCCCGTACCCGGCGGCGTCGGGCCGATGACGCGCGCGATGCTCCTTTATAATACGGTGAAGGCGGCGGGGATCCAGACCGGCGTCGACGTGAACTTGGGATAACACGAACACGACACCAGCGGCCATGAGCCCAAAAGTTGTACGACAATCAGCGTTCCAATCGTGTCAGTCATGGGTGACTTGCCTCCGGACGAGAGAGTTTAAATTCGGTAATCTCGAAATAGTCAACCGGGAAGGACAGGACCGCTTCGAACAGCCCACTCCTAAGTACTGAAAAACCGATTCCAAGCGTGAGATACCTTTTGAGAAATTTTTCGAACATAAGGGATGTCATCTCGTACATATATACTCTGTGTTATGTTAACATCCCGATTTCCCGAATAGCTGACTGGTCCCTAATTTATAATAAGACGCGAAAACCACGTCCGATCGAATGAAGTACTGTAACAACTGCGAACAGAACGTCGAACCGGAAGGGAAAGTGAACTGGCTGATATTTGCGGTTCTCTTCCTTTTCGCGATCATCCCGGGGATATTCTACTTACTATACTGTTTCACATTCAAAAGTAAAACGTGTCCCCAATGCGGTGCCGCGAACTTCTCAGCGGCGGATCACGACCACAGCTAATCGGCGGCGAGGACGCGAACTCCGTGACCAGCGTCAGCGGACAAATACAGTCCGTTCGGCGCGACACGAACAAGCGTCGCGCAGATACGAGCTTCAGTGACGCTGTGAGATACGTACGGGGAAAAACGACGCGGCATCCGACCAGCGTCTGGTTCCCGTCAGCCGACGCATCTTCGTTCCGCGTCGTCTTTCGTGACGCGTGAACGCCGGGTCGTCTTTCGTGACGCGTGAACGCCGCGTTGTGTGCGCCTTCTACCCGTCCGTCACGACCTGATTCAGGATCTCGATCCGCCCCTCGATCTCGGGGTCGATGCCGCGCTCGCGGGCGTAGTCGGCCAGCACCTCGTACTGGATGCCGGCCTCGTCGACCCGGTGGCGCTCGGAGAGCGTCGGGAACTCGTGTTTGGAGTGGAGCAGGTACTCGGAGACCGCGACCGTATAGCGCGCGTCGGGATCGATCGGCTCGCCGTCGACGGTCGCCTCCGCGATCAGTTCGGCGTCGGCGTCCCAGACGAGGCGGGCGTTCGAGACGTGCCCGTGCCACCAGTCGTCCTCGCCGAAGTCCACGTCGGGTGCGGCCATCTCGCGGAACACGTCGTGGAGTTCCGCGCCGGTGACCGAAGCGAGGGTCACCGGCTCCTCGAAGGGGATCAGGCTGATCAGGTCCGCCTTCGTCACGTCGCCGTCGAACGGGTCGCCCTGCCGGAGCCCACCGGCGTTCGACAGCCCCACGTCGGCGTCGTGGACCCACCGGAACGCGTCCGCGACGAAGTTGCCGACGCGGCACTCCCCGCCGTGGACCACCTCGCCGGAGCGGTCGATCGGCTCCGCGACCCCGTCGACGACCTCGTCGAGGTCGGCCGCGGCCATCCGCTCCGCGAGCGCGTCTTTGAGGCCGGGCGCGGGGTCGGCCCCCTCCGGCTCGTGGAGGGTCGCCGTCGGCGGTTCGGCGTCGAGGTCAACGTCGGCCACCGCCTCGCCGTTGACGCCGGGTCGGACTAACAGTGCGTCCGCGACCGTCTCGTTCCGGCGGCTGTGGACGTGTCCGCCGAGGACCGCGTCCACGTCCAGCTCGCGGGCGAGGTCGTCGTCGCCCGCGCCGAGATGCGAGAGGACGACGGCGTGATCGAGTCCCTCGGCCCCGTCCGCGACCGATGCCCGCATCTCGGCGAGCGCCTCCCCGGCGGCCGCGACGGGATCGTCGAACGAGAGATCGGCCGCCATCGGGTTCAGCGAGTCGGTCGCGGGGTCTGTGACGCCGACGAACCCGATCCGCTCGCCGTCGACCTCGCGGACCGCACACGGGACGACGCCCTCGTTGCGGCCGAACGGCTCCCCCCGAACTCGTGGTTACCGAACGTGTCGAGGCGGGTGGCGGTCGCCTCGTAGAAGTCGAGGACCTGCCTGCCGGTCGCGACCAGCGAGAGGACGCCGGGCGCGGTCGTATCGCCCGTGGCGACGACCGCGGCGTCGGGGCCCGAGAGCGTCCGGATCCGACCGGCGAGACGGGCCGCCCGCTCGGGGTCGTCGAAGACGTTCTCGATGTCGGAGTAGTGAACGAGACGGACCATTCGATACACGAGAGAAGGCACGAACCGGGCTTAAAAAGCGCGGAGTCCGCTCGCGCGTTCTCCCGATTCCGTCCGCGGGTTCTCTCCGTGATGCGCGCTCGCACACGCGCAGGACATTGAAAGCGCTTTTATGGATGTCCTGACTACGACGGGACACAGCCTCTGTGGGGTCGATGATGTGCCGTTCCGTTAGGGACCGACCACGGGACGGACACGCGAGCCTACACGGAGGACAGGAGAAACAATGCCCGTTTACGTAGACTACGACACCCCAGCGGACCTCGCGGAGCGATCCCTCGAAGCGCTCGAGGTCGCCCGAGACACCGGTACAGTGAAGAAAGGCACCAACGAGACGACCAAAGCCGTCGAGCGCGGCAACGCCGACCTCGTCATCGTCGCCGAGGATGTCTCCCCCGAGGAGATCGTGATGCACCTCCCCGAACTCGCCGAGGAGAAGGGGATTCCGGTCGCCTTCGTCGATACGCAAGACGAGGTCGGCCAGGCCGCCGGTCTCGAAGTCGGCTCGGCCGCCGCCGCCGTCGTCGACGCCGGCGACGCCGACGACGACATCGAGGACATCGGCGAGAAGGTCGCGGAGCTTCGATAACCTCCCATGAGCGCAGAAGAGGGCACCGGCGACTCGACGACCGCGGAGGTCATCGAGGTCGTCGGCAAAACCGGGATGCACGGCGAGGCCATGCAGGTCAAGTGCCGCATCCGGGAGGGATCGAACCAGGGTCGGATCATCACCCGGAACGTTCTGGGTCCCGTCCGTCTGGGCGACGTGCTCCAGCTGCGGGAGACCCAACGCGACGCCGACTCCATCGGAGGGCGATAACCAATGGTCGAGACACGCACCTGCGATTACACCGGCGAGGAGATCGAGCCCGGCACGGGCACGATGTACGTCATGAAAGACGGACAGATCCTCCACTTCGTCGACTCGAAGGCGGAGAAGAACTACCTCCTCGGCCGCGAGGCGCGCGACCTCGAGTGGACCGAAGAGGGCCGTAGCCAGGGTGGCGAGGAATGAGCGGCCACGACGAGCGCACCTTCGTGATGATCAAGCCCGACGGCGTCCAGCGGGGACTCATCGGCGAGATCGTCTCTCGCTTCGAGGACCGCGGGCTGAAGCTCGTCGGCGCGAAGTTCATGCAGATCGACGAGGAACTCGCCCACGAACACTACGGCGAGCACGAGGGGAAGCCGTTCATTACCTCCGGTCCCGTCTTCACGATGGTCTGGGAGGGCGCGGACGCCACCCGACAGGTGCGCGCGATGGTCGGCGAGACCGACCCCGCCGAGTCCGCCCCGGGCACGATCCGCGGCGACTACGGCTTAGACCTCGGCCACAACGTGATCCACGCGTCGGACCACGAGGACGAGGGCGCGAACGAGCGCGAGATCGACCTGTTCTTCGACGAGGAGGAACTCGTCGACTACGACCTCGACACCGCCGCGTGGGTGTACGAGGACCACTGACGGCCCCTCGCGTTCCGACTTTTCGCCGCGACGCACTGCCCGCTTTCCCGCGTAGCCCTCGCTCAGTCGACACACCGCGTTTCCGGTGAATATCGATCCGAACCGACCGCGGTCGGCCGATTCCGACCGCACGGCAGTAATAAACCGTCCGACGCGTCAGCCGTCGGCTCGGGTGTCGAGCGCGACCGCCGTCCCGTCGTCGCCGACCACGATCACCTCGTCGCCGCCGTCGTCGGTGACGTCGGCGAACAGCGGCCCGCCGTAGACGACCGCGTCGGGACCGCCGCGGGCGAGCACCTCGCCGCGCTGTGTCATCGCGAGTATTTCGCCGGCGCGGTTGACCACCACGGGAGCGAGCTCCCCGTCCCCGTCGACGTTGCCCACGCCCGGTGCGTTGATCCGGGTCGACGCGCCGTACTGCTGTTTCCAGACGACTTCGCCGTCGAGGAGGTTGACGGCCCACACGCTTCCCGCTCCACCGACGTACACCGTACCGGGGTCCGCGTCGCCGACGGCGACCGGGAGGTCCTGAAGGCCGACCTCGTACCGAGCCGACCCGTCGCTGGTCTCGATGGTCTCAAAGTTGCCGTTCGACCCGCCGAGCGCGAGTACGGGACCGTCGCGGCTGTCCGCGGCGTTCCAACTCAGTGGGTTCACACTCGGCGTCGTCGTCCAGCGCGCCTCGCCGGTCTCGTCGAGCAGGTGGATCGTCGCCGGGTCGCCGGCGCTCGTCAGCACCGCGAGGCCGCCGCGCTCGCCGGACTCGGAATCGGGTTCGACGATGAGCGGTCGGCGGGTGACCTCGCCCGACAGCGAGGCCCCGGCGACGGAGTCGCCCTCGCCGTCGACG
>PXST01000013.1:30986-38481 GCA_003023405.1 Halobacteriales archaeon SW_8_68_21
CGGCCCGGAGACGGGGACCGTCCACGCGGTCTCGTCGGTCCCGACGACCGTCGCGCGGACGACCCGCGAGCCGTTCTCGACCGCCGGGCGGACGAGTAGCGGGTCCCCGTCGACCGTCGCGATCGCCGCGCCGCTGCCGTCGTCGCCGGCCGCCGGTCCGGACTCCCAGACGACCGTCGTCTCCGTGGTAGCGTCGTCGACGCCGACGAACGCGAACAGCGCCACGCCGACGCCGGTCGCGCCACCCGCAAGCAAAATTAGCGTCGCGAACAGGACGCGTCGGTCCATTTGAACCCAGTTCGGGCGTCGCGGTGAAACCGTTGTCGGATGCGATCACTTCGGTCCGTGGAGAACCGGGATCGGTGTCGCGGTGTCGAGGGGGGAAGCCACATCGACGGCGAGGCGTCACGAGGCAAGACGGCGCTACAGCAGCGACGCGACGTGGTCCGCGCGCGCCTCGCCGACGAGTTCGCACAGCACTGCCGGATCGCGCTCGCCGCTGGATCGCGCTCGCCGCCGGCGCTGCGGTCGAGGAGGTCCCTGAGCGTCCGCTGGGCCGGTCAGGCGACGAGTCCGACGAGCGAGACCAGAACCCCGACGAGGAACACCGCGAGGAGCGTGGCGGTCGCGATCACTACTGCGGGCGCGAGCGCCTCCTCGTTCTCGTCGAGGACGATGTTTTCCAAGTTCTCCATGTCCGGGGCGTCGTCGCGGCGCGGTTTGAACGCTTCGACCGAGCCCGCGGCGCGCGGTGACGAAGGTCGCTACCCGTCGAGCCGGACGCCGGGTAGCCGGAGATCACGTCCGGTATCTCGCCGTCGCCGACGTGTTTTTGTGCGTCCGGCGTGGCGGGTACGCCATTACGATGCCACGCGAACAGTACCAGACGAAACTGGAAGGACTCGGCGACGACGTCCTCTACATGAGCGAGGGCGTCGCGACGCCGAGATCAACGACCTCTACCTCGAACTGGAGGGCCAGTGTACCGATCTCATCGCGCTCCAGCAGCCGGTCGCCGGCGACCTGCGGTTCATCGCGGCGTCGTTCAAGATCATCACCGACCTCGAACGGATCGCGGACCTCGCGACGAACTTCGGCGAGTACGCCAAGCGGGCGGACCGCGAGGTGTTCCCCGACGTGGACGTTCAGCGCATCGGCGACGACACGCTGGACATGTTAGAGGGGGCGATGGCGGCCTACGCGGAGTCGGACCCCGACCGCTGTTACGCCGTCGCCGAGGCCGACGACGACCTCGACGCCGCCTGCGAGGCCGCGAGCGACCTCGTCGTCCGCGACCTCATCGAGCGCGACGAACTGCGCGAGGAGACCGACACGGAGGGAACGATGCGGAACGTCTCGCGGCTCCTCCTCACGATCCGCGACCTCGAACGCGTCGGCGACCACGCGGTCAACATCGCCGCCCGGTCGCTGTACATGATCGAGAACGACGACGAACTGCTGTACTGACCGGCTCGGGACGGGCCGGGGGTCGAACTCTCGCCGCGCGGGCTCCGTCCAAACGTGTCACCGGAAACGACTCTGCCCCCGTGTTATATCCCCGTGAGTCGTGACATGACGTGACGCGTATGGTACTGGGAGCGGTCGTCTCGTTCGTCGTCGCGCTGTTGGTCGGTGGTCTGGGAATCTACGTCAGCGGGCGCGTCGTCGCCGACGTCGACGACTACTCGCACGCGGTGGTCACCGCACTCATCGGGGCCGTCGCCTGGGCGATCGGCTCGCTGATCCCGGTGGTCGGCTCGCTCGTCGCGCTGGTCGCGTGGGTGTGGGTCGTCAACCGGCGCTACCCGGGCGGCTGGGTAAAAGCCGCGGCCATTGGCGTCGTCGCGTGGGCCGCCGCGCTGGCCGTCATCTTCGTGTTGAACGGCGTTCTCGACCTCGGGATCACCGCGCTCGGCGTCCCGGGCGTCTGAACGCGTTCCGGGTCAGTCGTCGGCCGCCGGCCCGGACGTACCCTCTCCGTCCGCAGTCGGTTCGTTCAGTTGGCCGGTCGTGTACCCCTGCCAGTCGTACCTGTTCTGGAGGTAGAGCGCGACTTTCACCAAGGCGAGCAGCACCGGGACCTCGATGAGGGGACCGATGACCGTCGCGAACGCGACGCCGGAGCCGACGCCGAACACCGCGACGGCGACGGCGATCGCGAGTTCGAAGTTGTTCGAGGCGGCGGTAAACGCGACGCTACTGCTCTCGGCGTACTCGAAGCCGAGGACGGCGCTCGCACCGTACGCCAGTCCCCAGAGACCGACGAAGAACACGAACAGCGGCGTCGCGATGAGCACGATCTGCTCGGGATTGGCGACGATATACTCGCCTTTGAGCGCGAACATCACCACGATCGTAAAGAGGAGACCGAGCAGGCCGAACGGGTCGATCCGAGGGACGAATCGACGGTAGTAGACGTCGCGTCCGACGGTGCTGAACGCGACTTTTTGCGTGAGATAGCCGAGCGCGAGCGGCAGGCCGAGGAAGACGAGGACCATCTGGGCGATCAGTCCGATCTGCACATCGATCCCGGTCCCCCGGAAGACGGTGAGGAAGAGGAACGCGTAGGGAACGAACAGCGCGATCTGAAGCACGCTGTTCACGCCGACGCAGACGGCACACATCTCCTGGTTGCCCGAGGCGAGTTCGTTCCAGACGAGTACCATCGCGATACACGGCGCGATGCCAACGATGATCAGCCGGTGACGAACTCGGGGTACCCACCCAGAAAGAGAATCCAGAGGGTCAGGTAGCGATCGAGAGCGCTGAGGTCGTCGCTCACGGGGATACCTCGCGTGTGGCATCGAGGGCTGCGAGGAGCCCCTCGGCACGCTCGGTGCTCCGATAGTAGCGCCATTTGCCCTCTTTCCGGCGGGTGATGAGCCCTGTATCGGTCAGTTCCGACAGCGCGTGACTGATCGCGCTCTCGCTGACGTCGAACAGCGGGGCCAACTCACAGACACACAGATCGTCGCCGGCCGTCACTAATAGGCGGACGATCCGGTACCGCGTGTCGCTCCCGAGGGCCGAGAGCGCTCGAACGTCCCTGCCGACGGTGTCGGTCGCCGCCGCTCGATCGAGCGCCCGGAGTTCATCGAGACGCCGGTCGACGTCCCCGTCGCAACACTCGCCGATTTCGTCGGTCAGCAAGCGACGCAGGCGATCGGTGGTTCAGGCCATCGATAGAACGATTGCAAAGCTGTTCAAACAACGATTCCGATGATCGTGTGTAGCGAATCCGCTCGGAAGGTTCGGCTTACTCTCACCGGTCGAACGCCGAACTCTCGCCCCGACCGACGCACACGACCGGAGCCGTTACGGTCGGACGAGAGGTAAAAAACCGAAAGAGAAACGATCGATCGCTCGTCACTCGCTCTCGTGCCGACGATTCGGACGAACGGAATTCAAACGTACTACGAGGAATACGGAGAGGGGCTACCGATCGTCTTTCTGCACGGCGCGACGAGCGATCATCGACTCTGGGCCGAACAGGCACGGCCGCTCGCCAGCGACTATCGAGTCATCACGTACGATCTCCGAGGCCACGGCCGGACTGGCGGTTCGGAACGTGGCTCGTACACGATGGAGCTGTACGCCGACGATCTCGGCGCGCTCGTTACGGCTCTCGACCTCGATCGGCCGGCGATCTGTGGGCTCTCGATGGGCGGGATGGTCGCACAGACCTATGCGGCCGAATCCCCGGACACCATCGCTGCCCTCTGTACGTTGGGGACGCTCACGCCGGAACTCCTGTCGTGCGGCGAGTGGGTCGAGCGTCGGTTGGTTCCGAAACTCGCCGATACGTTGTCTCCTCTCATCGAACCGGATCGTATCATGGGGATACTGGATCGAGTCTATGACTGGAAATACGGCGAGGAAGCGATCGGTGATCTCGAAGAGATCGGACGAATTCAGCAAGCCCACGCCGAGAAGTTCCCTGAAATACTGGAGACGGAATTAGCGAAAGTCGACGACATGCTCACGTCGTATCCGTTGACGACGGTCGATCACGCCTCGATCTCCGTCCCCTCGCTTCTCATGTACGGCGAACGCGAAACGAAGACTGCGGCCCGCCATGCGGAGCACATGGCCAGCATGATCCCCGTCGCCGAAACACGTCGAATACCGAACGCCGGCCACAATTCGCACGTCGACAACCCGGAGTTCGTCATCGACTCGCTTCGTGAACTCCTCGATACGGCCACCGACGACCGGCACGGAACGGACCCGTCGGTAGACGAGCGCCGGAGTACGCCGCTCGCGGTTGCTTCCTCGCTTCGGGACTGGGTGACAAAGAGTTAGCGACCTGATCTACATCGTCCGGCGATCGAAGTGGTTCGACCGAAAGGCGCGCTGACGGTAGGTGTCCTCGTCGATCGGGCGACCGAACGAACGTCGTGGCCGTATCGCCGACTTCGACCGCACCCGCGAAACCCTCGGTGCCGAGTACGCTCGCGATCCCGGCCCCGAGCGCGAAGGCAGTGTGCGTAGCGCCGCCGCGCAGGCGTTCGGCGACCCCGCGCTGTGGCTCGAACGCCTCGACGGTCACCGACTCGGTACCTAATTCGTCGGCGAGGTGCTCTTCGGCGTCCTCCCTGGTGCCGATCGCGTCGACGAGTCCGCGATCGCGTGCTTCGGTGCCGAGGAAGACCCGGGCTTCGGTGTCGCGGATCGTCTGCGGCTCGATGTCGCGGCCGGCGGCGACGCGGTCGACGAACTGTTCGTAGTAATCGTCGACGATTCCCTGGAGGTACGCCCGTTCGTCGTCGCCGATCTCCTTCAACGGAACGCCGGCGTCCTTGTACTCCCCGGCGGTGAACTGCTCGTAGCTCACCCCCACCCGTTCGAGCAGATCGCTCGCGTTCGGGCGCGAACCCACCACGCCGATCGAGCCGATCACGCTTCCCTCGCGGGCGTAAAAGTCGTCACAGCCGCTTGCGATCCAGTACCCGCCGCTCGCACAGGTGTCGGTCGCGTAGGCTACGGTCGGTCCGTCGAAGCGCTCGGCGGCGAGCCGGATGTCCTCGCTCGGAACGACCTGCCCTCCGGGGGTGTTGAGTTCGACCAGTAGTGCTCGAGCGTCCCCGTCGTCGTCGGCGTTCTCGATCGTCTCGACGACGTCGTCGGCCGACTTGCCCGAGTTCCGTGTCGGCAGTCGGCCGCCGCTTCCGTCCCGCGTGATCGGCCCCTCGACCGAGACCGCCGCGACGTCGTACGTCGAGACCCGTGATGCCGCGATACGCGCGCCGACTCGGGCACCGACGACCGCGAGCACAACGGCGAGGAGTACGCCGAGCAGTCGCGCGCCGTTGCCCGACGGCACGAAGACGAACAGTACCCAGCCGACAGCGAGGGCAAGCGCCGCCCCCGAAAGCACGATCGCGAGCCTGACGAACCGCTCCTGACGCGTCGTCTCCGCTGACATACCAGCCGTCGGTCCCGAACCCGATTAAGAACTGTCGTCCCGGCACCGGCGAAACGTCGACCCGACCGTGGGACTTCGGCGTCCCGGCGATACGTCGAACGCTGTCGTGCCCTCCTTACAGTACCGGCGGCGTCAGAGGCATGTCTTGGTACCGTTTCACACGGCGATCGAAGGGGAGCCCGAAGCGACCGTGGCGGCGGAGACGGAACCCCGTTGTCGTTCCCGTCCTCACGTACGCTACGGATCTCGAGGGCCTACGACCCCGTAGCGGTGGTGTCGATAGCGATCTCAGAGCATACCGGTCTTCTGGAGCTTCATGAGGTCCTCGGTATCGAGGGTCTCGCCCTCCTTGAAGCGCTGGTAGATCTCCTCGGCTTCCTGTTCGGCTTCCTCGCGTTTCTGGTCGCGGGCGCTCTTGCGCTCGGTTTCCTCTTCCTTGTCGAGTTCGCGCAGGCGCTTTTGGACCTTGACGAAGTCCTCGTGGTGACGGTCGGCGGCTTCCTGGGCCTCGACGAACTTCTCGTGCATGTCGTCGGCGTCGTCACGCACGTCGTCGGCCTCCCGGTAGGCCTCGATCATGGCGTTGTGGTGTTCCTGGGCCTCGTCGGCGAGTTGGGTGACCTGTTGGTGGTGTTCGGAGGCCTCCGCGCGGACGCTTTCGGCTTCTTCGACGAGGTCTTCGAGCCCATCGCTCTCCTCTAAGGCGTCCTTCCGTTCTGCGTACTGCTCGCGTTTGTCCTCGATCTTCTCGATGAGTTCGCGTTCGGCTTCCGCAGAGAGGACCTCGGTCTGCTGGCGGAACTCGAGGCGTTCGACCTCCTCTTCGAGTTCGTCGAGACCTTTGCCCTCGTCGAGTTCGAGGTCGGATTTCATCTCGTCGACCTCGCTGAACAGCTCGTTTGCCTTCCCGTTGAGTTCGTTTCGCTTCTCTTTGTGTTCCTGGACCTTCTCGTTGAGCTCGTCGCGGCGCTCACGATGCTCCTGGGCTTCGTCGACTTTCTCGCGGGTCTTCGCGTTGAGTTCGTCGCGTTTTCCGGCGCGTTCGGAGGCCATCTGGTTGAGGTCGTTACGCCGGTCGCGGAGCTTCCCCGCGAGCTTGATGAGTTTGCCCTTCGAGTCGCTCTCTAGTTGGTCGTCGGTCAGTTCGACGTTGTTCGTGTTATCGATGGTGTCTGTTACTGCCATGGTCGAAAAGTCGTAGGCCGTTGGCGCTCCGGTAGGACGGCCGGTCGCGATCGCGGTCGGTGAGGTCGGTAGCGTCGCTGTCCCCGTGTGGCAACCGACCGATAAGGAAGTTCCCCTGTCATCCTGTTCGTGGTTTACGCGCGATGCCGCCGACGCGCCGGAGGCGCTCGGTGTCGATCATATCATACGGGATAGTTTAAGAGTTGCGGTCGTTCGAACCGCGAACGGCCCGCAGGCGGCCTGAGAACACTGTGTTTGCGGTTCACACAGCTATGGGGGTCCGACCGATCACCGAACCGTCGGTGGAGAGCGACCGTTCGCTGACGAGCGAACACGAATGGACGGGACTATGGGGTCGGCCATCGGAGCGGACCTGTGACCGGATCAATCGAGACGATCGTCCATGCACGAGGGCACGCGAACGTCTCGGGCACACACGCGAGCACGCTCGAAGTAACCTCCGAGGCTTTCCTCACTCCGGCGGGCGACTGTATCGTCGCCGTCGGCTCATCGCTCATATCGGAGCTACGACCGCCGACCACTAAACGCTATTCGACCCGGAGAACCGTCCGCAGATCGCCGCCCGACGCGAGCGCGCTCACCAGGTCGCGATCGAGGTCGCCTGCCGCCTTTTCGGCGTCGATCATCACCGTGCGGTCGTCCACGTGATCGCTCGTCCGGACCACCATGCTGGTGTCGTCGGCAAGGGTCAGATCGGAGTGACCCCGGCCCGAGACCGTTTCGGTGTGGACTCGATCGCTCGTCACGTCGTGTACTTCGAGCGCGAGGGTGATCCGTGCTTCGTGGGATCGACAGGCCGCCCGGAACGCCTCGGGGAAGTCGGCGGGCGTCGGGTCGGCTCCGACGGCGACGATACAGTCGCCC
>PXST01000014.1:0-13848 GCA_003023405.1 Halobacteriales archaeon SW_8_68_21
CCGAGCAGTGCGGGCGTCAGGTCGTAGGCGAGGACGCGGTAGCCGCCCGCGTCAACGAGCGACGGGTCGGCGTAGAACAGCGGGTCGACGCCGACGGCCCAGACCGCGGCGACGACCGCGACGGGGACGACCCAGAGGAGCGCGAAGCGGCGGCGACCGAGCCACGCCGTCCTGTCGACGTACGAGAGGACGAACGCCGGCCACGCGACCGCCAGCCCGGCAGTGCCGAGCCAGACGAAGCGGTTGAGGAACAGCGTGGTCGAGAGCGAAGCCGCCGACAGCTGCGCCGCGTATGCCAGCGACCAGACGCCGGCGGTGCTTGCGACACCGACGAAGCTCCACAGCAGGGCGTGGCCGCCGCGAGAGCGGTTCGCGACCGCGTACACGGTAAAAGCGAGGGACGCGACCGCCGCGACGAGCAGCGGGACCGTGTACGGCGTCAGTTGCCACGCCATCGATACCGGTAGGTTGCGAGTGGTCGATAAAAAGGGACCGAATCCCCTAACCCGTTCGACGAGAGTCGATCCGTATGCTCGACCCGGGCGAATCCGCACCCGAGATCACGCTCACCGACCACCGCGGCGAGACGGTCACCGTCGACCCGGCCGCCGCGAACCACACGGTGGTGTACTTCTACCCCCGCGCCGACACGCCGGGCTGTACCGCCGAGGCGTGTGGCTTCCGCGACGAGTGGGACGCGTTCGAGGACAGGGAGATCGCCGTCGTCGGGGTCAGCGACGACCCCGTCGAGGACCTCGAACCGTTCGCCGCGGAGTACGACCTCCCCTTCGCCCTGCTCTCGGACCCCGACGGCGCGGTCGCGGCCGCGTACGACTCCTACGGCGAGAAGTCGATGTTCGGGAACACTTTCGACGGCGTGTTCCGGAACACGTACGTCCTCGACGGGACGGGAACTGTCGTCCTCGCGTACGAGGGCGTCTCGCCCGAGGACCACGCCGTCGAGATACTCGACGACATCGACGCGCTCGACGACTGAGACACCCCCACAACATCGACGCCCCCGTCGACATCGACGCGTCCGAGGAACCCCGCACCGCAGTCGACGCGTCGGGCGCGGTCGGGGCGTCGCTCCGGCTGACCGGCGGAGAGTTCGACGGCGGGAGCGGCGGCGCGGCCGATGGGTCGGCGGCACTTGCCACCGCGGAGACCTCGCGGCCGTCGACGATCTGCGAGGCCCGCTCCCGCGGCGTCACAGTCCGAAGCGACTCGCTCGCCGTAGTCGGTGGCTCGGGCTTCCTCGAACCGGAGGACGCCAGCCGTGCCGACAACGGCGTTCTGATCGGCGACATCGCTGACTTCCCCGTGACGGGCGAGCAGCCGGACCTGTCGTTGGGGCCGGCGGCCGGTCCGGGCGGCGCGGTCCCACCGGGAGCGACGGTCCCGCCGGGCGGGACGACACCGCCCGACCCGTCAGGAAACGCGACCGCGTAGCGAGCGCCGGTCGGTGACGGCCCGGCCGCGCCGCTTCCACTTTTTACGCCCGGAACTGAACTCCGGCGACCGCGTCGGCGATCTCGCGGCGCTTCAGGAGCGCGAAGCCGAGGACGATGACGGCGAAGCCCGCGAGGGTGAACGCCGTCACCGACTCGTCTAACAGCAGGACGCCCGCGACGGTCGCGACGATCGGAACGACGTAGGAGACGAGGTTGATCTCGAATGGACCGAGCCGGTCGAGCAGCGTGAAGTAGATGGTGTACGCCACCGCGGAGGAGAGCAGGCCGAGGAACGCCAGCGCGGCGAGCGCGCGCGGAGCCGCGGCGGGGAGCCGCTGTCCCTCGCCGAGTCCGAGGCTGAGCGCGTGGATAGCGAGCGCGCCGAACCCCATCGCCCAGCCCGTGAGCGCGACGCTGGAGAACGTCGTTTCCACCGTCCGAAGCCCGACGCTCCCGACAGCGACGGCGATCACGCCGACCGCGATCAGTCCGACGCCGACCGCGACGCCCCCGCCGAGGTTCGCCGGGTCCGGCTGCGCGACCAGCCCCACGCCGAGGAAGGCCATGACGACCCCGACCGCGCCGCGAGCGTCGAGGTCCGCCCCGCCGATCCACGCGGCCGCGGCGGCCGCGGTCGCGATGGGGACGAGGCTGTAGGTGATCGAGGCGATGCCGCTCGTCGTGTACTGCTGGCCGACGAACAGCAGGGAGTTGTTCGCAGCCACCGACAGCCCGCCGCTGAACCCGATCGCGGCCAAGTCGCCGCGGGTCCGCGGGAACGGGGCGGTCTCGGTGAGCAGCACGTACGATAGCAGCGCCAGCGCGGCCACGTCGAACCGGTACGCGGCGTACAACACCGGCGGGTAGTAGTCGAGACCGACCTCGATGGCGACGAACGAGCCGCCCCAAAACAGCGCAAGCAGGCAGAACAGTGCGACGTCTCGGTACCGTGACACGGTCGGCCGAACGCGGGCTGGATGTAAAGCGGTGTCCGTTACGGTGGTCGCGGCCGGCTCCGGACCGCGATCGCCGCCGCGGCCCGGACCGCCGGTACCCGCGCCCCGGGAGGGCGCTCGGCCGTCGTCCCGCTCAGTAGCCGCGGACGATGAGGTAGTCCGCCAGGTCTTCGAGCAGGCTCCGGGAGCCGCTCTCCGGGAGCAGTTCGAGGTGTTCCTTCGAGCGCGCGGTGAGGTCCGCAGCCGTCTCGCGGGCGTACTCGATGGAGCCGACCGCCTCCAAGGCCGCCACCGCCTCGTTGATGGCGTCCTCGGTCGCCTCGGTGGGCGTGTCGGCGTCGACGAGGCCGTCGACGTCGACCCCCTGCTGGCGCGCGTGGAGGGTAATGAGCGTCTCCTTCCCCTCGACGAGGTCAGAGCCGCGCTGCTTGCCCAGCTCCTCGGAGGGGACCGTCAGGTCGAGCACGTCGTCTTGGATCTGGAACGCGCGTCCCGAGTCGATCCCGTACCGGTAGAGGGCGTCGACCACGTCCTCGTCGGCACCGAGGAGGAGCGCGGGCGTCGCGGCCGACGCGCCGTACAGCACCGCGGTCTTCAGCTCGACCATCTCCAAGTACTCCTCGGGAAGGATGTCGTCGCGGCTCTCGAAGGCGACATCGAGCGCCTGCCCCTCGCAGATCTCGGTACAGGTCGACGCGAGCATCCGCATCGCCTCCAGCCCGTGTTGCGGGTCCGCGCCGGTCTCGGTCATGAACTCGAACGCCTTCGAGTAGAGCGTGTCGCCCGCGAGGATCGCCGTCGAGACGTCGTACGCCTCGTGGACGGCGGGGACGCCCCGCCGGAGGTCGTCTTCGTCCATGATGTCGTCGTGGATCAGCGTGAACGACTGGATCACCTCGATGGCGACGGCCGCGCGCATCATGTCAACGCCGTCGCCGGACAGCGACGGGAACGCGCGGAAGTCGGCGTCCATCGGCTCGGTGCCGGTGACCGCCTCCGCGGCCAGCGTCGTCACCGTCGGGCGGAGCCGCTTCCCACCGGCTTCGAGGATGTATCTGGTGGCCTCGTACAGGCGCTCCGGCTCCTGGACCGGCAGCTCCTCGTCGATAGCGGCGTTGACGAGGTCACGCCGCTCGCGGATGGCGTCGAGCCCCCGCGCCTCCTTCGTCTCGCTCGTCATTCGACGAGCTGGATGGTGGACCCGTTCTGCGTGACGTGGACGTCGCGTCCGAGCTTGTACCCCTGCGACTTCGCAAGGTCGACGTACGGCGACCGTCCCTTGAGCGTCTGGTGGCCAGGGATGAGGTGCTGGGGCTGGAGCGCCTGTAGCATCTCGTAGTGGCCCTCCTCGCGGAGGTGGCCGGAGACGTGGATGTCGTCGTAGAGGCGCGCGCCCTGCATCCGAAGCAGCTGTTCGGACTGGTAGCGCTGGCCCTCGTTGGTCGGCTCCGGGATGACGCTCGCGCTGAAGACGACCTTGTCGCCGTCGTCGATTTCGTACGGCGTCTCGCCGCGGCCCATGCGGGTCAACATCGCGCGCGGCTCGCCCTGGTGGCCCGTCACGATCGGGAGGAAGTTCCCCTTCCCCTCCTTCATGATGCGCTTGAACGTGCGGTCGACGGACTTCCGGTGGCCGTACATGCCGACATCGCCCTGGAAGTCGACGAAGTCGAGCCGTTCTGCGGTGCCCGAGTACTTCTCCATCGAGCGGCCGAGCAGGACCGGCTGGCGGCCGATCTCACGGGCGTACTCGACGAGCGTCTTCACGCGGGCGATGTGTGAGGAGAACGTCGTAGCGATGATCCCGCCGGAGTGGTCCTCCATCGATTTTAGCGTGTCCTCGACGTGTTTCTTCGCGTACGACTCAGAGGGCGTCCGCCCCTTGGAGCCGGCGTTCGTACAGTCCTCGATGTATGCGAGGACGCCCTCGTCCTGACGGCCGATCTCGCGGAAGCGCTCCATGTCGACCGGGTCGCCGATGACGGGGTCGTGGTCCAGACGCTTGTCCAGCCCGTAGACGATCGCGCCCTCGGGCGTGTGGAGGACCGGGTTGATCGCGTCGATGATCGAGTGCGTGACGTTGACGAACTCCATCTCGACCTGCTCGGAGTCGCCGATCGCCATCGTGGCCCCCGGCTTCATCTTCACGAGGTCGTTGTCGACCTGGAACTTGCCCTCGTCTTCGATCTGTTGGCGCACCAGCTCGATCGTGTACGGCGCGGAGACGATCGGCGCGTCGTAGCGGTGGGCGAGCTTCGGGATCCCCGCGATGTGGTCGAGGTGGCCGTGGGTGGGGACGATCGCTTTCACGTCGCCTTCGAGTTCGCTCATCACCCGATCGTCCGGGATCGCTCCCATGTCGATCAGGTCGAGGCTGTGCATGCTCTCGGTCTCCACGTTGTCGTGGATGAGGACCTTACTGAGGTTCAGGCCCATGTCGAAGATGACGATGTCGTCGCCCGCGCGAACCGCCGTCATCTGTCGACCGACCTCTTCGTAACCGCCGAGTGTCGCAATTTCGATTTCCATGGTGTTGTCGTGTCGAACGCCGTGTGGCGTCCATCACTGAAACCCCGCAAGGAGCCGTCAGCGCTGCGTCCTACCGCGCGTCGTTGAGGCCCCGCTACGGCCGAGTCGACGTCGACTCACCGTGTCCCGCGGGAGTGTGGTAGCCAGAAATACAGCAGCCCATGTTAAAAACACCGGGGATCGGCCGCGCGGCGGTGGTTCACGTCCGAACGGGCAAGGCGTTTCGTGCGGCCGTCGACGAGATCCGCGACGGCGGGCACTGGGAGGACCCCTCGGAAGCGTCGATCCGGTCGGCGGCGGAACGGGCGCAGGCGGCGGTTCGGGAGGCGGCGGAACGAGCGCAGGCGGCGGTTCGGGAGGCGGCGGACGACGGCGGCCCGCTGGCGGCGCGGCTCGTCCGTCCCGGGCTGGAGACGATCGGACTGCTCGGCGATCGGATCGAACGGGGGTACGCCTCGCCGCGGGCAACGCAGGCGGAACTGGCGTACGTCGACCGTGCGGACGCGGTCCCGCCGGCGGCCGAGTTCGTCCACGAGCGGCTGGCGTGATCGGAGTCCTGTCAAACGCCCCCGTCGCGGCCGGCGTCCCGGTATGTTTATTACCGCGACGGGCGGCAGTACGGACGATGAGTGGACGACCCCTCGACGTACTCGAAGCGTCGCTGGAGGAGCCGGTGACGGTACATCTGAAGGACGGAACAACGTACTACGGCGTGCTGGGCGGCTACGACCAGCACATGAACGTCGTCATCGAGCCGGAGGCCGACGTGGACGACCGCGTCGACGGCGACCTCGACGGCGAGTTCGCGGTCGCAATCGAAGACACAACGATTATACGCGGCGATAACGTCGTAACCATCAAAGCATGACCGGAGCAGGTACGCCCTCTCAGGGGAAAAAAAACAAGACGGTCCACGTGAAGTGTCGACGCTGCGGCGAGAAGTCCTACCACGTCAAAAAGGAGCGCTGCTCCTCTTGCGGGTTCGGGGAGTCCGCCTCGCGTCGCGACTACGCCTGGCAGTCGAAGACCGGCGACAACTGACCGGCGTCCTCTCGGCTTTCCTTTCGTTTCCGCCCGGTGAGCGACCGCAACCGTGATCGCTGCGGGGTCGTTCTTCGACATCTCGTGTGAGTCGAAGGCTCTACCGCTCGCTACGACGAATCTCCCGCCGAAAACGCGGCCACCGAAGCCCCAGCCGCGAGGCGGCGGACCTGAAACTCCGGGCGTGACTGGAACGGAGCGGTGGGCTCCGGTCAGCCGTCGACGGGCGGATTGAGGAAGACGCCGTCGACGATCAGTAGACAGCACGCCACCGAAGCACCCATGACCGGCGGGATCCCGTCGCTGGGGTTCACCGCCAACGCGGCGTAGACCCCGGCGAAGAGGAGCGGAAAGGCGAGTAGCAGCAGGTCAGCGCGGTCGAGCGCGTCGGGGACCGCGGCGCGGAGTTCGACCGACATGTGGTCACTCCACGTACCCCAGATCCCGGAGCCGCTGGCCGATCCGACGGGCCTCGGCCTCGCTGATCTCGTCGTCCGACTCCATCTCCTGGACGACGACGTGTTTCACGAACTCCTTGACCGAGCCAAACGGCTCCTCCTTGATGTACTCCTCTACGTCCGCGACGAACTCCTTGCGCAGCGAGATCGTCGTGTAGTCGCTCATTACCGTCGGCCACGCACTCCGCACTGAAAAGTCTAATTACATCTAATTATCGTGCGTCGCCGGCGGGTGCCGACCGCCGGGGCGTACCTCGACGAGTTCCTCGCGGTCGGGTCGACGCTCCTCCCGTGGGTCGAACCGGTCGCCGTCGCGGTGATGATCAGCGCGATACACGTCGCGTTCGTCCGGAAGCCGGGGGTTCAAAACGAATCGGGCGGCACGCGAAGTGCGGTCGGAGGTGGCCGCGGCCGGCCCAACGCCCGTCGCCGTCGACCCTATTCCACGCGGTCGCGGGCGGCGGCGACCAGCATCGGGAGCATCACGGTCGCGTCGCCGTAGACGGAGGCGTTGCGCGCGTCCTTCTCTAGTTTTCCCCACGAGCGCGCCTCTTCGAGCGTCGCCCCGGAGAGCCCGCCCGTCGCCTCCGGGTCCATCGTAATCTGGACGGCGTAGTCGTACGCCCGGGGCGTGACGAGCATCGTCTGGAGCGTGAAGTTCTTGGGGACGCCGCCGCCGACGAGTAGGCAGCCGGCGTCGTCGGCGTCGAAGGCGAGATCGGTCAGCTCCGTCATGTCGGCGAGGGCATCGAGCGTGAAGTCGGCGGTCTGTGCGTACATCCATGCCTGTAGCCCCAGCACGGAGTCTTGGACCGCCGGGCAGTAGACCGGCACGTCGGACTCGTACGCGGCGGCCGCGACGCCCGGCCCCTCCGGAACGCCCTCGCGTTCGTTGACCGCGGCGTTCGCGCGGCCGAGTTCGCGCGTCAGGTCGGCGATGGAGACAGCGTCGGTGCCGTCGGCGTCCGGATCCGCCGCCAGCGCCGGAAACACCTCCTCGCGGAGGTGGCCCTCGAACTCGGCGAAGTGTTCCTGCGGGAGGTACACGTTGTAGATGCGGTCGACGCCCTCGTCGCGCAGCCCCTCGTCGTGTTCGCGGAGGCTCTTTTCCGGGTCGTGGGTCCGCCCGTGGTGGTGTTTCCCGCCGATGGCCTCAATGGCGTCGTGGGTGAGGTTCGCTCCGGTGGTCACCACGGCATCGACGTAGCCGTCGCGGATGAGGTCGGCGACGATCCGGCGCATCCCCGCGGGCACCATCGCGCCCGCCAGCGAGAGGAACACGGTACAGTCCTCGTTGTCGAACATCTCCGCGAGCACGTCGCCCGCCTCGTTGACCGCGGCGGCTCCGATGCCGGCGTCGCCGTAGCCGTCGACGAGTTCGCTCACCGTCATCCCGGCGGTCGCGCGGGTGTGGCCAACCGGATCCGCGTGGAACTCCTCGCGGTGCGGCCCATCGTCGCGACCGTGGCCCCCCTCGGCGTCGTGATCGTGGCCGCGGGCGCGGTCACTCTCCGTCTCGTGATCGTGGCCGTGGGCGCGGTCACTCTCCGTCTCGTGGTCGTCCGCGACGTTCTCGGCGTCCGCGGCGTCGTCCCGCGCTCCGTTGTCACTGTCGGTCATGGCTCCGGATGGGGCAGGCGCGCGTTTGAAACGACCGATCTATCGGCCGACCGAGCCCCCGCTCACCGGGGGGAAGAGGGCCAGTTCGTCGCCGGTCTCCAAGACCGCGTCGAGACCCTCGTCGTGGCGGACGCTGCGTCCGTTTCGGAGGACGTTGATGTGGTCCGCGACGGCCCCGTCCTCGATGACGCGGTCCCGGAGGTCGGGGTGTGCGTCCAGCAGCGCGTCGAGGGCGTCGCCGACCGTATCGCCCGGCTCCGCGTTGACGGTCACGGCGCGGTCGCCCGCGATCTCCGCGAGGTCGGCGAACAGCTTCCACTGCATAGCGGATCCCCGAGCGGACGACTCAAGAGCGTTGCGTCCCGTCGGAGGGATCACCGCTCCCGTCACCGTCGTCGACCGAGTCGGGTGCGCCATCGGTCGAGGCGGAACCGTCGCCGTCGACCGTACCCGAGCCGGCGGCGTCGCCCGCGACGCCGCGCGGTTCCCCGGTGGCGACGCGTTCCGGCTCCGGCTCGTCGCGCCACAGCTGGACCGTGTCGCCATCGTCGCGTCGTTCGGTTGGTCCGCCACGAGCGCGACCGCCACCGACTCCGGCGCGAGCGTCGGGATGGGACCGACCGTTCAGCGGCTCCGGCGACCCTTCGTCTGTCGGTAGTCCCGGCTCAACACGTTCTCGCGCATGTGGTCGTGGAACGCGTCGCGCTCGGCGTCGGTCATCGTCGCTGGCTCCGTCATCGGGACGAGTTCGAACCCGCGGCCGCGGATCGTCGTCGCGTGTTCGGCGTCGATGTCGAACGAGTCCGGCCGGCGCGTCGTGTACTCGACCGCCAGTTCGCGGAGCGGGCGCTCGCCGACCGGCACGATGATCTGGGGGTTTATCATCCGTATTTCCGCGTTGAGGAACGGCTCGCAGGTGGCGACCTCGCGGTCCGTCGGGGCGCGGTCGGGGTGTCGACACCGGGTCAGGTTCGTGAAGAAGACGTTCTGAACGTCCGGTTCCGCGGCGTCCGGCTCCGAGCGAACGAAGCCGAGGTCGCCGAAGATCGACTGGACGCGCTCGCCGCCGCCGTCACCGGTGAAGGGGATGCCGTTGCGCTCGGCGGCCGCAGTCGGGCCCGTCCCGACCACGAGGAACTCGGCCCCCACGTCGCCGTAGCCGTGAACGACGCGGTCGCGGACGCCGCACAGCTCGTCGCAGTTCTCGCAGTCGGGGTCCATCCCGAACGGGTTCTCGAACTCCGTCTGGTTCGCGTCCACGGTCGACGTGGGCACTCCGCGTCCCTAAACGCTCCGACCGCGATGCTCGCGAGTGCTGGCGCGTCCGAAAGACGGAGCGTGACCGCGTCAGTTCGGCACGTAACAGTCGCCGTCGCAGTCGACGAGTCCCTCGCTACGGAGGGTCTTCAGGATGCTGTACAGGGAGAGTTTCTTCATTCCGAGCGAGTCGCCCATCTCCGAGACCGTGGCGTCGCCGTTCGTGGTCAGGTAGAGGTACACAAGCTTGGCGCGGGGCGACTGAAGCTCCGGGGGCAACGCGGGAGCCGCCGCGGACGCGGTTTCCGTCTCGATCATCTTGTCCAATTGGTGGGGTTCGACGATAATAAACCCCCTATTCAACGTTCGTCGAAACAGTTTGAAGGGGTCCGAGAGCGCGTCAAAAAGCCAATTTCGACGCATCGCCCGAATTATCGTCGGTCGACGGACGGAGATTCGACGCACGCCGACGGGCGTTTTCGACCGTCGACGGATACGAAACCATGAACGATCCGGATCGATCCGGCAGAACGGGGCGGGTCCCCGACGGGACGCCGCGGACCGGCGGTCCCGAGGTCAGTACGAGCGGCTCTTCGGCTCGCTCGGGGCTACGGCAGTGGCCGTGGTGCGAGGTGCCACGCTCGTGCGCACCCACGACGTTCCTGATGCTCTTTGCGCCAGTGAGCGCCTCGGAACTCCTCGCGGGCGAGCGCGCCCATCGTCAGCGCTTCCGCGACGTCGAGGATGTTCCGCGTCTCGATGGTGTGGATCAGGTCGGTGTTGAACGTCCGCGAGGGGTCAGACACCGCGATGTCCTTATACGCCTCGCGCGTCTCGCGGAGGTCCGCTAACGTCTTCTCCAACCGGCCCTCCTCGCGGAACACGTTGACGTTGGCCGTCATCGTCTCCTGGACCTTCGAACGGATCTCGGCGTGGTTGCGTCCGTCGCGCGAGAGCAGCTCTTCGACGCGCTCCTGCGCCCGGTCGGCCGCCGCCCCGACGACGCTCTCGGCGTCGGCCGCGACCGCGCCGCCATCGGCCGCCGCCGTATCGGGCCTGCCGGTCTCGCCGACCTCGATCCCAAACTCGTAGTCTGCGGGCTGCCAGTCGCCGGACCGGCCGGTCTCGATCTTGGCCTCGCCCAGCTCCTCGCCGGCCGCGTGGCGACCGGCGCGCTTCCCAAAGACGATGAGTTCCGGCAGCGCGTTGCCGCCGAGGCGGTTCGCGCCGTGGACCGACGCGCAGGCGCACTCGCCGGCCGCGTACAGCCCGCCGATGGCGGTCTCGCCGTGCTCGTTCGTCTCGATGCCGCCCATCGCGTAGTGCTGGCCGGGCTTGACGGGCATCGGCTCCGTGAGCCCGTCTGCGCCCTCGAAGTCCTCCGCGAGGTGGAGGATGTTCTCCAAGCGGTCGAGGATGCGCTCCTCGCCGAGGTGCCGCATGTCGAGGTGGACGTACTCGTCCTCGATGCCGCGCCCCTCGTTGACCTCGGTCAGCTCGGCGCGCGAGACGACGTCGCGGGAGGCCAGCTCGCCGTCGTTGTTCGCGTAGCCGCGTTCGAACAGGAACCGCTCGCCGTCCTCGTTGTAGAGGATTCCACCCTCGCCGCGGACGCCCTCGGAGATGAGGACGCCGGTCGAGGGCAGCGTCGTCGGGTGGAACTGGATGAACTCCATGTCCTCCATCGGGACGCCGGCGCGGTACGCCATCGCGACGCCGTCGCCGGTGTTGGCGACCGCGTTCGTGGTGTGGTCGAACACCTGTCCCATCCCGCCCGTCGCGAGGATGACGCCGTTGTTTGCGCGGAAACCGCTAACCTCACCGCTCTGGATGTCGTAGCCGACGACGCCGTGGCAGGTCCGCTCGGCGGGGTCGTCCTCGTCGGTGACCGCGAGATCCATCACGTGCCACTCGTCGTACACCGTGATCCCTCGTTTGACCACCTGCTCGTACATCGTGTGGAGCATCTGGTGGCCGGTCTCGGCACCCGCGTACGTCGTCCGCGGGAACGAGAGTCCGCCGAAGGGGCGCTGGGAAACCCGTCCGTCGTCCTCGCGGGAGAACGGCATTCCCCAGTGTTCGAGGCGGATGACCTCCTCGGGGCTCTCCCGACAGAGGGCCTCGACCGCCGGGGCGTCCCCGAGGTAGTCGGATCCTTTCATCGTGTCGTACGCGTGGTCCTCCCAAGAGTCGGCGTCGCGCAGCGCCGCGTTGATTCCGCCCTCCGCCGCACCCGTGTGCGACCGGACGGGATGGAGCTTCGACACCATCGCCACGTCCGCGCCCGCTTCCTGTGCCGCGATTGCCGCTCGGAGTCCCGCCCCGCCGGCCCCGACGACGACGACATCGTGTTCGTACATTGTTGGTATGTAATTTCGTAGGTTCCGGAGTCCCTTGATACTGTCTGTCGAAATTACCAAAACTTCAGGTTATTCTTGACCGCTTCGCGTTTCAGCTCCTGGATGTGCTCGGTGAGGGGGATGTCCTTCGGGCACACCTCGGTACAGGAGAACTGGGTCTGACACCGCCAGACGCCGTGTTCCTGTTCGATGATCTCCAGCCGCTTCTGTTTGATCTCCTCGCCCTCGCGATCGTCCATGGCGAACCGGTACGCCTTGTTGATCGCAGCCGGCCCGAGGTACTCGTTGTCGCCCGCGGCGATGTTACACGAGGACATACACGCACCACACCAGATACAGCGCGTGGACATCTTGATCTTCTCGCGGTTCTCGCGGTCCTGTCGCTGCTCTTCGAGCTCGCCGTCCGGGAACTCGTTCGTCTGGAAGTACGGCTCGACGGCCTCCATCTGGTCGTAGAAGTGTTCCATGTCGACGACGAGGTCCTTTCGGCCCTCGGCGTGCGGGAGCGGCTCGACGCGGACCGGCTCGTCGAGTTCCGCGATCTGGGTCTTACACGCCAGCTTCTGGCCGCCGTTGACGAACATCGCGTCGGAGCCGCACACCGCCTGCCGGCAGGAGTGGCGGAAGGTGAGCGAGGAGTCGTACGTGTCGCGCGCGTACATCAGCGCGTCGAGGACGGTCATCCCCTTCGTGAACGGGACGTGGAACGTGTCGAACCGCGGTTCCTGTTTCCCCTCGATTTGGGGGTCGTAGCGGAACACCTTCAGCTCGACCGTGCTCTCGTCGTCGGCCGCCTTCTCGGCCGCCTCCTCCTGTCGCTGCTCGCGGCGCTCGGCCGCGCGGCGGCGCTTCTCGGCCCGCCGCTCGTCGCCCTTCGAGGCCGGCTCCGTCTTGGCGTCGGTCTCGGTCGATTCCTCGGTCTGTTTCGGAATTTGCGTGCTCATTGTCGGTTCAGTAGAGTCCGATGCCCGCCCACGCGTTCGCGGTGCGGATGCCCTGGACGATCAGGACGACGCTCGCGGCGACGAGCGTCCACTTGATTACAGTTCGTTTCGTGCCGGTGAGTCCCTGATTTATCAGGGCGTTGTAGACGCCGTTGACCCCGTGGAACGTCGCGGTCACGAGGAACGTGATCATAAGCGAGTAGTAGCTCAGGCTCTCCATGCGCCCCCGGCTCGCGAGGAACGACACCTCGTCGGCGTGGTGGACGAAGTGGAGCAGGAAGAAGTGGAACGCCAACACGACCAGCAGGAACACGGCCGTGACCCGCTGGAGCAGCCACATCCGGCCGCCCTTCTGGAAAGAGGAGTAGCGCTCGGCCATCTCAGAACGCCCCCGCGATGAACGTCGGCACGGACGCGACGGTGATCGCGCCGGTCAGGATTAGCGACGCGTAGAAGCTCTTGTCCTGTGCGCCCAGCCCGATCCCGAGGTCGGTGAGCAGGAGTCGGGTCCCGTTGAGCATGTGGAAGACGGCGACTGCTAAGAGGCCGACTTCGAGGACGCGCACGAGCAGCAGTCCCTCCAGCGAGACGATTGTCTGCGTGTACACGTCGTTCCCCGCGCTGACCGCCGCTTCGGTCGCCCCGGCGGCCGGAATTCCCGTACTCAACACGGCGATGTGCGTGAACAGGTACCCGATGAGCACCCATCCCGTGAACTTGTGGAAGATCCACGCCCACATCCCCGCCTCGAACTCCCGCCAGCGGCCGAAGTCTTCGATGAGGCCTCGATTGTACGACTGACTCATACCTAACGGTTCTGAACCGGTGTCGTATAGTAGTTACTAACGCGGTGCTGGCTCCCGCGATTCGGAGCGCGAAGACGGAGCAGAAAGACGACGGTAGATGCTCTGTGAATCCGGATATTAAATTACAAGACACATCGTGATCGCGGTCGACATTCCGTCGGCACGCCCCTCCGTGATACGCCGTTCCACGCCGCGCCGGGTCGCGGAAAGCTTTTATTTACCGACGCCGCTTCTGTGATCGCAATGGCGAAAGGCGAAGTCGATTTCTTCAACGACACTGGCGGCTACGGATTCATTTCGACTGACGACGCGGACGAGGACGTGTTCTTCCACATGGAGGACGTCGGCGGCCCGGACCTCGAAGAGGGTCAGGAGGTCGAGTTCGACATCGAGGAGGCGGAGAAGGGTCCGCGCGCGACGAAC
>PXST01000014.1:13866-60639 GCA_003023405.1 Halobacteriales archaeon SW_8_68_21
GGGCTGCCTCGACCGGCGCGGTTCCGGCGGGAGCGGTCCCGACCGATAGGGATTTACCGCTCGTTGACTGACCGGTCAGTCAATGAGCGACGCGCCGAGCGCGGCCGAAGAGATCATGGACGGGGTGTACAGCGCCCTCCGCGCCCACGGCTACGCCGACCTGACGATGCGGGACATCGCCGACGAGTGTTCGAAGAGCAAGTCGCTGCTCCACTACCACTACGACACGAAGGAGGACCTGCTCGTCGCTTTCCTAGAGTACATCGTCTCTGACTCCGAAGAGCGGATCGCGGCCCACGCCGACGACCCGCCCGTCGAACGGCTGGTCCAGTTCATCGGGTGGTTCGTCTTCGCGCCCGACGAGACGGACCGCGAGGCGTTCCACATCGCGCTGCTGGAACTGCGGACGCAGGGACCGTTCAACGGGCGGATCCGCGAGCAGCTGGCTCGCAGCGACCGGCTGCTCCGCGGGACCGTCGCCGACATCCTCGCGGACGGCATCGAGGCCGGCGTCTTCCGCGAGGTCGACGTCGAGGAGACGGCGGCGATGATCGTGGCGACGGTCGACGGTGCGCGAACTCGACAGATCACCCTCGCCGACTCCGTGCGCGACGACGAGGACGACGGCTACACCCGTACCGTCGCCGAGGCGACGCTTCGGCGGATCGTCGAGCCGCTGCTCGCCGAGGGGGCGGGGCTGCCGCCGCTCGACGCGGCGATCGAAGCGCTCCGGCGGGACCCGGACGCGGACGCGGGCGACTCCGAATGAGGGTCCTCTGGGGGCTCGGCTCCGCCGCGGTGTTTGCGGCCGCGTACACCATCGCGGCCGACCTCTCCGACGGCGGGTCGCGCGGGGCGAACATGGGGATCGTCCGCGGCGGGATCACGATGGGGTTCCCGGCCGGGCTCGTGTTCGGCGGCGTCGTCTCCGCGGTCGCGGGCAACGTCGTGGCGTTCGCGTCGCTCGGAGATTTATAAGCGATCACGTATCGCCTCGCGGCTGGGGCTCTGGAGGCGTCCACCGCCGCTCCATAGTCTAGTGTTTATACGGAAGCGACGGGAGTGTCGACGGAGTTTCACTCGGAACCACGCGAGCGCTTATAAATACGAACGAAACCAGCGTCGCTCGCCGGACGAGTGATCCATCGCCGTGTAAGCGAAACGTACGGTGTGCGAACCGCTGACTCCCCCTGCCCGAAAGAACAACCGTTAAAAGTCGGCGACGGGTTCGTACGGACATGGCTGGAACTATCGAAGCGCTCGTCCCCGGCGGGCAGGCTACCCCCGGCCCGCCGCTCGGTCCCGAGCTTGGACCGACGCCGGTGGACGTTCAGGACGTCGTCGCGCAGATCAACGACGAGACCGCCGCGTTCGACGGCATGGAAGTGCCCGTCACCGTCGAGTACGACGACGACGGCTCCTTCACTATCGAGGTCGGCGTGCCGCCCACGGCGGAGCTCATCAAGGACGAAGCCGGCTTCGAGACCGGCTCCGGCGGCGTCACCATCGAGGGCGACGACGCCCGGACGTTCGACGACCACGTCGACGCCGGCGAGTACGACGACGTCCTCGACGAGTAACGCGACCGCCTCGAGAGTTCCGCTTTTTCTCGCCGTTTCCGTTCCGTTAGACCGTACGCCGCTCCGCAGGCTTCGGCTCTGGTGGTCCGCGACCGATCGTGGTCGGCCAACGTCCAGCCGACGATCGCCGTCGCGATCCCCAACGGCAGCAGCGAGCAGGCGAACGCGACGGTGGACGCCTTCAGACCGTCGCCCCGCGGGTCAGAGGCCTACAATTCGTCGTCGCCGTCGGTGGTCCGTCGCGGAACACGGGTGGGGTCCAAAGGCGAGTCGACCTTCGTCGCCTATTGGACGGATTCGTCCGCGTCAGTCGGCGTCCGCCTCGTACGAACTGGGCACCTCAACCGCCAGCTGGTCCGAGAGGAGGTATGTGACGCCGGCGACGGCGGCGAGGCCGATGGGGAGCGCGATGAACGCCGACACGCCGTACCCGGCCATCAGGAAGAGCCCGGTCGCGACGACGCCGGCGAGTACCGCGTACGGGATCTGGGTGTTGACGTGGTCGACGTGATCGCTCGCGGCGAACATACTGGACATCACCGTCGTGTCCGAAATCGGCGAGCAGTGGTCGCCGAACAGCGCGCCGGTGAGGATCGCGGCGATCGCCGGTGCCAGCGGCGCACCGATGGCGTGACCGAGCGGGATCGCGACCGGGAACATGATCCCCATCGTCCCCCACGAGGTGCCGATGCTGAAGCTGATGAGGACGGCGCTGAGGAAGATCACCGCCGGGAGGATGGTGGGCGTGACTATCCCCTCGCTGATCGAGACGACGTACGGCCCGACTCCAAGCGCCTGGCTCACCGAGCCGATCGACCACGCCAGCGAGAGCACGGCGACCGGGAACATCACCATCTTGAACCCCTCGAAGATGGCGTCGCTCACGTCGTCCATCGCGATCCGTGCGTGACCGACGAGGATCGCGAGGACGACCAGACAGGCCGAGAAAGCGGCCCACAGGATCGAGTCGGCCGTCGCCGCGTTCGACAGCGTGTCCGTCAGGCCGCGTCCGCCGAACCCACCGCCGGTGTAGTACAGCGAGAAGCCGGTCATCACGACGAGGGTCACGATGGGGGCCGCGAAGTACCACCACCGCGGGTCGACGTGGTCCGGCGTCTCGATGTCGTCGTCCTGCGTCTCCATCATCGGGTTGGCGTCGTCGCCGATGAGCTTGCCCTCGGTCCGGGCCCGGCGCTCGGCCTTCGCCATCGGTCCGAAGTCGAGGTCCGCGAGGACGACGATGAACACCAACGCGATGGCGAGGAGGCTGTAGAACCGGTACGGGATCGATTCGAGGAACAGCACGAACGCGCTCCGGTCGACCCCGATCGTGTTCAGCTGTTCCGCGATGAGCCCGACCTCGAAGCCGAGCCACGTCGAGACGACCGACAGCGACGCGGTCGGTGACGTGGTCGAGTCGAGGATGTACGCCAGCTTCTCTCGGCTTATATCGAACTTGTCCGTGATCGGGCGCATCACCGAGCCGGTGATCATCGTCGACGCGTACGAGTCGACGAAGATCGTCATACCGAGCAGCGAGGGCCCGATCGCCGCCTGCCGCCGGGTGCGGATGCGTTTGGTGATCTGCGTGGCGAGCGCGGTCATCCCCCCAGAGAGGAAGATCATCCCCAGCATCGCGCCGATGAGGAAGGTGAACAACAGCAGTTTGATGTTGAACGCCTCGGTGACGTTGTCGACAACGAACTGGAGACTCCGCGTCGCCCCAGCGGCCGGGTTCCAGCCGGTGATGACCGTCGCACCGATCCAGATGCCCGCGAACAAGGACAAGAGCACTTGCCGAGTGACGAGTGTCAATAGGATTGCTAACAACGCCGGAATCAGACTGATGAGGCCGTAGGTTTCCACCGTCATGGCTCGGACAGATAGATTCCGACGATTGGTGTTAATAGTTGCCATACCGTAGGTTTTATGCCACGCGACTCACTCCTTCTGGAGCGCGCTTGGGGCCTCACGAGAGGTCGGTCGCAGTCCGGTGACCGCCTTTTTATTCGGACGAGACGGAAAGGTCGACATGCCGGATCTCAATCCAGTCGCGAAGCGCATCCACAACGTCCAGCCCCGGCCGGTGCGGCTCGAACTCGACTCCGGCGAGACCGGCGTGTACGAGTTCTCGTCGACCGAGTTCTTCCAGCGGGAGTTCCGCGGCGAGGGCGTTCGGACCGACGCGGACCGCGAGGCCGACTTCCGGCTGATTAGCTCCGAGGATCACGAGCGGATTCTGCTGGGCCGGTCAGGGCTCGACGAGGAGGGCTGGTCGATGGTCGGCGAGGTGGTCGCGGCCGAGCGCGCCGAGGAGTAGCCAGAGCGGACCCGGAGAGCTGACTCACCGAACGACGGTGACCGGGACTTCGGCGCGGCGGACCACGCCCTCGGCGACGCTGCCGAGGAGGACCGCTCGACGGGGTGAGAGGGACCCGCGTTCACTCGTGTCGCGTCACGCACTCCGAGAGGCCGATCAGCTCGACCGGCTCGGAGTTGTCCGGCGAGTAGACGACCATCTGCCCCTTCTCCATGTACGGCACCTTTCCGGCGAGGTTGGAGGGAATGTTGACGCTGCTGATCGCGTCCTCGTCGCCGAGGTTCAATACGATCTTCGTGTTCACCTGCTTGAACACCGACTCGGCCACGTCCTGCGGGTCCTGCGTGATGAGGAACAGGCCCAGCCGCTCCTTACGGCCCTGTTTCGCCGCCTCCGTGAACTTCTGGACGACCTTCTGCGCTTGGACGTTGTCGGCGTCGGCGAGGAAGTTGTGCGCCTCGTCCATCCCGATTAAAAGCGGCGTCTCCTTGATCCGGTCGCTGTCCGGGTCGTTCGAGAGCTTGTCGTCGATGAGCAGTCCCGCGACCGCGAGGACGACGATCTCCTTCTGCCGGGAGGTCGGCAGGTGGTACGTGGGGACGACCGAGAGCCCGCCGGGCCGCACGAGCGTGTGGTCGAGTTCGGTGATCGGCTTCGCGTCCTGATCGAAGACGCCGCTCGGGACCCCGCGGACCCGTCGCTTGACGGCGTCGAAGGTCGCCTCGTGGACCCGACCACTCTCGTGAAGCTCCTCTTTGAGCGCCGGGTCGTCGAGGTACGAGAGGAACTGGCTGTACGTTCCCGAGTCGCCGTAGTTGTCGAAAAAACGGTTGAGAAGCGTCAACAGCGCGGGGTACTGGTTGTCGTTGAGACCGGACCCGGCCACCAGCCACGGCATGTCCCGCGCCAACGAGAAGGGGATCGTGAACTCGACGCGCTCGGCGCGGTGTCCCTCGCCGGGGTAGGTCGCGTTCGCGACCCGCGGCACGAGCGCGACGGTGTCGTCGTGGCCCCCGTGGGCGATCCTCTCGCGTTCCAGCCGGCGCGCGAACTCGTCGTCGAGGTCGGGGTTGTCGTCGTGCATCTGCGCGTACTCGTCCTGCGGGTCGAACTGGACCACCGCCATCCGGGACTCCCGACCGTCGCCCATGGGGTACGCCCGGTCCGTGTCGAGGTACTGCCGGAGGACGTTCTTCGAGGCGTGGGTCTTCCCGGACCCTGTGCCGCCAGCGACGAGCGTGTGCCGGAAGGCGAGCGGGTCGCCGTCGACGTAGTCGTCCTTTACCCGGTAGTCGACGGTGGGCGGCTCCGCCGCGGTCCGCACCTTCTCGCCGCCGACCGAGAGGTGGCCGAGGAAGACGCCGTCGTCGGGGATCTTCAGCCCGGTCTTGATCTCGGCGTCGTCGGCCGCCTCCTCGGCGACCGCGCCGGGCTTGGGGACCCGGTCGGTCATCCGGCGTTTCATGTCGTCGCCCTCGCCGTACACGACCGACATCGGCTCCAGGTCGGCGACGAACTTGTAGTCGCGCTCGGCGAACTCGTCGCGCCGCATCTGCCGGCGGGCGTGGATCTCGGTCGCGTCGTCCGACTGGAACTCCTGAGCGTACTCCAGCCCGGTTATCCGGCAGAACAGCCGCTCGCCGTCCGGATACGGGATCAGGAGGTACTTTCCGAGCCGCACCGACTCGCGGTTGTCCGTCGTGACGAACGCCTTCAGCGAGGTCTCGTCCTCCTCCTCCGCGATGCGGAGTCCCCGCGACACCGAGACGACGCCGAGTCCCGCGTCGCTGCCCGCGGGCGTCGCGTCGTAGGCGGCGAACTCGTCGTCTCGGCCGTCGCCGGACGGGTCGCCGCCCGCCGTCTCGGCGTCGACCGCGCTTTCGGAGTCGACCGCGCTCCCCCCATCGACCGCGCTTTCGGAGTCGATCGCGCTCCCCCCGTCGACCGCGGACTCGGAACTGGCCGCGGACTCGCCTCCGCTCCCGGCGGCGTCGGCCGTGTCCGGGGCGTCGTCGCTATCGACCGCGTCGTCGCCCTCGCCGTCACCGTTGCCGGTGTATTCGGTGAAATCCTCCAGCGTCATGGCGTATCTACCGGCCGCCGGGCCGAAAGCGTTTGCCCTCGGGCCGCGCGGTCGGTTCGGCGGGCAACGGACTTCGCCGGGCGACGGACCGTCGCAGGGGCCTTATCAGGCTCGGCCCCCTACTTATGTCATGATGCTCGTTCGCGGCAGCGGCGGCGGGACGGACCTCACCGGCACGGTGTTCGAGCGCGGCGAGGAGCCGCCCGCGTACAAGGGCGCGCCGAACGAGGACGCGCCGTACGTGTGGGTGTGCGACTCCTTCTACGAGGTCGAGAGCGGCGGCTCCCCGCTCGTCGTCGACGGCGAGGAGATCCGGGTCGCCTTCGAGGAGCCGATGCCGCGTGGGTTCGACACCCGCGACCAGGCGGTCGAGGCGGCCCGCGACCACGTCCGCACGCAGTTCGCGCGGATCGGCGTCGACCCCGCCAACGTCGAGGTCGAAGTGAGCGCAGCGGACCCGGCCTGAGACCGGCGACCCGAGGTTCGGCCGCGACCCGAGGTTCGGCCGCGACCCGAGGTTCGGCCGGGCCGCCGGTAGCCACAATCCCTTTTCGGTCTCGGCACAACCACGTCGTATGACCGAGCTACCGGACCGCGTCGTGGGCGACGCGCGGACGAGCAATTTCGGGTGGAACCTCCTCACGGATCTGACCGACATCGGCGACCGGATGGCCGGATCGACCGGCGAGCGGCGCGGTGCTGAGCGCGTCGTCGAGGCGTTCGAGGCGGCCGGGCTGCGGAACGCCGGCCTCGACGAGTTCGAGATCCCCGGCTGGTGGCGCGGCGAGTCGTCGCTGTCGGTGTCGGAGGCGGTCGAGCGTCGCCACGAACACTCTCACGAGGTGATCGCGCTTCCGGGCACGCCGAGCGGCGAGGCGACGGCCCCGCTGGTCGACATCGGCGACGGCACGGACGAGGAGTTCGCGGCCGCGGGCGACGCGCTGGAGGGTGCGATCGCGATGGCCTCCTCGCGCACGCCGGAGAGCCACGACCGCTGGATCCACCGAATGGAAAAGTACGTCGCGGCGGCCGAGAGGGGCGCTGTCGGCTTCGTCTTCCGGAACCACATTAAGGGTGCGCTCCCACCGACCGGCGAGATCGGCTACCACAACCGCCCCGGCCCGATCCCCGCGGTTGGCGTCTCGAAGGAGGTCGGCGACCGCCTCTCGCGGCTCACCGCGGCGGCCAAGAAGGGCGACGGCGTGGCCGGCGGTGTCGGCGACGGCGTGGCCGGCGGTGTCGGCGACGGCGTGGCCGGTGGTGTCGGCGACGAGCGACCGACGGTCTCGCTCGACGTCGACTGCCGGAACGAGCCGACGACCTCGGTGAACGCGGTCGCGGAGGTCGGACCTGACACCGACGAGGCGGTGTACCTCACCGCGCACGTGGACGCCCACGACGTGAGCGACGGGGCCAACGACAACGGCGCGGGGTCGGCGCTCGTCGCGGAGGTCGGCCGCCTCCTCGCGATGGTCGAGGACGACCTCGACACGCGGGTCCGCCTCGTCACGTTCGGCTCCGAGGAGATCGGGCTGTGGGGGGCGTACCACGCCGCCGAGACCACGCCGCGGGAGGCGATCGCCTGCGTCGTCAACCTCGATGGGGCCTGTAGCTCACGGAACCTCCGCGTGGGGACGAACGGGTTCGACGGGATGCGCTCGACGTTCGAGACCGTCGCGGACGCGTTCGACGCCCCCCTGATGACCGGGGAGACGATCTCGCCGCACGGCGACCAGTGGGCGTTCGTCCAGGAGGGGATTCCGGCCGTGATGGTCTCGACGACGAGCGACCAGTCCGGCCGCGGGTGGGGCCACACCCACGCCGACACGCTCGACAAGCTCGATTCGCGGGACCTCGGCGAGGTGGCGACGCTCGTCGCGGCGTCCGTCTACCGGTTCGCGACGGGGGAAATCGAGGCGACCCACCGGTCGCGGGAGTCGATCCGCGACGCCATCGACGAGGGGTACGTCGAGGAGCTGAAGACCGGGGGACGGTGGCCCTACGAGGAGTGAACGGCGGCAGCGAAAGCAAGCCGTGGGCACAGGAGGCGGTTCACGGGCGCGACGGCTCACGGATCGAGCGGCGACCCGACGCCCGGCTCACTCCCCGTCGGAACAGTCGGAAACGCCGAGCGGGAGGCCTTCCGGGGAGTCCGACTCCCCGTCGAGACCGGCGTACGCGTCGTCGATGAGGCGAGCCAACTGCGTCTCGGGGGTCACGCCGCGGGCGGTGGCGAGGGCGGCGAGCCGCTCGTACTGCTCGTCCGGCACGGAGACGGTTCCGTTGCTCACACGCCGCGCTCTGTTCCGGAAGTACAAAAGCGTTGTTCGGACCGGGGTCGTCGTCGGTTCCCGATTCGCGACGGGTTCCGGGTCCGCGACCGGTCCCGGGGTCACAACGAGTCCGACCGGTCCGCCTCGTGGACGGCACCGACCGACTTTCCGTCCGCAAACCGGTCGAACAGCGCGTTCATCACCGCAGACTCGGCGCGGGAGAGGTGTTCCCACACCGTCGTCGAGCCGAGCCCGAGTTCGGCCGCGACCTCCTCGACGCCCACGCCGCCGCCGTGGTCGTAGTAGCCCGCGGCGATCGCGGTCGCGAGGACCTCTCGCTGTCTGTCGGTGAGGTCGTCGAGGAGGCCGGACGCCGGGAGCTGCGGGGAGCGCTCTATCGACGCCAGCTCCACGTTCCGCGCCAGTTCGACCTCGTTGCCGCCGCGTTCGAGTTCCCGCATCACCGCCGAGAGGTCGTCGCAGTCCTCCAAGTACACCGTCCAGCGCTCGACCCCGCCGGAGATGGTCGTCCCCGTCCGGTAGTGGATCCCCATCCGCGAGAATCGGTCGCTTATTCCCTCCCAGTCGGCCGCCTCCGCGTCGAGCGTCAGGGCGACGTACGCGTGGGAGCCCTCGATCGGCGCGAGCGGCTCGGCGGAGACGATCAGGTCGAACTCGCGGAACTCCTCGACGAACGCCTCGATCTCGGCCGACGGACCGGTGAGTTCGGCGATCCGCTTCCGTTCTGGACCGCTCCCGGTCATCGACGAGACGGACCGGTACCGGACCTCCGGGTGGCGCGCGCTCACCTCGCACTCCGGCCCCCTCGCGTGGTAGATCCGGAACGTCACTTCCCGCATGGCGGTTCCGAGGTCACCGAGGTTCAAACCGGTTCCGAACCGGTCGCGAGCCGTTTAACCGGTGGACACCGCACCGTCGGCGCGACGACGCCGCGACGACGCCGCGACGACGCCGCGACGCCGCCGCGACGCCGCGACAGCGGCGGCTCGCGAGAGCGGTCACCCGGCTCGACCGGTCTCGCCGGCCGGGGCGGTTGATTTATCCGGTGTCGTGTCGTGCGTTAGCACAGTTATGGCCGACCCGAGTGACACCGGTTCGGAGGTCGGTGATAGCGACCGGCAGTGCGCGACGAGTTCGGGTACGGCAGACCGGACGGCCGTCGTCGAGCGGCTGTACGACGACATCCCCTTTCACCGGCGACACGACCTAGAGGTGCTCTCCGTGACTCCCGACCGCGCCACCGTCAGACTACCGTTCGACCCCGGACTCGTGGGCAATCCCGACCTCGATGTCCTCCACGGCGGCGTCGTCAGCGCCGTCGTGGACCTCACCGGTGCCGCCGTCTTCGTCGGCGGCCGCGAGGCGTACACTCCGACGATCGACCTCCGCGTGAACTACCTCGAAGCCGCCGGTCGAGACCCGCTGTACGCGACGGCCACGGTGGACCGTCGCGGTGCCGGCATCGGCGTGGCGAGCGTCGAAGTCGAGTCCAGAGACGCGGTCTGTGCGACCGGCACGGGCGTCTACAAGCTCACCGATGACTGAGTTCCCCGTCGACGGTGTCGTGGACGCCCACGTTCACCTGATGCCCGAGCGCCTGATGGTCGCCATCCGGGAGGCGCTCGGCGACGCCGCCGGGTGGGCGTTCGACCACCCGACCGACCGCGAGCGGATGGAAGCGACGCTGGCCGCCGCCGATGTCGAGCGGTACGCCGCGCTCCCGTACGCCGCGCGTTCAGATGCTGCGGCCGACCTCAACGAGTGGGTGATCGAGGCCGTCGCGGGCTCCGACCGGGCGATCCCGTTCGCCACCGTCCACGCCGCCGACGACGACCCGGGGACCGTCGTCGCCGACGCCTTCGACGCCGGGGCGCGCGGCCTGAAGCTCCAGCTCCCGGTTCAGGGGTTCGCGGCCGACGACCCGCGGCTCGATCCCGCCTACGAGGTCGTCGCCGCCCGCGACGCCCCGGTCGTACTCCACGCCGGGACGGCCCCGATGTTCGAGGACAGCCCCCACGTCGGCGTCGAGCGCTTCGAGTCGTTCCTCGCGTCCTACCCCGACGTGCGGGTGTGCGCCGCCCACATGGGCACGTACGAGACCGAGGCGTTCGTCGACCTCGCCCGCGACCGCGACAACGTCTTCCTCGACACCACGTTCGCCATGTCGAGCGTGGCCGAGACGTACATGGAGTTCGATCCGACGACCGTCGCCGACGATACGCTGATCGATCTCTCGGAGTCGATCATGTACGGCTCGGACTACCCGAACATTCCGTACCCCTACGCCCGGGAGCGGGAACACCTGCTCTCGCGGGAGCTGCCGACCGAGGCCCGGCGTGACATCTTCTCTCGGACCGCGCGGCGCTTCCTCGACGACGACTGACGACCGCGCCGGTCGCTCGCCGGTCACCGAGCGCCGACTGCGCTCTTTCGCGGCCGGTCAGTACCGCTCGTCCACGACGCCCGTCTCGTCGAGGTCGGCGACCAGTTCGACGGCGTCCGGAGTCACGACCAGACGGTCGCCGAGCGCCGCGCGCAGTTCGTCGGCGTCGGCCTCGCCTTCACAGACCACGACGAGGTGGTCGGTCGTTTCGGGCTGTGACACCTCGACGCGGTACTCGCCCGTCAGCCCCTCGAAGGCGGCGAGCACCGTCTCGATGCTCTCCGGGTACACCTTCACGCCCTTGACCTTCAGCCGCTCGTCCGTGCGACCGATGACGCCGTCGGGCAGCACGACGGTCCCGTCCCGGACCGCAAGTTCGGCGAGGTCGCCGGTCCGGTAGCGCACCAGCGGAATCCCCTCCTTCCGGACGTGCGTCACGACGACCTCCCCGCGCTCGCCGGGGTCCAGCACCTCGCCCGTGTCCGGGTCGACGACCTCCACGACGGCGTAATCGTCGACGACGCGGAGGCCGTCCTCGGCCGCGGTCTCGGCGGCCACGGGCATGATGTGTCGCGTGCCGAAGTAGTCCACCGCCGTGGACGCGTCGAGCGCGTCCTTGACCGCTTCTCGGCGGCCGGGGATCGAGGTGAACGGTTCGCCCGCGCCGACGAACGTGTCGACCGAGCCGCCCTCCGCGCCGATCTTCAGCGCGAAGCTCGGGTTGCCCACGACCGCGTCGACGTCGTACGCCTCGATGGTCGCGGCGGCCCGCTCTGAGTCGCCGGGACCGAGCGGGAACACCTCCGCGCCGAGGCGTTCGAGCGCCCGATGGAGCACGTATCCGGTGCCGAACAGCTCGTAGCCGAACGTGTTGACGACGCGGTCGCCCGACTCGATGCCGGCGCGTTCGAGCACGTCCGCGTTGGCGGCCGCCTGCCCGTCGAGGTCGTCGGCCGTGTCGAAGACCGGGCGGAGCTGCTCGCCCATCGGCGAGAACGTAACCATCGCCGCACCGTCGTACAGCGTCCCGCTCGGCGGTGCGTCCCCGAAGTCAGTCTCGAGCTCCGCGGCCGTCGTGAACGGGAGGGCCCTGAACTCGGCCCACGAGTCGACCGCCGTGGGGTCGACGCCCGCCTCCGAGAACTTCTCGGCGTAGAAGTCGCGGTCGACCACCCGCTCCAGTTGCTCCCCCACCGCCGCGAGTGTGCTGTCGTCGTACATCGCGTTAACACACGGCGAACCACCACATAAATCTCCGTCGCTGGTGTGGTTTCGGTGTCGAAACCCGCACGGCGCGCCGCCGGAGCGTGTATCGAGGAGTCGAAACGGTCGGGCCGCGGACTGCGGGCCGTCGCGTTCAGTACGCGAACGGCCACGTGCGCAGGTACTCCTTGATCTTGCCGAGCCCGGCCAACACCCCCTTCGGCTCGACCGCGAGCACGACGATGATGATGGAACCGAAAAACACCGGCAACAGCGCAGTCGCGTTGGTGCCCGTGAGGTCCGCGATGAGGTTCAGCCCGTCGTTGAGGTAGTCCTGAACGAGCGTGACGACGCCGACGCCGAGCAGCGCGCCCCAAACGCGCCCGAGGCCGCCGAACAGGAGCATGACGTAGTGTTCGAGGGTGAGCCCGATCGTGAAGTACTCGGCGTTGATAAAGCCGATCTGGAACCCGAACAGGCCGCCCGCGACGCCGATCATGAATCCGCCGATGGCGAACGCGAGCAGCTTATTCCTGAAGACGTTCACGCCGAGGACGGACGCGGAGAGGTCGTTCTCGTGGATGGCGCGGAACGTCTTCCCGATGCCGGTCCGGGAGAGGTTCAGCGACAGCATCGCGAAGATCAATAGCAGCACCAGCGCGAGCAGGTACTTGTCGACGGTCGTGCCGAGCGTGCCGACGGACCCGACGAGGCCCACGTTCGATGGCAGCGACTGAGTCGTCCCGCCGTGGATGAAGGCGAGCCGGGAGTTCACGAAGAACCACTCCTCGGCGATGAACTGGAGCGCCAGCGTCGAGATGGCGATGTAGAACCCCTTGACGCGGAACGACGGCAGACCGAAGCCGACGGCGACAAGCGCGGAGATGAAGCCACCGACGGCGAGCGCCGGGAACAGCCCCGCTCCGACGGCGAGCAGTCTGCTCGTGCTGTACGCGCCGATGGCCATGAACGCCCCCTGCGCGAGCACGATCTCGCCGGCGTAGCCGAGGATGACGTTCAGCCCCAACACCGCGATAGCGAAGATGTACGCCTGCGTCAGCAGCGTCACGGTCCCGCCACCGAGGAGGAACGGCGCGATGAAGGGGATCGGCAGCCCCACCGCGAGGGCTACCTTCTGTGTCCGCCACCGGACCAGCCCCATTCGCGACTCGTAGTCGGTGAAGTACTCACCGCAGGGCATGCGACCACCTCCCGTCGGCCGCAGCCGTTCGACTCGTCGGTACGCCGTCGGAGCGCCCCGTGGCGCGCGAGTTGTGTCCCTTCATGATCAGAGCCTCTCGATCCGCTCGGTCCCGAACAGGCCGTACGGCTTCACCAGAATGACGACGAGCAGGAGTACGAGCGGCAGAATCTCGCCGAACCCCGCGCCGAGGTTGGCCTGAACGCCCGTGAAGGGCACGTACACCGCGGTGCCGCCCACGAGGTAGTACGAGCCCAGTTCTTGGAGGACGCCCACGACGATCGAGCCGATGAACGCCCCGGGGATGCTGTCTAACCCGCCCAACACGACGGCGGCGAAGATGATGATCCCCGTGTCCTCAATGGAGACCGCCGCCCCGCCGCTGGATGTCGCCAGCAGGATGCCACCGATGGCGGTGATGGCGATAGAGAGCGTCCACGCGAGCGCGATGGTGCGCTCGATGGAGACGCCGAGCACCATCGCGGCCTGCTCGTCGCTGGCCGACGCCCGGAGGATGGACCCGGTGACGGTCCGGCGGAAGAACAGCATCAGGACGGCGACGACGACCAGCGCGATGGCGACTGCGACGGCGTACGCCGCCTGTATCGACGTGCCGAACGGAAGGGTAAGCTGGCCGCCCAACGTCAGCGCGTCGGGGTACGCTTTTGCGTTCTGGCCGTACAAAAAGAAGATGACCCCTTCGAGGATACTGCCGAGCGCCAACGTCACGATGATCACAGACAGCACCGGCTCGCCGATGAACTGGCGGAAGACGATCCGTTCGAGTGCCAGACCGAGTACGACGCCGAGGAGGACCGTCACGAGCACCGCGGCCCACGCCGGTATCGCCGCCGGGAGTACGGTCGCCGTGCCGAAGATGACGACCCCGTACGCGCCGACCATCGCGATCTGGCCCTGCGCGAAGTTCAGGACGCCGGTCACCTTGTAGATGAGCGAAAAACCCATCGCGACGAGCGCGTACAGCGCGCCCAGTCCGAGACCACTCAGCGAGATGTCGACGAACGTGACCCAGTTTACCATCTATCTCACCTCCAGTTCGCGTTCGTCGTCGAGGACCGGTTGGTCCACGTCCACTATTCGCATGACGCCGCGTTCCGTCGACTCTCTGCCGTCTTGATACGTGATCGTGAGTTCCATTGTTATCTCGGTGCTGCCGTCGTACAGGGCCGTCACGAGGTCGCCGTATCGGTCCACGACGACCTCGCGGCGGAGCTTCCCGGTGCGCGTGAGTTCCCCGTCGTCGGCGTCGAACTCCTTGAACAGGAGCGTGAACCGCCGGATCGGGTGATCGAGGTCCTCGTTGGTCTCCGCGACGACCCCCCGCAGCAGCTCTAAGACCGGTTCTTTCCGCGTCAGGTCGCTGTACCCCGCGTACTGGATGTCGCGCTGGTCGGCCCACTCCGCGACGTTGTCGTACCGGATGTTCAGGACCGCGGTCAGCTCCGAGCGGTCGTCGCCGACGACCATCGCTTCTTTCACGTACGGGTTGAACTTCAGCTTCGTCTCGACGCTTATCGGCGCGACGGCGGTGCCGTCGGTCATCTCTAAGACATCGTCCATCCGGTCGAAGATCCGCACGTGGTCGTCGTCGGTGAGCGCGCCGAAGTCATCGGTGTGGAGCCACCCGTCCTCGAACGCCGACTCGGTCTTCTCCGGCATCCCGTAGTAGCCCGAGGTGACGACCGGGCCGCGAACGAGCAGTTCACCGCCCGGCGTGATCCCCACCTCGACGTTCGGGAACACCTCGCCGACCGTCTCGACCTGAACGTCGTCGTCGCGGTGCATCGTCACGAACCCACAGACCTCGGACTGCCCCCAGATCTGCTTGAGCGGGACGCCCATCGCGTGGTAGTACTCGAAGTGGTCCTCCCCGAGGGGACCCCCACCGGTGTAGACGTTCTTCGCACGCTTTAGCCCGATCTTGTCGAGTATCGGGCGATACGCGACCCAGTACGACAGCCGGTGGGCCGCGCGGAGCCACGCCGGCGGCTCCTCGTCGTTCCTGTCGCCGATGACGTACTCGGCGTACTTCTCGCCGACGCTCATCGCCTTGTCGTACACCCAGCGTTTGAACCGGGTGGTGTTCTCGACTTTCGCCTTGATGTCCGCGACCCACGCCTCGTACCGCTTGGGCGACGAGAAGATGATCTCCGGTCCGATCTCTCGGAGGTCTTCTTCCTCGGTCTCGGGTTGTTCCGGGAAGTTCGCGGTCCAGCCGGCGACGAACGCGGCCGCGAGCAGGATCATCTGCTCGCCCACCCACGCCATCGGGAGATACGAAAAGTAGTCCGACTCCTTCGGCAGCGGGTCGATGTCGATGGCGGCGTTCGCGAGGTTCACGAGGTTGAAATGCGAGAGCCGGACGCGTTTCGGCATTCCCGTCGTCCCCGACGTGGGCGCGAGCATCGCGGTCGCCTCCGCGGGCACGTCCTGAATCTCGGACGCGAGGTAGTCGTCGCCCACGTCTCCGGAGTCGCGGCGCTCGCGGCCGCGCTCCTCTACGTCCTCGTAGGCGACGATCGCTGGATCGCCCGGCTCGGTCTTCTCGCCGTTCTCGTACCGGAACATCCCCTTGTCGTCCCGGTAAATGATAGTCGAAAGCGAGGGCACGTCGTCCGAGACGAGGAGGATCTTGTCAACCATCTCTTGATCTTCGGCGTACACCACCTCGGGTTCGAGCAGGCGAAGCTGCTTTTCGATGTCCTCCGGCAGCATGTCCTCGTAGTTCGGGGCCGCCATCCCGCCGAGGGACTGCGCGGCGATCCACGCCCACAGTTGGTGCGGGCGGTTGTACCCGATGGTGAACAGCACGTCCTCGTCGCCGAACCCGTACTCCTCTAAGCCGAGCGCGAACCGCTCCACGCGGTCATAGTACTCCTCCCAGGAGAACTCCTGCCAGACGCCGTACTGCTTCCAGCGTAAGGCGACGTCGTCCGGGTGTTCGGCGGCGTGGTCGATGAGGATCTCGGGGAGCGCTCGGTCGGAGACGATGGGCACCGACTCGCCGCCGGGCGCGGTCAGGACGCGCTCGACGGACAGCCCCGGGTCGTCGTCCGACGGGCCGCCGCCCACGTCGGCCAAGTCGCCGGGCGCGACGCCCTCGCTTTCGGCGTCGTCAGTCGCCATCTAATCGACCCCCGTGTAAACCCGGGCGACCTCGGGATCGTTCGTCACCTCGTCGGGCGGCCCGCGGGCGATGACCCCGCCCTTCTGTATGACGATCATCCGCTCCGAGACCGCGGTGACGACTTCGAGGTCGTGTTCGATCATCACGAGCGTCAGCCCCTCCTCCTCGTGGAGGTCGGTCAGGAATCGGATCATGTCGTACTTCTCGTCGAAGGTGAGCCCGCTCATCGCCTCGTCGAGCAGGAGCACGTCCGGTTCGAGCGCGAGCGAGCGGGCGAGGTCGACGCGTCGCTGGACGCCCAGCGGCAGCGTCGAGACCGTCGTGTGGCGGTGTTCCCAGAGCTCGAGGTAGTCGAGGATCTCCTCGACGAACCGCATGTTTTCGGCCTCCGTCTTCCGCCCGGTTCCGTAGTACAGCATCGCCGAGAGTACGTTCGGGCGTTCGGCGACCGCTCGGGTCGTCATCACGTTCTCCAAGACGTCCTCGCTCTCGAACAGCTCCAACCCCTGGAACGTCCGGCCGATTCCGCGTCGGGCGCGGTAGTGTTCGGGCTTGCCGCTGACCTCCTCGCCGTTCAGGAACACGTCGCTCCCGGAATCGGGCGTGTAGAAGCCGTTGAGAACGTTCAGAAGCGTCGTCTTCCCCGCGCCGTTCGGGCCGACGATGGAGACCCACTCGCCGTCGGCGATACCGAGGTCCACGCCGTCGACGGCGGTGATCGAGCCGAACGTCTTGGTCACGTTCCGGCAGCCGATCGCGGCCTCCTCGGGAGGGACGCGCACGCCCCCCCTGAGCGACGCCGCGCGCGCCTCGGCCTCCTGATCGGCGCTCATCAGGTCCACCTCTTGCGGATCTTGTAGTGTCTGATGTCGGTGTATCGGGAGTTTTCGCCGGACGTCCCGAGGTAGAACTCCTTGATCTCCTCGCGTCGGACCAGCTCGTCGGCCGGGTCGTGAAGCTCGATCTGACCGTTCTCCATGACATAGCCGTAGTCGGCTATCTCGAGGGTGCGCTTGGCGTTCTGGTCCGCGATGAGCATCGTGATGTTCTCCTGTCTGTTGATCTCCACGAGCGTCTCGAAGATGTCGCGGACCAGCTTCGGCGCGAGACCGAGCGATGGCTCGTCCAGCAGGAGCAGGTTCGGCCGATGGATGAGCGCGCGGGCGATGACGAGCATCTGCTGTTGCCCGCCGCTGGCGTAGCCGGCCTTGAGATGTAAGATGTCCTCCAGTTGCGGGAAGTACTCGAAGGCGATCTGGTAGTCGTCCTCGTCGAACCGGAACCGGCGGCCCTCGCGGTAGAGCCCGCACCGGAGGTTCTCCTCGACGGTGAGGTCCTCGAACACCCGCCTCCCTTCGAGGATGTGCGTGATGCCGCGGTCGACCATCTCGTTTGCGCCGTCGTTGGTCACGTCCTCGCCGCGCAGGAACACGCGGCCCCGCGTGACCTCGCCGCGCTCGCTGCGACCGATGCCGCTTATCATCTTCAGTATCGTCGACTTGCCGGCACCGTTCGGGCCGAGCAGCGCGACGATGTCCCCCTCGTCGGCCGACATCGAGACGCCCTGTACCGCGAGGAAGTGCCGGTCGTAGACGATTTCGACGTTGTCGAGTTCGACGACTGGGGGGCCGCCGTCGTCGGCCGCGTTCGCGGTCAATTGCTCGTTGGTCGCCATTACAGTCCGATCCAGGAGTCGCGCTGAGGCAGTTCGACGCTGGTGTCGAAGCTCAGGCTCCCGTCGGTCACCTCGAACAGCCGCCCGTTCATCGTCGGGCGGCGGTCGCCCTCCTCGTAGCTGAACGGCTCGGCGAGGCCGAACATGTCGTCGTCCTCGATACCGAACATTCCCTGTCTGAGGTTCGGTCCGCTCGTGAGGTCGTTCCCGGCCTCGGCGGCGTTTTGTATGCCCTTCAGCGCCAGCAGCGCGTGGATCACGCCGCGTACGTAGTTGAGCTGTGCGACCTCGGGGTCGTCCATGCTGCGTCCCTCGCGCTCGAAGTTCGCCTCGATGATCTCTGCGCCCCGACCGCCGCTGTCGAGCGCGCCCTGAAACGTACGAAACGCGTTGACGTATCTCACACCTTCGAAGACGTCGGGCGACTGCTGGACCACGCGCTCGTCGACGGTGTAAGTCAGGCCACACACCGTCAGGTCGGGGTAGATGTCCTGTTTGTCCTCTAAGAGCACCCGCATCGGCGCGGACGTGTTCTGGTGGATGAGGTAGTCGATGTCCTGATCTCTGGCCTGTCGGAGCTGCGTGGTCGCGGAGTTGGCGGTCAGCGGGAGGTTGATGTCCGGGGCCACGTTGAGTTCGAGCTCCTCTGCGTACTGTTTGCCGCCTTCCACGGGCGACCGACCGAACGCCGTGTTCGAGAAGATGAACCCGACCGTCGCCTCGGGGTCGTTGTCTGCGATCCATCGTAGGTGCGCACGGGCCTGGCTGGTGTAATCGAGGTTGCCGAAGAAGTTGTACGGGAACTCCTCGGTGACGAGGTTTGCGGCGTACGACGCGGAGACGTAGGCCACCTCGTCGTCCGCGACGGTGCCCGCCAGTGCCTCGGTGTCGGCGGTGCCCCAGCCGATGATCAGCGGCGGCGACGACTCGGAGGTGTACTGCTGGTAGTACTGCTGGGCCTGCGGAACCTCGTAGGCGTAGTCGTTGTTCGGGTGGTCGATGGTCGCGTCGAACAGGTCGTTCTCGTTGATGTACGTGATCGTATCCCGAGAGCCGATGGCCGTCGGCCGGCCCACGTCGGACGTCGCCCCGCTCTCGTCGTAGATACCGGGAACCGTGATCGAATCGGGTACGCCGTCGCCCCCGCCGTCGCTACCGCCTCCGCTCCCGCCCCCGCCCCCGCCGTCGCCGCCGATACACCCGGCGAGCGCCAGCGTCGTCGCTCCCGCGACGCCGCCTTTCAGAACGTTCCGCCGCCGGTACGGTCTCGACGAGTCCGCCGTGTTATCGTTTGCCATGAGTTTCTACCTACTACCCACAGGCACATACTACATAATCATTAGGGATGGATTCAGGGTCGCGTCAAATTAAGGAGGATTCGCAGACGGCGAGTTGATCGACCAGGTCGGTGATACGGCGTTTATCACTCCCGAATTATCAGATGAAAATACTTTCGTGGAGACCGTGAAAAACTGGCCGTCCAGCGGATCAGTCCCGAACGAGATCTCGTCTTAGACTTGGTTTAAGCCGCGAGATTGCGACCGGGCTTGGCACTAAGTTAACGCGAGCAGATTTAGCCGCCTGCGGGCGGTTGCTCGATCGCCGTCGCGCTCGCAAGCGGCGAACGAGGCAACCGAGTCCGCCGAAACAAACAAATGCCAGTGCCGCGACCACCGCCCCATGTTTACAGTTGTCGTGGGCATCGACACGGACGAGGGCCGGGCTGAGACACAGGCGGAGACGATCGCGTCGATGCCGCTCGAAGCGGACGAGGTGGCGGCGGTGCTCGTCCACTGACCCCGCCAGGGCGATCCTCAACGTCGCCGACGACCACGACGCCGACCAGATCGTCGTCGCGGGCCGGAAGCGCACGCCGACCGGAAAGGTCCTGTTCGGTAGCGTCACCCAGAGCGTCATCCTCGACACCGAACGGCCGGTCCTCGTCTGTAGCGGCAACGAGTGAGTCGACGACTCAGACCGCGCCGCCGACCCCGCAGTTCGCGGTTCGTCGGGACCACGATGGTCGAGATCGGAGCGTGGTTTCCCGGTCGGGGTAAGCAGGGAGTTGCCGAGTTCATCGCAATTAGTATATAAGTGTGAACGAGTAGATCGGGCCGTGGTGGCGATGACGAGTCGGTTACCCCCACCGAGCCCCTTGTGACGACGGGTTTCGACCGAGCCACCGTTCCCACGACCGCCAGCGACGCGACCCGTCCGCGGTCTGCTCGCGGACCGATCGCGACCCGAACTCCCGCCGATCGATCGCGGAGCGGCGGCACCGGAGCGGTGCGGAGTGAAAGTGATCTCGAACGGCGACTACGCCGCGCTGTCCGGCGGTTTCGACGCGAAAGAAGTGGGTCGGTCGGAGCGGCAAGACCGGGGTCGACCGGCAGTTCGTCCAGCGCTCAGTACGACGCGGCGCGCTTGTCGAGGTCGGCGGCCTCGATGTCGTCGCCGTCGACGGAGGTGCGGAGGGCGTCCATCCCGTCGTCGCGGTCGACGTCGAAGTTGCGGGCGTACAGGTCGTCGAGGCGGTCGTACTCGGCGTCGGAGATCGGCGGCACGTCGGCGGCGGCGCTCCACTCGGCGATGTCGTCGCCGTCGCGGAACGTCGGCGTGACGGAGGCGACCTCGTCGTGTGCGAGCAGCCAGCGGATCGTGGCCTGCGCCATCGTGCGGGTCTCCGCGGCGTGGTCCGGCGCTTCGAGGAACCGGAGCGCCTCGACTTTCTCCCAGCCGGTCTCGTACCACTCCTTCGGGCGGTGCGAGCGGTGGTCGCCGTCTTCGAGGACGGTGTCGGGCGTCACCTGCTCGTTGAGCAGTCCCGAGGAGTGCGGGACGCGGGCGATGACGGAGGTGTCCGAGCCGCTCTCGCGGATCGCGTCCACGAAGTGCCGTCCCGGCTCCTGCTCGAAGCAGTTGAACACGGTCTGGACCGCGTCGAACTCCTCGTACTCGACGGCGGCGTCGCCCTCTGCGAGCCAGCCGATCGAAGGGCCGAGCGCCCAGCCGAGCGCGCGGACGCGGCCGTCAGCCTTCCACTCCGCGAGGAGGTCGCGCACCCCGGGGGTGACCTCGTCGACGTTGGCGTTGTGTAGTTGGAGCACGTCGACGTAGTCGGTGTCGAGCCGGTCGAGCGAGGCCTCGAACGCCTCGGTGAGGTACTCCTCGTTCAGCTCCTTCGGTAGTTCGCCGTGGCCGGCCTGCGGGTTGTCGTAGAAGTCGTAGCCGATCTTCGTCGACAGCGTCACCTCGTCGCGGCGGCCGTCGATCGCTTCGCCGATGATCGACTCGCTGTCGCCGTGGCCGTACACGTCGCCGGTGTCGAGGTACGTGACGCCCGCGTCGAGCGCCTCCTCGACCATCTCGACGGCTTGGTCGTCCGAGCGGTCGCCCCACCAGTCGGTGCCGACGACCCACGCGCCGAAGCCGATCTCGGAGACCTCCACGCCGGAGTTCCCCAGTTCGCGGTGTTGCATGCCCGTCTGTTGGCGGTCGGGGCACTTATCGGGCGCGGTCTTCCCGACGCGGCGGGATAGTGGTCGGGGGTTATAAACTACGGTCGGGACGAGTGCGTCCCGGCGCGTCGCGGGTCGCCCGGACCGGAACCGCGAACCGTGGACGATCCGGCTCGGTCGGTCCGACGGCCGAGCGATCCGCCTAGTGGCTCAACGCCCACGGATAGCCGCCGTCGTGTCCGCCGCCGTGATCGTCGCCGTCGGAATGAACGTGATCACCGGCGTGGGCGCGACCGCGTTCGCGGCTGCTGCCGTCGATCCCGGATCCGCCGGTCGACTCCCCGTCCAGCCGCTCGTCGATGCGTATCACCAGTCCCGCGGTCCGCGCGGCGGTTTCGAGACAGCGAGCGGGGACGGCCACCGGCTCGATGACGCCCACCGCGAACACGTCACGGACCGTGCCGGACGGGTCGATCCCAGCCGTCCGCTCGCCGTCGTGGTGGCGGTTGCGGAGTTCGGCGAGCGCGTCGATCGGGTCGACGCCGGCGTTTCTCGCGAGCGTGCGCGGGATCACGGTCACGGCGTCCGCGAACGCCTCGAGGGCGAGCGCCGAGCGGTCGTCGACGCTCGACGCGCGGTCCGTCACGGCCCGCGAGACGGCGATCATACCGGCACCGCCGCCCGGGACGACTCCCCCGGCTGTAGCGTGGCGCACGACGGCGATCCCGTCCTCGACGATCCGCCGCGTCTCCTCGGCGACGTGTGGCGTCCCGCCACGCAGGAGGAGGGAAACGTGCGACTCGCCCGGGAATTCCGAGATCGTCAGCACGTTCCCCCCGCCGACCTTCCGCCGACGGATCGCGCCGGCGGTCCCGAGGGCCTCTCGGTCGAGGTCGGCGACCGCGGCCACCGGCGTCGCATCCGCGGCGCGGGCGATGGCGTCGAACTCGTCCCGGCGGGTTCGCTCGACGGGAAGGACGCCGGCGCGAGCCAACGCGGTCCCGATGTCGTCATCGATCGACTGCTGACAGACGAGCGCGTCGACCTCCACGTCGGTAACCGCTCTGATCAGTTCTCCTCTATTCGTCCGTTCGTGGTCCCGGACGGCGGCGAGGTCGTCCGGGTTCCGGACCGTTACGCTCCCAGACGCATCTACATCGGGGAGCCGTATCTCGCTGTCGACCAGCGCGATCGTCGGATCGCTGAGCGATCGCCGATCATCGGCCGCGACGCCGTCGATCGTCGTCGATGAGTCGTCGACATCGACGAGGATCCCGTCGATCAACTCCGAATCCGCGAGCTCGCCGCCGGCGTACGCGTGGACCGTGAGACGGGCAGGGTCGAGATCGACCGCGCGCAGGGCACCGACGGTGAGGGCGGCGAAACGCTCGGTCGCCGCCGCGTCCCATCGCCCGGTGACAGCCGTCGCCGCGGCCTGCCGGAGCCGTTCCCCGCCCGGATCGATCGGGACGCTCCGATCACGAAGCACGTCGCGGGCGTGGTCGGCCGCGCTGACGTAACCGGCCGCGATCGACGTCGGGTGTAGCCCCGCTTCGACGAGCCGGTCGGCCTCATCGAGCAGTCCGCCGATGAGTAGGGCCGTCGTGGTGGTTCCGTCCCCGACGCGGCGCGCGTGTGTTCGGACGGCCTCCTCGATCACGCGACCGATCGGCGTGTCGATCGAGAGTCCGTCGAGGACGGTCGCGCCGGTGTTGGTGACGGTGACCGTTCCGCTCCGGTCGATCACCATCGTGTCCAGTCCGTTCGGGCCCAGCGTGGACCGGAGCGTCGACGCGATCGCTCGTGCCGCCCCGACGCCGGTTGCGGACGGTTCTCCGGCCGTCGGTTCCCCGGCCGAGTCGCCCGTCTGTGTCATCCGAGCGGGTCGTCCGTGACGAGGACGTCGCCCCGGTCCGTCCGGTTCTCCAAGTGGTCCGGCGAGATGTCGAACTCGAAAACGCCCTTCGGCACCGCCAGCGTCGAACACGCGTTCGGCACGTCGACGACGCCGCTCTGACGCCCCTCGGCCGGGACGGTCCCGAGGATGTGGAGCGCCTGCCGGCCAGAATATCCGAACTTCTTCAGGTAGTCGATCCCCTGTAGACACGCTCGGCGGTAGGCCGTGTGTGAGTCGATGTAGCGCTGTTCGCCGTCCTCGGTCACCGAGTACCCACAGAACGTGATGTAGTCCTCGAAGTTGGGGCCGCGGTGGCCGGGCTCGAAGATCGGGTGGTCGACGCCGTGTCTCTCCATCCCGTCCTTGATCAGGTCGAACTCAACGTCCGCGTACGCCGCCATCTCGATCGCGCCACAGAACGTGATCTCGCCGTCGCCCTGCGAGGCGTGGAAGTCGCCCAGTCCGAACTTCGCGCCCTCGACGTAGACTGGGAAGTACACCGTCGATCCGATCGAGAGGTCCTTGATGTCGTGGTTGCCGCCGTGCTCGCGCGGGGGAACCGTTCGCGCGGCCTCCTCGGCGGCCGCTTCGGCTTCCTCCGGATCCATCTCTCCCATCTGTGCGCCCTCCGTCGTCGGCGGGTTCGCGACGCCTGGCTCCGGCTCTCCGGTCGGGTGGTTGGGAATCGAACTCGGGTCCGCCTCGTGTTTGTCGATGAGTTCCTGCTCGCGTTCGTTCCACTCCTCCAAGAGCTCCTGACTCGGCGCACAGCCCGCGAGCCCGGGGTGGATCTTTCCTTCGTACCGGACGTCGGGGATGTGTCGCGAAGAGACTGTGTACCCGTTGATGTCCCAGACCGACTTCGCAGCCGTCGGGAAGTGGTCGGTGAGGAACCCGCCGCCGTTCTGGCGGGAGAACGTGCCGGTGAAGCCGAACTCGGAGCGGTCGTTCAGCGGGCCCATGTCGTGGAACTCGACTTTGAGCAGGTCGCCAGGCTCCGCCCCCTCGACGTGTACGGGGCCGGCGAGGTAATGGACCTGTGTCAGGTCGACATCCCGGACCTCGTTCGGGTCGTCGTTGTCCGTGATCTGTCCGCCCGTCCAGTCCAGTGCTTCCAGCCGGATCGTCTCGCCGGGCTCCGCCTCCACCACGGCAGGAATATCCGGGTGCCAGCGGTTGAACGGTTTGGCCGTCGGCTGTTCGTCCGGCGGGCTGTCGACGTCTACCTCGAATTTCACTTCTGGCATGTGGTACCACGTAACAATACATCCAACGTCCACAAAAATGTTATTACAGTAATATTTATGTAGTGTGTTCGGATCCTCCTGTTCCTCGATCGATCCGTTCGCCACGACCCACGAACCGACCGGGCGAGGCGAGCACTTCGGCGACGCGGGCACCCTGGCGACCCGGTCGCACAACCGAATCCCTTTGAGGCGTCGCGCCGAACGGAGGGGCAATGACGAAGCGACACGTGTCCCTGCCCGACGGTGCCGAGGCCGGGGTCCGAGGGTTCATCGACGAGGTGGACGAGCGGCTCTCCTCGGACGAGGACACCTGCGAGGTCGTCCGCGACGTGCTCGTCGACCTCCACGGCGACCGCGAGGCGTGGGAGGCGTGGCAGGACGGCGAGTCGGTGTCGCGCGCCGAGCGCGTTCGACTTCAAGGGTACGACCCCTGTAACGCGACCTTGGAGTCGGAGTACTACGCCGAGAAGGACGAGGACCGCTTCCAGCGCTCGAAACACCTCCAGTGGCTCTGGCGGCAGTTCGACGCCACGCCGATGGCCGACAACGTCGAGTTCGCGCTGCGGTTCCGCCAGATGCTCGGCGACCACCTGTTCGCCGAGTGCGGGAACAACTGTCGCTTTTTTAAGGGTATCTCCGTCACCTACGGCCACAACATCGAGGTCGGCGACAACGTGGTGATCCACGACGGCGTCCACCTCGACGACCGCGGAAAGCTGACGATCGGCGACCGGGCCTCCGTCTCCGACGGCGTCCACCTCTACAGCCACGACCACGACATCGTCGACCAGACCACAGTCCGGAACTTCCACACGATCGTCGAAGACGACGCGCGCGTCACCTACGACGCGATGGTCCGAGCGGGCTGCCGGATCGGCGAGAACAGCGTCGTCGGCGCGCGCTCCGTGGTCCAAGGCGACGTGCCCGACCACCACGTCGTCGTCGGCTCGCCCGCGCGCTCCGTCCGCGTGAAGCCCGGCTGGGAGTCTGCCGCCGATGAGCTGGAGGATGGTCGGCTCCCCGACAATCAGGACGAACGCGAGATCGAGTACGACCTCCCCGACGACCTCGATCAGTTCGACGAGTTCGGCCGGGACCTGAAGCCGCCGGACGTCGAGAACCCCTCGCCGCCCCTGACGGAGCGGTGAGATGTTAAAAGGCGCGTTTTCGCGAACCCCCGTATCGACTATCAGAGGGCGAGTCGACCGGTCGGACGGCGGTGTTCCTGCTCGCAAATCGCCGGTCAGCACGACCACCGAAGCCCCAGCCGCGAGGATCAAAGATTCTCTGGCAGCGAGGGACACGGTCCCTCGGGCAACCGGGCGTCGCCCGGTGACAGCCGGCGGCTCCGCCGCCGGCGACTGCCCCTTCGAGTCCCGCCCCGCACCGCACAGCACCTCACGCCTCCCCAGCCTCGCGGTTCGCGCTCTCCGAGCGCTCACCGCTCCCTCGCGCGGCGCTCCTCGGCCGCGATGCGGCCTCGGAGGCGCGCGCCACCGGGATCGTGGTCGCGGTCGCTCGTCGCGACCGGTTCGTGGTGTGCTACCGTCCGCCAGTATCGTTATTTGCCAGCGGCGCGTACTCTAAGATGGTGTTATAAACATGACAGGACAGCAGATACTGATGATCGTCGGCGACTTCGGCGAGGACTACGAGATTATGGTCCCGTTTCAGACCCTTCAGGCGGTGGGCCACGAGGTCCACGCGGTCTGCCCGGACCGGGAGGGCGGCGAGTCGGTCAAGACCGCGATCCACGACTTCCGCGGCGACCAGACGTACTTGGAGACCCGTGGCCACGACTTCGAACTCACGCACGGGTTTGACGAGGTCGACCCCGCGGCGTACGACGCGCTGGTCGTCCCCGGTGGACGCGCCCCCGAGTACCTCCGCGGCTACGACGAGGTACTCGACGCGGTCCGGCACTTCTTCGAGGCAGACAAGCCGGTCGCGTCGATCTGTCACGGGCCGCAGATCCTCGCCGCGGCGGGCGTCCTCGACGACTACGAGCTGACGGCGTACCCCGCGGTCAGGCCCGAGGTCGAGGCCGCCGGCTGCTCGTGGGTCGACGGCGTGACGACCGACGACAACCTCGTCACCGGACAGGCGTGGCCCGACCACCCAGAGTGGATCGCGGGGTTCCTTGACCTGCTCGGGACCGAGATCGACCACGGTCCGGCCGCGACCGAGGCGGACTGATCCCCGGCCGACTTTCAGTTTCGATGGCCGACCCACGAGCCGTCGCGGTCAACGTCGCCGCCAACACGAACGAACCCGGGTTCCGCGGTCCCGTCTACCCCGACGGCTCCTTCGCGTACGTTCCGATCCCCGAGTCGGCGGCGACGCTGCCGCGCGACCGGTTTCCGGTCGACGAGCCGCTGCCGACGTACGCGGACCTCGATCCGCCCTTCGCGCTCCCGGACGAACTCCGGAACGTCCCCGTTCACGCGGACCCCGAGTTCCCCGGCGTTCACGGTCGCGAGTGCGCGAGCTACGGCGACCCCCACGGCGTGAAGGCCGGGCGGATCGCCGACCTCGAACCGGGCGACTGGCTGTTGTTCTACGCGACGCTGTCGCTACGACCGCGCGACTGGCGGGGACCCGGCGACGAGCGCGTCGGCGACGCGGGCGCGGACGACCGCGACGGGGGGTGGCTCCGCGAGCGGGGCGTCGCCGTCGACAACGACCTCCCGCCGGAGTGGGGGGCGTTCCTGTTCGCAGGAATCTGCGTCGATCGGACCGTCTCGGCGGACGGGGGCGGCGTCGTCGAGCGCGCGGTCGCCGCCGAGGCCGCGTCGACGAACGCGCACCTGAAACGCGACCCGTTCGACGCGCGGGTCGTCGTCGCAGGCGACGGGGACGCGTCCGGTCTCTTCGACCGCGCCGTCCCGCTGAGCGCGCCCGAGGCCGGGACGGAGGCGAACCCGATCGTGACCGACCTGTCGAGCGACTCCGGGAAGGGTCCGTGGTGGCGGCGACCGATGGCCTTCGACGAGGCGGCGACGGCGCGGCTGCTGGCGCGGATCGAACGGGAGCGACGGGGACGGGGGTCCACGGGGTCCCCCCGCCACCGCGATTTATGACGCGCGACGCCGTTACGGCTCGTATGAGCGACGACGCCACGGAGACGACCGACGCGGCGCGCGACGACGGCCGCGAGGCCCCCTCCCGGTTCGGCCGCGTGCTGCTCGGGGTCGGCCTCGCCGCACAGGCCTCTGAGGACTTCCGCGACATGGAGGACACGGTCGAGTACGCCGAGTCGGCTGGGGTCCCAATGCCCGAGGTCGCCGCGCCGTTTGCCTCCGGGATGATGGTGGTCGCCGGCTTGGGCGTTGCTCTCTGGCGGCTTCCCCGGATCGCGACCGGTGCGGCGGTCGCCTTCCTGACGGTCGTGACCGCGACGATACACGACTTCTGGAACGCGGACGAAGGCGACAAGAGCGGCGAGCGGCTCGCCTTCTTTGGGAACCTCGCGATGCTCGGCGGCGTGCTCGTCTTCCTTCGGGAAGCGTATAAGTAGGGTTCGCGACGGACCGCGGCCGAGCCGTCACTCGTAGTCCTTGTACGTCGGCAGTCCCTTCTCGGGGGGGAGCTCCTCGACCGGGACGGTCGTCTCGTCGCCGCTTTCCATCTCCTTTACCGTGTACTCGCCGTTCGCCAGGTCGCGCTCGCCGACCACGACGACGGTCTCGGCGTTGATCGAGTCGGCGTAGCCGAGCTGCGCGCCGAACGAGCGGCCGGAGACGTCCTGCTCGACGACCACATCGTCGTCGAGCGCGCGGAGGTCGTTCGCGAGCGCGGCCGCCTCGCTGCGCGTGTCGCCCACCGAGAGGACGTAGTAGTCGGTCGAGAGCTCCTCGTCGGGCCAGACGCCGGCGCGTCGACAGAGGAGCTTGAGCGTCGCGTGGCCAGGCGCGACCCCGACCGCGGGGGTGGGCTGGCCGCCGAAGCTCTCGATGAGGTCGTCGTAGCGCCCGCCGCCGAAGACGGAGCGAGACACCTCGCCCGTGGAGTCGAAACACTCGAACACGACGCCGGTGTAGTAGTCGAGTCCGCGGGCGGTTGTCAGCGACACCTCGCAGAACTCGCCCGCGCCGAAGTCGTCGGCGGCGGCGAGGACGTTTCGGAGGTTCTCGACCGCCGCCTCGACCGTCTCTCCGCCCGCCTCGGCAACGGCGTCAAGATCATCGACCGTTTCGACGCCCGAGATGAGGTCGTCGAAGTCGCGCGCGGTGTCGCGGTCGAGGCCCGCGTCGGAGAGCAGGCCGACGTACTCGGCGTCGTCGACCTTGGCGCGCTTGTCGACCGCGCGGATCGCGGCCTTCGCGTCGACCGCGTCGGGGTCGTCGGCGAGCGCGCGGACGAGGCCACCGAGGATGTCGCGGTGCGAGACGCGGAACTCGAAGTCGTCGCCGGTGAGTCCGAGGCTCGTGAGCGCGTCGGCCGCGACGGCGAGCACCTCGGCGTCGGCCTCGGGGGCCGAGGAGCCGAACACGTCGATGTTCGTCTGGTAGAACTCGCGGAACCGGCCCTGCTGGACCTGCTCGTAGCGCCAGAACGGCCGGGTGGACATCCACTTGATCGGCTTCGACAGCTCTTGTCCCTTCTCGACGACCATCCGGGCCACGGTCGGGGTCAGCTCCGGCGTCATCGAAACGCCGCGCCCGCCCTTGTCGTCGAACGCGTACAGCTCCTCGACGATCTCCTCGCCCGACTTGTCGACGTACATCTCTGTCCGCTCCAAGGCGGGGGTGGCGATCTCGCGGAAGCCGTGCCGACTCGCGGCGTCCTCGATCGCGTCGGTTACCTCGCGGCGGGCGGACTGCTCGCCGGGGTAAAAATCGCGGAATCCCTTGAGGCCGTCGTACATGAACGCCGGTTCGGCGAGCGCCCCTTTGAAACCATCCCTTCCGCGCTCGCAGGCGGAACCGCGCGAGGGCGGTTCCCGGACCATCGAACGACGGTCAGAGTACCCGCGTCCGCGGGTAGATCGGGTCGCAGTCGCTCGACGCCGCCCGGTCGTTCGCTGGGGCAGCTCCGTCCGCCTCGGCGGTGGGGTCGAACGAGAGAGGAGTCCGGGTCCGCGTCGCTATCGGACGGGAGTTGGCGGGTTCGTCGGCGCGATCGACTGGTGTGGCCGCGCGTGGGAAACGTCGCTCGCACGGTATCGAGGATCGGGCCGCGAGCGGAGCGGCCGCGGAGCGGCGACCACTTCGGTCCCGAGCGTCAGTCGTTCCGCCCGTGGACGTACGTCTGGTCGTGGTCCGGGAACACGTCGCCGACGGTCTCTTCGCCGTACTCGTCGGCGATGAGCGTCCGAAGCTCATCCTCGTAATCCGCCTTCGGGACCTCCTCGCTCGGTCCCTGCTGGACGTCGAACGTGGCGTCGACGAGCTGGTCGACGGCGTGGCGGCCGAACCCGGAGAGCGGCGAAATGTAGTCGATCCCATTGCGGTCTTCGAGGCTCTGCGCCTGCGCCCGCGACACCGTGGGGACCCGGTCATCGCGGCGCGTCCCGTCGGCGATGGCGTCGACGTCGAGCGCGGCGATGGTCTCTAACGCGTGTTCGTGGACGCGCTGGATCCCGTTTCGGGGGTAGCCGTCCGCGACCATCGTCTCGGCGGCGCTTTCCGCTACCTCGCGGTCGAGTTCGGCGCGCTCGAACGGGAACCCGAGCTCGTCGGCCGCCCGCTCCGCGTGCTCCCAGTCGTTCGTGAGTCCGAAGCTGCCGGTGACACAGCGGATGTCGTAAAACCGGTCGAGCAGGTGGGCGGCGAGCGAGGAGTCTTTCCCCCCGCTGTACAGCAGCGCGAGCTCCATCTACCGGCGGCGGATGTCGAAGCTCTTCTGTTCGGGCTGGAGCTCTTTTAGCAGCTCCCGCATCTGGTCTTCGTCAATGCGTCCCTGAACGCGCCCGCTCTGTGCCAGCGCGGCGACCTGCTGTTTCACCTTCTCGCCGAACTCGGGTTTCGACATCTCGACGGCGTTGAGCCGCTGGCGCGCGCCGTCGGTCAGGTGCTGTTTCAGCACCGCCTCCTGTTGGGCCTCGGCGCGCTCTTGTGCCTCCTTCTGGGCTTCGGCGGCGTCGCCCTCGCCGCCCTGTCGCTCGCGAAGCTCCTCCATCTTCTGTTCGCGCAGTTCTTCGAGCCGTTCGTCGTCGGGGTTGCCGCTCATACACCCCCCTTTTCGGTCCGTGCGAAAAACCATTTCGGCGGCCGAGACCCGCGCGGACCGGCCGGCTCCGCGCTCGCAGTCGCCGGCGGCGACCGGCGCGGTCCGCGCCGCTTAAACGGGTCCTCGGCGTAGCTGCTGGCGATGAGCGAGTCACGAGAGTTCTGTCCGCGCTGTGGCGACCCGGTCCCTGAGCGGCGCGACCCCCTTCCGGGTGAGCCGCGCGGGCGGGACGCGCTGCTCTGTGACGACTGCTACTTCGAGGACTTTGAGTTGGTCGACGCGCCCGACCGGATCGAGGTGCTGGTCTGTTCCGGCTGCGGCGCGGTCCGGCGCGGGGAGTCGTGGCGCGACGTGGGCGCACGCGACTACACCGACATCGCGGTCGACGAGGTCGCGGAGGCGCTCGGGGTCCACGTCGACGCCGCGGACGTCGAGTGGGGCGTCGAGCCGGAGCAGGTCGACGAGAACACGGTGCGGATGCACTGCCGCTTTTCAGGTGTCGTCCGCGGGACGCTCCGTTCCGCGGAGGTGACGGTCCCGGTGAAGATCTCGCGGGGGACCTGCGACCGCTGCGGCCGTATCGCCGGCGGCTACTACGCGGGGATCGTTCAGGTCCGCGCGGACGAGCGCGACCTCACGCTCGCGGAGCGCGCCGAGGCGCTGGAGATCGCCGAGCGGTACGTCGCCGAACAAGAGGCCAACGGCGACCGCGAGGCGTTCGTCACCGAAGTTAAAGAGACTGACGACGGGCCGGACGTCAAACTCTCCTCGAACCGGCTCGCGCAGAACGTCGCGACGAGGATTACGGAGTCGCTCGGGGGGAGCTTCGAGTCGTACCCGACCTTGGTCACGGAGGACAGCGACGGCAACGAGGTGTACCGCGTCACGTTCGCGGTCCGGCTCCCGAAGTACGCTGAAGGCGAGGTGATCGACCCCCAGGACGGCGACGGTCCCGTCCTCGTCACCCGCGTCTCCGGCCGGCTTCAGGGCGTTCGGCTTGCGAGCGGCGACGAGTACACTTCCGCGTTCGCGGACGCGGAGGCACCCGACGCGACCCGGCTCGGAACCCGCGACGACGCGACGGAGACGACCGTGGTGACCGTCGAGGACGAGAACGCGATTCAGGTGCTCGACCCCGTCACTTACGAGGCGAAGACCGTACCGAACCCCGCGTTCATCGGCGACGACGCCGACGAGGTCCTCGCGTTCGAACACGAGGGCGAGGTCCACCTCGTGCCGAGGGAGGGCGACGTTCCGTCGGTGACGAGACGTTCGAAATCGAACTGAGTATTCATACCTTAGCGCGCGATCCGCCAGAATGTAGTGGCGCGCGCCGACGAGCGGCCGGAGGCCGCGAGTCGCACGCGCGAGGGAGTCGGCCGCGACGAGGGCGACTGAAAGGAGCCCGACGGACGCGGCCGACGAGGCTGGGGAGGCGTGAGGTGCGGTTGTTGTGCGGGGTGGGACTCGAAGGGGCAGCCGGGAGGGCGACACAGGCGACGTAAGCACCGCAGCGAAGGAGCGGAGCGACCGAGCGAGGAGCGCAGCGAGCGTGTGTCGCCCTCCCGGCTGGGGCTTCGAAGGCCATGTCGATCAGCGATCCGAAGGAAGCAACGTACCGCCGAGCGGCTGGGGCTTCGAAGGCCATGTCGATCAGCGACTTACGAACACATTCGAGCGACGAACCGTTTCAGGAGTGAATGTCGCTGAAAAGCAGGATTTCAACGGAGACAGAAACCGATCATCCGTGGTGTTCTCGCATCTCTGCCGAGAGATGGATGCCGACCGAGAGCGCGACAGATTAGTCGGCGCGAGCGGGCTGTTCGCTGCCGAGCGCCGCGGCGCGCTCGGAGTCGGTCACCTCGATGCCGCGGCGTTCGAGCTGCTCGATGAACTCGGCCTCGCTGAGCCCCGCCTGTGCGGCCGCCTGCGACAGGGTCAGGGTTCTCGTACCGTACAGCGTCAGCGCACTCGACAGCCCGTTCGTGGCCATACACCCAGTAGCCGAGTGAAGGCTTATGAGTGTTACTACTTCATTGAGGGACCTGATACACCTTATACGATATATATTGACGAGGGATCGAAACGACGGTGATAATACGCGGGACCACGGCCGCCGGTTTCGCGGCCGCGTCGAGAGCGCGATCGAGCGCGTTCGGTAGTGTCACCGTCGCCCGCAGGAGTTATGTCGCTCTGCGGTCGAGACGCCGGTATGGACAGGCAACAGGTCTTGGCGCTGTTCTTCGCGTTCCTCATGGTGAGTTCGATGGTCGCCTACGGCGTCTCGCTTCTGTAGCCGGCGAGGGATTCCCGCTCCGGTCGGCGGTCGGGATCGCCGCGCCACAGCCGCCGTGTCGCCGCCCCGATTCAGCCGTCGCCCCAGACATCGGACAGGGGGTGGTCCGCCCGTCGCTCCGCGTCCCGCTCGGAGCGGGTCCGAACCGATCCGTCGTCGTCCGAATCCGTCGCGGCGTCCGCGTCGCCGTCCCCGTCGCGGGCGGCCGAGCGGCCCCGCCCGCGCCGCCGGAGGGCGACGCGTCGATTCCGGAAAGCGCCGCCTCCGGGTCGAACGCCGGCAGCGACGGGGTCGTCATCGCGTCGATCTGGTCGCGGAACCACGCCGGGGTGTCGGCCTCGGCGCGGTCGAAGAGGTCGAGCAGGGAGTCGTCCGCGAGGTACGTCGCGCCGCGGTCGTCCGGAGCGCGGACGACCCGCCCGCAGGCCTGAATGACGGTGCGCAACGCGGTGCGGTGGTACCACGCCCACTGGCCGTCCGCCAGCCGGCGGGCGACCCGCGAGTCGTTCGTGTTCCGGTACGGGGCCTTACACACCACCTGCCAGCGACAGAGGTCGCCGTTGAGATCCAGCGCCTCCTCCATCTTCACGGAGACGAACACCTCGGGGTCGGCACTCGCCTTCCACGCCTCCAGTTCGGCGTCGCGGTTCTCGCGGTCGTGTCGCCGGTGAGCCGGTCGGCGATGTCGTACGAGTGCGCGTGGATCAATCCCTTCTCGTCGGAGTGTTCGGCCATTAGGCGAACGATCAGGCGGGCGATCTTCGGTACGGTCTCGTCGCGGTGTTCGTAGGTCATCGACCCCTGCGTCACGTCGTACAGCGGGCGGTTCGCGAGCGGGAACGTGTGTTCGACGTCGACGAGAGCCACGTCGGCGGGGTCGAGCCCGACGCCGCGGCAGAACGCCTCCTTCGAGAGGATCGTCGCCGACAGCAGCGCGAACCGGTTCCCGCGGTCCCACACCGTGTGCCTGAGGTACCGCGCGGGGTCAAGCGGCTTGATATCGATCGCCGACCCCTCGCCGCTCGGCTGATCGACGACCCACGAGGTCTGAGACTGCGGATCGCGGTAGTCCTCCAAGAACCAGCCGAGCTCGCTTATCAGCTCCTGGAGCCGGTCGCGGCGGGCGACCTCCTCGCGGTCGAGTTCGGGCCGCCCGACCAGATCGTCTTTCGCGCGGATCGCCACGTCCCGGAGCGTCTCGACGAACCGCGCGGTGCGGTCGAGCGCGTCCTCCTCGGAACCGGCGTCGGCCGCGACGTCGGGGACGCCCACGTCGTCCCACACCGGGACGCGCTCGGGCGAACACTCGATGGTGGCGTACATCTCGGCCCACTCCGCCAGCCCATGCGCCTCGTCGATCACGACGGCGTCGCGCTTGCGGAACACCTCGGAGCCGGCGGTGCGCATGAAATACGCCAGCGTCATCGCCGCGAAGCGGTTGCCGGAGGCGATAGCGCGGTCGGAGAAGTACGGACAGCGGTGTCTGATCGAGCAGTCGAACCCCTGCTGGCGCGCGCAGGGCGCGCGGTTCACGGGCGTGTCGTGTTCGCCGGGGAGGACGCAGTCGTAGTTCGACTTGCCGCGGATCACCGCGAGGTCGTCGAGGAGGTCGTCGGCCTCGACGTCGTCGATCTGCGACACCTGCGGCGTCGTGTAGTACGCGCCGGTCGCCTCGCTGGGGGCTGCCTCGCCGGCGGTCTCGGCCGCGCCCATGATCGCCCGTGCGAGGAGCGACTTGCCGCTCCCCGTCGGCGCGCGCACCAGCACGACCCGGTTCCCGGCGGCGAACGCGTCGCGGATGTCGGCGACGGCCTGTTTCTGCGCCCCGCGGAAGCTCGGCGCGGGGAACTCGTCGGGGATCCGGCTCGGGTCCACACGACGCTCTCGCGCGCTGGCGGAATTAAACCCTCGCTTGGCGGATCGAGTCCCGGACGCCGTGCCGCAGTTCACCATCTCGAACACCGCACAGCCACCCACCCTCGGCCGTCGGTTCGATCCGGACCGCGTACCGTTCGCGGTCCGGTTCGTCGGGGACGACGAGCCGGTAACCGTCACGGGGGACTGACTCGTCGCGGACGAGCCGTTAGACGGAGACTAGTCCGCGTTTTCGGGGAACCCCTCGACGATCTCGACGCCCGAGGAGGCCCCGATCCGGACCGCGCCCGCGTCGAACATCGCCACCGCCTCCTCGTAGGAGCCGACGCCACCGGAGGCCTTCACCGGGAGGTACTCGCTCATCAGCTCCACGTCCGGGACCGTCGCGCCGCCGTCCGCGAAGCCGGTCGCGGTCTTCACCATGTCGGCGTCGGCGGCGACGGCGGCCTCGCAGGCGCGGCGCTTCTCACCGTCGTCGAGGAGCGCGGTCTCGATGATCACCTTCACCGGGACCGGGACGGCCGCGACGATGTCGGAGAGTTCGTCGGCGACCGCCCCGTCGTTGCCCGTCTTCAGCTGACCGACGTTGATCACGATGTCGATCTCGTCGGCCCCCGCCTCCCACGCCGCGACCGCCTCGTCGCGTTTGACCGCCGGGGCGTGCTGGCCGTGCGGGAACCCGACGACGGTGGCGAGCGTGTCGGGAGCGTCCTCGCGCGCGACCGCCTCGGCGACGTAGCAGGGCGGGATACAGGCGTTCATCCCGTGTTCGGCGGCCTCGTCGAGAACCGTTCGCACGTCGGCCCAGGTCGTCTCCGGTCCGAGTACGGTGTGGTCGATGCTGGCGGCGAACTCCTCGCGGTTCATGTCTCCCCCGTGGCGACGGATCTTGAAAGTCGTACGGGGTCGGCCGCGCGTCGACGCGGTGCGTCCCGTGTCAGTCCCGAAACACGACCGTGTAACCGTTTTCACGAAGCGCTTCGACGAGGTCGTCGCCGGCCTCTATCCGGAACTCGTGGAACGAGTTGCTCGGGCTGTCCGCCGAGTACAGCTCCGAGTCGATGTTATCCGGAATCTCGTTTTGATGGGTGTCCTCCTGAACGACGACCGGCTGGCTGCGGGCGCGGTCGGAACCGTCGGGTTCGGTCATCTGAACACGCCTCCTCGTACCCGTTCAAACAACTGTGTTCCGATCTAAATCTCCGGCGTCCCGGTCGGTCCGAGCGAGCGGACCCCCCGGACCGCACCGGGACACCAAACCGACGGGAGTCCGGTTGGAGAAATCTTCAACCGGTTCGCGATCGCCCCGGACTTATTTTACCCGCGTGCTACTTCGACTCATGGACCGCGACACCGCAACGCCCGCCGTCGACGACCTCCCGGGCGAGCGCGCTCGGGAGTGGGTCGAGTACCACCACGAGTCGGCCGCGCCCAGCACCTACGTCTACGAGTTCGTCTGGGACCGCACCGCCCCCGCCGAGGGTCCGTTCTGTACCGACGCCGACGGCAACGTCCTCATGGACTTCACCAGCCACGTCGCCGCCGCGCCGCTCGGCTACAACAACCCGCTGATCATGGACCGCTTAGAGGAGTTCGATCTCGTCGACCCGCTGAAGATCGCCGGACAGGACTTTTATGCCGCGGGCGGTCCGACGCCCGACGACGGGCTTCCCGGCTCATCGGGACTCATGGACCGCCTGACGGACCTCACCGACCACTACGATATGGACACCGTCTTCCTCTCGAACTCCGGGGCGGAAGCGGTCGAGAACGCGATCAAGATCGCCTACGACGCGTCCGACGGCGCGAAGTACGCGATCACCTTCGACGGGGCGTTCCACGGCCGGACGCTGGGCGCGCTCTCCCTGAACCGCTCGAAGGCGGTGTACCGCCGCGACTTCCCCGAGGTGAGCGGCGTGATGGACGTGCCCTACTGCGACGACCGGACCTGCTCGCCCGAGACCTGCTCGTGCGGCTTCTTCGCGGACGGCGTCTCGCGGCTGCGCCGGAAACTCGACCCGAAGCAGGGGAACGTCCACCCGGACGACGTTGCTTACCTGATTCTGGAGCCGATCCAAGGCGAGGGGGGCTACCGGTTCCCCTCCGAGGCGTTCACCGACGAAATCGCGGCGCTCGCCGACGAACACGACATCACGCTGATCGCCGACGAGATCCAGTCCGGGGTCGGGCGCACCGGCGAGATGTGGGGCTCCGACCACTACGCGTACGAGCCGGACGTGATCACGAGCGCGAAGGGCCTCCGCGTGGGCGCGACCGTCTCCCGTTCCGACGTGTTCCCCGAGGAGACCGGCCGCCTCTCGTCGACGTGGGGGGCGGGCGACCTGATCGCCTCGGCGCAGGGCGCGCTCACGCTCGACGCCATCGAGGGGGCCGACCTCATGGCGAACGCCGTGACGCGCGGCCGGCAGTTCATGGAGACGATGCGCGACGCCGACCTCGCTCCCGTCGACGATGTCCGCGGGAAGGGACTGCTGTGCGCCGTCGAGTTCGACACGAAGGAACGGCGCGACGCGGTCGTGAAAAACGCCTTCGAACGCGGACTCCTCACGCTGGCGTGTGGTCACAAGGTCCTCCGGATCCTCCCGCCGCTTGACGTCACCGAACGGGAGATCGACCTCGGTACCGGCCTGCTGACCGACGCGATCGCCGAGGCGGCGTAGGCTCGCCGTCGTCGCTCCGGACCGACCCCGAGACCGCGACCCCTCAGCGGTCCGCGTACCACTCCGCGAACTTCGCTAACGCCCGTCCGCGATGTGACACCGCGTTCTTCCGATCCGTGTCCATCTCCGCGAACGTCTCCCCATCGTGTTCGAAGATCGGGTCGTAGCCGAATCCGCCGTCGCCCCGCGGCGCGACGATCCGGCCCGGGACGTACCCCTCGAACAGCTTCACCGGAAGGGGATCATCGCGGGCGGACGCTCCCTCGTCGTCGCTTTCGTCCGCTTCGGGTCCCGCCGCCGCGGCCGCGTCGCGCTCGCCGCGGTCGACCGGGTCGGGGCTCGCGGCGAACCCCTCGCCGTCACAGAAGCCGAGGACACACCGGAAGGCGGCGCGCCGGTCGTCGAGGTCGGCGGCGATCTCGTGGACGCGCTCGACCCCGAGGGTGTCCTCGACGTACGAGGAGTACGGGCCGGGGAAGCCGTCGAGTCCCTCGACGAACAGCCCCGCGTCGTCGACGAGGACCGGCGCGTCGGCGCGGCGGTACGCCTCGCGGGCCCCCCGCGCCGCGATCGGGCCGAGTTCGTCGGCCTGAACTTCCGTGTAGTCGAAATCGAGCCGCTCCACCGAGCCGTCCGGGAGGTACCGCTCCGCCTCGCGCACCTTCCCCGGGTTCGTCGTCACGTACCTGAGCACGGATCGGAATGGGTGCGCCCGCGAGGAATAGCCGTCGGTCGCGGGCGGACGGCTCGGCGGCAGTACGCTTTTGTCGACGTGACCGGATCGTCCGTTCATGGCCCTCCCCACGTTCGAAAAAATACGGCTCACCGGCCTCATCGGGATCCTCTCGTTCGGACTCACGGCGCTCTTTGCCGTCCTGCTTCCGGCACTGCTGGAGCCGCTGATCCCGGCCACGTTTATTCTCGGGTTCTTCGTGTTGATCCCGCTGATCTGGGTCCTCGGCGAGGACTTTCCGCTGGTCGCCTCCGAAAACGAGGCGGACTCCGCCGTCGACCGCTCCGCGACGGCCGAACGTCCGGTCGCGGCGCTCCGCGAGCGGTACGCGACCGGCGAGATCGACGAGGCCGAGTTCGAGCGGCGACTCGACCGCCTGCTGGCGACGGAGGACCTCGACGAGCGGTTCGACCGCGCCGAGTCCGACGGGTCGGCGTCTCGGGGGTCCAGCGCGGGTCGTGAACGGGAGTTCGAGACGGAGTGATTCGGCTTTCAGGGGTCGACGCGGACGATCCACGCCTCGGGGTCGTCGATCTCGGTCGCGGTCGGGAGGTTCTCGGCGCGCTCCCAGACCGCCCCCGCGGCCTCGACGCCGCGCTCGTCGGCGACGCGTCTGAAGAAGGCAGCGCCGCGCTCGTACTGCCGGCGCTTGAGCCCCAGTCCGAGGAGGCGCTGCGCCAGTTGTCGCACTGGGCCACCGCCCCCGCGGCGATCGTCGAGCTTCTGCCGGAGGTCCGCGTACTCGCCGTCGAACGCGCGGTCCATCAGCACCTCGGCGTACCCCTCCACGGCGGTCATCGCGGTCTGAAGCTCCGCGAACGCGTCGGGGTCGAGTCCGCGGCCAGTCATCCCCTCGATCCCGCGCTCGACGCGCGATTCGAGGTACTCCGGGAGCCACGGGGCCGCGCCGAACTCGGCGGCGTGGGTCACCTCGTGGAACGCGATCCAGCGCCGGAACCGGGGGTACTCCACGTCGAGCGCAGCCGCGACCGCGACAATGTTCGGGTGGACGAAATAGAGCCCGTGGTCGGCCTCCGGCTCGTCCGCGAGCAGGAGCGGGTCGTACTGCCCGAGGACGTTCCGCGCGAGAAAGCCCAGCGCGAACGCTATCGACCCGGTGTTGGCGATCCGCGAGAAGTCCCCCGCGAGCGCGGCCCCGGGCGTCGACCCGACCGGGCCGGGCGAGGCGTCCGGCAGCACGTCCATCGAGTCGGCTCCGGAACCGGAGCGGTCGTCGCCGGGGTCGCCGCCGAGACCGCCGCCGGCGTTCCCGACCGCGGCCGTCTCGATCGGATCCATCACGCGCCGGAACGTGCCGACGCTCGCGTCGATCCAGTGGTGACGGTTCTGGACCTCGACGGTGTCGGGCACGTCGAAGTCGATCCCCGCGACCGCCGAGAGCCGCGAGCGGGCGTCGCGGACGTCCTCTGCGTATCCCGCTCGCTCGGCGTCGCCGAGCGCGATCGATCCGGGGTCGGTGGCGCTCTTGGCGGCCGACGCGGCCCGGTCCCAGTCCACGACGCCCGGTCCCTCGGCCTCGGCGACGGCCCGGACGCTTCGGAGGATATCCATGCTAGTCAGACGGGCGGCCGCCTCAAAGCGCTTGTGTCGACCGGCTCCATCCGGGGCCACGGATCCGACATTTTCCTGCCGAACGTCACATAGCCTCGCGCTGGACGACACGCGCCGAGCGTTCCTCGACGACCTCCTCGCGGCGATCGGAGTCGTGGCGGGCGACGCCGGGGCGACGCCGAACCCGTTCGCCGTTGACCTCTGACTTGTTTGCCGTTGACCTCTGACTCGTTCGCCGTCGGAGTTCGCTCCGAGATCCGCCCGGTCTCGGTCCGCTCGGCACGACAAACCGGGGCACGACGGCGTCGAAACGGAACTGTTTTACTATCGTCTTTCGTACCGTAGATTGCGACGAACGGACGTGCTCTGGTGGTGTAGTCCGGCCAATCATATCACCCTCTCACGGTGATGACCTGGGTTCGAATCCCAGCCGGAGCACTTTCTCGAACGACGCGCGTCGAACTCTCTTATCCCGGAGCGTCCCGTCCGCGCCGGGGCCGCCGACCGGTCGTGTCGATCGGTTGTGTCGGCTCGTCCGACGCCCGATTCCCCCCGTCGCCGTCGGCCGCGAGACCGTCACCGGGCGTCGAGTCGCCGAGACAGCCGGCCAGCGTGCCCGCGACCGCGCCGCCGAGACCGGCGGCGAGACGGCGGCGAGAGAGCGTCGTGATTCGCGCGTCTGTCATCTCGTCAGCGTCGACAAGGTGGAGATAAAAGCACTCGAAACAAATTATCAGCTGTAATAGCAAACGTGTGTCTCAGCCGTCACGGCTCCCGAGACCGCCGGCGGCGTTCTCCCGACGTGAGAACCCGGTCGACCGGAGTCGTGATCGGGACACGTACGCCGGGACGTGAGCCACTGGTCGGGATCGCCGCAGGTCGGCCTCGGAACGGCGCTCGGGGCGTTCGCCGCGGTCGCGTTCGCCGTGCCCGTGGTGTTCGAGGCGTTCGCCGCGGTCGGCCACGCGTCATGCGTCCGCGTTCGGATACGCCCGCAGGCGGGTGCGCTCGCGGGCGGTGACGACGGGGCGCGCGTTCCGCGGGTCGAGCGCGCCGGCGGGAGACATAAACCGCTCGCGGGCGGACGGACGGCCATGACTGACGAGTCGACCGACCCGGCGGTGGAACGGTTCCTCGACCGAGCGGCGTCCGCGTTCGACGACTACGACCAGGGGTACGCCGACGCGGACGCGACGCTGGCGACGCTGCGGACGCACGTCGACGAGCTGTCGGCGAGCGTCGAGGAAAGCGACGAGTAGCCGGTAGGCGGCCCGACTACGGACCGGCACCGATCAGTTCTCGCACGACACCGACGTACTCGGCGAAGGCGGCGTCGCCGCGCTCGCGGGGACGATCGACGTCGACATCGACGACCTCGCGGACGCGGCCCGGATCGGCGGCCATCACGACGATCCGATCCGCGAGCGCCACCGCCTCCGCGACATCGTGCGTGACGAAGAGGACGGTCTTGCCGGTCGAGGCCCACACGTCGAGCAGTTCCCGCTGGAGCATCTCGCGGGTCTGTGCGTCCACCGCGCCGAACGGCTCGTCCATCAACAGGAGGTCCGGGTCGACCGCGAGCGCCCGCGCGATGGCGACGCGCTGTTTCATCCCGCCCGACAGCGACTTCGGGTAGGCGTCACGGAACTCCGTCAGCCCGACGAGATCGAGCATCTCGTCGACCCGGCGCTCGCGCTCGGCGGACGACCGGTCGGTCCGTTCCAGCCCGAACCCGACGTTCTCGGCGACGGTCAGCCACGGGAACAGGTGGTACTCCTGGAACACCACGCCCATGTCCGTCGTCGGCTCGGTGACCTCGGTGCCGTCGAGCAGGACCCGACCGTTTGTCGCCTCGGTCAGCCCGGCCACGACCCGGAACAGCGTCGTCTTCCCGCACCCTGAGGGACCGACGAGGCAGACGAACTCGCCGTCCGCGACGGAGAACGACACGTGCTCGAGTGCGCGCACCGGGTCGCCGTCGCCGTCGGCGGCGTACCGCTTGCCGACCGCGTCGAGCGCGACGCTCGCCGCCGCGGGCGGCGGGGATCCGGCCATCCCCTCGTCGTCCGCGCCGCTCCGGTTTAGGCCCGCCATACCAACACCCTCCGTTCGACCGCGCGGAACGCCACGTCGACGAGCAGGTACAGCAGGCTCAAAACGAGGATGTACGCGATCGCCTGGTCGACGCGCAGGTTGTTGCTGGCGCGGATGATCTCGCGGCCGACTCCAGGAACGCCGAATATCTCCGAGGCGACGACGAGCATCCAACACCGGCCCAGTCCGGTCCGGATCCCGGTCATGATCCCCGGCGTCGACGCCGGCAACACGATCGACCGGACCGCGTCGAGGTCGCCCCGGACGCCCAGCGTTCGCCCCACGTCGAGGAGGTCGTCGGAGACATCCTCGACGGCACCGTACGCCGCGTAGAAGTTGATCCAGAACGCGCCCACCGCGATGATGAACGCCGCGCCCCAGTCGTTGATGCCGAACCACGCGATCGCGAAGCCGATCAGCGCGAGCGGCGGCACCGGTCGCAGCGTCCGGACGAGCGGCGCGGTGAGGTCGTCGAGCAGGCGGCTCCACCCGAGCGCCACGCCCGCGCCGACACCAAGGGCAGTCCCGGCGACGGTCCCGGGGATCCAGTGGCGGACGCTCCGGTAGAGCGCCGTCGTCATGTCTCCCGAAGCCAGTTCGCTGCCGAACGCCCCGGCGACCGCGAGCGGCGAGGGGACCACGTACGCGGGCGAACCGAGCGAGACGACGTACCAGACGACGAGGAACCCCGCGACGCCAAGCGAGCCGCGGAGGAGCCGTCGAGGGTCGCCAAGCCCGATCGCGGCGGCCGCGTCGCCGGTCGGCTCCGGTCCGGTTTCGGTCGCCATCAGAGCGAGTCGTACACCTCCAGATCGAAGGTCTGGTCGGTCGACAGCTGTTCGTTGGTCTGGTCGTTTCCGGCCGCAAACTCCGAGAACACCCGGGTCGCGTCCGTGATCTCGGTCGGGTCGGTGATGAAGTTCGACAGCGGCGAGTCGAGCGCGTTCCGCGCGCGGTCGACCGGCATCCCGATCCCCTCGTTGACGTGTTCGGCCGTCGCGTCCGGCTCCTCGCCGATGAACTCGGTCGCGCGGACGTGCTGTTCGAGGAACTGCGCCGCGAGCGGCGAGTCCCGCACCGCGTCGCTCATCAGGGTGACCGCGGCTGGCTGGCCGGGGAGGACCTCGGCGGCGGTCCGAAGCATCGTCACTGACGAGCCCTCCGCCTGCGCGATGGTCGGCACCGGCTCCATGATCGACGTGCCGTCGATCTGATCGTTGGCAATCGCCTGCCAGACCGAGCTGGCACCGCTGATCTCGATGATCTCGACGCTGTCGTTCGACCCGGGATCGACGCCGATATCGCGGAGCCAGTAGCGGAGCAACACGTCGGGAACGCTCCCCTGCGGGAACGTCCCGAACGTGAACGGGTCGCCGGTCTCCGCCTCCCACGCCGCGAACGCGTCGCCGCCCCGCTGCTCGAACGTCTCGTGGAACGATTCCTCGGCCATGATCCCCATCGGCTCGCGGATGTTCGCCGCCGTCACCCGCGCCGGGATTCCGTTGTCTATCGCGATCATGGCGGGGACGATCCCGAACATCGCGACATCGATGTCGCCGCCGCCGAGCGCCTGGACGATGTCCGGGCCGTTGCCGAACTCCTGACCTGAGACTTCGGCGTCGATTTTCGAGAAGTACCCCTCGCCTTCCATCACGTACCACTGGAGGTCGGGGTAGATCGGCATGTGCGCGACCGTCAGTTCGTCGAGTCCGCCGCCACCGCCGAGACAGCCGGCGAGTCCGACCGTCGCAGTTCCGCCCGCGGCCGCGAGGAACGACCGCCGCGACGCGGTCCGCGTTGGTTCGTACATAGGTACGGAAACGGGCCCGCCGGCAACACCCCCGCGTCACCAGCAACGAAAGCGGGTTCCAATGACGCCTCTATATAACTAAAACTCGTTTTTAGGCCTGATTATTCGATATCACTCGAGTATAACCGTTTATGATTCGTCACCGACTGGCGCGAATGTTGCTGGTATGTGTCCCCGGCCGCACCGCTCGCACGGCGGCCGGTCGTGTCCCGTCGCTCACGGCCCCCGAGTCGCCTCCTCGTCGAACAGGCCCAGATCCTCGGCGACGAGGTCGGCGAGGCGCTCTTTGATCGCCGGGTCGACTTCCGCGACCTCGTCGCCGTCGTGTTTCTGGGCGTTGTGTTTGTCGAGCGCGTCCGCGAGGTCGTCGAGGGGGACGCGGGTCTCCGTCTCGCACTCGTCGCACACGATCGGGACGGACGGCTCGTCGGTGGACATTGCTCGCATGATCGCCCGTCGCGGGTATATGCCTTCGGGCGTCGACCCGGGAGCCGGGAGCGCGGGCGGACGGGGTTCCGGCCCGATGCGTGGGTCCCAGTCCGGCGCGAGGACGCCGCGAACCGCCACCGTCTACTGACCCCACCGCGAACGCCGACCATGGACGTGCTCGTGACGGGGGCGGCAGGCGGGATCGGCGGCGGGGTCGCGCGCTCGCTCGCAGCTGCCGGACACGAAGTGCTCGGCGTCGATCGCGACGCGGACGGGCTGGCCGACCTGCCCGACGCGGTCGAGACCGCCGTCGTCGACCTCCGCGACGAGGCCGCCGTCCGAGACCTGCTCGCCGACCGAGCGCTCGACGCCGTCGTCTCCTGCGTCGGCGGCTACGAGATCGCGGCGGTCGAGGACACCACCGTCGAGGCGTTCCGGCGGCAGCTGGAGACCAACCTGACGGCGGTCCACGCGACCGTCGCTGCCGCGCTCCCGGCGCTGCGCGAACGGGGCGGGCGGGTCGTGGTTGTCGGCTCGATGGTCGGATCGGTCGCGCTGCCGTACCACGGCGCGTACAGCGCCGCGAAGGCCGGACTCGATGGTTACGTCGACGCGCTCCGCCGGGAGGTCGATCCCCGCGGAGTCGAAGTGGCGCTGATCGAGCCGGGTCCCGTCCCGACCGGGTTCAACGAGCGGGCGGCCGCAGCGGCTAGAGCGGACGATGTAGACGGTCCGTACGGCGACGCTTATCGCGCGTTCGAGGGGTACTCGCCAGCCGCCACCGACCTCGAAACGGTCGTCGAGCGCGTGGTGACCGCGACAACCGCGGACGAACCGCGGACCCGTTACCGGGTGAGCCGCCGGGCGCGGTGGCTGCCGCGGCTCGCCCGCGTCCTCCCCGACCGGCTGTACGACAGGCTCGTCCGGGCGGGGCTCCCCGGCGGGATCCTGTGGCGGCTGCTCCACCGGTGAGCCGCCGTCGTTCACCGTGAGTCGCGCCCGCGGTTCAGTCGTCCGCCGCGCCGGACGAGGCATCTTCGGACTCGTCGACGTCGGTTTCGCCCGGATCGGCCTCGGCGTAGAACTCCTCGGGCGAGGCGTCGATCCGTTCGAACTCGCCGAAGTCGCGCTCGTGGTGGCGGATGATCTGCTCGACGATCCACGCGCTGTACCGCTCCGAGTACTCCCACTCGGCGTCGGCGTCGGCCACCTCGAAGCGGTCGTCGGTGGCGAGCGCGGCGTACAGGTGATAAAAGCCCAAGACGACATCGCCGAAGTCCCTCGCCTCGCCGCCGATCGCGGCGCGCTTCTCGGCCAGTTCCTCGCGGCCCGCGTCGGTGAGCGCGAAGTATTTGCGGTCCGGCTCGTCGGCGCGCTCGACGCGCTCCACGACGCCCTCCTCCTCGAACTTGTAGAGGATCGGGTAGACGGAGCCGTAGGACGGTTCCCAGTGGCCGCCGCTTATCTCGGTGATCTCGCCGAGCAGCTCGTAGCCGTACCGCGGCCGTTCGTCGAGTAGCTCCAAGACGAGGTACGAGATCAAGCCTTTCGGGGGACCGCTTTTCCGCATCATCTCCACCTCTCGGGGTCGCCGTGAAAGGGTTTCGGTCACGGCGACGACGGACGCGAGCCGCGACGATCCCAGCGATTCGAGCGCTTCGACGAACAAACCGTGGTGCGGTGGCGCGCGCCTCCGAGCGCCCTTAAGAGGGCGCGAGAAGCGTCGCGCGAGGGAGTCGACCGGTCGGAGCGAAGTGGAGACCGGTCGACGAGGCTGGGGAGGCGTGAGGTTGTGCGGTTGCGGGGCGGGAATCGAAGGGGCAGCCGGGAAGCGGTCAGAGGCGACGCAAGCACCGAACGAGGGAGCCAGCGACCGAGTGAGGCGCGCAGCAAGCATCTGACCGCTTCCCGGCTGGGGCTTCGGCGGTCTTGGTCGCAACGTCGGTCTCGTCGTACTGAGCGGCTGGGGCTTCGAGAGTGTTCGTCTCGATCGGTGATTTATAAACGGTATCGTCGTACGGCCGAGCGGATGGGGCTTCGAGAGTGTTCGTCTCGATCGGTGATTTATAAACAGTATCGTCGTACGGCCGAGCGGATGGGGCTTCGGGAGTGTTCGTGTCGGTCAAGAAGTGATACACAGATCCGTATCAGTCCGCGATCGCCCCCGACTCGCCGGTCATCGCCGCGGGGTCTTTCACCCATAGGTCGCCGAACAGGTCGTCCTGCTGGAGCCGCACTGCGCCGCGGTGTGCCATAAACAGGAGCGCGAGGTAGGTCATGAAGGGCCGACCGCCTGCCCTCTCGATCTCGGCGAACAGCACCTCCGTGCGGCCGCGGTCGAACTGCGTCGCGAGGACCCCCTCGATCTCCGCGATCACGTCCTCGATGTCCTCGTCGTGGGTGCGGTCGGTCGCCTCGCCCGCGGTCGGCTCCCCGTCCTCCCGGAACTCGTCGCCGGTGCGGTAATCGAGCGTCTGCGTGCCCCGGGCGTGGCCGCTCGGCGACGCCGAGGTGTCGTACTCGCGGGACTCTTTCCACCACGAGCCGCGCTCGGCCTCGCGCAGCTCCCGGACCAGCTCGTCGAGCGTCTCCGGCGAACCCCGGGTGTTCTTGCGGTCGAGCC
>PXST01000014.1:60876-72685 GCA_003023405.1 Halobacteriales archaeon SW_8_68_21
CCGGCTCGACCTCGTCGTCGGTGGTCTCGTCCGGCGGCGACACGCCGGCCACGTCCGGAGCAGAGTCCTCGGCCGCGTCAGACCCATCGTCAGCGGGTCTGTCGTCGCCGGACGGGTCGTCGTCAGGCGGTCCGTCGGCGAACGGGTCGGCCCCGTCGCGTTCGCTCGTCAGGTCGAGGTCCGGGACGCCGTTCTCAGTCATCCGCGCTCACCTCGCTTTCTTTCCCCTCGTCGGCGTCGTCGCCGAACTGCATCCCGGTCACCGCCGAGAGGTTGTCCCCCTGCATCGTGACGCCGATGGCGCGGTCGGAGCGCTCTAAAAGCGCCGAGCGGTGGCCGACGACGACGAACTGCGCCTCCTCGGCAAGCTCCTCTATCATCTCGCCGACGCGCTCGGCGTTGACCGCGTCGAGGAAGGCGTCGATCTCGTCGAGCGCGTAGAACGGCGCGGGGTTGTGGCGCTGGACGGCGAAGATGAACGAGAGCGCGGTCAAGGACTTCTCGCCGCCGCTCATCGCGTCGAGCCGCTGGACCGGCTTGTCCGCGGGCTGCGCTTTCATCGTCAGCCCCTCCTCGAACGGGTCCTCCGGGTTCTCCAAGACGAGTTCGCCGCTCCCGGCGGAGAGCCGCGCGAAGATGTCCTCGAAGTGGTCGTTGATCGACTCGAACGTCTGCATGAACGTCTCCTTTTTTGCCGCCTCGTACCCCTCGATGCGCTCCTCGATGGCGTCGCGCTCCTCGACGAGGACGTCGCGACGCTCCTGTAGCTCCGAGAGCGCCTCCTGAACCTCCTCGTATTCGTCGATCGCGAGCATGTTCACCGGCTCTAACGCCTCCATCTCCGTGTCCAACTCCTCGATCCGCGACTCCACCTCGTCGAGGTCGGGGATCTCCGCGGCGTCGTAGTCGCCGACCTGCGACTCCAGTTCGTCGATCTCCCACTCCAAGCGGTCGCGGCGGTCCGTCAGGTCCGAGCGGTCCGACTCCGCCTCGGAGACGAGCGACCGCTGCTCGTCGCGCCGCTGGGTCGCCTCGCGGATCTCCTCGCGGAGGTCCTCGCGCTCTTGTTTCAGCTCCGTCAGTTCCGCTTCGAGGTCGGCGATCGCCTCCTGCTTCTCGTCGAGCGCGGCCTGTTTTTCCTCGATCGCGGCCTCGTGGTCGGCGATCGCCTCCTCCGCCTCCGCCTTCGCGTTCTGCGCCTCCTCGACGTCGTCGTGGAGGTCGTCGAGCGCGTCCTCGGCGTACCCCTTCTCTAACTCCAGTTCGTTGATCCGACCGTCGAGCGAGTCCATCCGGTCTTTTAGGTCGTCGATCTCGGCGCGGATCTCGTCGGCCTGCTCCGAGAGTTCCGGGATCTTCGAGTCGGCCAGTTCGGCCTCGATCTCGTCGATCTCTCCGTCCAGCTCGTCTATCTCGGCGGTGATCCCGTCGAGCACCTCGTCGAGCTCCGTCATCTCCGCGTCGACCGACTCGCGTTCCGCCTCCAGCTCGTCGAGTTCCGTCTCCAGTTCTTCGATCCGCGCTTCGGCCTCAGCGAGGTCGTCCTCGGCGCGCTCGACGTCCGCCTCCAGCGACCGGACGCGCTCGGCCGCGTCCGCCTTGCGGTCGCGGGCGTCCTCGATATCGTCGTCGAGCGCGTCGATCTCCGACTGTACCGACCGGCGCTCGTCTTCGAGGTCTGATATCTCCGTCGCGAGCCGCTCCAGTTTGCCGCCGCCGGACTTCGTGAACGAGTAGCGGGAGCCGCCGCCGGAGCCGCCGGTCATCGCGCCCGACTTCTCGACGAGGTCGCCGTCCAGCGTGACCATGCGGAAGTCGCCCATCAGCTCGCGGGCGGTCGACATGTCCTCGACGACGAGCGTCGAGCCGAGCACGTACGAGAAGATCGACTCGTACTCGGCGTCGTAGTCGACGAGGTTCCGCGCGAAGTCGACGACGCCCGGCAGCGACGGCTTCCGCGGCAGGCTCCGGTCGTCCATCTTCGTGATTGGGAGGAACGTCCGGCCGCCCGCGGCGGTCTCGCAGGCCTCGGCGTACTCCGCCGAGACCGACCCCAGTTCGCCGACGGCACCGTGAACGCCGTCGATGCCGCCGTTCTTGACCTCGGTGACCGCGCGGGGCCACGAGGCGTCACCCCGCTGGTCGGCGGCCGCCTCCAGCTTGGCGTACTCGTTTTGCTTCTCGCGGATCGTCGACTCTATCTCCGCTAAGCGCTCGTCGTTCTCCGCCTTCTCGGCGAACAGGTCCGCGACGGCGTCTTCGATGGTCGCCTCGTTCTTCTCGGCTTTGTCCAGTTCGCTCTTCAGTTCGAAGATGCGCGCCTTGTGCTCCGGGAGCGACTCGCGTGCGTCTTCCAGCTCCTCGCGGGCCTCGCTCACCGCGTTCGAGCGGCGGCGAGCCTCGTCGAGCAGCCGGTCCTTCTCGCGTTGCGTCTCGTTTTTCTCCTCGCGGAGCGACTCGATCGCATCCTTTTTTTCCGACAACTCGGCTTTCAACTCGTCAAACTCCGTGTCCGCGCCCTCGATTTCGGCCTCCACGTCGGCGAGCTTCGAGCGCTTCGTCGCCAGCTCCGATTTCACCGAGGCCTTCTCGACTTTCGTCTCGCGGACCTCCGCCTCCAGCTCCTCGATCGTCTCCTCCTTGCGGTCGATCTGGACGAACGCCTGTCTCCGGTCGTTCTCGGCCGACTCGGCGCGCGACTCGGCCGACTCGATCTTGTCCTCCAGCCGCGAGATCTCGCCTTTGATCGACTCGATCTCCGACCGGATCTCGATCTGTTCGTCTTCGCCTTTCGTCTCGATCTCGTGGTTGAGGTCCGCCAAGTCCTCCTCCAGCCGGGTGAGTTTCCCCTGTCTGGCGTCGAGTTCGGAACGCAGCTCCTCGAGCTCCGCTTCCGCCGCCTCGACGTCGTCCTCGACGGTCGCGAGGGTCTCGCGTTTCTCCTCCAGTTCGGAAGCCTTCCGGAACCCGCGGTACTCTTCCAGCTCGTCGCGGAGGTCCTGATACTGGAGGGCGGTCTCCCGCTCGTCGGCGAGCTGGTCGAGCCGCTCCTGTTTCTCGCCGATGCGGAGGTCCGCCTCGCCGATCCGGTCTTCGACCGTGTCCAGTTCCCCGTAGGCGGCCTCCTTCTTTTCGTCGAACTCGGCGACGCCGGCGATCTCGTCGACGATCCCCCGCCGCTGGTAGGGAGTCATGTTGATGATCTCGGTCACGTCGCCTTGCATCACCACGTTGTACCCCTCCGGCGTCACGCCCGCCGCCGCGAGCAGGTCCTGAACGTCCGAGAGGTTCACCGACCGCCCGTTGAGGTAGTAGTACGAGTAGTAGTTGTCCTCGGTCTCTTTCACGCGGCGCTTGATCGTAATCTCCGAGACGTCGCCGACGTTCTCGGTGCCGGCCGCGGAGACGACCTGCGACCGGTCGAGCGTCCCGTCCTCGTTGGAGAGTACGACGGTGACGGACGCCTCGTTCGGCCCGCCGGACTCCTCGCCGTCGTCGTGGCCGGGGTTGTAGATGAGGTCGGTGAGCTTCTTCGCGCGGATCCCGCGGGTACGCGCCAAGCCGAGCGCGAACAACACCCCGTCGATGATGTTCGACTTCCCGGAGCCGTTCGGGCCGGTGACGACCGTGAAGTCCTCGTAAAAAGGGATCCTCGTCGTCCGCCCGAAGCTCTTGAATCCGTCTAGGGCGACTTCAGTGATGTGCATGTGGTCGGAGGCGACCGCTTACGCGACGATGATGTCGTCGCCCTCGCTCGACTCGCCGTCGTCGCCGTCGCCGTCGGCCGTTTCGGCCTCGTCGGCGCGCGACTCGGCGTCGGGCGTCGTCGCTGACTGCTCGGGCACGATAACGTCGCCCCCGTCGTCCGACCCCGTCGCGTCGTCCGCGGACGCCCCGTCGGAGGATTCCTCGACGGACTCGAAGACGTCGACGTGGTCGTCGGAGTGCGTCGTCCGCTCGCCGTCGGACGCCTGTTCGGTCGCGTCTTCGGCGGCCGCCGACTCGGTGACGGCCTCCTCCGTGCCGTTCTCGGAGCCGGCCTCCGCGCCGGTGGCCTCCGTCTCGACCGCGACCGAGCGCTCGTCTTCCAGCTGTCGGACACGCTCTTTCATCTCGACGAGCTCTTCGGTGAGTCCGTTGACCGCCGCCTGTAGCTCCGCGGCCTGCCGTTCGAGGTCCTCGACGCGGTTGCTCATTATATACACGCATGCTCGCGCGACGCGTATAAATCTGCGTCAGACACATGTGTGACCAAATCGCACGATTCGACGGCGTCCGCCCGACGTTTCGGCGGCATGAAACGTGTCAGACGACGGGGGAAGATACTTGTACCGACCGCGAGTACTGATTCGGCATGAGCAAGATCACCTTCCGGGCGGACGACGGGCTCGTCGACCGGCTGGAAGCGTGTGACGCCTCGAAAAGCGAGGTGATGCGGGAAGCGCTCCGGACGTACCTCGACGGCGAGGGGGCGGCGTCCGACGCGTCCGACGCGTCGGCCGGCGGCGTCGACGACGCTCTCGCGGACCGCGTGGACGAACTGATCGCGGAACGGCTCGACGCCGCGCTCGACGAGCGCCTCGGCCCGCCGACCGGTGCCGCGGTGCCGCGGTCGGCCCCCGGCAACGCCGGCGACATCAACGTAAACGTCACGCTCGACGCGCCGAACACCGGACCGGACGAGAGCGAGGAGGACGTCAGCGTGACGCGTGAGACGACCGACGACGCGGAGCCGAGCGCGCGTAAGACAGACGGGAATCCGGCGGCGACGCCGCGCGGGAACGTCTGCGGCGGGTGCGGCGAGAACGTGCCGTCAGACCACGTGTACTGTCCGAACTGCGGGGAAAAACAGTCACACAGGGCGTTCTGCGAGTGCGGCGACGAGCTGCGGACGGACTGGGCGTTCTGCCCCGGCTGCGGTCGGCGGACCCCGGCCGCAGACGTGTTGAACGATCGGTAACCAGCTACAGCGGTCGTCATACGCCACGGACCGCGTGTTCCACCGAGTGTCTTACACTCGGCGGTAGTTTTATATGTTTAGCCTCGGTTGGTTGAGCCGCGTAAGACGGTCGTCTTACAGACGGCGTCCGGCGTAGGTCGGTATCCCGCGTTCGGGCGGTCACGTGCTGTAAGACACACGTCACGTGTTCGCCGTCTTACCGGGGGAATACCAATGGAGCGTGTGACACTACGAATCCCGAAACAGCAGATCGACGAGGTCGAACAGATGGTCGAGACGGGCGAGTTCCCGAACCGGAGCGAGGCGATCCGGTCGGCCGTCCGCGACATGTTGAACGAACAGGATGGCGAGCGCGACGAGCGCGGCCGCAACCGCAACTGGGCGAAGGTGTAAACAGATGCAAGATCTCGTTCAGGACGCCCTCGACAACGCGGAAGCGGAGAAGCGAGACATGGACGTCGACATGGACGACGACGAGTTCGGAGACCCCCGAATCGTCATCGTCGGTGCCGGCGGTGCCGGTAACAACACGGTCAATCGGCTGTACAACATCGGCGTCGACGGCGCTGACACCGTTGCCATCAACACCGACAAACAGCACCTCAAGATGATCGAGGCCGACACCAAGATCCTCGTGGGCAAGTCGCTCACGCAGGGGCTCGGTGCCGGCGGCGACCCCAAGATGGGCGAGCGCGCGACCGAGATGGCTCAGGGGACGATCAAGGAGGTACTCGGCGACGCCGACCTCGTCTTCGTCACCGCCGGGACATCGTCGTGGGCATGGTCTCGACGCCGTTCAACGTCGAGCGCGCCCGCACGGTGAAAGCCGAAGAGGGGTTAGAGGACCTCCGTAACGAGGCCGACTCGATCATCGTCTTGGACAACAACCGGCTCCTCGATTACGTCCCGAACCTGCCGATCGGGAAGGCGTTCTCCGTGATGGACCAGATCATCGCAGAGACGGTCAAGGGGATCTCGGAGACGATCACCCAGCCGAGCCTCATCAACCTCGACTACGCGGACATGTCGACGATCATGAACCAGGGGGGCGTCGCGGTCATGCTCGTCGGCGAGACGCAAGACAAAAACAAGACCCGGGAGGGGGTCAACGACGCGATGAACCACCCGCTCTTGGACGTCGACTACCGCGGTGCCTCCGGCGGACTCGTCCACATCACGGGCGGCCCGGACCTCACGCTGAAGGAGGCTGAAGGGATCGCGAACAACATCACTGAGCGACTGGAGGCGAGCGCCAACGTGATCTGGGGCGCTCGCATTCAGGAGGAGTACAAGGGGAAAGTGCGCGTCATGGCCATCATGACGGGCGTCCAGAGCGCGCAGGTGCTCGGTCCCTCGACCCAGAAGCAGGCCGACAAGTCGCGCGCCGCGGTCAACGGCGACGACCTCGGCGACTCGCGCTCGCGGGCCACCGAGGCGAACAAGTCCGCGAACGCCGGCGGCAGCAGGGGCGACCCGGCGGTCTCGGGCGGCACCGAGCGCAGCGCGTGGGAGTCCGACGGCGGCAACGAGCCGGTCGAGAGGAACAACGGGCTCGACGTCATTCGCTGAGTCCCCGGAGAACAGGCGGCCGAACGCCGTTTCGACGCGGTCAGCCGACCGGTTTTTTAGTCGGTTCAGTCAGACCGCCTCGATCGACTCCAGCAGCCGGCATTTCCGACAGACATCGCGGCTCGTCTGCGAGCCGCAGCGCTCGCACTCGCGGAGGGCGGGCAAGTCGTGGGCGTCGCTCCCGTCGTTCGCCGTAGTGTCTCCACCGTCGCGATACGCCTCGGCGGCGAGCGCGGACAGCTCCTCGTAGCCGGCCATGATCGAGTGGCGCGCGCCCGGGTGGTTCTCCTCTAAGGCGTGGATCGTCGACTGGATCTCGCTGCGGTACGCCTCCTCGGCGTGGGGGCACTCGGCCATGTGGATCGGCAGGTCGCGGACGCGACAGTACAGGGCGATCTCTTTTTCAGGTACGTCACGGAGCGGCTTCGCGCGCGGGACGAACGCGTCGGTGGCCTCGCGCTCGTCGAAGGGACCGAGCGAGGCGTCGAAGTGCTTCGCGACCTGTCGCACGTCCCCTTCGAGGACGTTCATCAGCGCGGTTTGTGCCTCGTCGTCGAGGTTGTGGCCGGTGAGCAGTTTGTCGGCGTCGAACTCGGCGGCGTACGCCTCCAGCAGGTCCCGGCGGAACACGCCGCAGTACGCGCAGGCGGCCATGTCCTCGGGGTCGTCCTCGACGACGTCGTCCATCCGGACGCCGAACTCCTCCTCGTAAGACACCAGCTCGTGGCGCATCGAGAGGTCGTCGGCCAACTCGATCGTGGCGTCGACGCTCGCGTCGCGGTACCCCTCGATCCCCTCGTGGATCGTCAGGGCGAGCATCTCCGCGCGGGGGTCTCTCCCGAACACGTCGTCTAAGATCTGCGTCAAGACGACGCTGTCTTTCCCGCCGGAGAGCCCGATCACCCAGCGGTCGGGGTCGCCGGGGGTCGCGTCCGGATCGAGGAGTCCGTCCTCGCGGACCCGACGCTTCACGCGCTTCTCGACCGACTCCCGGAGGTGGTGGCCACAGAGGTGCGCCCCGGAGTAGGCGGCGTGGTGGATCGCGTCGGCTCCGCACTTGTCGCACTCCATCGGCGTCGGGTTGCGGTCGCGCGGGAATACCCGTTTCGGGCCGAGATGAACACGTGAGACCAGTAGTAGAAGGGGATGAGTCTGATACTGGTGTAAGACATCGACAACCCCGGGCGCGTTGTCGACGGTTCCGACACCGGTTTGTCGCCGGCCCGCCGCGGATTGCCGTGAGCGATTCCCCGACCGGGGTCGACCGCGACCCCGACCCCCGGCCGCTGCGCGAGGACCCGCCGGCGGAGAGCCGCCGGAGCCGGCTCTGGCGGCACGGGTTCAACCTCCTCCCCGCGTACCGCGGCACGGGTGCGCGCATCGACCACATCGCGGCCGACTGGCGCTACGTCCGGATTCGGCTGCCGCTGAACTGGCGCACCCGGAACGCGGTCGGGACGATCTTCGGCGGCAGCGTCTACGGCGCGATCGATCCGGTGTACATGATGATGCTCCGGCGGGTCCTCGGCGACCGGTTCACCGTGTGGGACAAGTCGGCCGCGCTGGAGTTCATCGAACCCGGCCGCGACACGCTGTACGCCGAGTTCGAGCTACCGACGGCGGAGACCGAGACGCTCCGCGAGACGCTCGACCCGGGCGAGTCGACCGACCGCGAGTACCTGGTCTCGCTCGTCGACGAAGACGGGGCGGTCCACGCGGCCTGCGAGAAGACGTTATACGTGCGCCGCGACGGCTGACGCGACCGGTTGGGACGTGTCTTACGCTACCGCGCCCGCCGCGAACGCCTCTTCGACCGTCTCGACGAAGCGCTCGGAGTGTTCGACGTGCGGGAGCAGGCGCGCCCGGTCGAAGACGACGAGGCGCGCGTCGGCCGCGTCGGCGAGTTCACGCCCCTCGGTGAGCGGGCTCACGGTCGCCTCCCGGCCCCAGACGACGGTCGGCGGGACATCCAGCTCGGCGAACGCGGCGGCGAGGTCGATCTCGCTGTTCAGGCTTCCGGAGACGAACGAGGCGGGCGCGAACCGCGCGTTCTCGACGTGGGTCGTGCGCCACTCGTAGTCGGTCCACTCCGCGCCCGGGTTCGCGGGGTCGTCGTAGCCGTGGTCCGCGTTGAAATAGCGGATCGACGGCTTCGACGAGACGACGTTGAACAGCGCCTGCCCGAGGAGGGGGGCGCGGAGCAGTTCGCGGAGCCACCCCTTTGCCGGACTCGGTCCCGCGGTCGCGGTCGGACAGACGGCGACGAACCCCCGCAGGTCGATCCCGCCCTCCGCGTCACCGCCGTCGACCGCCGCGACGGCGTACGCCGCCGACAGCGAGGAGGCGACGAGAGCCGGCTCGTCGAACTCGGCGAGGAAGTCGTGGACGAAGTCCTCGTACAGCGCCGCGGAGTACCGCAGCGGTGGCCGGTCTGAGCGGCCGTACCCGGGGAAATCGGGCGCGACGACGTGGTAGTCGGCAGCCAGATCGTCGAACACCGCGCGCCACTCGCCGGAGGAGCCGGCGGCGTTGATCCCGTGGAGCAAGACGAGGTCCGGGTCGTCCGGGTCGCCCGCCTCCGTGTACGCGACATCCATCCCGCGCCAGCGGAGGGTGCGGTCGTCGCCGTCGAGCGGGGGCTCCAGTTCGCCCTCGTACCGGAGGCCGGTGTTGAGCGCGGTGAGCGCGCCGACCCCGAGGACGGCGCTGCCGAGGAGGTTCCTGAGCTTCATAGAAACTTGTTGGTTCGCTGGCGACTTATACCCGTGGGACGCGGCGCGTCAGTCGTCTCGCTCCCGGTCGCCCGCCCCGTCGACGCGGTCGGCGATCGGTCCCACGATCGCCTCGGCGACCGCGTACGGGTCCGTCTCCCGATTGCGGACGCGCTCGGCGAGCCGGTCTATCCCGCCGCGGCGCTCGATCTCGTCGGTCGCGAGCGCTCCCACGTCCGCGCGAACGAGGGTGCGGATCTCCTCGGCGTACCGCCGCCGCTCGGTCGCCGCGATCTCACCGGACTCCCGGAGGTACGCCGCGTGCGCGTCGAACACCTCGATCAGCGCCGTAACGCCCTCACCGGTGTTTGCGACGGTCTCTAACACCTCCGGCGTCCACGACTCGTCGGATTCCGGTTCGCGCGCGTCGGACTCGCCGCTCTCGGACCCGCCCGCGTGACCGGAGTCGTGGTGACCCGCCGCGGACGGCGTCGCGGCCGGTCGTCCCGCCCTCGCGGCGGTGGACCATCTCCTCTAGCTCGGCGACGGTCCGCTGTGCGCCGTCCATGTCGGCCTTGTTGACGACGAACACGTCGCCGATCTCCAAGATTCCGGCCTTCAGCGTCTGGACGTCGTCGCCGGAGCCGGGCTGGACCAGCACCGCGACGGTGTCGGCCGTGCGGACCACGTCGACCTCGTTTTGCCCGGCACCGACGGTCTCTAAGATCACCACGTCCTTGCCGAAGGCGTCGAGCGCCTTCACGGCGTCCGCGGTCGCGGTCGAGAGGCCACCGAGCTGTCCGCGCGCGCTCATCGACCGGAAGAACACGTCCATGTCGCCGACGTTCGACCCCATCCGGATCCGGTCGCCGAGGAGGGCCCCGCCAGTGTACGGCGAGGAGGGGTCGACCGCGATCACGCCGACGGTGTCGCCGCGGTCGCGGTAGGCGGCCGCCAGCTTGTCGACCAGCGTCGATTTCCCGGCCCCCGGCGAGCCGGTGACCCCGACGATGTCCGCGCCGCCGGTGTGTTCGTGGAGCGCGGAGACGATCGCCCGATACCCCGGCGTGCGGTTCTCTATCTTCGTGATCACGCGGGCGAGCGCCCGGTGGCTCCCGTCGAGCAGGTCGTCGACGAGGGTCGCGTCGGCCGCCGAGAGCGTCGGCGCGTCCCCGAGCGCGGGTGCGTCCGACCGGTCCATCTACGCGCGCTCCGGGACGTTGTTCCGGATGAACTCGATCGTCTCCTCCATCGGTGTCCCAGGTCCGAACACCTCTGCGACGCCCAGTTCCTTCAGGTCGGCCTCGTCCTCGTCCGGGATGATCCCGCCGACCAAGACGAGCGTGTCGTCGAACGCGTCGTACTCTTCGAGCCCCTCGATGACCTTCGGGACGAGCGTGTTGTGCGCCCCCGAGAGGATCGAGATGCCGAGCACGTCCACGTCCTCCTGTACCGCCGCCTGAACGATGTCGTCCGGCGCGCGGTGAAGCCCGGAGTAGACGACCTCGAAGCCGGCGTCGCGGAACGCCCGCGCGATCACGTGTGCGCCCCGGTCGTGGCCGTCGAGGCCGACCTTCGCGACCAGACACCGGACGGCCCGTTCCTGCTGTTCGGCGCTCATGCTCCACCCTGAGTCGCGTGCCCGCTTGATTCTAACGGAAGATTAGGAAAAACAGGAACAGAAGGAGCGGTACAGACGTGAGAAAGCCGATCGAGATCCCGCCGGCGAGGATGACGCCGATCGGGAGCGCCGCGACGAGAACGCGTTCAGTCCGAAGGCGTTCGCGACCGCCGCCCGCCGCTTCGCCCGCTCGACTCGGGGAGGCTACTCGTCGCCGTCGAACGCGCCGAACCGCCCGTCGAAGACCGCGATCACGCGGCGCTCGATCTCGTCGCGGATCTCGCGGACTTCCCCGATCGGCCGCTCGCCGGGGTCATCGAGCGCCCAGTCGTTCGTGTCGACGGTCTCCAGATCGAGCGTCGAACAGCCCATCGTCGCGACGAAGTNNNGACGACGCCCTCGTGGACGCTGTCGGTGGGCGCGGTGCCGCCGGTCCGGATCTCGACGCGGTCGCCGAGCCCGCGTCGGTCGCGCTCGCGTTCGGCGAACGCCGTCGCCATCTGGCTGCGCCCGGCGTTGCGGACGCACATGAACGTGAGGACGGTCGTCTCGCCGGTCGGTTCGCCGTCGTCGTCCGCGGTGTCAGTGGATGTCGTCATGTGTTGTGTGCCGTCTTCCGTCGCGAACCGCCCGCCGCGGGGCGGACCGCTCTCAGTAGATCAGTTCGTCGTCGTTCTCGACCATGTACAGGGTCCGCGCCGCGACGTTGACCGCGTGGTCTGCGATCCGTTCAAGATCGCGGACGGCGAGCAGCGCCTGCGACACCTCGTCGAGCGAGGCTTCGAGCGCCTCGACGACGCGGTCGAGGCGGCGGTGTCGGGCGACGACGACCTCGCCCGCTGGGTTATCGAGGGCGACCACGAGGTCAACGAGACGTACCTCGCCTTAGAAGACGAGTGTACGGAGCTTTTGGCGCTCCAGCAGCCCGTGGCCGGCGACCTGCGGCTC
>PXST01000015.1:0-28634 GCA_003023405.1 Halobacteriales archaeon SW_8_68_21
CCGGCCGTCTCGCCCCCGTCGGTCGTCTCGTCTGCGCCGGCCGTCTCGCCCCCGTTGGTCGTCTCGCCCCCGTCAGTCGTCATCGCCGGGCACCTCCGTCGGCCCGTCAGACGCGCGCTCCTCGATGTCGCCGTCGACGGTGAGGTTTCGGTCCCGGAGCTCGTCGATCGTCGCCTCGTCGGCGTCCCAGAGCCCGCGGTCGACCGCCTCCAAGAGCGTGTCCGTGATCGATTCGAGTGCCCACGGGTTGACGTCGCGCATCCAGTTGGCCCGGTCGTCGTCGAGCGCGTACTTCTCGGCGACGTCCCGCCAGAGGCGGTCGGAGACGACGCCGGTCGTCGCGTCCCACCCGAGCGCCACGTCGACCGTCTTCGAGAGGTCGCCGGCTCCTTTGTACCCGTGTTCCTCCATCGAGTCGAGCCAGTCCGGGTTGAGGACGCGCGCCCGCATCGCCTTCCGGACCTTCTCCTCGTTCGTGTAGACGTCGACGTTGTCGGGGTCCGAGGAGTCCCCGACGTACGACGCTGGCTCCTCGCCGGCCACCTCGGTGACGGCGGTGATGAACCCGCCGTGGAACGCGTACCAGTCCGAGGAGTCGAACTCGTCTTGCTCCATCGTGTCCTCGATTTTCACCGTCGCCTCGACGTTGCCGAGCCGGCGCTCGAACGCGTCGTGGGCCGCCGAGGCGGTGCCACGAGAGCCGAGCGCGTAGCCGCCCCACTGGACGTACACGTCCGCTAAGTCTGCGGCGGTGTCCCAGTTCCCCTCGTCGACGGCCTTGTTCGTCCCCGCGCCGTAGCCGCCGGGACGCGTCGTGAACACCCGGTGTTTCGCCGCCGCCCCGGGGTCGTCGTGTCCCTCAGCCGTCAGCGCCTCAGTCTCTTCCTCGACGTGTTTTTTCACGTAGTTCATCTCGTGTGGCTCATCGAGGTCGACCACAGCGTCGACCGCGTCGTGGATCACGCTCGCGGCCTGCGGGAACGCGTCTCTGAACAGTCCAGACACGCGGGTCGTGGCGTCGACGCGAGGACGACCGAGTTCGTCGAGCGGGACGGGCTGTACGTCGTCGATTCGCCCCGCATCGGTCCAGACGGGCTTTACTCCCATCGTGGCGAGCACCTGCGCGATGGTCTCGCCCCGAGTCCGGACGGTCGGCGTCCCCCATGCGACGACGCCGATCTCTTCGGGATACTCGCCCTCCTCGTCGTGATGGCGGGCGAGCGTGCCGTCGGCGATCTCGCGGCCGACATCCCACGCGGCCTTTGCGGGCACTTTCCGCGGGTCGAGGGTATAGAAGTTTCGCCCGGTCGGGAGCAGGTCGACGCCCCCGCGAGTGGGCGCGCCGGATCCCCCCGGCGGGACGTACTCGCCGGCCAGCGCGTCGGCCGTGCGTGGGATCTCCGCTTCGGCACCGCGAACGCGAGGCGCGGCCTCCTCGGCGATGAACCGCAGCGCGTCCCGGAGCTCGTCGTGAGCGCCCCCGCGAACGCGGGCGTCGCCGAGCGGATCGATGTCGACGATCAGCAGGTTGATCGTCGTCTCGTCGCCGGGGGCGGCGTCGGTCTCCGACTCGGGGACGTCGAAGCCGTGGTCGGCCAGCGTTCGGACGAGGTCGCTGCTCGTTTCGTACACCTCGTCGGCGGCCTCCCCGTACGTCATGCCCAGCGTCTCGTCGTACTCGCCCGGCGCGTCGAGCATCCGCTCGTAATCGACGCCGAGGACGCCGGCGACGGACTCGCGGAGGCTCGGCCCGCCCGGGTTCTCCAGCCGGGTGAGCGCGACGAGGTACTCCACGAGCCGGTCGTCGACCGGCGGCTCGCCCATCGTGTGGAGCCCCAGCCGGATCTGGGTGTTCTTCACGTCGGTCAGGTACGAGTGGATCCGCTCGACGAGTTCGTCGACGGGGACCGCGTCGCCGTCGACCTCGCCGTCCGCGAGCGCTCGCGGATGAGTTCTCCGAGCCGAGCGCCGTCGTCGGTGCGGACCTCGGTGCCGCCGGCCTCGCGGTAGCGGCGGGCGAGGTCCTCCAGCTCGGCCAGCTCGTCGTAGCTGCCGGCACGACGCATGACCGGCGTCAGGTAGTCCACGACGGCCGCGTACGACCGTCGCTTCGCCTGCGTTCCCTCCCCGGGGTTGTTCACGATGTACGGATACACGTTCGGCAGGTCGTCGATCAGACCGTCCGGTGCCGATCCGGAGCCGAGCCCGACCGTCTTGCCCGGTAACCACTCCAACGAGCCGTGCGTCCCGAGGTGAACCACGGCGTCGGCAGCGAACTCGTCGCGGAGCCACCCGTAGAAGGCGACGTAATCGTGTGGCGGCCACAGATCGGAGTCGTGGTACACCTTCTCCGGGTCCATCCCGAACCCGCGCGGGGGCTGAACGGTGACGAGGACGTTACCGAACTCGACGCCGGGGATCGCGAACGGCCGGTTGGGCGGCTCGCCCCACTCGTCGAGGACGCCGTCGCGGAACCGGTCGCTCCTCGCGTCGAACCACTCGGCGTACCGCGCGGGCGACACGGTGTCGACGCTGCGGTCGCGCACGTCGGCCGGCGCGACCCACCGGTCGTCGAGCGTGAGCTGGCCGGTCAGGGCGTCGATGAGTTGCTCGCCGTCGACGACGGGGGCGGAGTCCGCCACGTCGCCGTCGACGACGGGGACGGAGTCCGCCACGTCGCCGTCCGCGACCGGGCCAGTCTCCGTCGCATCGCCGTCCCCCGGACCGGGGTCCGACGCGCTCCCGGCCCCCGAACCGAGGTCATAGCCGCGACCCGCGAGTTCGTCCAAGAGGTTGACCGTCGACTTCGGGGAGTCGAGGCCGAACGCGGTCCCAATACCGTCGTCGCTGGGCGGGTAGTTGTGTAACACGACGGCGACCTTCTTGTCCTCGTTCGGCGTGTGTCTGAGCTCCGCCCAGTTGACGGCGAGCCGCGCGGCGTGGTCGACGCGGTCCTCGATCGGGAAGTGCTGTTTCGGCGCGGAGCCGATGCCCGCGTCGTCTTCCGTGCGTTCCTTCCCCGAGATCGGATGCGTGATCACGTTTCCGTCGAACTCGGGGAGCGCGACCGAGAGCGCGAGCTCGAAGCCCATCACGCCGGTATCGCTCGACTCGTACCGGGAGCGCGACCGCATCGTCGTCACGGTCTGGATCACCGGGACGCCGAGTTCGTCGAGGAATACGCTCTCCGCGTCGGTGCCCTCGTCCGCCGCGTCGCGGCCGCGCTCGCTCATCGACAGCGAGAACATGAACGACGAGAGGACGGCGTCGACGACCGCGTCGCCTCGGTCGTCGGTGAAATACCGTTCGGCCGTCCACTTCGCGTCCTCCTGTCCGTCCTCGTCGGTGACGGGGTTACAGAACACGGGCAGCGCGTTCGCGCCGAGCGCCTCTAGCCGACGGACCTGCGCGTCGACGTACCGGACGTTCTCGTGGGTCCAGTGCGACTCGTAGAACCAGACTCCAACCGTCGGCCGGTCCCCGTCGAGCGTCGCGATCAGTTCCTCGTGGTCCGTCCCGGGGTAATCGGGGTGGTAGACGCCCTCCGTCGGGAGTTCGATCGGGTCGTCGATCTCGTCCGTACCGTCGGCGTTCCCGTACTGCCGAGCTAGGAACCGTATTCCGTTGGCGATGTTGACCGCGCCGCCGCAGTCGAGGTACTCGGAGACCGTCGTTCGGTCACCGGTCGTGACGGTGGTGTCCTCCGACGCGAACGCGTCGCCCGTCGCTTTCACGACGAGGGGGACGCCGGCGTCCCGGAGCTCGTCGACCGCGAACTCGTACGCCGGCATGCTGTCTTGCCCCCCGTGGAGCCAGAGGACGACCGCGGCCGCGTCCCTGAGCTCGTCGACGAACGACGCCACGTCGCGCTGCTCGTCGAGATCGCCGTCAGACCGGACCGCGAGGTCGACGCCGGTCAGCCGTTCCGCGGCCGTCTGGACCGCCCCCAGTTCGTTCTCCGTCGCGGTGTAGAGGCCGATTTTCGTCACAAGTTATTAAACCTCCTCTGTAATAACACAAATATGGTTGATTTGGGGACAAACAAAAAGGTTTCTACCCCCCTACCGGCGGTCGTCGGCCAAGCGGATCTCAAACGAGTGCTTCTCGCGTTAGCGGTCGAACCGAGTCTCAGCGGTGCCCTGCTCAGAGGAGAAAAGGGGACTGCCAAATCGACGTCTGTCAGGGCGCTCGCGGACCTGTTGCCCGAGCAGACGGTCGTCGCCGACTGTCCGTACGGCTGTCCGCCGACGAACGCAACCGGAACCGCGGGCGACCGTTCCGCGAGCGACCAGTGTGCGTCGTGCCGCGACCGTGGGGATCCGCCGGTGGAAACGAGACCCGCTCCGCTCGTGACGCTCCCGCTCGGTGCGACCCGTGACCGGGTAGTCGGGACGCTCTCCGTCTCCGACGCGCTCAACGGCGACGCCGAGTTCGACCCGGGACTGCTCGCCCGCGCCAACCGCGGTGTCCTCTACGTCGACGAGGTCAACCTGCTTCCGGACCATCTGATCGACGTGCTGCTGGACGCCGCTGCGATGGGGACGAACCGGGTGGAGCGCGACGGCGTCAGCGTCACACACCCCGCCGACTTCACGCTGATCGGGACGATGAACCCGGAGGAGGGAGATCTTCGACCCCAGCTGCGCGACCGCTTCGACCTCTGTGTCGACGTCACGGGGAGCGACGAGATCGACGAGCGCGTCGAGATCATAGACCGCGTCGTCGACGACGGCGGCGGTCGGGACCTCCGCGCGGAGTTCGCGGCGGAGACGGCGGCCCTCCGAGAGCGCGTCCATGAGGCCCGCGATCGCTGCCCCGCGATTCCCGAGGAATTCAAGCGCGATGTCGCCGAACTCTGCCGCGACGCGGGCGTCGACGGCCACCGTACCGACTTCGCCGTCGCTCGGGCCGCCCGGGCGTTCGCCGCGCTCGACGGACGACCGAAGGTCATCGAGCCGGACGTGGCCGACGCCGCCGAGTACGCGTTGAGCCATCGATTACGGAGCCGTCCGTTCGAGGAGGCGGTCGAGCCGGAAGCGATGGTGGACGACCACTTCGGCGACGACTCCGCCGAGGGCGACCGCGATCCGGCGGACGACACCGACTTGCAGGGCGACGGTGACCGGACGGACACCGAGGACCCCGATCCGGACGGGAGCGACTCGGATCGCGGGGCCGGAGCCGACGGAGAGTCGGTCGGCGGGGAGCGTCGCTCCGACACGGACGACGAGGGAGGCTCTGACGAGCACGACCTCGACAGGTCCGACCGCGCTCGGTCCTGCGCTTCCGGCGGCTCCGGCTCGCGGGACGCCGACGACACCGATCGGTCGCCGAGCGGCGCGGCGGCCGCAGATCGCGGCGACGGAGCGGACGGGGAGGAGCGTGATTCCGACGGCGACGACGAGGCCGCACCGATCCCGCCCGGAGGCGATCGCGCGGGGGTCGCCGACGCGACGGCACCAGAGGTCCCGTCGTCCGCGAGTCGTAACGACGCGACGGGTGAGGGCGGCGGCCGACACGCAGCAGCGCCGTCTCCCGACGGGCGCGGGCCGACGGTGCGGACGGAACGCGCGGAGGGGACAGAGTCCGTGGACCCGGTGGCGACCGTCCGGGCGGCCGCGCGGAGCGGTCGGTCACGACCGGCCGATACCGATCTCCGAAAAGCGGTTCGAGCGGACGACGCCGATACGCTCACGGTGTTCGTCACGGACGCAAGCGCGTCGATGGCCCCCGCGATGCGTTCCGCGAAGGGCGTGGCGTTGGAGCTGTTACGCGACGCGTACACTGAGCGAGACGAGGTGGCGCTGGTCTCGTTCGGCGGCGACGGGGCCGAGGTGCTCCTCCCGCCGACGACGAGCGTGTCGCTGGCCGCGCGTCAGTTGAAGGAGCTCCCGACGGCGGATCGGACGCCGCTTCCGGACGGACTCCGCAGGGCCGCGACGCTCATTGAGCGGAAAGCGCCGAGCGCGGCGACGGTCGTCCTCGTCTCCGACGGTCGCGCGAACGTCGCGAGAGGGAGTCCGACGACCGCGACCCGGGAGGCGGCCGAACGAGTCGCGGAGACGGACGCGTCCGTTCTGGTCGTCGACGCGGGCGAGTCGAGGGCCGGCGTTCTCGACATCGTGTGCGAGACGACGGACGCGAGGCGGACCCCGCTCGCCGCGCTCTCGCCGGAATCGGTCCTCGGAGACCACTGAACTTTCCGAGAAGCGTAAGTTTTACAACTAGACTTTTCTTTGTCCAATCTGGATTTATGTCGACGAACACCGACACCGTCGCCGACCGGTTCGCTGCGGCCGGGACACGGATCGATCCGATGACCGCACTCGTCGCTCTAGCGCTCGTCGCGGCGCTGGGCTTCGGGCTCCTGTTCGCCCAAGAGCCGCTCGTCCACGACGCGTTACACGACTTCAGACACGGGGCCGGGATCGTCTGCCACTGATGATTGACCGGCTCCGCTCCGGCGTCGCCGCCGGGGCCCTCGCCGGGCTGGCGTACGGGCTGTTCACGTGGGTGGTCGTCTCGCCGACCGTCCGCCACTTGGAACACCTCGCGTCTCACGGCGGCGACCACGGACACGACGTGGCACCCGCCGTGGGCGAGACCGCGACAGCGGTCGTCAGCGCCGGCGGCGGCGTCCTGTGGGGAGTCCTGCTGGGGGCCGCGTTCGGCGTCGCGTATCACCTGTTCGAGCCGGGGCTTCCCGGCGGAGCACTGAAACCGTACGTCCTCGCGGGGGCCGGACTCCTGACGGTCTCCGTCGCCCCGTGGACCGTTCTTCCGCCGGCCACACCCGGCGCGGAGCCGCTGTACGGGTCGTCGCTTCGCGCTCCGCTCTACCTCGGTCTGATCGGTATCGGCGGTCTCGTCGCGGCAACGAGCGTCCTCGGGTACACCCGCACGAGCCGCACTCGTGGTCGCGTCGCCGGAGCGTTCGTTGCGTTGCTTCCGCTGGTAGCGCTCGGGCTCCTCTCGGTTGTCGCGCCGCCGACGCCCGCCGGCGGCGACGCTCCGGCCGGGCTGTCGGCCGCGTTCCGATGGCTCGTCGGCTTCTCGCAGGCCGGTCTCTGGGCGCTGATCGCCGTCAGCTTTTCGCGCTTCGACCGGCGCGTCGGTCGGCGCGGCACGAAATCGCCGACCGCGACCGCGGGGGGAGCCGACTGATGGAACGACGAACGGAACGGATGCGCGAGCGCCTGAGTGCGACCGTCCTCGTCTGTACCAACGAGCGGACGGAGTACGCCGCCTGCGCCGCCGTCGACGGGGGCGATGTCGCCGACGCCGTCCGCGACTGGCTTTGCGAACGCGACCGCTACTGGTCGGACGTTGCCGTCGCGGAGGCGTCTTGCCTCGGAATGTGTAGCGAAGCCGGCGTCGCCGTCGTCGTCCAACCGCACGACGAGTGGTTCGCGGAGGTGACCGTTGACGACGTGCCGACGCTCATGACCGAGACGTTTGACGCCGCTGCGGGCGATACTGCCGTGACGGAACCGACGACGACCGACTGAACGACCCGTCGGGGTCAAAACGCGTCCGAATCGAGGACCCGGTGAGGTACGTTGTTGTCTCGGAGCTTGGAGGTGTGTCGTGGAATCTCGCCGGCTACCGCGACCAAGAGAACGTCGAGGCCCAACATCCCTGCCTCGGCGACGCTCTCTGCGGTTCCGAATCTGATGTCCGGGTCGATGTCGCTCTGAGAAACGAGCCCATACGCTTCCGTCCCGGCGACCGCGACGAGGCCTTCGTCCGGGACGTGTGTCGAGACGACATCCGTGTTCAGACGGTCGTCGTCGGTGACGGTCGGGACGGGCAGCACGGAGACGGTTCCCGTCTCGTAGTCGACGACGCCCTCGAAGTCGGCGACGCCGACGGCCTCTCCTTTAGCCGCGCTCGTGACGGTGACTGCCGTCGCGGTCCCGCCGGCGGGATTGGCGTGGAGGACGCCGTTCCGCATCACCAGCCCGACCTCTCGTCCTTCCGCCACGTCGTCGAGCGCGATAGCAGCGTCGACCTCGACGCTGCCGAGAACGTCGGAGTTCACCCGTTCGAGGTAGGTTTCGAGATCGTCGGTCCGTGAAATGAGCCAGTCGACCCCCTCTTTAGTCACCTCGTACCGGCCGCGGCCACCCTTCTCGACGTAGTCCGACTCGACCAGGTCTCGGACGTAATCACTGACCGCCTGCGAGGTCACGCCGATCGTGTTCGCGATCTCCTCTTGGCTCACCGCCGGCTGTCGGGCCGCGATCTCGACGAGCACCTGATAGCGCGTTGCGCTTCGTTTGTTCTCGAGGACGTCCGGCGACGCTCCGCCCGCTAAATCTTCCATTGTCGGATTTTCAGGTGCCACAAATAAAGTCTTGTTGTCTATTTTACGGTCTACCTGTGCTAAATACGGTCCTTAGCGGCTCGCTTGTAAAAAGAATTTTATCTAATACAAGCAAAATTGTTTTGTTCCGGGGTACACTTGTACATCGCGAATGCAGGAGACAACGCTCCCGAACGACGCAAAGGCGGGGCCGACCAAGCCGGAGGTCCGTGCGGTGTTGGCGCGAAAGCTCGCGCTCAGCTCCGGCGACCACTTCGTCGAGGTCGGCTCCTGTACCGGCGCAGTGACGATCGAGGCCGCTCGCCACGCAGGGCGGGTGACGGCGCTCGAACGGAAGGCGGAACGACTCGAAACCACCCGAGCGAACCTCGCCGCGAACGAGTACGACGCCGACGTCCGGCTGGTCAACGCCGAGGCTCCGGAGCGGCTTCCGGACGACGGCGACGTGGTTTTCCTCGGCGGATCACGGAACTACGAGCGCGTTCTCGACGACGCCGTCGCCGCCGACTACGACCGGATCGTCATGAACGTGTCTCGTCTCGAGGTCGCGGGGGAAGCGGCTCGGGCCTTCCGCGACCGCGACCTCCTCGACGAGGCGCTTTGCTTCCAGATGGCGACCGGCTACGACCTCGCGGGCGCGACGAGCTTCGACGCCGACAACCCGGTGTACATGCTCGTCGGCGAGCCGGGGTCCGGTGACGAGTCGGGTGATATCGAATGACTCGGACGGTGCGGACCGGGGGCGACAAATGACCCTGTACGGCGTGGGACTCGGTCCCGGTGACCCCGATCTGCTCTCCATCCGAGGTCGGGAGATCCTCGATGAAGCGGACGTGGTGTACTCTCCGGGCCGACTCTCGCGGACGGTCGCGACCGAACACGTCCCGGAGAGCCGGATCGGGGACCTCGATTTCCCGATGACGAGCGACGAAGAGCGGCTCCGCGAGGCGTGGAAGGAGGCCGCGACCGAGATCGCCCCCGAAGCGCGCGCCGGCGACGCCGCGTTCGTCACGCTCGGCGACCCGAACGTGTACTCCACGTTCGGACACCTCAGACGAACGCTCGATGCGTTCCATCCCGACGTCGACGTGGAGATCGTCCCCGGGATCAGCGCGATGACGGCGTTCGCCACCGCGCTCGACGTCGAGATCCAAGCCGGTTCCGGACTCGCGCTCCGCGAGGCCGCCGGCGGACGTGCGCCCACCGGGCCGGACAGGATGGTCCTGTTCAAAGTGACCGACGCCCCCGAGACCGCCCGCAAGCTCGACGAGGCCGACTACGAGGTGCGGTTCGGCCGCCGGCTCTTCATGGAGGCGGGCGAGACGACCGTCACCGAAGATCCCGCCGCGCTCGCGGACCGGGACTACTACACGCTCGCGTACGCCGAACGCCGCGGGCTGGAATCGTCGCGGGCGACCGACGAGTTCGCGGCCGACGCGGACGCGGTCGGCCGCGTCTCCGGAACCGCGGACGCTGAGGTGAGCGATGACTGACGAGCCGGTCGATTCGCGGGCGGCCATCGACGCCGCCGGCGACCGGAGGACGGACGGTCTCGACCCGCGGGTCCGCGAGCACACCGCTGGTGACACTCAGGACGGAATCCCGTTCATCGGTGCCGGCCCGGGCGACCCCGGACTCCTCACCGTGCGCGGTAAGGAACTGGTCGACGACGCCGACCTCGTCGTCCACGCCGGGTCGCTGGTCTCCAGCGCGCTCTTAGCGGAGCACTGCGCGGACGCGGAGCTAGTGAACTCAGTGGGAAAGGACCTCGAGGAGCTGATCCCGTTGATGCGGGACGCCCACGAGAGCGGACGCACCGTCGTCAGACTCCACAGCGGCGACCCCGCGGTGTACGGGGCCGCCCTTGAACAGATCGACGCGCTCGAACGCGAGGGCGTCCCGGCGTACGTCGTCCCCGGCGTCACGTCGTCGTTCGCGGCGGCGGCGACACTGCGTACCCAGCTCACGCTGAACGGCGTTGCGAACCACGTCGCGTTCACGCGACCACGGGGAAAGACGCTCGACGCCGAGGACGACCACGTCGCCGAGTTCGTCGAGATGGGCGACGTGACGACCTGTATCTACCTCGGCACCCACGCGGTGACGGACGCGATGGACCGCCTGCTCGACCGAGACGGCGTCGACCCGGAGACGCCGGTCGCGGTCGTCTATCACGCCTCGTGGGACGACGAGGACGTGATCACCGGGACGGTCGCCGACATCGGCGAGAAGGTGGAAGCGGCGGGCTACCGCGCTTCGGCGATGGTTCTCATCGGCGAGGCCGCGACGGGCGCGGGGTACGACCGCTCGTACCTCTACGGCGACTGGGCGAACGGCGGCGCGCCGGACCCGGCGAGCGACGAATCGAACGACACGAGAGACGCCGCGGAACCGACCGAAACGGAGGCCGACGACTGATGAGCGCCGACACCACTGACGACGGGACGAACGCGAGTAGCACCGACACCACTGACGACGGGACGAACGCGAGTAGCACCGACGCCACTGACGATACGGACGCCGACGGCACCGGCGGTTCCGGCGGCCACTGTTCGACGGCGGACTCGGACGGCGAGGTCGCGGAGGAGATCGCCGTCATCAGCTTCGAGCGAAAGCTCGATACTGCCACGGAGATCGTCGATGGGATCGGTGACCGCTACGAGTCGATCGACGTGATCGAGTACCACGGCGACGTGTTCGCCGAACACTGGGGCGAGTACGACTGTTTCGTCGGACTGATGGCCTCCGGGATCGCTATGCGGAAGACCGCGCCGCTGCTCGACGACAAGTGGGACGACCCCGCGATCGTCGTCGTCGACGAGGAACTCACGTGGGCGATCCCGATCACCGGCGGTCACCACGGCGCAAATCAGGTGGCGGACGACCTCGCCACCCTTGGTGCCGTGCCGGCGATGACCACCGCCTCGGAGGCGGCGGACAAACAGGGCGTCGAGAAGCGGGCGAAGGCGCTGTCCGCACACGTCGTCAACGGCGATTCCACGGTTGCGACGAACCTCGCCGTCCTCGACGACGAGCTCGGCCCGGTCGAGCGGCTCGACGGGCCGCGGGCGGTGCTGGTCGACGACGACGTGACGGTCCTCAGACGGAATCGCGACGACGGGATCGTACTCGGGACGGGATCCGTCTCCGGCGCGGACGAAGAGCGGTTCCTCGAAGCCTGGGACCGAGCGCTCGCGGCGACCGACCGCGATTGGGCCGCCGTCGACTTCGTCGCCACGGCGACGCGAAAAGCCGACGAAGAGGGGCTCCTCGCCGCGGCCGCGGCGCGCGATCTCGGGGTCGTCGCGTTCGACAGGGAAACCCTGCTCGAGTTCGAAGGCCCCACGCCGTCGAAAGCGAAGGAACTCATCGGCTGGCCGGGCGTCGCCGAGGCGAGCGCGATCGCCGGCGGCGCCGACCACGAACTCGTCACGGAGAAGACCAGCCACGAGAACGAAGTGACCGTCGCGGTGGGGCGATGACCGGGACCGGGCCGACGCCCGGCGGCGCGGACGACGCGCCGGACGGCACGGGAACGCTGTACGTCGTCGGCATCGGCCCCGGTCTCCCGCACGCCATGACCCAGCGGGCCCGCGACGTGATACGCCACGCCGACTGCGTCATCGCGTCGAATCTCTACCAGGAGTTCCTCCGTCAGGACGGCACGATCCCCCCCGAATCGATGACCGAAGACGCCGCCACGGACGGCGGAGCCGCGGCCGGCTCGCTCGACGGGGATGACGCCGACGCCGCCGGCTGGACGTCGGGCAACGTCGGCACCCATCCCGACGGCGAGACCGTCGAGATCGTCCGGTCCTCGATGGGACAGCAGATCGAGCTCGCCCGCGAGGCGTTCGAGCGCGTCCGCGCGGGACAGGAGGTGGCACACGTCTCCGGCGGCGATCCCAACGTGTACGGGAAGTCCGACTTGGTGTATCTGATGGCCGACGAGGACGACGCCGACGACATCCCGATCGAGATCGTGCCCGGCGTGACGGCCGCGCTCGGCGGTGCCGCGATGGTCGGCGCGCCGCTCTCGAACGACTTCTGTACGATCTCGCTGTCGGACAAGTGGCGCGGCTGGGAGAAGATCGCGGAGAAGCTCCGCGCCGCGGCGGTGTCGGGCTTCACGATCGTCTTATACAACTGCTGGCGCGACTACGAGCGCGCCGTCGAGGTGCTCCGCGAACACCGGACCGACGACGCGCCGGTGGCGATCGTCAACGACGCCGGCCGCGGCGAAGCCGGTCGCAACCTCGACGACGAGACGTACACGCTGACGACGCTGGGCGAGGCGACGGAGCACGACGACGAGGTCGGCGGGATGGGCACGTCCCTGATCGTCGGCACTCACGAGACCGAGGTCTGGGAAAACGACTACGACCGATTCCTCGTCACGCCCCGTGGCGGGCGAGACGTCGACGACTTCTGACAATGAGCGATACAACCTGCGGAGCGACGGACGACTCGAACTCGAACAACGACGGAAGCGACACCGAGACGGCGATAGACGGCGGACGCGGTGGAGAGACGGCGACGGACAGCGGATGCGGTGGAGAGACGGCGACGGACGGTGGTGCGGCGACGGAGGCGGCGAGTGCCTCCTCGTCCGCGTGCGGCGCGAACGACGCGTCGAACGCCTCGTCGTGCGGTGCCTCGAAGTCCGCGACGACCGACGAGGCGGTCGGCTCGACCGTCGACGACTTCGACGCCGACCCCGGCCGGCTCGTCGCCGTCGGACTCGGTCCCGGGCAGCCGGAGGGAATGACCGGCCGCGCCCGGGCGACGCTACTGGAGGCGGACCACATCGTCGGGTACACGACGTACATCAACCTGATTCCCGACGAAGTCACCGAGGCGGCCGACGAGCTGTACGACACGCCGATGTGCGGCGAGGTCTCACGGACCGAGGAGGCGGTCGACCGCGCGCTCGCGGGCCACGACGTCGCCATCGTCGGCTCCGGCGATCCGAACGTGTACGCGCTCGGCGGACTCGCGCTCGAAATCGTCGAGTCGAAGGGGGCGACGGCCTCCGCGCTTGACTTCGAGGTCGTCCCCGGCGTCCCGGCCGCACAGTCGTGTGCCGCCCGCGTCGGCGCGCCGCTCGTCAACGATTCGGTGTCGATATCGCTGTCGGACCACCTCACGCCGATGGACGAGATCGAGTCGCGGCTCCACGCGGTCGCGGCCGAGGGGTTCACGGTCGCGATCTACAATCCGTGGAGTCGGAAGCGGCGGGAGAACTTCGAACGGGCCTGCGAGATACTCATGGAGTACCGACCGGCCGACACGCCCGTGGGGGTCGTCCACGGGGCCGGACGCGACGACGAGCGCGTCGAGATCGTCGAACTGGGCGAGTTGGAATCGCTCGGCGAGACGGACCTGATCGACATGACGACGACGCTGCTCGTCGGCAACGAGGAGACGTACGTCTGGGACGGCCGGATGATCACCCCCCGCGGCTACGAGAGCAAGTATGACTACTGAGACCGCGGCCGACGGGACGGCGGAGGAGACTGACGCCACCTACCGCGTCTCCGTCGACCTGACCGCCTGTGACGGCGTCTTCGCTTGCCTCGTCCGCGACGACCGGTTCGTCGAGGCCGACGAGGGACTGGTCGGGTTCGACCACGCGGACGCCGTCACACCGATCGAACGCACCGCGGACGAGGTCGCGACCACGTTCTCGGACGAGCGTCTCGACGAGGCGCGGTCGGCCGCGGCGGCCTGTCCGCTGGACGCGATCACCGTCGAGGAGCGGGAGGGCGACGCGTGAGCGCTTCCGACTCGACGCCGGACGACATGCTCGCTCGACACCCGGAGACGGCCTACTTCTGGGGTCACGTCGCTGGCGGCGGCCGGGTGACCGACCGGAGCGTCGAAGTGACCGTCACCGACGGGGACGCGGCGCGCCGCCTGTCCGCGATCGCCGGCGGGGGCACCGTCGACCACCGGATCGCCGAACGCGAGTTCGCGCACGACACGGCGGTGACCCGGCAGTCGGACGAGTACACGGTACAGATCGTCGATCCGACGCTGGCCGCGAACGCCGCCGCGGCGTTCGGTCTGCCCGTTGGGTCGGACCCCGGCGGCTACCGGTTCGACGCCTTCCGTGCGCACCGACGGGCGCTGCTCCGGGGGCTGTTGGAGGCGTGCGGCGTCGTCTGCTTCCGCGAGTCGAGCGCTGCCGTCGGCATCTCGTTCGTCCACGACGACGCTCGGCTGTTGACGCGGGTCCGGACGGCGCTCGACGCGGAGGGATTCGACGCAGAGGAACCACAGCCGTCGTCGTCGGGGGGACAGTGGTTCGGTGTCGCCGACTGCGACGCGACCGCCTTCGGAAAGTGGGTGTACGAGGGGTCCAGCGAATCGGGGCTGTACGCGGCTGATCGCCGACGCAAGACGCTTCGGAGCGTCGAACGGGCCGCGGGGCTCGAGGTCGGAAGCCTCATGAAGCCGCGTGAACGGGAGGGGCCGAAGCCGTGAGCCGAGCGGCAGACGCCGCGGGGATCGGCGACGACGAGACGGCACTCCTCGTCGGGCACGGCTCTCGCCGTGACAAGTCGAACGAGGCGGTCCGGACGCTCGCGGCCGGGCTGGAGGACCGACTCGGGGTTCCGACCGACGCCGCGTTCCTCGAACTGGCAGAGCCGTCGATTCCCGCCGCGATCGAGACGCTCGCGCACGGGGCGGGACGGGTCACGATGGTGCCGCTCTCGCTGTTCGCAGCCAGCCACGTCAAAAACGATCTGCCGCTCGCGGTGAAGCGTGCCCGGAGCGAACACCCGAGCGTCAGGTTCCACGCCGGCGCGCACCTCGGCATCCATCCGGCGATTCTCGATCTCCTTGACGACCGGGCGCGGGCCGTGGAGACGGAGTTGGGCGTCGACCGCGCGGACGACGACATCGCCGTCGTCCTCTGTGCCCGCGGCTCCTCGGATCCGGACTCGAACGCGGACGTACACAAACTGGCCAGACTGCTGTACGAGGGACGGTCGTTCGATAGGGTCGAAGCCGGGTTCATCGGCGTCACCGACCCGCTCCTCGACGACGCGCTCCACGACGTCGCGAAGACGCGACCGGACGCGGTCGTCGTGTTGCCGTACATGCTCGGTGACGGGGTCTTGACAGGGCGGATCCGAGACGGGACCGACGAGTTCGACGCGGAGTACCCCTACGTCGACGCCGCGGCCGGCGACCCGCTCGGGACGGACACCCGCCTGTTGGACGTTCTTTCCGACCGATGGCAGGAGGCGCGCACCGACTCGGTCGACATGTCGTGTGACACGTGTAAGTACAAGGTCGAACTCGACGGTTACGAGGAGGACGAGGGCGGCGCGCGGGCGATGCTCCGCGCGCTGACCCACCAGCAGGCACACGAGGACCGGGACGACATCGCCGACGAACCGCACGCCCACGACGCGCCCGAGACGCACCTCGCCGTCTGTACGAACCAGACGTGCGCGGCAAGCGGCGCTCCGGCCGTCTTGGAAACCCTGCGGCAGGCCGTCCGGGACGCGGATGCCGACGTTCACGTCACCCGGTCGTCGTGTTTCGACCAGTGTGGCGACGGCCCGATCGTTGCGCAGTATCCCGACGGGGTATGGTACGGGGCCTGCGGCGACGAGGACGCGGATCGCATCGTCTCGGCCGTCGAGCGGGACCGAATTGTCAGCGACCTCGTTCACCAGACGCTATGACGGACGATCAGATTCCGACCCACGATGAGCTGTGACGAAATCGAAGCCCTGCGGCTGGGGCTCATGAACATCCTCGGAACTTCGGACGACGCCGCTCGACGCCACGCGGAGCAGGAACTCGGCGACAAACTCGACGGCGACACACCGATCGCCGCCCTCGCGACGGCCGAATCTCTGGCGGAACTCCAACGGCATCTCGACGCCGCACTCGTCGACTTGGAAGAGGAAGTCGCGACGCTCGACGCGGACGACCCGAAATACGCGTACGCTCGAGGGCGACTCGTGGCCGTTCGGGACGCCGAGCGATCGCTGGCCCGACTCGCCGACTCGGGCGAGTCGTTTCTCGGCGATCTCGGAGACACCCATCACACGCTCCACGAGGTGTTCCCCATCGAGGAGTGAACCGCTGCGGAAGCGGATGTCCATGCGAGTTCTCTCGGAGACCGGCGAGGGGTCGTCCTCGTCGCGTCTCCAGACCCGGTAGCGCGGAGCCACCGCCCGCTGAAATCGTTGAACTCAATTTGGTGCCGCGCGGTGGAAACCGCGAGAGTGCGATGCTTTCGCCGCTCGAAGACAGGCCCGTAGCGCTCATCCGGTTTCGTGGGGCTTTCGATCCGACGATCCGCGGCCCGAATCGCTTAGTACCGTCCCGCCGAACCCCGTTCTATGTACGCGCTCGTCGGCGGGACCGTCCACACGGCAACGGAACGAGGAACGATCGACGCGACCGTCGTCATCGACGACGGCGAGATACGCTCCGTTGCGGACGACGACCCGCCGGAGGCGGCCACCGTGATCGACGTCTCGGGCCACCACGTCACGCCGGGACTCGTCGACGCGCACAGCCACGCCGGCATGGCCGAGTGGGGCGAACCGGAGGACGGCGATGTCAACGAGGGCACCTCGGCGGTCACCCCGCAGGTCAACGCGCTCGACGGCTTTCACCCCCGCGACGAGGAGCTGAAACACGCGTTCCAGAACGGTGTCACCGCCGTCTCGGCGCGGATGGGGTCCGGCAACGTGATCGGCGGGATCATCTGCTCGATGAAGACTCACGGGCTGACCGCCGACGAGATGCTGATCCGCGAGGACGGCATGAAGGCCGCGATGGGCGAGAATCCGAAGCGCTTCCACGGCGAGGAGCAGGGCCGCCAGCCGTCGACGCGGCCCGGCGTCGCAGCCACGCTCCGCGAGGCGCTGCTGGAGGCCGAAGACTACGTCGACCGGCGCGAACACGCCCGCGACGAGAGCGAGCCGTTCGAACGCGACCTCGGTATGGAGAACCTCTCGCGGGTGCTCACCGAGGGTCTCCCGCTCCGCGTCCACGCACACCGCACTGACGACATCATGACCGTCTTCCGGATCGCCGAGGAGTTCGGGATCGAGTCGCTCTCGATCGAACACGCGACCGAGGGCCACCTGATCGCCGAGGAGTTCGCGGAGCGCGACGTGCCCGCCGTCGTCGGCCCATCGCTGTACTCGGGCGCGAAGTACGAGCTCCGCAACATCACCTTCGAGACGCCGGCGATCCTCCGCGAGGCCGGCGTGAAGGTCGCGATCCAGACGGACGCGCCCGTGCTCCCGCAACAGCACCTCGACGTGTGCGTCGGGCTCGCGGTCCGCGAGGGCTTCCCCGCCGAGGAGGCGCTGGAGGCGGTCACGCGGTACCCGGCCGAGATCCTCGGGATCGACGACCGCGTCGGCACGCTGGAGGCCGGCACCGACGCCGACGTGGCGGTCTGGGACGAGATCTTCTACGAGAACGACAGCCGGACGCGACACGTCTTCGTCGACGGCGAACACGTGTTCGACCGCGAGCGCGACGCGGTCGACCCCCGCGACGAGTACGACTGGTGATGGCACGGCGGAGAGGGCCGCCCAGAGGAGTCGACCGAGCGCGCCGCCCCGCTATCTTTTTGTGACTCGTCCGTATCTCGCGTAGGCGTGCCCATCCGCGAAGCGAAGTCGGTCGATACACTCTACGCGGAACTCGCGGAGCACGACCTCGTCGTCGCTCCCGACGCCCCGCTCGCGAGCGCGATCAACCGCCGCCTCGACCGCCCGCACTTCGGGACGTTCGCGACCACGCCGCGCCGCCTCGCGGCCGGTCGCCGGGAACAGGCGGAGGACCGCCGCGCGTTCCTCGAACTCGCCTCGGAGACGGACCGCGACTGGAAGGCCATCGCGTACGCCGTCGGGAACGTACTCCAGTGCTGGGAACATCAGGGCCGCCTCGACGCGATCTTCGAGTACGACGCCTACGTCGACGACGCCACCCGCGAGGTCGTCGCGGCCATGCGGGACCTCCGAACAACGTCGAAGCGGCTCACGGAGTACGCGATCGACGACGACCGGTCGGTCGCCGTCGTCGGCCACGACCGGCTGACCGTCTTAGAGCGCAGCGTCCTTCCAGGGTCGTTCGATCGCGTCGACCTGTTCACCGGCGAGGCGTTCGACCACCCGCCGTTCCACGTCTTCGAGTCGACGACCGACATCGTCACAGCGCTCCTCGACGCGGTCTCGGCGGACGACGCCGACCGCGTCGCGGTCGTTCTCGACGGCGAGGGGCGGTACTCCTCGCTCGTCGAGTCTGCCCTCGAAGCGGCCGACGTTCCCTTCTACGGCGGACCCGGGTTCGCCGACGACCCGCACCACAGAGCGTTCGTCAGACTGCTCCGGCTCGGGTTCCGGGGCCCGGACACGACCGTCGGCGATGTCGGTCCCCTGCTCGCGAAGTTGGGCGCTGACGTTTCCGTACGCAACCGCGCCCGGCGACTGGCGACGGTCGACGACCCGGACGTCGAGTGGATGCGGGCGTTCCGGGACGGGGTCGAAGGCTGGACGTTCGCGGCGGCGCTTGACGCGTACGCGGACCGGGCCGGCGTCGAGCTGGCGCGGTTCGACGAGGAGCTTCGGAAGCTCGGTCTCGCCGACGACCCGGTGACCGAGGGCGCGGTCGACCGGCTCGCCTACTACCTCCAGACCTACGAAGTCCCCGTCGACAGGGACAATGAGGGCGTCCTCCTCGCCGACGCGAAGTCGTCCGCTTACGTGGACCGCCCCGTCGTCTTCCACCTCGGCATGGGCGAGGAGTGGACCCACTCCGCCCCGCGGCGGCCGTGGGTGGACACCGACACGCAGTTCGAGCGCTACGTCGGGGACTTCCAGCGCCTGCTCCAGAGCGGCGACCGGCGGTACTATCTCGTCCGGGACACCGCGGGCGGCGAGCCGGTCACGCCCTGTCTGTACTTCGGTGACCTCCTCGACGAGGAGTTCGAGCGGTTCAGCCACCTCGATTCCGTCGAACACCGGCGGCGACCGCGACGGACTGGCGACGGCTTCGATCGCCGGCCGCTCGGCGTCGACGCACTGTTTCGGGCGACTCCTCGATTCGCCCGACCGGGAACGGTTCGTCGAGGGGAACCTCTTCCACGACTTCGCGGAGTTCTACGTGAACCACCCCGAGGTCGTCGCGGTGGCCGACCGCGACGACCTCGTCGACGCCATGCTCGGGGAAACCGAGGCGTTCTTCGCGGCCGCGGACGAGCCCCTCCGCCGGCGGACGTACCGGATCGGACTGGAGCTGATCGCGGCGTACCTCGACGAGAACGGCCCGGAGTCGGACGACTTCCTCACGGCGACGTCGGGGCGGGGTGACAACTTCTTCGCGGACCACTTCGACCGCCCGGTCGACTCCCCGCTCACCGAGCGCTGGTTCGAGGGCGACGCGCTCGGCCTCAAGGGGAAGATCGACCTCGTGCGAGCGCCGACGCACCTGCTCGACTACAAGAGCGGGCCGAAGAAGCGACCCACACGGGTCGTCGAGAGCGCGGCGGTCGATCCGCCGGCGGAGACGCCGAACTTCCAGGCGGCGCTGTACCTGACCTACTACCGTCAGCTCCGGCCGGACGAGCCGCTGGAGTTCACGTTCTTCCACTTCCTCGAACCGATGGACGACGTGATCGCGGGCGACGCCGACCTCAACGACGCGCTCACGACCGTCGCGTATCACCCGGTCGCGTTCGACGAGTACGTCGGCTCCCGGGACGCCTACGAGGAACTGCTCGACGGGTACACCGACTGCCGGGAGACGTTCGACGACCTCGGCTACGCGGCCTACGCCGACGCCGTCGCGGACCTGACGTTCCCAGAGACGACGGCCAGGAGTGGGCTTCGCGCCTCCGAGTTCGCCGAGCGGTTCACCGCCGCCGTCGACGCCGGAACGTCCGGAGCGGTCGACGCCGAGAAGGGCGCGGACCAGGCGATCCGAGCGCTCAACGGCGTCCGCAAGCGCGCGTTCTTCCGCGACGACCTCGACGCGTTCGAGTCGTTCGTCGACGAGCGCTTGCGGGAGCTGAACCGCCGGCGGGCCGGCGATGAACGGTTTCCGGTCGACGGGCTCGACGGCGAGCCGAACTACCGGCGCGTGGACAACCGCGACCTACTCTTGGAGGGAGACCGATGAGCGACCCGACGCCGAACGACGCACAGCGGAGGCTCATCGAGAACACGGAGGGCGTGTCCCTCGTCGACGCCGGGCCGGGGACCGGGAAGACGTTCGCCGTCGCCCGTCGCTACGGGCAGATCGTCGACCGCGCCGGCGTCGAACCCGACGACGTCCTGCTCGCGACGTTCACGCGGAGCGCCGCGACGGAGATGAAAGAGCGGATCGTCGACCGCAGCGGGTACGGGCTGCGGGAACTCGCCGACGCGCCGATCCGGACGTTCCACTCGCACTGTCACGACCTCCTCGGAGAACACGGCCACGCCGCCCCGACGCACCTCGGACTCGACGAGCGGATCACCGGTTCGACGCGGGTGATCGACGACGAGCTGGTCGAGGCCGAACGGTTCCGCGAGTTCTTCGACGGCTTCCGCGACGACCACCCGGAACATGCCGGATTCTACCGGGTGCTCTCCGAGCCGGGGGAGTTACTCGATCTGATCCGGGAGCTCGCCGCGAAGGGTGTGTTCCCCACGACCGACGGCTGGTACGGCGACGGCGAGTCGCACCTCGACGGCGACTTCGACGCGTTCAAAGAGCGGTTCGACGCCGCGAACCAGCCCCGAAACGACGGGCGGAAGCAGTCGGCGCTGCGGGAGGACCTGAGTCGCTTCGGACGGAACAAGGCGTACCTCCCCGACGCGCCGTCGAAGTCGGAGCTGCGGGGCGGCCGCGGGACGAAACGGCTCGACGACGGCGTGGCGAGCGAGGTGTTCCACGAGGATCGCGAGGAGCTCAAGTCGTTCGTCCACGACGCCTACGTCGAGTACGTCCGGTTCGCCCTGCGGCGGAACTACCTCACCTTCGGCTTCCTCCAGCTGTTCGCGTTCGTGCTCCTCCGCGAGGACCCGCGCGTCCGGGAGAAAGCGCAGTTCGAGTACGTCATGGTCGACGAGTTTCAGGACACAAGCGAGATCCAGTTCAAGCTCGCGCTGCTTCTCTCCGGGACGGAGAACTTCTGTGCCGTCGGCGACTGGAAGCAGAGCATCTATTCGTTCCAGTACGCGGACGTGGGGAACGTCCTGGAGTTCGAGGAGCGGTTAGAGCGGTTCGCCGCGGACCTCAACGACGACGCCGAGCGGGTCTCGTTCGATGCGCCCGACCCCACCCGGATCGAACTCCGGGAGAACTACCGGTCGACGGCGTCCGTCATCGACCTCTCCGAGCGGGCCATCGAGACCCCGGCCACGAGCGGCGAGGCGGTCGACGCCCCGCTCGACGATGTCGTTGAGCTCTCCTCGAACGCGGCCCTCGACGACACGGTGGTCGAAGGAATCCGCCACAAGGACGAACACGAGGCCGTCCTCTCGAAGGTTCAGGAGATCGTTGGCAACGACGACTACGCGGTCGAGGGCGAGGACGGCGACCCGCGTCCGCCGGAGTACGGCGACATCGCGGTGTTCACGCGGACGCGGGACTACGGCCGCGAGCTGCTCGACGTCGCCGACGCGTACGACTTCCCGGTCGCGTACGACGGCGGGATCGAGCTGTTCCGGACCGACCCGGCGAAGCTGCTGCTCGCGTGGCTTCGGATCCTCGAATCGGACGCCGACCGCGGCTGGGCGGTCGTCCTCGAACGCGCCGGTTACGCGTTCGACGAGATCGATCACGCGCTAGAGACGGCGTCGTACCCGTCCGACGTGGTCGCGTTCCACGACGCACTCCGCGAACTGGCGTCGGTCGGCGCGGTCGCGCGCCGCGTCCTCGACCGCTACGGCTTCACCGGCGACACCGCCGATCTCCTCCTCGATACGATCCAGTCGACGTACGACGCGACGACCGTCACCCGCGGCGAGCTGATCCGGTTCGTCGAGCGGGGCATCGAGACCGGGAGTACGGTCGAGATCAGCGCGAACACCGGCGACGACGCGGTGACCGTCCAGACGATCCACGCGGCGAAGGGGCTGGAGTACCCGATCGTCGTGCTGGCGAACATGAACGAGGGGCGATTCCCGCCGCGGACCGGCGGATCGAGCGTTATCGAGTACCGGGATCCGGTCGGACTCCGACAGCGGAAGCGGTACTCCGAGGCGGGGACCCACCCGCACGTCTACGACAGCTGGCGGTACGACGTCCTTCGCCGCTGTCTGCCCCGCGAGTACGACGAGGAGCGCCGCCTGCTGTACGTCGCGGTGTCGCGCGCGGAGCGCCACGTGGTCTTCGCGGCCGGCGAGGAGCCGAACGCGTTCCTTCGAGAGCTTCCCGTCGCGATCGAGGAGATCGACCCCGCCGTCGAGCCGATCGACCGCGGCGAGCCGGCCGACGCGGAACTGCCGTTCGCGGTGACGACACCGGAGGGTCCAATCGCCCACACCCCGCACTCGCTAATGGACGAGGCGGTGTTCGAGGAGGCCGACGAACGGCCGGAGGCCGGTCCCGACGCGGAGCCGGAGACGCGGGGGATGGACTTCGGCTCGCGCGTCCACGACTTCGCCGAGGGGTACGCGCTCGACGACGACGTGACGCCGTCGAACGACCACGAGCGGCGGGTCGCCGCCCTCCTCGACGACCTGCCGGGCGAACTCCACGTCGAGGAGCCGGTGACGCTCCCGATCGAGGTCGACGGCCGTCGGGTGACCGTCTCGGGGATCGCGGACCTCGTCCACGAGACGGCCGACCGGGTCGAGGTGATCGACTACAAGACGGACGCGACGCGGCGTGCGCAGTCCGAGTACCGGAAACAGCTCAGCGTGTACTACCACGTCCTCGACGAGTGGTTCTCCGGCAAGGAAGTCACGGCGAGCCTGTTTTACACGACTGACGGGACCCGCGAACGGATCGAACCCCTCGGGACGGCGGCGCTTCGGGAACTCGTTCGGGCCGTCGAGGCGGAGGGCGACTGACCACGATTCGAAGAACCGGAGGGCCGGCGAAGTGATTTTGCCGGCGCGAACCGGGCGACAGACATGGCTCCCGAACACGCACAACCCGGTCGGCGTGGGGTCGACGACCTCGGCCGCTCGACGACCGCGGAGGGGATTCCGTGAGCAACGGCGGTGACGGCACTTCGGACGCGACGGACGGCGGGCAGCAGCGAGTCGAACCCGTCGGTCGAGCCGGTCGTCTTGTCGCCTGATTCCGCGTCCGTGGACCGCTGTGTCTCGTTCGACATTGGTGAATCCGCGAGCGACGATTCCCTCGCGACAGCCGGACGTTTCGGTCTCCGGTATAAATCTCGTCGAGCGGCTCCCTGTGCGGTAGGAAGCGCGCGAACACGTTCGGCGATCGATCCCGGCGTTTCAACGGCGTGAGAACGCGGATCCGGCGTCGCCTCCCGAGAAGCGGGGGCGACCGCCGTCGAAGCCCGACGGGCGGGCGCTTCCGTCTCCGGTACTGCCGCTCGAAGAGCCGAAACGAAAAGAACCGTTCGCGGGAGCGGTGGCCCGGCTCAGAACGCGCCGGGGTAGACGCTGATGTCGGCGTGAAGCCCCTCGCGGAGCGCGCTGTGGACGTGACAGATGCCCTCAGCGCGCTCGGCGACGTCGGCGGCGGTCTCGTCGTCGAGGTCGGCCTCAACGTGGACGTCGAAGGCGATCGATTCGAGGTCGTCGTCGTCGTCCAGTTCGGCGCTCACGTCGATCTGGATCTTGCCCAACTCCTCCTCACCGCGCTGGCTTCCGCCGACGCGGAACGCGGGGAGGTAACAGGAGGCGTACGTGGCGACGAGCGTCGCGTTCGGGTTCGGCCCCGTCTCGTCGGTCGCGTCGATCCGGAGGTCGAACTCGCCGACCTGACTGGTGCTTGCGTACCCTTCCTCAGAAACCGTGGACGTCTCGATGTCTGCCATAGTCGACCGTCGGTTCGGTCGCGCGCGGATAAAGGTTATCGGCATCGGCACGGCGAGGCCGCCGTCGCCCCGGGCGCTGACCCGAACCGACGAGCGGCGCGGGGCGATTCCGAGTCGGCGACGCCTCAGTCGTCGCGGACGCCGCCGACCGCCCCGGTCCCGTCCCGGAGGTCGGCCTCGATCGCCTCCAGTGTCCGCCCGTTCGTCTCGGGGACGGTGCGGTAGGTGAAAAGCAGCGCGACGACGCTACAGGCCCCGAACAGCCAGAAGGTCAGCGGCGTCCCGATTCCGTCGAGCAGCACGGGGAACGACAGCGCCACCGCGAGGTTGGCGAGCCAGTTGGCGACCGTCACTAGCCCCATGGCGCTCCCGCGGACGGCGAGCGGGTAGACCTCGGAGATGAGGAGCCAGAACACCGGCCCCAGTCCGATCGCGAAGAACGCGACGAACGACACGAGCGTGAGCGTCGCCAGCCAGCCCATCCCGCCGGTCGGGTCCGCGAACTGGAAGACGAGGCCGGAGACGGTCAGCGACCCGACCATGCCGCCGGTCCCGACGAGCAGGAGCGGGCGGCGACCCACGCGGTCGACGAGGAGGATCGCGACGACCGTCATGACGACGTTGACGGTGCCGATGGCGACCGACGCGAGGATCGACTGCGAACTGCCGAACGCGGTCGACTCCAGGATCGTCGGCGCGTAGTACATCACCGCGTTGATCCCGGTGATCTGCTGGAAGACGGCGAGTCCGAGCCCGACGATCAGCGCCGGACGCATCCACGGGCTGAGCAGGTCGCGCACCCCATTTCCGGACTGTGCCGCGACAGTCGCCTCGATCTCCGACAGCTCCGACTCGACGTCGCCGTCGCGGGTGCGGCGGAGGACGGCGCGGGCCTCTTCGATCCGGCCCTGCTCGTAGAGCCACCGCGGGCTCTCGGGCATCCGGACGATCCCGATGGCGAGCACGACGGCAGGGAACATCCCCGCGCCGAGCATGATCCGCCACGAGCCGGACCCGGAGAAGGCGTAGTTGACGAAGTACGACGAGAGGATCCCCACAGTGACCATCAGCTGGTTCAGCGACGTGAGACCGCCGCGGACGGAGGGCGGCGCGATTTCGGAGATGTACAGCGGGCCGACGATCGACGCGAACCCGATGGCGATCCCGTCGATCATCCGCCCCACGACAAGCACTTCGACGGTCGGCGCAACCGCCATGAGGAACGAGCCGAGGAAGAACACCCCGGCCGAGAGCAGGATGAACCGCTTGCGGCCGATCCGGTCGGACACCTGCCCGCCGACGGCCGCGCCGGCGGCCGCCCCGACCATCGCGCCGCTGACGACGATCCCCTCAACCAAAGGACTCAGCTCGAAGGTGGTGTCGATAAACAGGATGGCTCCGGAGATGATCCCCGTGTCGAACCCGAACAGGAGGCCGTTGAGCGCCGCGAGCGCGGAGACGACGTACACGAACCGCCCGCCGTCTCCGCGGATCACGGCCCGCATATCTGCGGTTGACATGGTGTGCCAATTCGGCGCTAACCATCTTTCATTTAGAAGCCTTCTGATTTATTATTAATTTAAATACGTACGATATATTTCTGCCAGATGAGCCGTACAAAAACTACCAGCCCCGACGTAATATTTATACGAATCTGAATAGGATTCTGGCTCGTCGACCCTGGCTCGTCGAGAAAAGTCCGGAGCGGTCCGGCGGCCGTCGTCTCGTGCGGTTCCGCGTCGTGAGTCGCGGGTCGCGCTACTCCAGCGTGTACGTCTCGTCGCCGTCGAGGACGACGGGTTCGGCGGCAGCGCCCGCGGCCTTGACCTCGTCGACGAACTCGCGGGTCTCTATCTCGATCGGTCCGAAGGAGTCGTAGTGCATCGGGAAGACCACGTCAGCGCCCACCCAGTCGGCGGCGATGCCGGCCCCGGCAGGCCCCATGGTGAAGTGGTCGCCGGCGGGCAGCGCGGCCGCGTCGGGCTCGAGGTACGGGGCGATCACGTCGACCATCTCGGACATCAGGCCCGTGTCGCCGGCGTGGTAGAACGCGGTACAGTCCGGGTCTGGCTCCTGTGTCGGCTCCTTGTCGCCGATGACGAACCCGGCGGGCATTCCGGCGGAGTAGTCGGGGTCGTTGTCGATCCCGTTCGTGTGGTCGGCGCGGACCATCGTAATCCACGCGTCGTCACACTCGACGGTGCCGCCGACGTTCATCCCCCCGGCCGGCAACGCGTGCTCGTGACCGAAGTTCTCTTGGACGTAGCCGGTCAGCTCTGGGGTCGCGACCACCGTCGCGCCCTCGAACCGGTCGGCGTCCGCGATGTGGTCGGAGTGCCCGTGAGTCAAGAGCAGGTAGTCGGGGTCGAGCTCCTCGGGGTCGACGTCGGTCTTCGGGTTGTCGAAGAACGGATCGACGAGCAGCTCCGTGTCCCCGACGACGACGTGCCACGTGGAGTGGCCGTGCCAGGTGAGTTCCATAGTCCGTTCGGTACGTCTCGGCGAGCGCTAATAAAACTCGACACCGCGGATCCGCGTCGCCGGTCGGCGAAAGCAATTAACTCCGGCGAGCGCGAACTACGAGATGAATGCCCTCCAAGACCAACGACCCCGACGGTCCCTCCGCCGCGTGCCCCGCCTGCGGGGACCCGGTGCCGGCCGGGGCGAGCTTCTGTCCTGACTGCGGTGCCGACCTCGGCGATCCGGGCGACCCCGCCTACTGCCCGGAGTGCGGCGAGGCGTTCGACGACCACGACCGGTTCTGCTCGAACTGCGGCGCGTCGCGGCCGGGCGGCAGAGCGACGGCCGTCGGATCGGGCCGGTCCCACACCCGATCCGACCGGTCGAGCGGGACCGACCCCGCCGGATCGATCGGGAACGACTCCGACCGGTCGAGCGGGACCGGTCCCTCCCGGCCGGCTGCCCCGGCGTCGGCCCCGGGCGAGAGCTCGCGGACCTTCCGCCGCCGAGTTCAGGACCACCTCGACGCCGGGTGGGAGATCGAGCGCGACGAGGGCGACCGCGTCGTCCTCGTCGACAGGGGGGTCGGCTCGGTCGGTCTCCACCTCCTGTTGTTCATCTTCACCAGCGGCATCGGGAACCTGCTGTACGGCTGGTGGCACTACTCCAAGCTGGCCGAGCGGCTTCGGCTCGTTCGCGGCGACGAACTGCCCGTCCGCGCCCCCTCCAGCGACGAGTCCGCGGAGCGGATAGCGACGGTCACCGCGTACCTCATGACCGCGCTGCTGCTGTCGATCGCCGGCCTCGTCGCGTTCTTCGGAACGGTGAGCAGCTCGCCGGCCGTCGGGCTGATCGCGCTCGCGTTCGCCGGACTGGGGCTGGGTGTCGCTCCGCCCGTCCGCGGTCGGCTGGACCGCCGTCGCGGGGTCACGGAGTTCGGCCGGCAGAGGACGGTGGACCACCGGATCGTCCGCCCGCCCGAGACCGTCGAGGACACCTGCGTCGTCTGCGGCGAGGCGTTCGAGCGCGGTCTCGTGCGGCGGCGGCGCGACGAGACGGTCGTCGCCGGCGTTCCGGTCCGCACCCGCTCGATCCGCCACAACCACTACTGCGCCGACTGCGCGCGTTCGGAGGTGTTCGGCGGCGACGGCGTCGCGGACCTGTCGCTCGACGAACTCGTGGACGACGGGACGTTCGACGACAGCGCAACGACCAGCGACGGGACGGTCGGAACTGACGCGAACGACGACGAGACGCCCAATGACGACGCCGCGGCCGGAGAGTCGGCGGCAGAGACGACCGGTGTGTCGGTCCGCGAGGCGACCGACTCGACCGAGTAAACTGATCTCCGTTGAGTTTAGTACTCTCTTTGAGTTCGACTGAGCTGTATCACCAATCTCCGTTAAAAGAGCGTAAGAAAAATGACTAGACTGTGAGATGCTATGAAATGTATACCATGACGGGATCTATTTATTAAAATACGACGCTCAACGAAGCTACCCTACTTCGACGGGTATATTATATACAGATGTTCGAGTAAATAATCTACTCAGAGTTGCCGAGAGGCTTAATTCTGCTTCAGTGATATCTGAAAAGACATTTACTACTACTTTGTAGTAAACAAACTATAATTATACTATATCTAAGGACATGATGTCATGGTGGAAGATACCAAGCAGTCAACGAGCGGGGATTATTCGACGAATAAAACACGTCGCCGTTTCCTGACGATGGCCGGTGCCGGAGCAGTCGTTACCTCTGCAGGGTGTTCCGGCAATCAAAGCGACGCCACTAGCGGATCCGGAGACAACACGACTGGGAGTGGCGGAACGAAGACTATTCGCGTGATTAACTCGG
>PXST01000015.1:28641-51868 GCA_003023405.1 Halobacteriales archaeon SW_8_68_21
CGCGTGATTAACTCGGCATACGAGCCGGTACAGGAGGTCTTCAAAGAGATATTTAACGAGTTCGAAGATCAAGAAGGCAACGTCAAGGTAGAGTACAACCGGGTCGACTTTGCCGATGCGCCCCAGCAAGCCGCGCAGGCGCAGGCGGCCGGCGAACCTTGGGACGTTATGAACCTCGCGTCGCCCGGCAACAACGTGACCGCGGCCCAAGAAGGCCTGCTACAGCCGATTAATGACGTGATCGACGATCGTGGGGTCGACTACTGGAACGAGAAGGCGATGTTCCAGCTCGATGGTGACTACTATTTTGCCCCGCACTACGGATCGGTCATCAAGCTGAATTACCGGGTGGATATGTTCGAGGAGGCCAGCGCGCCGATGCCCCCGTTTGACAACTGGGAACAGTACATGACTGCCGCCGAGATGCTGACTGATACCAGCCAGAATCAGTATGGTCACCCCGTCTTCCTCGGGAGTAATCACTTCCACGGCGTCTGGCCGATGATGTTGACCATGATGAACGGCGGTGGCGTCGTAAACCCTGACGGCGATATTGTATTCGACTCTCAGGAGACCGCTGAGGCGCTCCAGTTCGTCAAGGACATGGATCAATACAGTCCAGAGAGCGCACACAACTCCTCGATCCCAAACATGCGCCCGCCGCTGTACCAGGGCCAGTACGCGATGACGTGGTACTCAACGAATCAAGTGGCCGCCGACATCGCAAACTACGCGCCCAATCTACAGGGCGACGTACAGGTTACCCATGTTCCCTCCCCGGGCAACAATGATCCAGTGGCGCGGATGACTGGGACTGGGTACGGCGTCAGCAGCGAGACAGAGCACCCCGAAGTTGCCAAGCGGCTGGTCAAATACATTACCGAGCCCGAGAACGTCGTTCGTATGCTGACCGCGAATCCCACTGCCAAGATTCCAATGGTCAAGGGCGTCCTTGAGGAAGACCGGATGTGGGAGAACGAGACTATACAAGAGTACGAGGACCTCTACCGGGACCTTGTTGGCATGGCAGAAGATTACGGCCGTATCATCGCAGTGAATGAGAACCCCGAGACGGTCAACCCGATCACCGGTCGCGCGCTGAGCGAGACGATGGTTGTAGGTGCGGCGCAGGACGTGGTGCTCAAAGACATGGATCCAATGGATGCAGCGACCAAGTGGGCAGATCGCATGCGCGAAGAATACAAATAATCACATGTCCGAGGCCCGTAAGCAGATGTCGGCGACGTCGACTAGCGCGTTAGCGCAGGCCAAGAACAAAGTCGACAATCTCAGCGAGAATCAAATAGGGCTCCTGCTGATCCTACCATTAGCAGTTCTACTGATGGTGCTGTACCTATACCCCATCCTCAGGGGATTCGTGTTTAGCCTTCAGGAGGTCAGCCTGTTCGCGACGGACCCGGCTTGGATCGGCGCTCAGCAGTACATCGACACGGTGAATTCCTCGCGGTTCTGGAACGCGTTCGAGAACGGTATCATCTACACCGTCGGTTCGGTTGCCGTAACCGTGGTTGTCGGTGTGGGTACCGCGATGGTTCTCAATCGTTCGTTCTTCGGCGAACGGTTCGTGACCGGACTCATCCTTTCGCCGTACATGATTCCTATCGTGGGTATCGTGCTGATATTCCGGTGGCTGTTCAACGGACTGAACGGCGCGGCCAACTACGTGTTTATTCAGCTTGGTTTCGTTAACGAGCCCGTCGCGTGGTTCAGCAGTTCCACGTACGCGATGCCAATGCTCATCCTTATCAGCGGGTGGGCGCTGTACCCATTCGTCTGTATGCTGGTGCTGGCAAAGCTCCAGACGATCCCGGACGAGTACTATGAGGCCGCCAACCTGATGGGAGCCTCCAGAACCCGTCAGTTCGTTTCCATCACGCTTCCCCAGCTCAAGAGTGTACTGTTTGTTGCTATCCTGCTTCGGATGCTATGGACGTTCAACCTGTTCGACATCATCTGGCTCGGGACTCAAGGTGGACCGGGTAACGCCACCGAGACGCTTCCGATAATGGCCTATCGTATCGCGTTCGACGGGCTTCGGCTAGGTGAGGGTACTGCGGTCGCTTTCCTCACCTTCGTAGTGCTCGCCATCGGAACTATTATTTATTTCCGTTCATTCGGGGAGCGAAGCGCGTAATGTTTGACCTCACTCTCCGTCAACGTCACTATCTCGAGCGTGCGACGACCTATGGACTGGTTGTGGGTATGACACTCTTGCTGATGATCCCGATGGTGTGGGGCGTGCTGTCATCGGTCCGGCCGTCTCAAGAGCTGTTCTCGTGGCCACCCACATTCGTCCCGTCGAGTATCACACTCGACAACTACCAGCTGCTGCTGGAGACAACCGAGTTTACCCAGTACTTCCTCAACAGTCTGGTGGTCGCGGTACTGGCGATGGTGTTCACGCTGAGCATCGCTACACCCGCCGCGTACGCAGTAACGCGATACGAGTTCTTGGGCCGGAAGTACGTCACTAATCTCAGCACCATCATCTATATGTTCCCGCTTGTGTTACTGGGAATTCCACTGTTCGTTATTTTTTCGCAGATTGGGCTTACCAACTCTCGGATCGGGCTTGCACTCACGCACACAGCGTTTGCACTCCCGTTCGCGCTGATGCTGTTGCGGGTGTTCTTCAATGATATCTCCCCTACCATTGTTGAGTCGGCCCGGCTCGTTGGCGCTAGTAGGATTACCATCATCCGGAAGATTATATTGCCGCTATCGCTACCAGGTATCGTCGCTACTGTCATCTTCGTGATGGCACTTTCGTGGAAGGAGTACTTTTTTGCTCTCCTCCTGATGAATGAGAATGCGCTCTCGACACTCCCCATCGGTATCGCTAGTCTTATTGGTATGTCCACAACCAATTGGGGACTTATCCTCGCGGGCGTGATGATTATGAGCCTGCCACCGATGGTACTCATTTTCTTCCTCTACGACTACCTGCTTGAGGGCTTTGCCGTCAGCACGCTGTAGTTGTTGAGGACTCTCTCAGTTTTTGTATTCTTTCGGTTCTCGCGTTCATCAAGTAGCATGTTGTTTCCTCTATATAATTTTCTGGACGGCAAACGCTGGATTTCTTTTTACCCTGTCGCGTGCTGGCGCGGTGTCTCGGCGAGCGTCGCGAGTCGAGGTTTGTAAGAGATCTACTCTTACATCGTGTGTCGCGCCCTAGCGCGCGAGGGGGGCGCAGGGCCCCAGAGGCTGAGAAGGTCTGATGAACCCTTACGTGCTGTGTGGATGCGATCACGGTTACAGTGCTGTGTAGTCTCTCCGAGGCTCAAGCAGAAACTAGTTCTGCCCACTGCTTTTTTGATGAGTCCAAGTTATCTATCGCTTGAGCCTAAGCCTGATCTCGACTGTATCACAGCCTTGTACCTTTTAGCCTCCAGCGCTTCTCGAGCCTCGCCCTGCGATGCTCGTCCCTCACACATGTTTCTCGCGTGTGCCGACCACAGTTCCTGTGGGAGTTGTTTTCTGTGAGAGAATCGTTTTCAGAGAACGAGCAGTGACAAACGAGCATAGAGTAATATCACAACAAAAATTAAACGATCACAAAAAAGTGTGAACAACTGAGTTTTCGGTCGGTTCAGTAGATACAGTCGCCCGAGTCTGTATCGAACAGGAGAACCTGCTCGGAGCGGATTGTGACGTATCGAGACTCGTTGTCACTGATGTTCACGTCGCCAGCTACAATGGCCTTGAATGCCTCGTCGCCCACATCAAGGTGAACGATCTTGTCCTTACCCATCGGCTCGACAAACTTCACGTACGCTTCGAAGCCACTTGGGTCGTCTGACTTAAGATCGAGATGCTCGGGGCGGACGCCGAGCCGCACCGAGTCGCTCCCCGATAGGGGCCGATCGCTCCTATCCGGGTTGATTGGAACCTCCGCGAAGCCGAGGTCGGCTCGAAGCTCTTCACCTTTGCCGACGAGCTCAACGTCGAAGAAATTCATCGATGGCGTACCAATGAAGCGGCCGACGAACTCGTTGTTAGGATCATTGTACACCTCTTCGGGCGGCGCAAACTGCTGGATCTCGCCGTTGTCCATCACGACTATACGATCGCTCATAGTCATCGCCTGCTCTTGATCGTGGGTGACGTATACCGTTGTCACGCCGACTTGGCGATGGAGTTCTTGGAGCTCCTCACGAATCTCGACCCGAAGCTTCGCGTCGAGGCTAGCGAGCGGCTCGTCGAGCAAGAATACGTCCGGGTCGAGCACAATGGTCCGACCGATGGCGACTCGTTGTTGTTGACCGCCTGAGAGTTCGCCTGGGCTCCGGTCGAGCAGTTCCTTGATATCGAGCATCTCCGCTGCGTCGACGACCCGGTCGATCCGTTCGTCTTTGGAAATACCGTTGATTTTGAGCCCGAACTCCATGTTATCTCGGACCGACATATGCGGATAGAGCGCGAGGTTCTGGAACACCATTCCTACGTTGCGCTTGCTCGGTGGTTCATCGGTCACATCGTCGTTACCGAACATGACCGTCCCGTTGGTTGCTTCTTCGAGTCCAGCGAGGATGCGGAGTGTTGTGGTCTTGCCGCAGCCGCTCGGGCCCACGATACAAATAAACTCGCCATCCTGAATATCAGCGTCGATATCGTCGACTGCCTGTAGATCGCCGAAGCGTTTAGTAACGCCATCGAAGCTAATCGATGTCATTCTCAGTCGCTTTTCAGCTCCTCGACGAGTTTGTTCGCCCCTGAAAGTTCTGCTACGGACTCGCCATTCTCTATGCGTTCTATCGTCTCGGACTCGCTGTCGAGAGCTTCGAGGCCGTGTTCAACTGCGCGTTCAGCCTCCTCTTGTGGCACGAACAGAACCCCATCCTCGTTCATTAGTGCGATGTCGCCAGGCCTGACTACGGCACCGCCGACCTGTACAGGGACGTTGATGTCGCCGCCACGGCCGTGGAGTCGCGTCGTCCGCGCCGAGCGCCCACGTGCGAACACCGGGAAATCCAAGTTGTCGATGTCCCGCGAGTCAGTGATTGAGCCGTCGATGACTGCGGCGGTGGCCCCACTGGCCATCGCTCCGCGTGTGGTCATCTCACCCCACGGGGCGTGCTCGGTGTGACCCTGCATGTCGACCACAATAACATCACCCTCCTCAGCAACTTCAGTAGCCTTATGAACCATCGTGGAATCTTCTGGCGGGATACGGACCGTCAGTGTAGGTCCAGCAACCGTTAGCGGGCCTGACGGCCCAGTGTCCATGTACGAGAGTTCGGCTGACGGGAAGCCGAAGTGGAGGTGATGGCCTACGTCGTTCGGCGATATCGATTCGAATCGTTCTAAAAGCTCCTCACTCGGGCGGTCAAGATTGTTGACTACCATGTTATGAGGGGACAATCCACAATATAAAATGGTTTACCACCACTCTTTAGTAGTGAATTATGTATATTATGAAGAGGGTGTTATCATACCGCATGGCAAAACCGAGGGTCGCGGTCTGTCAGATGGACTCGAAAGACGACAAAGACACCAATATGACGTCAGCATTGTCGCTACTCGACGAAGCGGCCAAGGCGGGTGCGGATATGGCTGCCCTGCCTGAGATGTTCACTTTCATGGGTAAAAAGGACGAATATTGTGGAGCAGCCGAGGAGATCCCTGGATCAGTGACTGAGAAGCTCTCCGAGAAGGCGAGCGAGCACGATATGTGGGTCCACGGTGGGAGTATGTTCGAGGTCGCTAATGAAGATAATAAAGTTCACAATACAACTGTAGTGTTTGGACCGGATGGTGGGCAGAAGGCCAAGTACCGGAAGATACACCTCTTCGACGTGGAGATCGGCGACGATGTAGTGACCAAGGAGTCCGAACGCGTGGTTCGTGGCGAAAAGATTGTCACAGTTGACACCGACTTCGCAACTGTCGGACTGAGCATCTGTTACGACCTCCGGTTCCCCGAACTATTCAGCAGCCTCGCCAATCGCGGAGCCGACGTAATCGTCCTCCCGGCCGCATTCACCAAACACACAGGTAAAGACCACTGGCAGTCGCTGCTTCGCGCCCGAGCTATCGAGACTCAATCGTACGTGGTCGCGCCCGGACAGATCGGTGACAAGCCCAGCGGCATCCCGAGCTTTGGCCGGTCGCTTGTCGCCGATCCTTGGGGGAATGTGGTCACGAAGGCTAGCGACACCGTTGGCGTGATTACCGCTGACCTCGATCTCGACTATCAAGACACTGTCCGGAGAGAGCTGCCTTCTCTCAAACACAAATGCCCCAAAATATATGACATATAACAAAACAGCCAAAATGTATAAACAGGTAAACAGATAACGATTCAAAAGATAGAAATGTCACTCGCTGACGATTTCTCGATATATCTCCATGAGATGGGATTGTCAGAGTACGAGGCTAGGGCTTACCTCGGCGTACTTCAGAGCGGAATAACCACCGCTAAAGAGATCTCTGATGCAGTCGGTATCCCCCAGTCGCGGGTGTACGATGTGCTAGAGTCACTCAAATCGAAGGGATTTGTCACCGTTCAGCCAGGTCGTCCAAAAAAGTTCGGCCCAATAAAACCGGAACTTGCTATTAACCAGTACATCCAGTACAAGCGCTCTAACCTCGAAGACGAACTCGCTCAAAGTCGGGAGGTTGGCAGCGATTTTATTGATGAACTTGATGAGAAACAGTTCCAGTATCATAATAATAATAATATTGACGTATTCTGGTCATATAAGGGTAGGAACTATATTCTAGAGCAGTTCGGCCAGTACTGTGCGGCCTCATCCGATGAAATACGGATGTTGACTACCAAAGACAGCTTCGAGCGGATTGTCACTAAGCACAAGGAAATCCTCAAGGACCGACACAAACATGGGGTTAACATCCGTACTGTCATGCCTGAAGACGGGATTAATGATGTAGTGATTGATACTGCGCGGGAGTGGGCTGACATCCGCTACGGTGGGAACGTAGAAGCTCGCATCTACATTTGGGACGACCAGCGTGTGCTGATTTCATGGCTCAGCGATCATGAGAACCGGTTCGTGGCAATGGCGACTCAAAGTTCGCAGTTGCGTCAGACTTTCGTACATATGTTTGATCTCTTTTGGAACCAACTATAGCTCGCACGGATATTAGACTACATGATTAAATTCTTTTGCGTGAATTTGAACCGACAGATTAGGACTTCTTAATTGTCAAAACTGTAACCCCATAATTTGGCTTCGTAACTGTAGTCTTGTAGTTGTGTGGCTATTCTAATTCTGCCGCTGTATAACAACTTAATATACCCACTTCATTCAAATTTTCCACGGTAATACTGTGTGGGCCAGTCGATTGATTCATTTAATTCATTTGCTGTCTCAAGCGGCCAGTAGGGGTTACGTAGAAATTCTCTTTCAAGAACAACCATATCTGCTCTCCCGTTTTGTACAATGGCACTAGCGTGCTACGGACTAGTTATTTTTCTGACCGTTGAAATTGGGATATCCACTTTGCTACCAATCTGTTTTGTATACGGTATTTGATATCCGGGACCAGTCTTTGGTATCTTTTGATCTGGGTGGATTCCACCTGTAGACACATCGATAAGATCTACTCCAATCTCAGTGAGATCTATAGCTAGTTGGACTGAATTATCAATTGTCCACGATTCCTGGTTTGGCATCCACTGCTGTCGATCTAGAAACAAACGATCTGCTCCGTACACAGCTTGAGACAACGACAAATAACGCTCTCGCAGGTTGGTTTTTTTGCTGATCTCCGCAATAGACACGATATCGATGACGCAACTATTCTCGTCGATGGATCAGCCTCAGTTCAACGGGGCTGTCGCAAACACGACCTCGATTTCAGATACGAACGACATGGAAATCGGAACAGCGTTGAACGTGTCTCTCATGGGATAAAACTAGAACTATCTGTTTCTCAAATTGTTTCAGCAACGCCGAAGCAGAAACTGCTGACGAGCGGCTAAGATCGTTCGCCTTCGCATGGAATCAGCTTATGTGAGCACTACGACTCAGCCGGGCACGTTTGCGATACAGAGAGGTGCCCTCGCCCCCGAGTTTAGAGTCGGTCTACGGCAGCCCGTACATCGGCTCCATTTTGGCTCCGATGTACTACTATGCGCTTTGTTGGCATGAAAAAGTGTTGCGAACGCGCTTCCTCTCCACCCCACTCCGCTCGCTCACGCTCGCTCCGTGGAGGGTGGGGCCTCCACGCTACAACATTGGTGAACCGGTGGGGCCGGTCGGTCGCGTCCGTCACTTGCCTCTCCGGGAACCCTTTTTAGGTGGACCTCTGATCGCATTTGTATGTACCGCGCACGGTTCCGCGATCCGGCCGGATCGATCCGCGACGGCGAGTACGACCCGGCGACCGACACGGTCGCCTTCGGCGGCGACGAGTACGCGCTCTCCGACCCCGACATCGACGTACTCGCGCCGACCGACCCCTCGAAGATCGTCTGTATCGGACGCAACTACGCCGACCACGCCGAGGAGCTCGGCAACGACGTGCCCGATCGTCCGCTGCTCTTCCTGAAGCCGCCGAACGCGGTGGCGAGTCACGGCGACACCGTCACCGTCCCGGCTGGGAAAGATCGGATCGACTGGGAGGCAGAGTTCGCGGTCGTGATCGGCGAGCAGTGTAAGACGGTCGACGCGGCGGACGCGACAGAGGTCGTCGCCGGATTCACCTGTATGAACGACGTGTCGAACCGCGACGACCAGAACAGAGAGCAGAACTGGGTGCGCGGGAAGGCGTTCGACGGTGCGGCCCCGCTGGGTCCAGTCCTTGCGACGCCTGACGAGGTGCCCGCCGACGCGAGCGTCGAACTCCGCGTCAACGGAGAGACGAAGCAGTCCAGCGACCGCGAACACATGATCTTCGACGTGCCGACGCTGATCGAGGAGATCACGACGTACCTCACGCTCGAACCGGGCGACGTCATCGCGACGGGCACCCCCGAGGGCGTCGGTGCCCTCGCCGACGGCGACACCGTCGAGGTGGAGATCGAGGGCGTCGGGATCCTCGAACACGACGTGCGAGTGCCGTGACGTGGTCGGTCTCAGCCGATCGACCGTCCGTCTCGGCCGAATCAACCGTCCGTCTCAGCCGATCGACCGTCCGGATCGCTGCTCGCTACCACACCCCGCTTCCGGTGAACGCTTATGTTATCTCCGCCGAACCTAGCGGTGTGGAGACTGGTTCGTTCGTCGCCCGTCCGCAAGAATCGCCCTCGACCACGCGCGGAGCGAGACGCTCCCCTCCCCGGGCCGACGCGAGCGCCCGACCGCATGTCACGAGACGACGCCACGACGAACGAACGCGACGCATCGAGCGACTCCGACGAGTCGACTGATCCCGACACACCGACCGGTGTCGACGCGCCGTCCGCCGACGCGACGCCCGCCGTCGTCGCCGCGCGGACCGCCGCGGACCCGCCCGACACGACCGAGGTCCGCGAACTGGCAGCCGCGGCCGGCTACGCGGTGGTCGGCGAGATCACCCAGCGGCGGCGCGAGGACCCGACCTACGACCTCGGGCGCGGGAAGACCGAGGAGCTGATGCGGTTCGTAGGCGACGCGGACGCGGAGGCGGTGATCTACGACGGGTCGCTGTCGCCGGGACAGACGTTCTCGCTCGGGGACCTGCTGCCGACCGGGACCGCGGTGATCGACCGCCCGCGGCTCGTCTTGGAGCTGTTCGGCGACGCGGCCGACTCCCGCGCCGCCGACCGACAGCTGGAGCTGGCGCGGCTCCGCTACGAGTTACCCCGGATCCGGGGGGCGATCGCCCGCGACAGCGGGGAGGACGTGCGCCTCCGGCCGGAGGGCGACGGCCGCGTCCTCGACGTCGAAAAACGGATCGAGTCGACCGAGCGCGCCCTCGACGAGATTGCCGACGACCGGGCGACGCGGCGGACAGAGCGCCGCGACGCCGGGTTCGATCTGGTCGCGCTCGCGGGCTACACCAACGCCGGGAAGTCGACGCTCGCGCGGCGGCTCGCGGACGACGTGGCGGACCCGGAGCCGGCCGGCGAGCCGACCGACCTCACCACGACGCTCTCGGTGGACGGAAGCCCGTTCGAGACGCTCTCGACGACGACGCGCCGGGCAACGATCGGCGGGCGACGCGCGCTCGTCACGGACACCGTCGGGTTCCTCGACGGGCTGCCGCACGGGGCGGTCCGCTCGTTCCGCGCGACGCTCGACGCGGTCCGAGCGGCCGACTGCGCGCTGCTCGTCGTCGACGCGAGCGACGACTCGGCCGCGCTCCGGCGGAAACTCCGGGCGTCGCTGTCGGCGATCCGGGCGACGGATGGTCCGGTGATCCCCGTGTTGTCGAAGGCGGACGAAGCGAGGGCAGGCGGGGGCGACGCGGACGACCTCGCGCCCGCCATCGAGGCGTACGAGGCCGCCGTCGCCGGCCTCGACTCGGACGAGTCGCCGGTGGTCGAGTCGCTCCGTTCGCCGGTTCCGGTCAGCGCGCGCGACGAGGCGGGCCTCTCCGAACTCGCGGCGGCGGTGGCGGACGCCCTCCCGACCGCGACGGCGACTGTCGAGGCGTCGAACGGCGGCGACGCTCAGGCCGCGCTCTCGTGGGCGTACGACCGCGGCGTCGTCGATGGCGTCGACTACGAGGGCGACGCCGTCACCGTCGAACTCGCTGGGCGGCCCGCCGTCGTCGACGAGGCCGAGCGACGGTTGAGGGGTGAGGACTCGGGGGAGTGACGGGCGGCAGCGCGGAGGAGTGACAGTCGGCGGCTCGCGGGGTCGCGAAGGAACTCGGCGGAACGACCCGCGGTCGGCAAGACCACGCTTAAGCCCGACGCTCTCCGAGTTCCGTGTATGGAACCACGTGATCTCTCCGATCACTCGCCGTACGTGCCCGGGCGGGGCGTCGAGGAGGTCGCCCGCGAACGCGGGATCGACCCCGACGACCTTATCAAGCTCTCCTCGAACGAGAACCCGCACGGCCCGAGTCCGGCGGCCGTCGAGGCGATCCGCGACCACGCCGACCGGGTGAACCAGTACCCGAAGTCCTCCCACACGGACCTCACCGCGAAGATCGCGGCAAAGTGGGGCGTCGACGACGAGCAGGTGTGGGTGTCGCCGGGGGCCGACGGCTCCATCGACTACCTCTCGCGCGCCGCCCTCGAACCGGGCGACGAGGCGCTGGTCCCGAGTCCCGGCTTCGCCTACTACGCGATGTCCTCGCGGTACCACCACGGCGAGGTGACGGAGTACGACCTCTCCCCGGCCGACGGGTTCGCGCAGGACGCCGAGACGGTGCTGTCCGCCTACGGCGGCGAGCGGATCGTCTACGTCACCTCGCCCCACAACCCCTCCGGCTCCACGATGCCTTTCGACGAGATCAAGGCGATCGCGGACGCGACCGCGCCGGAGACGCTCGTCGTCGTCGACGAGGCGTACGGCGAGTTCGCCGACGTGGACAGCGCGATCCCGCTCGTCGACGAGCGCGACGACGTGGCGGTCCTCCGCACCTTCTCGAAGGCGTACGGACTTGCCGGGCTCCGCATCGGCTACAGCGTCGTCCCCGAGGCGTGGGGCGAGGCGTACGCCCGCGTCAACACGCCGTTCGCGGCGAACGAACTCGCCTGCCGCGCGGCGCTCGCCGCGCTCGACGACGACGAACACGTCGAGAAGACTGTCGAGACCTCGCGCTGGGCCCGCGGGTACATCGCCGACGAACTCGACACGCCCACCGTCGACTCCGCGGGGAACTTCGTCCTCGCCGCGGTCGGTGACGGCGAGCGCGTCGCCGAGGCAGCACAGGAGCGCGGCGTGATAATCCGGGACTGCACCTCGTTCGGCCTCCCGGAACACGTCCGGATCTCGACGGGCACCCGCGAGGAGACGCGGGAGGCGGTCGCGCTGCTCAACGAGACCCTCGCGGACCTCGAACTCGGTGTCCGGGCGTGAGCGGCGGGAACGGGAAAGACCACGGCGACGGCGCTGCTCGAAGGCGAGTACGACGTGATCCACCTCAACGAGCGGATCAAGTCTGACGAGGACCTGTGGACCGAACGCGACGCCGACCGCGACACGCTCGTCGCCGACCTCGACGCGGTCCGCGAGCGCCTCGGTGACTGGGCCGGCGTCCTCGACTCCCACCTCGCCCACCGGTTCGACGTCGACCGCGTCGTCGTGTTGCGCTGTCACCCGGAGACGATCGAGTCCCGGCTCGAAGCGCGGGGCGAATCGACCGAGACCACCGCGGAAAATGCGGAGAGCGAGGCGCTCGACGTGATCCTCTCGGAGGCTGTCGCCGAACACGGCGCAGAGAGCGTCTACGAAATCGACGCGACCGACCGCGACCCCGAGGCGGCCGCCGACACGATCCGCGCGGCGATCGAGGGCGACCGCGAGCCGAGCGCCGGCACCGTGGACTTCATCGATTATATATGAGCCGGCCGCGAGCGTCGAGACGGTAGATGACCCTCGATCAGTACCGCTCCGCGGCGGACCGCCTGCTCGGCCCGTGGGTGTCGGTGGCCGACAGGCTCGGTCTCTCGCCGGACCAGGTGAGCGTGATCGCCTTCCTCGTCGCGGCCGGGGCCGCCGCCGCGTTCGCCGTCGGGTCGACCGCGCTCTACGCGGTCGGCGCGCTGCTCGTCTTACTCAACGGCTGGCTGGACCTCGTCGACGGGGCGCTCGCCCGGCATCAGGGGATCGCCTCGGACGGCGGCGACTTCCTCGACCACGTCCTCGACCGCTACGCCGACGTGGCGGTCATCGGGGGCCTCACGGCCGGTATCGGGGCGTACGCGCTCGGCTTCGCCGCCGTCACGGGCGTCCTCCTCACCTCCTATCTCGGGACGCAGATCCAGGCGGTCGGCATCGGCCGCGAGTACGGCGGTCTCCTCGGCCGCGCGGACCGGCTCGCGCTCATCGGCGTCGTCGGCGTCGTCGCCGCCGCGTACTCGGAGCCGATCGTCGCCGGACTCGACGTCGTCGGCCTCCTGCTCGCGCTGTTCGCGGTCGTCGGACACCTCACCGCAGTCCAGCGGTTCCTCGGTGCCCGGCGCGACCTGTAGGCGGCTCCCGGACCGAGTTCGGTGACCTTCCGCTCCTCGAAACAGTCGCGGGTGAGGCGGTGGAACGCGAGGTGGTCCGCGCCCGTGAGGACGCCGTGGCCGTCGAGGAGCTCGCCCGGCCGCGAGAGGTCCTCCGCGACGAACTCGTCGTAGCCGTCGAACAGGTCGTCGTCGGAGGCGAAGGGAGACGGGAAGCTGGGCATGTGCGGCGATCAGCGCCCATTCCGGGTACTCCTGACCCCGCAGACGTTCGGCCCGCCGCCGGTTCCCGGTCGTCGGTCACCGGCGTGGACCTCTCCGGGGGAACGCGACGAGGGAACGATTTAAAAACGTCCGGTCGGAACGGAGGGTATGCCCACTTTCGAGCTGAACCTCTCGGACGACGTGTACGCGGAGTTTCAGCAGCTGGCGGACGAGGAGTTCGTCTCCGAGGAGCAGGCCGCGGAGGACCTCATCGCGTCCGGCATCGAGGCGTATAACGTGAGCGTCGTGGACGAGGACCCGCGCGACGAGATGCTCGACGGTGCCGAGAACAACATGTTCGACACCGCGGAAGACCCCGGCAGCATCGAGGACGACCGACTCTGAGACGCCGCGGTCGCTCTCCGCTCGACCCGCCGATTCAGTAGCCGAGGCCGCTCTCCGCTCGACCCGCCGACTCAGTAGCCGAGACCGAACAGGCTGTTCGCCGACAGCGTCGCCAGCCCGAGCGCCATCACGCAGGCGAGCAGGGCGAACGCCGCGGGCCACCCCGCGGCGTCGGAGACGGTGCCGACGACAACGCTCCCGGAAGCGCCCGTCACCATGTACGCGGTCCGTACGAGCCCGAAGCCAGCGCCGCGCTCGGCGTCGGACAGCAGGTCCATGAACCGCGACTGGACCGGTGCGCCCCACGACATCGCGAGGCCGACGAGGCCGACGCCGGGAACCGCAGCGAGGAGCCCCAAATCGAGGGTCGCGGCGGCGACGAGGGTTCCGTAGCCGACGACGCCGGCGCTCATCGTCACCATCGCGGTGGCGTCGCGGCCGATCCGGTCGGAGACGGAGCCGGTCACCGGCTGGGTGCCGCCGTGGACGAGAAAGTACACGGAGAACAAAAGCGCCGACAGCGCGCTCGACAGCCCAGTACCCACCTCCAAGAAGGTCGGGAGGAAGGAAGCCGTCGCCTGCCACGTGAACGCGCCCATCGTCGCCAGCGCGGTCGTGTAGAGTATCCGCGGCCGCGAGAGTAGTTCGACGAGCGGGCCGAGCGCGAACCGCTCGCCCATCGGCTGGTCGGGACGGAGCGGCTCGGTCGGCCGGACCCGCCGCGGCGGCCGGCGGTGCCGCCAGCCCCGCGAGCGGCCCCCCGGCGACGTGGACGCCGACGGCCCGACCGGTGTCGGCGAACTGCCGCGTCAGGAACGTCGTCGCGACCGAGTAGTGGAGTCCGGCTCCCACGCCGAGTACGGCCGCGAACAGCGTGAACGCGGATATCGACGGCGACGCCGCGAGGAACACCGACGCGACCGCGGTGGCACCGACCGCGGTGAGGATCACGCGACGCTCACCGTACCGGTCGCCGAGGACGCCCGAGGGGAACTGCGCCAGCGCGTACGTGAGCCACATCCCGCTGAGCGCCAGTCCGACGGTCCCGTTTGTCACGCCGAACCGCGTCGTGATCGCCGGGACGAGCGGGCTGACGACCAGCCGCGCCACCATCGTTCCCGTGAACGCGAGCGTACAGAGCGCGAGCGCCGTGTGTTCGTACCGCCAGTTCACGTTCGACGTTGCTGTCGGCCCGGAAAGCGAGTTCCGATTTCGGTCGGTGTCTCAGCTCTGGTCCCGCTCTCGGACCGTCGTCTGCCGTTTCAGTAGATTTACTTGACGGGCGGGAGAATGTCGAGCCGCATGTCCCTCCAGATCGGTGCGACGATATCGAACGGTCTCCGCCGCGTCGCGAATCGGAACGGCCTGCTCTTGGTCCTCGCCTCCGTCGTTTTGGGGACGGCATGGCAGGTCGCGTTCAACAGCGCCGTTGCCGCGGCACTCCCGTCCGAGATCGCCGGCGAACTCGCTCCCGCGGTCAACGGACCGTTACCGGTCCTCGTCGCCCTCGCAGTCGCGACGTTCCTGCTCCTGCCGGTGCTCTCGATCGCCGCGGTCCGGACCTTCGTCGCGGGCGAGACCGACCGGATCCCGCGCGAGTTCTTCACCCGACGGATGGTCTGGGTGGTGGCGAACCTCGTCGTCGGCGGTCTCGCCTTCAGCGTGCTGCTCATGATCGGAACGCTCCTGCTCGTGATCCCGGGGATCGTCGTCTACGTCTCCCTCCTCTTCATGACCGTCTTCGTCGCCGTTGAGGACGAGAACTTCGTCGCCGCGATGCGCGACAGCTGGCAGCTCACCCGCGGCAGCTGGCTCCGCCTGTTCGGGCTGCTTCTCGTCGTGATCGTCCCGTTCACCGTCGCGGCGACGGCCCTGTCGACGGGGCTCGCGGTCGCGTTCGGGTCGACGTCCGCCGTGCCGACGCTCGTCACGGTCGCCCTCTCGATGCCGTTCAGCGTCGTGATCCTCGGCGTGCTCGCCGAGGCGTTCGTGCGCCTCCGTGACGAGCGTGACCGGGAGCCCGGATCCGGGGCGCGCGACGCTGCCGACGCCGGCGTTCGGACGGTCTGACCGCCGCGCTCAGTCGACGACCAGCCTCCGCGGGTACTCGGTGAGGTTTTCGTACCCGTCCTCGGTGACGACGACGAGGTCCTCGATCCGGACGCCGCCGACCGCGGGGTCGTAGAGGCCCGGTTCGACCGTGATCACGTGGCCCGGCTCCAGCTCCCCGCCGCCGCTCGCGAGCCGCGGCGACTCGTGGACGTCGAGGCCGATGCCGTGGCCGGTGGAGTGGATGAACCCGGTCTCCGTCTCGGGATCGGTCCGGAAGGTGGGCTGGCCCGCCTCCTCGTACACCTCGCAGGCGGCGGCGTGGACGTCCGCGCCGGTCGCGCCGGGTTTGACCGCGTCGAGCGCGGCGTCCAGCGCGCGCTCGGTGAGGTCGTACCGCTCGCGGAGCCTCTCGCCGGGATCGCCGACGCAGAACGTCCGCGTCATGTCGGCGTTGTACTTCGTCGCCTTCGAGCGCGGGAAGATGTCGACGATGATCGCCTCGTCAGCGCGGAGGGGACCCGAGCCGCGGTCGTGCGGGTCCGCGGCCTGCGTGCCGCCGGCGACGATCGTCTCGTCGAGCGCGCAGCCGTGTCGCAAGAGCGTCACCTCGATCTCCTCGGTCACTCGCTCGCTGGTGAGCGGGTCGCCGTCGCGGAGCAGGACGCCCGCTTCCGCGTCGTCGCCCTCGCCCGCCACGTCGGCTCCGGCGATCAGGTCCTCGGCGGCCCGCATCGCCGCCTCGTTCGCCCGCTGGGCCTCGCCGATCGCGTCGATCTCGTCGTCGGTCTTGACCGCGCGGACCTCCTGAAGCCGGTCGTTCGCGTCGACCGCCACGTCGACGCCGCGCTCGCGGAGGGCGTCCGCGGTGCCGACCGGCCCGCGGGGCGGCATCGAGACGGACTCGACGCCTTTCTCGCGGACGAACGCGGCGTACATGTCGTTACGCTCCTCGCGGCCGCCGTACTCGTAGTCGTAGTCGGCGTGGCGCTCGACGGTGTCGGCCGTCGCCTCCGCCTTCGCGCGGCCGTACTCCAGCCCGCTAACGAGGACGTGGACCTCGCCGTCGGCGTACAGCGTGAGAAACGGGTCGGGACCGGTAAACCTGGAGAGGTACAGCTGGTTGGCGTCTTCCTGCGAGGCGTCGAGCAAGTAGCCGTCGGTGTCCAGATCGGAGAGCATCTCGTCGAGCCGTGTTGGGTTCACGGGTCACACTGCTCGGGCGACGCTCAAAGCGGTTGTCCTCGCGGAACCGCGAGCGGAGCGGAGACCGCACGACGCCGCGAAACGTCTATATACTACACCCCCGCTTGGGACGCGTCGGTCTCGCTCCCGAATTCCTTCTGCTCATCTCATCGCTAATTCCGAATTCTACAGGGTTTTACACGTCCTTCCCCGGCGTGTTCCGTCGACGCCAGACACACGAGGTTTTAAGTATTTGGGTCACTTACCTAAGGGTGAGGAAAATACCGAGAATCGTCTCTCGGTTCCGTTGTTCCCTCCACGTACTAAACCAATGAGCGAGAACCTTCGAACGTACACGACAGAGCACGTCGACGAGAGCGAGACCGAGTCGGAACCCGAAGAGGAGGAACTTCAGTGTCCCGAGTGTAGCGGCCAGCTAGCGACCGACACGGAACACGGCGAGACCGTCTGCGTCGACTGCGGGCTCGTCGTCGAGGAGGACGAGATCGACCGCGGGCCGGAGTGGCGCGCGTTCGACTCCAAAGAGAAGGACAACAAGTCGCGTGTCGGAGCCCCGACGACGAACATGATGCACGACAAGGGGCTCTCGACGAACATCGGCTGGCAGGACAAAGACGCCTACGGCAAGTCGCTGTCCAGCCGCCAGCGCGAGAAGATGCAGCGGCTGCGGACGTGGAACGAGCGGTTCCGTACCCGCGACTCAAAGGAGCGAAACCTGAAACAGGCGCTCGGCGAGATCGACCGGATGGCGAGCGCGCTCGGCCTCCCGGACAACGTCCGCGAGACCGCCTCCGTCATCTACCGCCGCGCGCTCGACGAGGACCTGCTCCCCGGCCGCTCCATCGAGGGCGTCTCGACGTCGTCGCTGTACGCCGCCGCCCGGCAGGCCGGGACGCCGCGCAGCCTCGACGAGATCGCGGCCGTCTCTCGGGTGGAGAAAGACGAGATCGCCCGGACGTATCGCTACGTCGTCCGCGAGCTGAAACTGGAGATCCAGCCCGCCGACCCCGAGAGCTACGTCCCGCGGTTCGCCTCCGATCTCGGACTCTCCGACGAGGCCGAGCGCCGTGCCCGAAGCCTGCTCGACACCGCGAAAGCACAGGGGATCCACTCCGGGAAGTCGCCGGTCGGACTCGCCGCCGCCGCCGTCTACGCCGCCTCGCTCCTCGTCAACGAGAAGGTGACCCAAAGCGAAGTCAGCGAGGTCGCGAACATCAGCGAGGTCACCATCCGAAACCGGTACCACGAACTCCTCGAAGCCGAGGACTCGGTCGCACTGAACTGACCCGCTCTCCGGTTTGCCGAGCGTCGTGACGCCCACGGTTCCGTTCGCGTCTCACTCTTCGGTTTCACCCTCCCAGTACTCCACGTCCTCATCGATCCGGTAGTACCCCTCCAGCGACCGCGACTCGCGGCCGCCGGGCGGTGAGCCGGCGTAGACGCCGAACTTCCCGGAGTCCGGGTACACGGTCACGTCCGGCTCGCGCATCGTCGAGACGACGAGGTACCGGAGCGTCGCGTCGCCGTCGTTGACCACCCGGTGTGCGCCCGACTGGTCGGCCGGGAACGCGGCGAACTCGCCCGGCCGGAGGGGATGGGCCTCCCCGTCGAGCCGCAGCGTTCCCTCGCCAGCGAGGACGTACAGTGCCTCCTCGTTGGCGGTGTGATAGTGGTACGGCCACGAGCGCTCGCCCGGCGGAAGCTCGTAGAGGCTACAGCCGAGCGCATCGCCGTCGGCGGCCTCACCCAGTTGCTTCCGCCGCCACTTCGCGTTCTCGGTCTCGGGCGTCGTCCACGGCAGGTCGTCTGCGTTGACGGGTGTCATAAAGCGTGCGTCGCTCGGCCGTCCCAAAGCTCTTCGCGTCCGGGGAGCGTCCGTCTCCGTGCGCCGACGCGATCCGAAACCGCGAAGACGACGCGCCGTCACCCGAACGCATGGAGACGACGCGCCACTTCACGGCGACGACCTACATCGTTAATGACGGAGCGACCGCCCTTCACCGCCACGAGCGGCTCGGAATTCGGCTCCCGCCCGGCGGCCACGTCGACCGCGACGAACTCCCCCATGAGTCGGCGCTGCGCGAGGTCCGCGAGGAGACCGGGCTGACCGCCGAACTGGTCGCGACGGAGTCGTCGATAACGGGCCCGAACACCCGCGGACTCCCGGAGCCGGCCCACCTCATGCTCCACGACATCAACGTCCACGAGGACGGATCGGTGGGTCACCAGCACGTCGATCACCTCTACTACGCCCGGGTCGACTCCCGCGAGATAGCCCCCGAGGGCGACGGCGAGGTCGACCCGGAGCGCTGGCGCTGGTACACGCCGTCGGAACTCGCGGCGAGCGACCTCGCGGACGACGTCGTTGACCTCGGTCGGGAGGCGATCGCCGCCGTCGGCGACGACTGAGCGACCCGGGGGTCGGACGCGCTTCGCCGACCGCCGCCGACCGCCGGCGATCGGTTCGATCCGGAAACCTCGGCGTCAGACGACCGTCTCACGCTCCGGAAGGTATTTGAGTCGGTGCTGGCGACGTACCCCTAAGGATGGACGCACAGCGACGGAAAGCGATCGGCGAGTGGGACGACCGCTCGTTTTCCGACGGGTTCGCGGGACTCGGGCGGATCGTCAGCGACGGGTTTTCCGGCGCAGCCACCGACGGGACCGGCTGGCTGTTCTTCGCCGACGGGAAGGTCGTCGGCGTCGTCGACGGCGCGCTCGACGCCTTCACCGACGCCTCGGGGACCGTTTACCGGGCCCCGGACGAGGCGCTCCCCGTGCTCTTCGCGATGCAGGAACTGGGCGGCGAGCCGCGGGCAAAGTACTACACCAACGACACGCCGCTGACCGAGGCCGACCGCAAGCTCTCGCAGGGGGGGTTCACCGGCTACGTCGAGCTGTCGGAGAACATCCTCTCGGGCGACTACTACGTCGTGTACACCGGCGGCGATTCGATGGCGGCGGCGTGCGTCGGCAACGCGAGGCGGCTGGAGACCGGTGAGGAGGCGTTCGACCTCGCCGCCGACGAGGTCGGCATCTACACCGTGTACGAGGTCGAGTTGGACGTCCGCGCGCTCCCGGACGGCGCGGAGAACTCGGCGGACGACTCGGGTGCCGCCACACCGGGCGAGACCGCCGAGGAGAGCGGCGAGGGCGACGCGGCCGATACCAACGATCCGAGCGCGTCGACCGGTCCGAGCGCGTCGACTGGTCCGAGCGCGTCGACCGGCCCTGAGACCGCGAGCGACGCCGACGCGGAGGCGGTCGACGAGCCGGAAGAGACCCAGAACGACCCCGATCCGGCGGTCGACGACGCGCCCGGCGCGGCTGCCGAGGGCGGCGGCAACGGCGCGTCCGTCGACGCGATGGATCCCGTCGCGGACGACGGGGAACGGACGGCCGACGCCGCGGATGGCGACGGTCCCGACGACACCGGCAGCGGACGACCGTCTCCGGCCGAGACCGACGGGGCCGAGGCTGACGACGCGCTCGACTCCGAGGACGTCTTCTCGGAGGAGGCGGAGTGGCGCGAGCAGAAGTCGATCCCCGCGCTCGACCCCTCCGACGCCGGCGGCGAGCCGGGACCGACGGAAGCGCGGCGGCCGCGACGCGGCGGGCGGCGCGGACCCCGAGCGGGTTCGGAAGCTGGAGGCGGCCTTAGAGGAGACCGAGACGGAACGGCAGTCGATCGCCGATGAACGCGACCGGCTGGCGGCCGAACGCGACGAGATCGAGACGGAGCGCGACGAACTCGCCGAGGAGGTCAAGCGACTCGAAGCCGAAACGGAGGAACTCAGAGACGAGCGCGACCGCCTCCGCCGCGAGCTATCGAACGCGAAGGAGCGGCTCCCGGACGCCGAGCGGACGCTCACTCCGGCAGAGGCGCGCAACGGGACGAACCTGTTTATCAGGTACGACTCCAAGGAGGGCGCGACGCTCGCCGACGCCCACGGCGGGGGCGTCGACCGCGAGGCGCTCCGCGAGAACCTCCGGGTCGAACACCACACGAGCTTCGAGACCGACGGGCTCGCGGTGGACGGGCGGCCGTTCGAGGGGTTCTTGGAGGACACCATCGAGTACGGCTTCACCCGCTGGCTCGTCGAGGACCTCCCGTTTGAGGTCCGCGGGACCGGCAACGAGGGGACGCTCCGGGACCTCTACGACGCGCTCCCCGGGGTCGACCGCGCGGAGATCGGCGGCACGGTGTCGATCGAACTCCGCGAGGGTGGCGAGGAGACCAGAGAACAGCGGACCTTCGATCTGGTGTTGCGCGACCGGATGGGCCACCCGCTGTTCGTCGCCGACCTGAACGACAGCCGCGACCCGACGCCGGAGGGAACGCTGGAGTCGCTCGTCGGGAACGGACGCGACATCGCCGAATCGAACGAGACGTTCGCCGGCGCGTTCGCCGTGACGGAGAGCTTCTTCGAGCCGGGAGCCTTGGAGACCGCGAGCGACGCGGTCGGCGGGGGGTTGTTCAGCCGGTCGAAACGGGCGAGCTTCGTGAAGCTCTCGCGCAAACAGGGGTTCCATCTGTGTCTCGTCGAGGCGCGCGACGGCGGGTTCCACATGACGGTCCCCGACCTGTAGGAATCACTGAGCGTCTTGGATCGGCGGCTTCCGGCTGCGAGGAAACGCGACGCGTGCGTCGGCGGGCGAAGTCGGAATTCCGGTCAGTTCTCGAGTTCCGCGGCGTCGTCGATCCGCATCGAGCCGAGCTTCTCGACGGTCTCGTCGAGCTTCTCGTCGAGTTCGTCGACGAACTCGTGGGTCCGCTCTGTGGTGATCGCTCCCTGACTGGACGGCTCGATGAGGTTCTCTTCTTCGAGGACGCGCAGCGAGTACCGGACCTTGTGGTGCGGGTAGCCCGTCTCGTTCGACATCTTCACGATGCCGATCGGCTCGTTCTCGATGACCATCCGCAGGACCTGGAGGTGCCGCTCCAGCATATCAACCTCCTTCTCTAGTCGATCTATCATGGCACATGTTAACTCGTCATGGCCCCGTTTAAAAGTTGTTGTCGGCGGCCGACGAGGACGTGCGCTCGGCCGCGGAGACGACGCGTCGACCCGGTTCTTCGACGTGAGTGTAATTAACGTGCTCGATCGCGACGCGGCGGTCGGGGACCGGACCGCGACGACCGACCGCGAAGGAGCGGCGGGGCACGGGGACGCGAAAATACACGAACGAGCGTATTCGGATCCGTGTAACTATTTTGTGATCCATGTCTGTGGTGGTCTCGTGATCGCAGACCGTAATCGGTTTTACCCCCGGCGGGGAACCGGCAGGTCGTATGACACTCACCATCGTCGGCTCCCAGCTCGGCGACGAGGGCAAGGGCGCGCTCGTCGACCGATGGGGAGGGGACGCGGACGTCGTGGTCCGTTATCAGGGCGGCGACAACGCCGGCCACACCGTCGTCGAGAGCGGCGCGGAGTACAAGCTCTCTCTGGTTCCGAGCGGCGCGGTCCGCGGGACCGTCGGAATCTTAGGGAACGGCTGCGTCGTCAACCCCGAGACGCTGTTCGCGGAGATCGACGACCTCCGCGAGCGGGGACTCGACCCCGACGTTCGCGTCGCTCGCCGCGCGCACGTCATCATGCCGTACCACCGCGTGCTGGACGGCATCGAGGAGGAGGTCAAGGCCGACGACGACGCCGGCGACGCGGTCGGAACGACCGGCCGCGGTATCGGTCCGACCTACGAAGACAAGGCCGGACGCCGCGGAATCCGGATTGCCGACCTGCTCGACCCCGACGCGCTCCGCGAGAAGCTGGAGTACGTCGTCCCGCAGAAGCGCGCGCTCGTCGAGGACGTGTACGAGATGGACCTCGACAGCGAGGCGCGACGCGCCGCTGACAGCCGACCGCAGTCCGGCGACGAGGAGGCGGCGTCGGGAGGTGACGGCCACGCCGACGCCTTCGACGTCGATGCCCTCCACGAGACGTACGCCGCGATCGGCGAGCGCCTCGCCGACGAGAGAATGACGGTCAACTGCTCCGACTACCTCCATCGCCGCCGCGAGGCGGGCGACGAAATCGTCTTCGAGGGCGCACAGGGGACTCACATCGACGTCGATCACGGGAACTACCCGTTCGTCACCTCCTCGAACCCGACGGCCGGCGCGGCGGCCGTCGGCTCCGGCGTCGGCGTCACGACGGTCGGCGACGGCGAGGTCGTCGGCATCGTGAAGGCGTACCTCTCCCGCGTCGGCGAGGGGCCGCTCCCGACGGAGCTGGACGGCGACGCCGACGAGGAGGCGCTCGCCGACGAGATCCGCGAGAAGGGCGGCGAGTTCGGCACAGTCACCGGACGGCCGCGCCGCATCGG
>PXST01000016.1:0-56634 GCA_003023405.1 Halobacteriales archaeon SW_8_68_21
GGCTCTCTGGACGCCGTCGTCGCCGCCGACCGGCTCGGCGCGCTCGCCGACCGCGAGTTCGGCGACCCGCTTCACCTGCTCGTTATCCCCGGTGATCTCCACCACGTCGAGGCAGACGCCCTCGTCGGTCTCGCCGGCGCGTCGGAGTCGCTCGTCGAGCAGTAGGCTCTCTCCGGCGCTCTCGGGCGGGCCTCGGTTCGACCGGACGCTTGATTACAATGGGCGGCGTTACGACGAGGCATGAACGACGTTTCCGTCGAGCAGCTCATGTCGACCGACCTCACGACCATCGAACGCGGGGCGGCCGCGGCCGACGCGGCCGAGCGGATGCGCGACACCGGCGTGAGTTCGATCCTCGTCGTCGAGCCGGACGGTACGCTGGTGGGGCTGATCACCGCAACGGACTTCGTCGCGCTCGTCCGCGACAACGACCCGAAAGACCGGACGCCGGTCGAGGCGTTCATGACGACGGACGTCGTCACCGTCGAGCGCGACGCCACCGTCGCGGAGCTGGCGGAGCCGACCGCCCACGGCTACACCCACCTCCCGGTGACCGACGACGACGGCAGACCGGTCGGGGTGGTGTCGACGACGGACCTCACGGCGTCCCTCTCGCGGGCGGGGTGACGAGCCAGTCGTATTGTGCGTTCCGGAAGAGTAATCAGACACGGTAACGCATGCCTTGGTATGGACCTCGACGACAGAACACGCGTCGTGGACGTCATGTCCGCGCCGCTCGAGACGATCGGGGCGAACGAGCCCCTCCAAGCGGCCGCCCAGCGCATGCGCGCCGACGGGATCAGCGCGCTCGTCGTGACGACCGGCGGCGGCTGTATCGTCACGCAGAGCGACGTCGTCGCGGCGGTGGCCGGCGAGCGTGACCTCGCGGCGACGACGGTCCGCGACGTGATGACCGAGGATGTCGAGACGGTGACGCCGGACCTCATGATGCAGGAGGTCGCCGCAATGATGACGATGTACGGCGTCAAACACTTTCCGGTCGTCGACGACGATTACGTCGGGATGGTCTCCTCGACGGACATCGCCGAACACCTCTCCTGACGGGGCCGGGCGCGGCGGACCGACCCACCGGTCCGGACTGTTCGACCTGTGGAGCCTCACAACAGCAGCAGCGGCAGCCCGGCGACCACGCCCACCGCGATCAACAGGAGGTTCCAGAGGAACACCGGCCGGACCAGCTCCCGCGCGATGCTCGCCGCGAAGGCGGTCTTGATCAGAATGCTGGCGGCGGTGCCGGCGACCACGCCCGCGACCGCGGTGTCGACACCGATCTGACCGGTCCCGAGCAGCGAGACCGCTGTCGTCGCTGAGGTCCCCGACGAGACCAGCCCGGCGAGGAACGACGTGGCGACGAACCCGCCCGCGCCGAACGCCTCTTCGGCGACCGCGGAGGTGAGCAGCACGACGAGAAAGAGACCGCCGAACGTCAGGGCGTTGCGCAGGCTGAACGGGGAGGTCAGCTCCGCCTCCATCGTCGTCTGCCAGTCGCTGCGCCACACCGCGACCCCGATCCCCGCGACGGTGATCGCGCCCAGCGGGGCTCCGACCACGAGCGCCGCTTCCGGGACGAAGACGGCCACCACCGCGGCGTTCCGGAGCGCCATGGCCGCGTTGGCGAGGAGGATCGACCCGACCGCGATCTCGCCGAGGTCGGTCCGCCCCTTCGCGCGCTTCGCCATCTCGGCGACGACGGCCGTCGAGTTCACCAGCCCGCCGAAAAAGCCCGTGACCGCGTAGCCGCGACCCTGATACCGCTTCACCAGCACGTAGTTGACGAACCCGATGGCGCTGACCGCGACCACGAGCGACCAGACGAGCCGCGGCTGGACCGCGTTCCACGGGTCGATCGTCTCGGCCGGCAACAGCGGAAAGACGACGAACGCGAGGATGGTGAACTCCACCGCGCTGCGGACCTCCTCGCGGGAGAGCCTCCACGCGAACTCGTGGAGCTCCCGCTTCAACACGAGCAACAGCGACGACAGCACCGCCACCGTCACTGACTCAATGAACAGCTCCTGCGCGACGAGGACGCCGACCCCGTAGGCGACGAGCATCGACGCCGAGGTCGTCAACGAGAGCCCGTTAACGTCGGTCTCGACGAAGCTCCGGACCGCCAGAAGCACCGCGCTGGCGACGACCGACACGCCGCCGACGACGAGCAGCCCCGGCTCATCGAGCACCGAGAACACCGCCGCCGCGAGGCTGATGAGCGCGAACGTCCGAATCCCGGCCGACTTCTGTGACCACTCGCGCTCCAGCCCGAGGAACATGCCGAGCGCGGCCGCCAACACGAGCTTGGCGACGTTCGTCTCCAGATGGACGAACGGGTCGATCGCGCCCATCACTGCCGACCACCTCGTTGCGGCCGCGCTCTAAGACCGGGGTCCGGTGGTCCGACCTGCGTCCTCATCATGACCGTCCGTATCCGTTGCCCACGTCTATAGCTTGCTATATAGCGCTATATATTTTTGGGGCACCACGGAACCGCACGTCGCCTACCGGTTCGTCGGCTCGCGCGGGAGGTCGAGCGCCTCCGTCAGGTCGTGTTCCTCGCCGGTGATGAGGTACAACACGTCTTCCAGAATGACCGCGAGTTCGGGTAGCTCGCGAACCGCGAGGAAGGTGATCGCGATGAGCGCCACGACCGCCAGCAGCTGGCTCATGATTCGGTCGGAAACGAGGAAGGAGACCCGGTACGGGTCGGTCGCGCCGAACATCGTCAACACGAGGTCGGGATACCAGTGCATGTACTGGTTGCCCGCCACCACCGAGATGAACGTCGTCCGGAGAATATTCAGAACGTAGATGAGCGGCACCGACACCGCGAGCGCGCGGAGTTTTCGGGAGAGCGGTGCCTTGACGGCGGCCACGAGGCCACCGAAGATGGCGATGCTCCCCAGCCCCGTACACGCCAACACGATGTGGATGACGACCGTGTGGCCGTCCGCGAGCGTCCACGAGTACGCCGCGTCGTACCCCTCGCTGCTCGTCACCGCCTCCGGCGCGTAGCCGAGGAGGTCGATGAGCGCTCCCGTCTGTGCCGCGACGACCTCGATGAGGACCCGCCGCGGCTCCGGGACCGCGACTCCGGCGACGGTGAACGCCGGAATCGTCTCGAACGGGAGGTAGATGAATAACATGAATGCGATGGCCCGGGTGAGGGTGAAAAGCGAAGCCCGCCCGTCGTACAGGAGATACCCCGCGTACACGCTGGCGGGGAAGCCGACAAAGGCGAGGGTCGACTCGACGTAGCTCTGATGTTCGAACGCGAAGTACGGCACCGTCGACAGCCAGAACAGCCCGAACAGCGCCCACGTCGCGGCCGCGAGCGTGCGGCCCGCGTCCAGTCCGCGGCTGTCCAAGACCCACGACGCCGCGAAGAGGACCGCGACGACCCACGCGAACGTGAACGTGTCGGGGATCACGCTCAACACCGCCGGCACGCCGTGGCCGAACATGGCTGTACGGTCCGTCGTCGTCGAATAAAGCCCTTGTCGTTGCGTGCGATCCGCACGGCAGACCGGCGGACCGGTTCGCCGCGCGCCGCGCCGGCTCCGCGCCGCTCGTCCGACGGGGGGACTATCGCTCTTCGCTGTCGGCTCGCAGCGCGTCGCGCCGCTCGCTCAATATGAGGAGCTACCGCTCCTCACTGTCGAGGACGCGGATCTGGTCGCCGCGGACCGTCACCGGGATCGGGACGGTCGCTTCGTACAGCTCGACGGTCACCTGGTCTTTCCCCTCGTCGATCCGCTGGACGCGCGCCTTCTCGCCCTTGAACGGCCCAGCGATCAGTTCGACGATATCGCCCTCGGCGATCCCCTCCACGTCCGGGGTCGGCGAGAGGAAGTGTTCGACCTCCGAGAAGGGGCTCTCAGCGGGCCCGCCGCCGCCCTGAATGACCCCGTTCGCGTGGGGGATCTCGTCGAGGATCCGCTCGAACACCGTGCCGTCGGCGGCCTCGACCATGACGTAGCTCGTGAGCTGGTCGGGGGCGATGACGGCCTGGATCTCGGACGTCTCCTTCTCGGCGAGCATGTCGGCGACCGTACGCTCTTGGCTCGCCGTCGTCTTGACCGAGTAGATCGGCATTACGCGCCGACCCCCGGAAGGAGGCTCATGATCGCGAACATGAGGAAGCCGATGAACCCGATGAGCAGGATTCCGGCACCGGCGATCTTCGACACCTGGAGGAACTCGTCGGTGCTCGGCGTGCTCGCCAGCTTCAGCACCCGAATGTAACTGTTGAGATCGTACGGAACGTCCATGTTACCAGCGATTCGAGACGAGACGGTTTTTACCTTTTGATGCGCCGCTGAGCGGTCGAACTCGGGGCGGTCGGACTACTCCACGTAGTCGATGTCCTCGACGTCGCTGGGCGCGCCCCCCTCCGGCGGCTCGCCGTTGTTGCCGTAGATCTGTGGCGACTCGACGCCGGTCACGACGATCATCGTGCGCATCTCGCCTTCGAGTTCGTCGTCGACGGAGGTCCCCCAGATGATCCGCGCGTCGGGGTCGATCCGGTCGTATATCTCCTCGACGACGCCCTCCGCCTCCTCGATAGACATGTCCGTGCCGCCGGTGACGTTCACCAGCGCGGAGTTCGCGCCGGAGATGTCGACGTCCAAGAGCGGGGACCGCAGCGCCGACTTCACCGAGTCCTGCGCCTTCGAGTCGGAGTCGGACTCGCCCAACCCGATCATCGCGACGCCGCCCTTCTCCATCACGGTGCGGACGTCGGCGAAATCGAGGTTGACCAGTCCGGGCATCGTGATGAGTTCGGTAATACCTTTCACCGAGCGCATCAGCACCTCGTCGGACACCTTGAACGCCTGCCGGACTGGGAGCTTCCCGACCGCGTCGAGCAGGCGGTCGTTGGGGACGACGATGACCGTATCGCTCACGTCGCGGAGCCGCTCTAAGCCGGCCTCGGCGTTCGTCCGCCGAACCTCGCCCTCGGCGGTGAAGGGGGTCGTGACGATGGCGATGGTGAGCGCGCCCGACTCGCGGGCAGCCTTCGCGACGACCGGCGCGGAGCCGGTCCCTGTCCCGCCGCCCAGCCCCGCGGTGACGAACACCATGTCGGAGCCGTCGATGGCGTCCTGAATTTCCTCCTGAGACTCGATGGCGGCCTCCTCGCCGACCTGCGGCAGCGACCCGGCCCCACGGCCCTGCGTCTTCTGCTGGCCCATGAGGATCTTCGTGTCGGCCTCGATGTTGACGAGGTGCTGGACGTCGGTGTTCGCGGCGACCAGCTTCGCGCCGTGGATCCCCTCCTGTGTCATCCGGTCGACCGTGTTGCCGCCGGCCCCCCCGCAGCCGACGACCGTGATGTTCGTCTGGAGGTCCTGGAGGACGTCCCGTAGCTCGTCGTCGGTCATCGTTCCGGTCTGTGGCGGCGCGCCGGCGCTCCCTCCGGCGGCGCTCTCGCCGGCTCCCCCGGCGTCGTCTGCGGGGGCCTCTTCGGCTTCGTCGATGGCGTCCTCAACGATGGAGTCCATTATGTGGTGTCGTTGCGACCCGGACGTATTTATTTTTGCCCGATCGTCTGACGCGGGTCGGACGCCGAAATCGAGGGCGTTCGCCGCCCACCGCCGAGAGTACGGAGATCACACCCGCGATCCGCGGACTCGGGCCTGCTTATAAATCAGTCGAGCGCGGCCGCGTCGATCGGGAACCGGTCGCTCCGGGTCTGCGACACGTCGGCCGGCTCGATCGTCTCGCCGTCGACCTCGACCGCCTCGCCGTCGGCGAGCCGACCGAACGCCGGCCCTTCGGGAACGCCCCGCTCGGCCGCCAGCCCCGGGTCGAACGCCGTCTCCCGAGCGACGACCGCGCTCCGCTTCGGCAGCACCCTGACCGCGTCGTAGCCCGTCTCAAGCGCCTCCGCGAGCGCCGCGACGAGGTCGGCGTACCCCGGCGCGTCCGGGGCCGACGCGAACGCGACCTCTCCGGCCGCGCGGGCCCCGCCCTGCTCCGTGTCGAACGCGACGGCGACGGACGCGACCGCCTCGCGCGCTGCGTCGGCGTCGAGTCCCTGCGCCCGCGAGAGCAGGTCGGCCGGGAGATCGCGGACCGCGAACCCCGTCGGATCGGCCGGCTCGATCGCACCGAACCGCAGCCCCTCGTCGACGGGACCGACTGCGTCCTCCAACTCCTCGACGAGCGGGAGCGGCGCGTCGCCGACCTCCCGGACCCACGTCTCGCTCACCACTCGGTGGCCGAGGTCCGCGACGACCGCTGCGAGGTCGGGGCGGTCGCCGTCGATCACGGCGCGGTCGGCGCGGCTCCGCGCGAAGGCGGCGTCGATCACGTCGCGGTTCGCCTCGGGCGCGCCGAGGTCGCCGAGCGCCCAGTCGGCCCCGACGTGGCCCACCGCCCACTCGGTCTCGCGGACGATCCGAGTGAACCGCGGCGCGTAGTGGCCGCCGCCGAAGCCGACGGCGTGACGGGGACGGTCCGGGGCGTCGTCGTCCGCTGCCCCCCCGTCGACCAGATCTGCGCCCGTCCCGCGTAAGTCGAGAACCACCTGCGCGACCGCCGCGGCCGCCTCGGGATCCGCCCACTGCGGCTCGTCGGAGCCGAGTTCGACGAACAGCGAGGGGACGGAAACGTCGGTCGGCCCGTGGTGTGTACACTCGATGCCGACCTCGTATCCCTCGGGCGCGCGTTCGGCGAGCGCCTCGACGACGCGCTTTTCCGCGCCGGGCGCGGCCCGCGCCAGTGACTCCGACTCGCCGCCGTACTCGGCACCGCCGAAGTTCCCGGTGACGTGCGCGGTCAGGAGCTTCCCGGTCTCACCCGAGTGTCTGGAGACGAACGCGAGGAACTTGGGGTCGCAGTTGAAGGCGTCGACCGGGTCGTCGAGATCGACGTGAAGCTCGTCGAACTCCCGCAACTCGAACCCCTCCGTCCGGTAGTACGTCCCGCCCCCGTCGGCGTCGGGCAGCGAGCCGTCCTTGCGGGCCTCCCAGTCGCCGACCTCCAAGAGCCGCTCGCCGATGTGCGCCGAGGCGCTGTCGGCCCGGCTGACGACGATCGCTATCACGTCACCGACTCGGCCGTCGGCGACCGAATACCCGTCGGTTCGCGGCGCGGTCACGCTTCCGACGGCCCGGACCGCCGTCCCCGGCTACGGCAGCAATAGGTACACGAAGCCGCCGTAGGTGAACGCGAGCAGCGCGGGGAACTCGAAGCCGCGCACGCCGGTGCTCACGCCGATCGGGGTGACGACGGCCACGATCCCGATGACCGCGAGGACGTTGTATATGTTCGAGCCGACCACGTTGCCCACGCTGAACTCCGCCTCGCCGCGGACCGCGGCGACGACGCTCGCGGCCAGTTCCGGCAGCGAGGTTCCCAGCGCCAACACCGTGAGTCCAATGAAGATGTCGGAAAAGCCCGCCGCCGACAGCAGCGACTCGCCCCCGTCGATCAGCCACCGGGAGCCGAGGACGAGCGCCACGATGCCGCCGACGACGGCCGCGATGTCGCGCACCTTCGCGTCGGGCATCTCGTCCCGCTCTGCCTCGGAGATGGCCGACTGGTTCCGTTGGACGCGCCGGACGAGCGTGACGGTGAACGCGACGAGCGCGGCCAACAGCACGACGCCGTCGACGAGCCCGATCCGGCCGTCCCAGCCGAGACCGACGAGCAGCAGCGCGGCGACTATCATGAACGGGACGTGTCGGCGGAACACGGTGTCGGAGACGTCGAGCGGGCGGATGAGCGCGGAGACGCCCAACACCAGCCCGATGTTCGCGATGTTCGAGCCGACGATCGCGCCGAGACCGATGTCGGTCGACACCGTGACCGCGCCGAGCAAGGAGACGAAGAGCTCCGGAGCCGTCGTCGCGAACGCCACGACGGTGACGCCGACGGTCGACGCCTTCAGTCCGACGGCGAGCGCGAGGTCGCTCGCGCCGGACACGAGGAGTTCGGCACCGGCGTACAGGAGGGCGACGCCGCCGGCGATCAACAGCAGCTCGGCGAATGGCGACCCGGGCAGCACGGCTCTCGGTTCGCGCCGCCGTTTCAAAAGCGTCGTGATTCGGGTCCCGGCCGGATACCGGCCGGTCTCGGGCCGGATTCCGGCCGGTCTCGCGCTGCGGTCAGGCGTGTGCCGACCGGAACTCGCCGTGTTTCACGCCGAGCGCGAACGCGACCGCCCCGAAGACGAGCATCGACGGCACGACCATCATCAGCGTCGTCTGAAGCGCCATCGGCGTCCCGACGATCAGGCCGCCAGCGCCGATCGCGACGATCAGTACGAGGACCGCTGCCGCGCGCGGAAGGTCGAACTCCATGGGTGTCCATACACCGCGAGCGATCCTAAACGTTCGGTCCGCCGAATATGGTTCCCGTGCCGGCTCCGTTCCCAGTCCCGATGCTGCGGGTCGACGGAACGCGACCGATCCGGCGGCTCACGCCTCGATGATCTCGTCGTCCTCCTCGTCGGGGATCCGGACCTCCCCGTCCAGCGCGACCGCCGTCCGACCGCCGACGCGGACCCCGTCCGCCTCGACGCGGACCCGAACGTACCCCGGGCGGTCAAGGAAGTGGCCCTGTTCGAAGCGGAGCTCGTCCGGTTCGTCCCCGTCGAACGCGTCGACGTGCCGGAGGTACCCGCCGACAGCGCCGCTCGCGGTGCCCGTGACCGGGTCCTCCGAGATCCCGAGCGACGGCACGAACGCCCGGCCGTGGAGCGTCGAGTCGCCGTCGAGCGCGTCGAAGGTGAACGCGTACACGCCCACAACATCGAACTCCTCGGAGAGGCGCTCGACAGCGCCGTCGTCCGGGTTGACCTCGCCGAGCCGTTCGAGGAAGTTCACCGGGACGACGAGGAACGGCAGCCCGGTCGACGCGACCGCGACCGGGAGGTCCGCCCCTACGTCGCGCAGCGCGGCGGGGTCGATCCCGAGCGCCACCCCGAGCCGGTCGAAGTCGACATCGACGACCTCCACGGTCGGTGCCCGCTGTCGCATCCACACGGTGCCGTCGTCGTCGACCGCGACGGTGAGGTCGCCGACGTTCGTGCGGAGCGTGCGCTCCCCGCCGCCGATCGCCCCCTCGGCGAACAGCGCGCCGTACGTCGCCACCGTGGCGTGGCCACAGAGGTCGACCTCCGTGGTCGGCGAGAAGTAGCGGAGCCGGTCGTCGACGGCCTCGCCCGCGTCGGTCGTCCCGTCCCCGTCTGTGCGGAACGCCGTCTCCGAGGCACCGAGTTCGGCGGCGACAGCGGCCATCTGGTCGTCGCTCAGTCCCTCAGCGTCGAGGAGGACGCCGGCGGCGTTCCCGGCCAGCGGCTCCGCAGCGAACGCGTCGACGAGCAGCGCGCGTCGGGTTTCCATACCGACTCCTCCGCGAGTCACGGACAAAAAGCCTCCCGAGCGAGTCGGCAGCGCCAGCGCCGCGGTCGTCGCCGCTTGGTTTCGGTCACGCCGCTCGGTCCCAGTCTCCGTCCGGCGGCGGGCTCGCTCGGACTCGACCGCACCCGCGTCCGAACCCGTTCGCCTCTCCTCTCGCGCACCGATGTCAATCCTTTTTCCTCCGACCGCGGATGGGTGGGTATGGGCCTTTTCGACCGGCTGCGGGGGGGTGACACCCCGCGCGTGGCGTTCATCGGGATCGACGGCCTCTCGTACCGGCTGGTCGCCGATAACCCGGAGACGTTCCCGACGCTGTCGGCGATCGCGGACGACGGCGGGGGCGGCGGGATCGACAGCATCCTCCCGGCGGAGTCGAACGCGTGTTGGCCGAGCCTCACGACGGGCAAGAACCCGGGTGAGACGGGGGTGTACGGGTTCCAAGACCGCGAGGTCGGCTCCTACGACACGTACGTCCCGATGGGGCGCGATGTCCAGGCCCCGCGGGTGTGGGACCGCGCGACCGACGCGGGACTCGACGCGACCGTGCTGAACGTCCCCGTCACGTTTCCGCCACAGCGGACCGTCCAGCGGATGGTCTCGGGCTACCTCTCGCCCGACCTCGACGCGGCCGCCCACCCCGAAGGGCTCCGCGAGTACCTCACCCGCAGCGACTACCGATTGTCGGTCAACGCGAAGCTCGGCCACAAGGCGGACAAGACGGCGCTCATCGAACACGCCCGCGAGACCCTCGACGCCCGGGCCGCGGCGTTTGAACGGTACGTCGAGCGCGACGACTGGGACCTCTTCGTCGGCGTCTTCACCGCCCCCGACCGCGTCAACCACTTCCTGTGGGGCGACTACGAGGACGGTGGGACCTACCGCGAGGAACTGCTCGCCTTCCACGCCGCGCTCGACGAGCACATCGGCTCGATCCGCGATACGCTCCCGAGCGACGTGACCCTCGTCGTCGGCTCCACGCACGGATTCACCCGACTCAGCTACGACATCTACTGTAACGAGTGGCTCGAACGCGAGGGATGGCTCTCCTACGAGGACGGCGACCACGACGCGCTCGCGGACATCGACGACGCCCGGGCGTACTCGCTCGTCCCCGGCCGCTTCTACCTCAACGTCGAGGGCCGCGAGCCGAACGGGGTCGTTCCCGAAGACGAGTACGAGGAGACGCGCGCGGAGCTCCGCGCGGCGCTGGAGTCGTGGACCGGCCCCGACGGGAACCCGGTCGCGGACCGCGTCGTCGACCGCGAGACGGTGTTCCGTGGCGACCACGCCGCCATCGCGCCCGACCTCGTCGTCGTCCCGAACGACGGGTTCGACCTCAAGTCCGGCTTCCGCCCGCACGACGGCGTGTTCGACGCCGACGGGCCGCGGACCGGGATGCATGCCTTCGACGACGCCGCGCTGTTCGTCGACCACCCCGACGCCGCCGTCGGAGACGCGAACCTCCTCGATGTCACGCCCACTCTCCTCAAACTGCTCGACGCCGACTACGGGCCCGCGGACTTCGACGGAGCCAGCCTCGTTTGAGCCGCGCCCACGGGAGTAGTCTCGCCCGAGCCGCTCTCCACCGACGCTCCGGCGGACCGGATTGAAGTGCGTCCGCCGCCACCCGCCCGCATGGAGCGCACCCCCGACGGAACCCCCGTCGGCGTCGACGACCCGTACGCGGTCGCCGGTGTCTGCGATCACCTCACCGACGACGGTCGGTGCCGGTTTGCCCTGACGCGGGCCGGCGACGACCCCGGGTTCGCGGCCGACCGGCGCGCCGAGGGGTACGACTGTCACGTCGGTGCCGACGGCGAGTGGCGCGCGTGTCCCCACTACCGGTCGACGACCGACGCGAAGGAGTGCGTCCGGTGCGGACTGGCGGAGGTCCGACTGGCCCACGCGGACGCCCGCCCACTCGTGGAGGAACACCACCTCTCGTACGACGGCGACGACGCCCACGAGATCACGGTCGGCCTGTGCCGCTGGTGTCACGCGAAGGTCCACGGCTCCATCGCGCGCATCGGCGACGACGCGAGCCCGGACCCCGAAGCGATCGCGGAGCGCGAGCAACGGCGCGAGACGCAGCGCTCGGCGTCGGCGTTCGAGACCGCGAGCGAGAAATACGACCCCGACGAGTGAGACGACCCCGACGAGTGAGACGCCGCGGCCGTGGGGTTCGACACCGACTGTGAGGTTCGATACCGACCGTGAGGTCCGACGCCGACCGCGGGGTCCGACCCGGACCGACTCAGGCGTCCGCAGTCGGGCGGATCAGATTCGCCAGCGCGACGAGCAGCCCGAGGAACCACCCGAGCGGCACCGAGATGCCGATCCACATCAGGACGTACCCCAGCCCGGGCAGCCCCAACTGCTCGCCGAACGTCTCCAGGTCGAACGCGCCGCGGAGCGTCTCGTTGATCCCGCCGACCGAGAGGAACGTATCGAGGATCCACCGCGCGAGTTCGTAGCTCGGCGGGAGGATCAGCTCCTCTAAGGTGGGCGTGACGAGCGCGGCCACGACGGGCGGCAGGAACAGCGCAGTCATTGCGAACGGGTACGCGAAGAGGACGCTGACGAACCGTCCGCCGAGCTTCGAGAAGCCGGCGGCGAGCGCGGCCGAGACGACCGCCACCCCGCTTGCCGCGCCGACCGCGATCACCGCATCGAAGGGGAGTTGGAGGTGCGTTATTACCGTGAGCGTTCCCCAGACGACCGCGGAGACGAGCACGGCACCGGCGACGCCGATGCGGGTGACCGCCGAGTCGAGCTTCGCCGCATAGTAGCGCGTGGCGAACCCGACGAGCAGTAGGGGGTACGCGACCGCCACGAGCGGCGCGCCGAACACCGCCCAGAGGTAGTAGCCCGCCGACTGAAGGCCATTCTCGGGCTTCCACTTCCCCAAGACCGCGCTCGGATCGAGCTGTCTCGGGAAGATGATCTCCATCCACGTCTCGTGGAGGCGAACGACGTCGAAAAAGAGGGCTTCCACCAGTCCCGTTTGTCCTCGGCGTTCCATTTGCCTCACGTCGCGTGCCCCACGACGTGAACTTTGTGCCTTTGGACGCGCGTTCTCGGGACCGATACCTGCGCCGACAGTGTTAAAGAAACGCCTCGACCTACGTACGCGTATGAAACGACGTGGGCTGCTCGCGGCGCTCGCCGTCTCGACCACGGTCGCCGTCGCCGGCTGTACCGGGGAAAATCAGAGTTTCGACCTCGACGCGGACCCGGCACGGATACCGGAGAGCGCGTACGCTGACGGCTTCTCCGGTCAAGAGCCGGAAGAGACATCCTTCGATCGGGAGTTCAACGCCACGGGCGTTGACGTACAGGTGTCGGCGACGACGTGGGTCGCCCGGTACACCAACGAGGAGGTCGGATCGGCGCTATTCGTGGCCAGCACCCCGAACGAGTCTGTCGCCGGAGAGTCCGTCAATCCGCTCGTCAGAGCAGAGGGCGTGGATCTCATCCGCGAGCTCCTCAATCAGGTCGATCAGCAGGGCATTGGCGGCAACGGAACCGAAATTCAGACCGACGACATCGAGGAGGTCGGTGAGGAGACGCAGACGGTCCTCGGCGAGGAGACCTCCGTCTCGGTCCTCGAAACGACGGTCAGTGCGGATGTCAACGACGCCAGCGAGCAAAGTGGTTCCGTCGAGGACGTTCCCGTCCTCGTGTACCTCGCCACCGTCCAGGACGACGATGACGTCATCGTGACGATAGGTGTCCACCCGGAAGCGGTCGACCAGTCCGAACAGTTGCTCTCGATGATGGGATCGGTCGAGCACTGACCGGCCTCGGCGACTCCCACGGCAGCTCCCTTCTCGCCGTTCGGTGTTACTCACAGTCGAAGCCCCCGCTGACGGCCACGCACACTCTCGTCGAACGAACCGTAGTCGTGCGATTATTTCTCCGATCGGAAGCTTTCGGCTCCGTAACTCATTTATAACTGATCGACCAGAATGAGACATCCCGCGGTGTGACAAGCGGCGCTTTGCGGGCGTCGGGTCGACTCTCTCGACCCCGCGCTGCCCCGACAGCGACCGCTCTGGCATTCGTGGCCTGCTCGCTATGATTCAGATGCGATCGCTCCGGTGGGTGTCAGTCGGTATTGTCATCTGCTCTGTGATTGGCTTTCTCGTGTTACTGCCGGGAGCAAACGTAGTTGTGGCAGAAAATCAAGACGATACTCTTTATTTGAACAAAACGGGCGATCCAGATACTATCCGTATTGGTCAATCAGATCAAAATATAACGGATATCGAGATATTGCGTTCTGACCAGAAAGAACAGCACAAAGATATCAAATTGTACCTAAGTCTGCGCAGTGCTGAATCGAGAGGCGTGGACGTGTCCTCTGCTTCAATGTCTATCAACAATATTCAAAATGGTTCGGTACTTGATACTCAGCAGTTGAAATCACAAAACGGCACCCTACTGAGGGCCAAAATCCGCCCCAATAATTCGACCCGTTCAGTACAAATTGGTTCTATTCAGATATCCCAGATGAATACAAGTGACGCCGAAAAGTCAGCACAAATTCAATACCAGATTACCGTCATCAATGGCTCTAACTCGATCTCCATGGGAAGCGGGAATAATAGAAACACGGATTCTTTCAAAATAATTGATGGAAACATCCGAATTTACGACCAAGCCACGATCTCACCACAGTTACATGCGGACAGATACACTACCCCGGGAATAACAATTGACCGTTTGAGTGGTAACACAAATTCGACTTTATTTGTTACCAAAAACAACAGCGATGAAATAATTGCTACTCGGAACATTTCCAAGGATACGCTCAGAACAGATCAGACAATTTCTATTGATACTCCTCTGCTTGGGGGTGATTTTAAAGGATATCTTGTCGCCAATTCTACACTCAAATCTGTTGATGATCCTTTCAATAACGAATTATCTTCTAATATAACAGATTTGGCATTGTCAACAGACAAGGGTAGAATGGTGATAGCTGATGTTAACACAACTAATATGTCCTATAATAAGTCGGGGGTGGACAAGATTGAGATCTCTAATGCTAAGGTATCTGACTCAATCAACGAAGAAACCCCATATATCGTTTCTTTACATCCAATAAACTCTACTGGCCACATACTACAAAACAAACCAATAGCCAGTTCAAGAGTACTAACAGGTAGGAACGATCGCCTGAACCTCTATTTTAACACTACTCATCATAAATCTAGCATATCCCGCAGTAACCGTTATGTTGCGGCTATTCAATTAGCACGCGGATACAATTCGAATAAGCTAATATCCCCAAAAAAAGCTGAATTGCTACGAAACTCAGACCTGAATAATCAGTTTGTCACTGATGGCGTCGCAAAATATGGTGTAGTCCGGATAAATGAGTCTGTCTTCACAGAGCAGTCGGGTTCTGATACGGGTATCCAGATCCGATACAACACATCGTTAGATAGAGTTGTATATTCTGGACAAATGATTTATTTTAATTCCGGTATAGATGCGAGTGATGTTGAGCTACACAGAATCAATGATAACCGTTCGCGTGTGATTTCCATAGGGACCAGATTAAGTAATTCATCAAAAGTAGGATTTAACACATCAAAACTAGCATCCGGAATATACTATATAAGCTCAGATAGAGAGGATTCAAAAGAATTCGAAATAATTGGAGATAGCGCCAAAAACACGTCGCTGAAAGATATTCCGAAAAGAGTTGCCAATGGGGATCACATCCGCTCTTTATTCTACCATAGCGTATCGTCACCAAGTCTGACGCTAAACAATACGGCCGGTAACACTACTACAACGCTCAACTTCACGACGACTGATACGGGTCCGACACCCATCACAATCAACACGTACGCATCGCCGGAGTCGCCGTCGGAGTTTGTCACGACCGGACCAGACGTCAGCGTCGAGTCGATCGCCGGGGACGCTGACCAGATTTCGTCCGGAACGTACGACATCACATTGCGGTCGGAACACGGCACCGCCGCTGCGAACGATACCGCCACGGTCACGGTAGCGCCGCGGTCGACCGCCGATCTCATGGCGTACACGACGCGCGAAACCGGTCTGGGAGGGTTCAAGAACGCGACCGCGATCCGGAACGCGATCGCCGACGGAACGCTCACCGAGGCGACGACGGCCGGCGTGAACGACACGGTGGTTTACGGCGTGAACGCGACCGGACTGACCGGCCTCCCGGCCGCCGCGAACGCGTCGCTGGACCGCGGTGCGGACCTCGATCGGCTCGACGGTCTCTCGTTCGGGGTGGCCCGGATCAACGCGAGCGAGGGCACCGCCTCCGCCGAACGGAACGCGCTCGGACCGGTCCCGGACGAATCGACGGTCCACCTCGACCGCGGCGGCCTGTTTCTGGTCGCCGACGGCGAGACCGCGTTCGGCACCGAAACGCTGCCCACCGACGGGGAGACGTTCGAAGCCGGGTTCAGGGTCGACGACGAGCGACTGAACCGCACCGGCGACGACGACTCGGTGACGACGCGGCTCACGTACGCCGCCGACGCGGTCGACGAACCCGCGACGAACGAGAGCGCGAACGGGTCCGACACGACGCCGTCGACCGGGACCGATCCGGCCGGCTCGGGCAGTTCGACCGAAACCGGGACCACCGCCGGACCGGAGACGCGAAACGGTTCGGACGTGTCCGGCGCTTCTGGTGCCCCGGTCGGCTCCAGGGCGTCTGGGGCCTCGGGCGGCTCCGGCAGTTCGGGCGGTTCAGGTGGCTTCGGCGGTTCGGGCGGTTCGAGCGTACCGGGCGGCGGCGGTTCGGACGCGACCGAGACTCCCTCGAACGGGAGCGATCAGGGACTGACCAACGGGTCCCGCGGTCCCGGCGGCAACCGGACGACGGCCTCTCCCGGGACCGGAATCGTGGTCGCACCCGGGCCGTCGGAGGTTTCCCCGTCTGCGGGACTGCCGGCGCTCTTCGGAACCGACGGAACGCCCGGCGGTGAGGGTTCCTCGTCGCGAGAGTCGGGTCCGGGGACCGATCGAACGGGCGACGAGGGAGGTTCCGAGCTCGACTCCGAGGCGGCGACCGGAGAGACCGAGTCGGTCGACACCGCCGAACCGAGCGATTCCGACGAGGACGCCGTGAGCGACCTCGGGTACGACGACGCGCCGATTCGATCTACCGCGTACGACCTCCCCGGCTTCGGGCCGGTCGGTGCCCTCGTGGCGGTGGCGACCGCGTCGCTGCTCGTCAGCCGTCGTACCTGAGCCGGGAAGGCAGTTGAACCGGTCGACCGTCGGTATCCTTTTGCTCGGCGGCCTCGTTCGCTCGGGCATGAGCGCGACCATTGTACCGCCAAAAGAGCGCACGTGTGAACTGTGCGGGCGTGAGGAGCGGTGGGACGACGCGGCCGACGGGTGGCGGATCGCCGACGACGCCGGGAACGTCTACTGTATCCACGAGTGGGACATCAACGGTACCTTCGTCCCGCTCGAAGAGTAACCACAGACTGAACATTTCGGCACTCGTTTCGGAATGCGCGAAACGTTCGCGATGTCGTAGTGGAATATCTACCGAGACAAACTTTGGAAAGACACCGTCGTTGATCGATCCTGTGGTGTGTGATTGTTCACCACCCGTGATGGATAATTACCTTATATTCCCTAATGTGTGTACGATGGATCCTAGCCCTATCAGGGTCATATCTTTAACCGTTCACTCGTATTTGAGTGTATGACCAAGTCACGTAGTACCACCCGGGGCGTCCGCGACTCGGAGTCCTCGGGTCAGGAGGGGGGACTCGCCGCGCCGACGGACGACCGATCGAACTGCGGTATCGGCGGCGTCGTCGACCTCGACGCTGACCCGACCCACGAGACCGTCTCGGACGCGATCACACTACTCGAGAACCTCGAGCATCGCGGGACGACCGGTGCGGAGGAGAACACCGGCGACGGCGCGGGGATTATGATCGCCCGGCCCGACGAGTTCTTCCGCGAGGTCGTCGACGCAGACCTCCCGGAGGAGTACGCCGTCGGCTCCGTGTTCATGCCGCCGGAACCGGGTGTTCAGGCGGAGATACACGATGTCATCGCCGAAGTCTGTGCCGTCTACGGGCTGGAGGTGCTCGCGTGGCGCTCGGTTCCGACGGACAACGCCGACCTCGGCGCGACCGCCCTCGAATCGGAGCCGGAGGTGTCGCAGGTGTTCGTCGCCCCCGTGGAGGGCGCGGGGCTGGCCCAGCGGTTCACGACTGAGGAGTCGCGCCCGGATGACGCCGATCCGAACCTGCTCGGGTTCGACCGCGCGCTGTACGCCGCGCGCCGCGAGATCGAGAACGCGGTGTCCGATGTCGACGGTGCCGGTCGCTTCTACGTCTGCTCGCTCGACCGCCAGCGGGTCGTCTACAAGGGGCTGCTGAAGGGGTCACAGCTCGCGGACTACTACCCGGACCTGACCGACGAGCGGTTCGCGAGCCACGTCGCCTTGGTCCACGCACGCTTCTCGACGAACACGCTCGGCGCGTGGCACCTCGCGCACCCGTACCGGAACATCGTCCACAACGGCGAGTTCAACACGATCCGCGGCAACGTCAACTGGATGCGGGCCCGCGAGAACGACCTCGAACACCCGGCGTTCGGGGCCGAACTCGACACGATCAAGCCGGTGATCGACGACCCGAACCAGTCCGACACCGCGAGCGTCGACAACGCGCTCGAACTCCTCCTCCAGACGGACCGCGACCTCCCCCACGCCCTCCGGATGCTGATCCCCGAGGCGTTCCGCGGCGACGACCTGATGGACGACGACCGCGCGGACTTTTACGACTACCACGCCTCGCTCGTTGAGCCGTGGGACGGGCCCGCCCTCGTCATCGGTTTCGACGGTGAGCGCGTGGCGGGCGTCTTGGACCGCAACGGACTTCGTCCGTGCCGCTACGAGGTGACGACCGACGACCGCCTCGTCGTCGGCAGCGAGGTCGGCGCGCTCCCCACCGACCCCGTCGACGTGCGTCGGCGCGGTCGGCTCCAGCCCGGCGAGATCTTCGTCGCGGACCCGGAGACGGGACGCATCGTTCCCGACGACGAGGTGTTCGAGGATCTCACCGACGAGAAGTACGGCGAGTGGGTCGAGCGCGAACAGCTCGATCTCTCGTCCGTCGTCGAGGCGACCGACGTTCCGGCAGACGGACTCGCGGCCGGGCTCGACGGGGACGCGACCGCCGAGGCGAGCGACACCGGCGGGGACGAGGGCGACGGGTCGCCACCGGTCCGCGCCTATCAAGCCGCGTTCGGATTCACGACCGACTCGCTGGACAACATGATCGAGCCGATGGCGGAGTCCGGGAAGGATCCGGTCGGGTCGATGGGCGACGACACCCCGCTGTCCGTGCTGACGGACATCGACCGGCCGCTTTTCACCTACTTCAAACAGCTGTTCGCGCAGGTGTCGAACCCGCCGATCGACTACATCCGGGAGGAGCTCGTCACCTCGCTCGAATCGCGGATCGGCAACCAGCGTAACCTGCTCGCCGAGACGCCCGAACACGCCCGTCAGATCATCTCCGACTCGCCCGTCCTCACAGACGGCGAGGCGGCCGCGCTGAAGTCCCTCGGCGACGGCGTCGAGGCGTTCGACGCCGTCACGGTGGACATCACCTACGACCGCGACGGGTCGCTCGTCGACGCCGTGAGCCGGGTCCGCACGGATGCGGCGGCCGCCATCGAGGACGGCGCGGATGTCGTCGTGCTCTCCGACCGGGCCGTGGGGTCGGACCGGCTCGCGGTGCCGAGCCTGCTCGCCACGGGAGCGGTCCACCACCACCTCGTCCGGAAGGGCCTCCGCAACCGCGCGGGCGTCGTCGTCGAGTCCGGTGAGCCACACGAGGTCCATCACCTCGCGACGCTCGTCGGCTACGGCGCGGACGCGGTCGACCCGTACCTCGCGTACGCCTCCATCGCCGACGTGGTCGCCGGCCCGGACGGGGCCGATGAGGACGAGGCGCTCGCGGCGTACCGTCACGCGCTGGAGGACGGCCTCCTAAAGACGATGGCGAAGATGGGCATCTCGACGATGGAGTCGTATCAGGGGGCCCAGATCTTCGAGGCGGTCGGACTCGCCTCGGCGTTCGTCGCCGAGTACTTCGAGGGGACGGAGATCCGAACCGAGGGGATCGGGATCGAGCAGATCGAAGACGACCTCCGCACCCGGCACGCGATGGCGTTCGGTGCCGACCCCGAACTGGAGACCACCGGCGAGTACGAACACCGCTCCTCGGGGGTAAAACACGGCTGGAACCCCCAGACAGTCGGCACGCTCCAGCAGGCGGTCCGCGGCGGCGACTACGAGCAGTACCGCGAGTTCGCCGAGCTCGTGAACGACCAGAGCGAGGAGCTACAGTCACTGCGCGGACTCTTAGAGTTCGACTCCGACCGCGAGCCGGTCCCGGTCGCACAGGTCGAACCGGTCGAGTCGATCGTTGAGCGCTTCGCGACGGCGTCGATGAGCCTCGGCTCGCTGTCCCCGGAGGCCCACGAGAACAACGCGATCGCCATGAACCGTATCGGCGGGAAGTCGGGGACGGGCGAGGGGGGTGAGCCGCCGGAGCGGTTCGGCACCGAAAAGGAGTGTAATATCAAGCAGGTCGCCTCCGGCCGCTTCGGCGTCACCGCCGACTACCTCGCGAACGCCGAAGACATACAGATCAAGATGGCACAGGGATCGAAGCCGGGCGAGGGCGGCCACCTCCCCGGCGAGAAGGTCAACGAGATGATCGCGCACGTCCGGTGTTCGACGCCGGGCGTCGGCCTCATCTCGCCGCCGCCACAACACGACATCTACTCGATCGAGGACCTCAAACAGCTCATCTTCGACCTGAAGGCGGCGAACCCAGACGCCGACGTCAACGTGAAGCTCGTCTCCGAGGCGGGCATCGGGACAATCGCGGCCGGCGTCGCGAAGGCGAACGCCGACGTTGTCCACGTCTCCGGCCACTCCGGGGGAACGGGCGCGTCGCCCAAGACATCGATCAAAAACGCCGGACTCCCGTGGGAGTTGGGGCTCGCCGAGGCGAACCAGATGCTGCGTGCCACCGGGTTACGCGACCGGATCCGCATATCGGCCGACGGCGGACTGCGGACCGGGCGCGACGTCGCGGTTGCGGCCGCGCTCGGGGCCGAGGAGTACGTCTTCGGTACCGCGTCGCTCGTCACCTCTGGCTGCGTGATGGCCCGGCAGTGCCACGAGAACACCTGTCCGGTCGGCGTCGCTACCCAGCGCGATGACCTCCGGCAGCGGTTCCCCGGCCAGCCGGACCACGTGGTCAACTACATGACGTTCATCGCTCAGGAGCTCCGCGAGATCATGGCCGAGCAGGGGTACACCGAACTGGAGGAGTTCATCGGTCGCCCCGAACTCCTCGCCCAGCGGGAGACGGACCACGAGAAGGCGAAGCATCTCGACCTCTCCGCGGTGATCGCCGAGCCGGCCGGCGAGTCTCGGACGAAGACCCGCGAGCAGGTCCACGCCGGTATCGACGACCTGCTCGACTGGGACCTCATCGACGAGGCCGCCCCCGCCATCGAGGACGGCGCGCCGGTCGCGCTCACCCGCGACGTCCGCAACGTCGACCGCGCGGTCGGCGCGACGCTGTCGAACCGCGTCGTCTCCGAACACGGCGGCGAGGGACTCCCAGACGACACCATATCCTGTCGGTTCGACGGCGAGGCGGGCCAGAGCTTCGGCGCGTTCCTCACGTCCGGCGTCACGATGGAGCTTGCGGGTGCCGCCAACGACTACGTCGGCAAGGGGCTCTCCGGCGGTCGCATCACGGTCGAGACGCCCGCAGAGGCGGGGTACGACCCAGCCGAGAACGTCGTCGTCGGAAACGTCGCGCTGTACGGGGCCACGTCGGGCGAACTGTACGTCAACGGCGTCGCCGGCGAGCGGTTCGGCGTCCGTAACTCCGGGGTCCGGGCGGTCGTCGAGGGCGTCGGCGACCACGGCTGCGAGTACATGACTGGCGGCGTCGTCGCCGTCCTCGGCGACACGGGTCGGAACTTCGCGGCCGGGATGTCCGGCGGGATCGCCTACGTGTACGACCCGGACGACCGGTTCGACGACCGCGTGAACCGCGGCATGGTCTCGGTCTCCGAGACGCTCGACGACGCCGACGAGCGGATGCTCCGCCGGCTCGTCGAGAACCACCGCGCGTACACCGACAGCGAGCGCGCGGCCGACCTCCTCGACGACTGGGAGGCCGCGCTCGACGACTTCGTCCGCGTGTTCCCCGACGCGTACGCCGACGTCATCGCCGAGGGGATCGGCGACGACGTGCGCGACGAGCCGCCTGCGCCGGCCGCGGCCGTCCCCGGCGGCGACGCGGACGCGACCGGACAGGTCTCGGGCGACGATTGACGCGAGACGGAGCCGAGCGGTCACTCCAGCGTCTCGGAGCCGACCTCGCTCTCGATCGCCCGCTCGACCGCGCGGTCGACGTGGCGCTCGCGAGCGCGCTCGACGAACTCTTCCGGTAACTCGTCTATCTCGCCAGCATGTACGCCCCAGAGCTTCGCGTACAGGCCGTCCTCAGCTAGTAATTCCCGGAGACCGGTCGACGAGGCTGGGGCTTCGGCGGTCACAGCCACCGGGGTCGGCGTCTCGTGTCGAGCGGCCGGAGTTTCTGTCGTCTCGGGAGCCGGAACAGTTTCGTTGGCCTCAACCACGTATCGCCGGACGGTTTAATAAGCGCGGCTCGAACTCCCGTACGTGGACGAACTCGTCGTGAGTACGGAGGTGTATGCCGACCCCGAAGCGGTGTACGCGTTCCTGCTCGATTTCCCGCAGTACGCGAACTACTCGGAGTACCTTCGGGAGGTCACGACCGTCTCCGGCGACGGCGGTCCCGGCACCCAATACGCGCTGACGTTCGCGTGGTGGAAGATTTCCTACACCGCCCGCTCGGAGGTGACCCGTGTCGAGCCGCCCGAGCGGATCGACTGGGAGATCACGAAAGACATCGACGCCGGCGGCCGCTGGCGGGTAACACCCCACGAGACCGGGGACGGCGACGAAGACGCGACCGACGGCGACGCGGACGCCGGCGCGCCTTGTGAGGTCGCGCTCGAAGTTGAGTTCGACCCCGGCTCCGCCAGCTCCGACGCGCTTGATCTCCCGCAGCTGGTCTCGTTCGACTGGGTGTTGAAGAAGGCGATCCCGCTGATCCGAAGCGAGGCGGAGCGTGTCGTCGAACACGCCGTCCGCGACCTGGAAGGGTCGGCCCGCGACGTCGACCTCGACGTATACGTGGACTCTGATAGGATCTGAGCGGATCGGGACGCGACGCCCGCCGCGTCGCCAAGTCGAAGGCCTTAATATATCCAGCGGGGAACAGATAAGTGCGTCGCGGGCTCGTAGATCAGTGGTAGATCATCCCCCTGGCACGGGGAAGGCCCGGGGTTCAAATCCCCGCGAGTCCACTCCTTCACTCGCTTCGCTCGTTCAGTCGTTCCCTCGCGTGATCCCACGCTCCCTGCGGTCGCTCGCGGGACCCCCGCGAGTCCATGTTTTTACGCCGCGAGCAACGTCGCGAGCGGCGCAAATCTGTAACGATCGGGATTTGAACCCTACCAGTCGCGCGCAGCGAGCGAAGCGAGCGAGCACGTCTGGTTCTGGTTCAAATCCCCGCGAGTCTACTCCTTCACTCGCTTCGCTCGTTCAGTCGTTCCCTCGCGGGGGTCCCACTCGCTCCCTCTCGGGACACCTCGTTCCCTCTCGAAGCCCCTACCCCGGCCACTCCTCCCGCTCCCGTCGGTCCGCCTCGCCCGTGAGTTCCGGCGGGACCTCATCAAAGAGCACCGACCCGAACGACGCGCCGACGTGCCACGCGACGACCTCGTCGTCCATCTCCTCCAGTCGCACGTCCCGCTGGCCGTAGTACTCGCCGTCGACCGTACAGGACCCGCCGCCGTCGGCGAAGCAGACGTCCCCGCGGTCGTCGTAGGTGATCTGGACGTGCGCCTCGCGAGCGCTGTCGACGAACTCCCACGCGAACCCGTCGCTCCCGGCGATGTCCTCGCTGGCCGCGAAGTAATCGAGTCCCTCCGCCACCTCGTCTTCGACGCGCCGCGGGACATCGCCGCTCTCGGCGCGGAGGTGGATCTTCACCGGCCGGTGGGTCGTGAGGTTGCTCGTCGGGGCCATCAGGCCGGCGGGTTCCTCACCGTGTTCGAGGCCCTGAATGTGGCCGAGTTCGTGGATGATCGTCGCGTTCATCTCCGCGTCGGAGATGTTCGGCTCGACGGTCGCGGTCATCGGCGTCCGCGGCTCGTCGACGAGGAGGTCCGCGCAGCCGAAGTATCGCGCGTCGCCGTCTTCCACGCCACAGCGCTCCACGGAGTCGAACCGTAGGACGACGTCCGCCCGATCCGCCTCGCTCACGCGCTCGTAGGCGACCGGGTAGCCGAGGTAGCGCTCGTCGTTGCGCTCCCAGTAGCTCGTCGCGCCCGCGACGACGCCGGAGACGTTCCGATCGACCGCGCCGTCGTCGACGAAGAGCCGGATCGTCGTCTTCCCGTACGGACTCGGATGGACCAGCGTCACGGCCCGCTCCCGCGTTCGGTTCGCGGTCGCGACCGTCACCGGGTGGTCGCCCCCGTCCAACCGCACGTCGCCGAACGTGACGGACAGCCGCGCCTCCCCTCCGCCGTCGAGCGCGACCGTTCGGTTCGCGGTCGCTTCGGTCCCATATCGGATCTCGACCGTCTGGTTGCCCGTCACGTCGCCGACGTTCGTCACGGTCGCGGCGATCGTCAGGGTCTCGCCGTACCCCACGCTCTTCGGGACCTCGATCTCGGAGACGGCGAACGTCGCCGCCCGCGCCTCCTCGACGGTAACCGTCCGCGTCGCGCTCGCCTCCCCGACCGTTACCGCGATCTTGTGATCGCCCGGGCCGAGCGACGCGGCGTCGATCGCGGCCGTCACCGTCATCGACCCGTTCGCCGGAACCGACCGGTTCTCGTCGCGCAGCGTCCGGTCGCCGACCCGGACCGCGACCCGGACCGGATCGAGCGTCGCGTTTGCTCCGTTCTCGTCCGCCGACTTGTCCTCGCCCGCCGACTCGTCCTCGCCCGCCGACTCGTCCTCGCCCGCCGACTCGTCCTCGCCCGCGGAGCCGCCGCCGTCACCCGCGAGCCCCCCCCACCGCACGGTCGCCTCGACCGTCGCCCGCTCGTCGTGCCCGAGCGACTCCGGCGCGGAGAAGGACTCGATCGACGGCGACGGCGCTCCGGTCGGTCCCGATCCGGCGATGTCGCCTCCCTCTCGGGGGCGGACACGGATAACCTTCGCTTCAGTGGTCTATCATCCGTAGCGATCGAACGCGGACGCTGGATACGGCACGCCTCCAGTGGCCGCCGCTCGTGCCCTCGTCGCGCCCGCATCGCCTGCCCACGTCGCATCGGAGCGACACCGGTTTGACGCTCCGTTCCCGAGTTCGCACGTGACGCTTCGACGCGACGTCCTCGCGGCGATCGACGCCGACCGCGGGGCCTTCCGAACCCGTCTCTCGGCGCTGGCCGACGACCACGAACTCGACCTCGGGTCGCCCGCGTCGCGCTCCGATCTTCGACGACCTCCCGCTCGGGCTCACGCTCACCGGGCCGGCGTACCGCGACACGCCCATCGTCTACGTCAACTGGTGGTTCCGTGAGTGGACCGGCTACGCACTGGACGACCTCCGGGGACGGAACCCGCGGCTGTTCCAGGGGCCGGAGTCCGACCCCGATGCCCGCGCGGACTTCCGCGAGGCGCTGTCGACGTGGTCGGCGGTCACGGTCGAACTCGAGAACCGACGCCGGGACGGCACCCCGTTCGCGAACCGCGTCTCGTTGCGGCCGCTGTTCGGCGACGCGGGCACGGTCACCCATTGGATCGCCGCACAGGAGCCGGAGCGAATCGACCGGTCGGGAGACGACGCCGGGTGAGGCGACGGCCGATACAAAACCGACCGCCTCGGGACCGCTCACCGCAGCGTCGACGTGGGCACGACCGACGGGAACACGCCGCTTTCTGTCGCGTCCTCGACGACCGCTTCGGCGACGTGTTCGCCGCTGAGCAGGCACATCGGCATCCCGATCCCGGGGTTCGTGTACGCTCCGACGTAGTAGAGGCCGTCCACGTCGGGCGCGCGGTGTGCGGGGCGGAGCGGTCCGGTCTGTTCGAGCGTGTGCGACAGCGCCAGCGCGGTGCCGCGCGGGGCGTTGAACCGCTGCCGGAAGTCGGAGACGCACGCGGTCTCCTGGAAAACGATCCGGTCGCGGAAGTCGACGCCGGCGTGTTCGGCCAAGTCGTCGAACACCCGCTCGCGGAACTGCTCGCGGGTCTCCGGGTCGTCCTCCAGTCCTGCCGCCAGCGGGACGAGCAGGAAGACGGCCTCGTGGCCGTCCGGGGCCGCATCCGGGTCCGTCTTCGAGGGGACGTGGACGTAGTAGGCGGGGTCCTCGGGCCACCCCGGCTCGTCGAAGATGTCGTCGAAGTGGGGCCGCCAGTCGGTCGGGAACACCAGCGTGTGGTGTTCTAAGTCGACGTCGCCCTCGACGCCGATGTACGAGAGGTACGCGGAGGGGGCGTACGTCCGCGACTCCCAGTACGACTCACGGTCGACCGTCCCCGCGGGGAGGAGGTCGCGCTCGACGTGCGGCGGCGGCGCATTCGCCACGACGCGGTCGAACCGACCACCGCCGGCCCCGGCATCGTCGCCGCCCCCCGTGCTCCCATCGCTGCGCCGCTCCGTCTCCAGCGTGAATGTCGGCGTCGACGCGGGGACAGACGGTTCGATCGCGGTCACTGGCTCGTTCGTCCGGATCTCGACGCCGAGTTCGCGCGTGAGGTCCGCCATCGCGTCGACGACGCTCGCGATTCCGCCGGTCGGGTGGTAGACGCCGAGGTTCATGTCGACGTGGCTCATCAGCGTGTAGATCGCGGGGGTGTTGTACGGCGACCCGCCGAGGAACACCAGTTTGTACTCCGCGATCTGGCGGAGCTTCTCGCTGTCGAAGTAGTCGCCGACGTACTCGTCCATCTCGCGGAGCTTCGGGAGCGCGCGGCCCGACCGGAATACGTCGGCGTCGACCATGTCCCGCAGCCGCGACCGGCTCGGGTAGACGAGGTAGTCGTCCAACACCTCCCCCGCGCCCGACTCGTACGACTCGAATAGCGCCTTCTGTCCCGCCCGGTCGGCCGGCATCGACGCGCGGTCACCGTCCTTCCAGACAACGTCGTACAGCGGGTCCAGTTCGATCAGGTCGTAGTACTCCTCGGTCGACCGCCCGAACGACTCGAAGAACCGGTCGAACACCTCCGGCATGAGGTACCACGACGGGCCGGTGTCGATTCGGAACCCGTCGCGCTCGATCCGCCCGGCGTACCCCCCAGGGTGTTCGTTCCGCTCGAACATCGTCACGTCCGCCCCGGCGTCGGCGAGGTACGCGGCCGCCGAGAGCCCGCTGAAGCCGGCACCGACGACCGCGATCGACTCTCCGGCGAGCGGCTCGTCCGCGTCCGACAGACCCGGGTCCGGTTGGGTTGTCATCACCCGAACTTACGCCTCTGGAGGGGTTTACGCTGCGGTCATACCATGTTGGGGCCGTACCGCCAACGCCTCTCACGTCCGCCGTCAGGCGCTCGTTGTCCCTCTTTATCCTCGCCGCCCGACGCTTGCGGTCTCCTCACTTCTCGGTCGGTTTGCCCTCCCCCTGAAGCCGCCGCGCGCCGAGCGCGAACAACCCCAGCCCGATCAGGTAGAGCCGCCAGCCGGCGTTCGCGACCGGAAACCGCCGGTCGACCGGCTCCTCGACGTCGAGGTCGGGGTCGCGCGGCTCGACCGGGTTGTCGACGTGGACGGACTCGCTCGTGCCGCCGCCGCCCGCGTCGACGGTCCGGCTCCCCGTCTCGGGATCGATCCGAACGTCGACGAACGTCTGGACGAACCCGTCGGTCGTCGAGTAGAGGATCTCCCCGTCGAGGTGGAAGAATCGGTCGCGGAGCGGCCAGAACGCGTTTACGCCATCGAGGTGCGTCCAGTCGAGCGACACGTGCGCGAAGACGTGGACGAAGAGCGCGACCCACGCGACCGCGATCCATCGGTCCGAGAGCCGCTCGCGGACCGCCGACGTCTCCCGGACGCGAGTGTCGTAGGACAGCGCCAGCGCGGCGACCGCCGGGATCACGAAGGTATGCCCGACCGTTCGGTGTGCGCCGGCCATGACGAACCCGAGAAAGCTGTCCGCCTCGGGGAGTACGACGACGACGAGCAGGACCGCGAGCGCCCGGCGATCGAGGAGCCGGTCGTCGAGCAGCGCGGCCGCGCACAGTAGCGCGAAGCCGGCGTGGACGATCGTCGAGGGCATTCAGCGACGCACCCCCGAGCCGGTCCGGATCGCGAGCGTCGCGGCCGTCGCGGCGACGACGACCAGTTGCCACCCGCTCTCGACGACCCGGAACTCGCGGTCGGCGCTCGGGCCGAGTCCGGGCCGTCCGTCGGGGTTGATCCACGAGCCGACCGGGTCCGTGACAGCTCCGCCGACGCGCTCGAACGGGAGCAAACCCGGCTCCTCCGCGCCGAGCGTCAGGACCGTCTGGACGAGTCCCTCCCGCGTCGAGAACACGAGTCGCCCCCGGAGGACGTAGCGGGCGTCCTCCAGCGGGTAGAGGAGGGCCGCGCCCTCGCCAACGAACAGCGCGGAGCCGATCCCCGCGACGAGAAACGAGGCGAGCGCGACCCACGCGGTCCGCACCGCGCGCCACCCGCCCCGCTCGCGGAGGGCGGACGCCCCGCGCAGCGTCGTGTCCCAGTACAGCAGGCCGCCGGCGAGGATCGGGAGCCAGACGGCGTGGAGGACCGCGTTCGTCGCGCCCGGGACGACGAGGCTCGCGACCGCGTCGAGACCGGGGAGGGTCGCGGCCGCGACGACGACCGCGACCGCGCGCCGGTCGAACGCGTCTCCCAGCAGCGCGGCCGCGAGGAGCGCGCCGACCGCCGCGGTCACGAGCGTCGGTGCCATGTCAGCCCTGACGGTCGGAGGCGAATAAGCGCTCCGGGGGGACCAGTCGCGGCGTCACCCCCCCCGTCCGTCCCGCCCTCCACCGTCACGCGCTCGCCCCCGTGGTCGCGCTCGTCCGTCCCGCCCCGAGTCGGGCCGTCGAGCAGGGCGACCGCCATCCAGCGTGCGGCGTACCCCGCGGCGTTGGCGAGGCGACAGGCGACGAGAACGGCGGCGACGCCCAGCGGGACCGCGGCCAGCGCCTCCGGCAGCGCGCCGATGGCCCACGTCGCCGGCTCGCCGTTGACCTCGCCGAACTCGACGACGAGGGGGTACCGGAGCGTCGCGAACAGGACCACCAGCCCGACGAACACCGGCGCGAGGAGGAGCCCGAGGACGCCGCCGAACGAGAACGCGCCCGAGTGGACGAAGGCGATCGGCATCGCGATCAGCAGGTACAGCAGGTGGCGATACGTGCGGCCGTCGGCGAGGACGCCGACGACGGGGAGAGCTGTGAGCGGTCGGAGGGAGACCATACGGTGACTGGTTCGTCCTCCGATAAACATCGGTCGTTCGCCGGCGACGCGGGACCCTCGCGACCGACGCCTCCGGATCAGCCGAGGGAGTAGGATAGGGTAGTTTACCAGAGGAAGAAGTCGATCGCGTTCCCGGACGACTGGCCCTTGTACAGCTCGGAGTAGCCGCAGTCCGCACAGGAGACGACGACGAACCTGCGGTTCTGGACATCGAACATCTTGGTGAGTCCCGTGCCGCTGGTGGCGATTTCGTCGGTCTCGGTCTCCGTCCCACCGCACTTCGGACAGCCGTCCTCGCCGTTGCCGCCGAGCGAGGCGGCACGGTCGTCGGGCTGCGCGGCGCGGTCGGCGGCGTCGAGGGGCGCGGTGTCACCGCCGTCGTCGTCGTTCTCAATCATCGCATCGTCGTCGAAAACGGGGTACTCCGTCCCGTCGTTCTCGGAGGGCATCGTCCGCGGTTCCGTGGCGAGTGATAAACCTTTCGTGGCGTTCCGACTCCTCCGACGCGCTCTACGTGTCGGTCTCGTCGGTTTCGTCGACGAGTTCGTCCGCGAACCCGGTGTAGCCGACGGGCGTCAGCGCCGTCAGCTCCGCGCGGACCTCGTCGTCGACGTCGAGATCGTCGAACAGCTCGCGGAAGTCGTCGAGCGTCACCGACCGGCCGCGGGAGAGCGCCTTCACGCGCTCGTACGCCTCGGTGTCGCCCTCGCGGCGGAGGATCGTCTGGACCGCTTCGCCGATAACCTCCGGCGTCGCCGCCAGCTCCTCGCGCATGACGGTCTCGTTCGGGACGACCGTCCCCAGCCCGTCGGCAGTCTTCGAGTAGCCGATAAGACAGTGCGCCAGCGCCGCGCCGACGTTGCGCTTGACCGTCGAGTCCGAGAGGTCACGCTGGAGCCGCGAGCTCGTCACGTAGTCGGCAAGGAACGTGAGGTTGCTGTTCGCCACCGAGAGGTTCCCCTCGCTGTTCTCGAAGTCGATCGGGTTCACCTTGTGGGGCATCGTCGACGACCCGGTCTCTCCCTCGACGGTCTCCTGTCCGAGGTAGCGGTCGGAGACGTACAGCCACGCGTCGAGGTCTACGTCGAGGAGGACGTTGTTGACGCCGCGCAACGCGTCGAACAGCGCCGCGAGGTCGTCACAGGGGTTCACCTGCGTCGCGAGCGCGGTGTGTTCTAGGCCCAACCCGCGAACGAACGACGCCGAGAACGACCGCCAGTCGACGTCGGGATAGGCGGCGCGGTGTGCCGCGAAGGTGCCCGACGCCCCCGCGAGCTTTCCGGAGAGGTCCTCGTTCGCGACGACGACCCGGCCCAGTGCGCGGCCGAGCCGCGCGGCGTACACCGCCATCTCCTTGCCGAAGGTAGTCGGCGTCGCGGGCTGGCCGTGGGTGCGGGCAAGCATCGGCACGTCGCGGTGTTCCTGCGCCAACGCGACCAAGGCGTCGCGCACCTCGCGGACCGCGGGGACGATCACGTCGCTCACCGCGGGCCTGACGAGGAGCCGCTGTGCGAGGTTGTTCACGTCCTCGCTCGTCAGTCCGAAGTGGATCCACGGATACAGCGACTCCGCGTCCTCGAGCGGGGCGTCGTCGGCGTCCCCGTCCGCCCCGCTCTCTGCGAGGTCCGCCAGCTGGACGCGGAGGAAGTACTCGACCGCCTTCACGTCGTGGTTGGTCGCGTCGTACCCCGCGGCCCCCTCGGTCTCCAGCCGCTTTACGAGGCGCGCGTCCGCCGCCGAGAACTCCTCGTAGATCGCGCGCAGCGCCGCTTCGGTCGGCTCGTCGAGATTGATCGGCGTCGCGTCCAAGTCCGCGAGCGCGAGCAGGTACTCGACCTCGACGCGGGTCCGGGCGCGCATCAGCCCGGCCTCGCTCGCGTACGGGGACAGCGGCGCTGTCCGGCCGGCGTACCGCCCGTCGAGCGGCGAGACGGCTGCGAGCGGGTCCGACCGGGACAGCCCCGGAATCGAGTCGGCGTCGGTCGTGCCGCCGTCGGTCCGTCCGTCGTCTCTCATGTCCGCGACTGCCCACGGAGCCAGCAAAAGCGTGTCGATGATCCGACGCACGGACGTGGATCCGTCTCGCGTTCTCGTCGCGCCGAACCCCCGTCTCGATCCCCAATCGTGCGTACCTACCCGACGCGGACCGCAATCGATATACCCGATCGGTCGGACCCACAAATATGAAGATCGCCGGACTCGCGAGCAACCGGGGACGGAACCTCAGACACATCGCCGACGCCGCGCCCGGCGGCGCTGAGCTGTCGGTCGTCCTGACGAACCGCGAGCAGGCACCCGTCCTGGAGGCCGCGACCGAGCGCCGAGTCCCGACCGAGGTCGTCGAGCGCGAGGAGGGGGAGTCGCGCGAGACACACGAGCGCCGGATCGTCGATCGCCTCTCCGGCTACGACTTCGATCTGGTCTGTCTGGACGGCTACATGCGCGTGCTGACCGACGAGTTCCTCGACGCCGTCCCGACGACGCTGAACGTCCACCCCTCGCTTTTACCGTCGTTTTCCGGCACCGACGCCCACGAGCAGGTGCTCGACGCCGGCGTCCGAACGAGCGGCTGTACGGTCCACGTCGTCACCGAGGAGGTCGACGCCGGCCCGGTCGTCACGCAGGAGCCGATTCCGGTGTACGAGGACGACGACGCTGACTCGCTGAAGACGCGCGTCCTCCGCGAGGCCGAGTTCACCGCCTACCCGCGTGCGGTCCGCTGGTTCGCCGAGGGCCGGGTGACCGTCGAGCGCGACGACGACGGCGACGCCGTCGATGTCGCCGTCGCGGGCGACGTTGGCGGCGAGTTCCCGGAGCGGCGGTTCGTCTCCGAGGAGCGGACCGCCACGCTCCGGTACGGCGAGAATCCGCACCAGGACGCCGCCTTATACGTCGACGACGGCTGCGAGGAGGCGAGCGTCGTCGACGCCGACCAGCTGAACCCCGGCGCGAAGGGCATGGGGTACAACAACTACAACGACGCGGACGCCGCGCTCGATCTGGTCAAGGAGTTCAACGACCCCGCGGCCGCGGTGATCAAACACACCAACCCCGCGGGCTGTGCGGTCGACGAGGACCTCGCGGACGCGTACGACCGCGCGCTGCGCACCGACGCGAAGTCGGCGTTCGGCGGCATCGTCGCGCTGAACCGCGAGTGTGACGCCGACACCGCCGACGCCATCGCCGACTCGTTCAAGGAGGTCGTCGTCGCGCCGGGCTACACCGACAGCGCGCTCGACGTACTCCGGGGGAAAAAGAACCTCCGCGTGCTCGACGTGGGGGCGCTGGGCGAGGGCGACGAGCGGTTCTCGGAGCGGTTCACCGAGAAGCCGGTCGTCGGCGGCCGCCTCGTTCAGGAGCGCGACCGGCAGTCGCCGACCACCGACGACTTGGAGGTCGTCACCGAGCGCGAGCCGACCGACGAGCAGGTCGAGACGATGCTGTTCGCGTGGCAGACGCTCAAGCACGTCAAGTCGAACGGCATCCTGTTCGCAACCGGCACCGAGACGGTCGGGGTCGGGATGGGGCAGGTGTCGCGGGTCGACGCCGTCACGCTCGCGGCGATGAAGGCAAAAAAGGACGCGGAGGGGAAGTCCGCCGAGGGGGCCGTGATGGCCTCGGACGCCTTCTTCCCGTTCCCGGACGCGATCGAGGAGGCGGCCGACGCGGGGATCGAGGCCGTGATCCAGCCCGGCGGTTCGGTCAACGACGAGGACGTGATCGCCGCGGCCGACGAGCGCGACATGGCGATGGCGTTCACCGGGACGCGCTGCTTCCGGCACGTCTGAGTGGGACGGTCAACCCGGACAGGAGACGGGGACGAGAATGGACCGGACCGGCGCGTCAGAACCGGAAGACCGCGCTGAACTGGTTCACGTGCCAGGGGCCGGGGTAGACGCCCCAGACCCGGTCGTCGTAGTGGAACGCGCCGACGAAGTGGATCTCGTCCTCCTCGCGGAGGTCGTTCGCGATCCGCGAGAGCCAGTCGAGGTCCCGTTCGTAGTCGTCGTCGTCGCCGACGAACGGGTAGCCGGGTTCCCAGAATCCGGGGATGCCCGTCAGCTCACCGCCATCGGTGTGAACGCGGCTCTTTCCGTCGCCGCCCTCGTCGACGGTGAACTGGTTCTCCGAGTCGCCGTCGTCGCCGAACTTCCGACCGAGGTTGTGAAACCCGACCAGCCCGTTGCCGGCGGGGGTGACGAACGGATCGCCGGGCTCGAAGTCATTGTCGTCCGCGAGCGCCGCGAACTTCACGACCCAGACCGTGTACTGGCCGTTTGGCAGGCCGTTCTCGACCGTAATGTTGACACGCGTTCCCTTGTTTGGGTTGATGCCGCCGCCGTTCCCGTTGGTCGGTCCTCTGACCGCGCTCGCGTTCGTGCTCGCGAGCCCAGCGAAACTCGCGGCACCGAACAGCTTGAACGCGCGGCGTCGCGACACGTCCGTGAGATCGAAATCGTCCCAGTCGTCTCTCGTCATAGCTCGTTTTCCGCCATGACGGGTCGGCCGTCACGAGGGAATCAAATTATTTCAGGGAAAATTAACTATTCCTCAGTAGTGTGTTGTGAACACACATTAGTTGCCGTCCGGAGGCCGCTCTGGACCCGGAAGGTCGGTTCCGTCGCCGCGACCACCGGGAGTTCGGCGCGAACGTAACTGCGATGAAACGATAACCCCACGCGGACCGCCGGATCTGCGGGGCTTTTTTCTCGGGACCTACTGGGTACCAGCCGAGACGACCGTGGCGCAGTTCGGCAACTCGGTACGGCTGCTCGGGGACCGGGAGTTCGCGGCGCTCGCCGGAACCGCGTTCGCCCGCAGTCAGGCGTACTCGACGATCCTCATCGCCCTCGCGCTGTACGCGGATCTGTTCGGCACCACCGGGTTCGTCGAGGGACTCTTCGGCACCGCGTTCGCCGTCGTCCAACTCGTCATCGTCCTCCCGGTCGGCCGATGGGTCGATACCGGGAACGCGAAACGGTGGCTGCTCTGCGGCTTCCTGATCAACGTCGCGGTGTTCGTCGGCTTCGCTCTGGTCGACAGCTCGGTCCACGTCGTCCTCGTACGGATGGTTCAGGGGCTCGGCGCGAGCGTCCTCTGGATCACGGGTGCGACGGTGATCGGCGAGATCAGCCCGGACGACGAACAGGGGCGCTGGCTCGGCTCGTACAACCAGTTCGCGTCTTTCTCGTCGCTCGCGGGCGACCTGGTCGGCGGCTCCCTGCTGTACGCCTACGGCTTCTCGGAGACGTACCTCGTCTTGACGCTCGTCACGCTCGCCGCGTTCGCGCTGGTGTACGCGTTCCTCCGCGACAACCCCGGCGGCCGGACGGACCCCGAGGATGTAGGGGGCATCGAGACGTTCCGGTCGCTTCTGGGCCTGCCGATGCTGCGCGCGCTGGTGTTTTTCCGGTTCACGTTCAGCGTCGGCAAGATGGCGGTGATCATCTTCCTCCCCATCTACGCGCGGACGACGTTCGGCATCTCCGCGTTCGCCATCGGCTGGATCATGGCCGGCGGGAAGGCGACGAAGGCGCTCACACAGGGGTTCGTCGGCGACCTCACCGACCGCTGCGAGCGCACCTACCTGTTCGTCGCGGTCGGCGCGCTCCTGTACGGCGTCGGGACGGCGATGGTCCCGCTCGCGGCGTACTTCGAGGGGACCGTCTCGCCGGTCACCGTCTCGTACCTCGGCGACTCCCAGACGCTCGGCGGGGCCTTCTTCGCGCTGTTCGGGGCCTACTCGCTTCTGGGGATCGCGGACTCGATCCGGCTGCCGGCGAGCATGTCGCTGTTCGTCAGCGAGGGGGAGGCGTACGACTCCGTCGCCAGCGCGATGAGCCTGCGGTCCGTCTCGTGGAAGGTCGGACAGGTGGTCGGTCCCGTGCTGATCGGCAGCACGATGGATTGGACTACCACCGAGACGGGGTTCCTGCTCGCGGCCGCGTTCATCGCGTTCGCGACGACCGGCTTCGCGTGGCAGGCGCGGGCGGCCCACCGCGCCGCAGGGGCCCCCGGCCCGGTCGCGCCCGGCGACGACTGACGCCGCGGGCGAGACTCGCCGTCGGTCGCTTACAGTGTGTAGTCGTGGTCGCCCGTCTCGGACTTCAAAAACGCCGTCAACAGGTCGATCGTCGCCTCCACGTCCCCGCCGTCGGCGGTCTCAGTGACGGTGTGGAGGTACCGCGTCGGGATCGAGATCGCGCCGACGGGCTTTGCGCCCGCCGTGTTCTGGAACCCGGCCGTATCGGTGCCCCCCGCCGGCAGCACCTCGTGCTGGTAGTCGATCCCCGCTGTTTCGGCCACGTCGGTGAGGCGGCCGTGGATCTTCGGACTGGTGATCACCGAGGAGTCTTTCAGCTTGACGGCCGTGCCCTCGCCCAGTTCGGTGACGGCGTCGGCCGGGTCGCCGATCTGTGGCACGTCGTTGGCGACGGTGACGTCCAACGCGACCGCGAGGTCGGGGTTGATGTCGACACCGAGCGCCTTCGCGCCCCGGAGGCCGACCTCCTCTTGAACCGTCGCCGCGAAGTGGACCGTCACGTCGGGGTCGTCGATCCGGCGGGCGGCTTCGAGGGCCGCGAACAGGCAGATCCGGTCGTCGAGCGCCTTCCCCGTGACCCGGTCGCCCATCCGCGTCGTGGTCTGGTCGAGGGTAACGAGGTCGCCGACGCTTACGAACTCGTGGACCGCCTCGGCGTCGCGCCCGAGATCGATGAAGATGTCTTTCACCTCGTCGTCCGTCTCCCGCTGCTCCTCCGTGAGCGTGTGCGGCGGGACCGAGCCGATGACGCCCGTCAGGTCTTCGTCGCCGTGGACGGTGACGCGCTGTGCGCGCAACACTCGGGCGTCGAAGCCGCCGAGCGGGTCGACCTGGACGAACCCGTCGTCGGTGACGTGACGGATCATGAACCCGATCTCGTCCATGTGGGCCGCCACGACCACCGAGTAGTCCGCCTCGCCCTCGATCGTCCCGACGACGTTGCCCATCGCGTCGGTGCGGACGCGGTCGACGCTGTCGGCGAACTCGCGTCGGACGACCTCGCGGACATCGTCCTCGTAGCCCGGGACGCCGCGGGCCTCGGTCAGCTCTCGGAGCAGGGCGAACTCGAAGTCGAACTCGCGTGGCATACCACCGAATGACTACCCCAGCGACAAAGGTCCGCAGGATCCGGCACGGTCTTCAGGCTTCGGCGAAAGCCGAATCATCGACGCCGGCGAGGTCCCGTCATTCAGATCTACGGTGGTACTCCGATATTTAAATAACCGTAATGGGAAACGAAATATACTCATAAACCTTAGCGGTGGCGCGTGCCTGCGAGCGCCCGAAGGGCGCGAGACGCGGGGGAGGCGTGAGGCTGCGGTTGCGGTGTTGTGCGGGGCGGGACTCGAAGGGGCAGTCGCGAGGCGGGCGCAGGCGACGTAAGGACCGCAGCGAGGGAGCGAAGCGAACGAGCGAGGACCGCAACGAGCGTGCGCCCGCCTCGCGGCTGGGGCTTCGGTGGTGTCCGTATCGGTCTACGATTTATAATCAGAAACGGTTCTGTTGAATACCTATTCTTCAGACATGTTCTTGTCTGAAACAGCCGGTCGATGAGAGCTGCGTAATAACCGATCCGTGAGCCCACTACTTTGCGTAGTTCGATGTTTAGTTCTCTGTCACCTTCGGCGATAGGACTAATCCGGTTCCGACAGCGATGAGTCCGACCGGAGTAAGGACCACTAGAAGTGTGATACTACATTCGTTCGCTCCATCGGGTGTGTACAGGAGATTCCCATCCTCCACACCGATTATGTCTACTCCCTGTCCCTCTCCTTCCGGAACGCCGACATCCGTACAACCCCCGAACATCATACCGGGGAATGATATCAATAGTACGAAGGCGATACTAACTCCGACAACGAGTAAACCGATACCGAGGAGGACTATTCGGTTCATATGTGATTTATAAGGGAAGTAACGGTGATTAAATGTTGTCGCGTAAAGCAAGTGTGGAGGTATTATTGAATCACTTGTATTGACCGCAGGGGGCACAGAACCTATCTCCTTTTGAGGATTTCAACAGAGCCTCAGAAACAGTATCGTGCGGCCGAGCGGCTGAGGCTTTGGCATTGGTCAGCGCCGACCCGCTCTCGGTCACTTATAATAGATCGGACGGGACTTCGGCGACGCTCTCGCCCACCTACGCCGGGTACTTCGAGCGGCGTCGCGAGATGGAACCATAAATAAGTTTACCGTTGTTTCGCAACCCTTTTGCGGGCGCTCTCGGGATTGCGTGTGTATGAGCGACGTGAGAGCGGAACTCCGCGAACAGTTCTTGGACGCGTTCGGCGACGCAGATTTTCCCGTTGAGAACCAGATGGACCTCGTCCCGGCGCTGCCGGACGGCCCGGGGACGAAGTTCGAGGCCGGCGACGTGAGCTTCACCGCCATGGAGATGGCGGCGAAGCTCGGCAGCGAACAGGAGTTTCCCTACGACACCGCCGAGGAACTGGTCGACGATGTCCTCGACGGGTTGGAAGCGAAGGGAATGATCTGAGTCGGGCGGTCTGAAGCGGCCGCTTTTGCTGCCGACACCGCGGCGCTCTGCGCCTCACAGTCGAGACGCCGGCGGGAGCTTGATTACCGGGGAGCCGTTACGGCGGGTGTGTTCGCCGACCTCACCGGACTGCTGCCGCGGTGGGTCCTCTGGGGGATCGGTCTCGGAGTCGTCGCCACCGCGGTCGTCGCGCTCGCGTTCTACCTCGGCGACCGGTTCGCCCCGCCCCCCGCCGCGGCGACCGGCCGCCGCGGTGCCGCCGGCGAGAGGACCACGCGCTCGACAGCGTCTCGATCCCCTTCTATCTCCCCGAGCGCGGCGTCGCCATCACCTTCGACGCGCACGACTACTTTCGGCTGGAGGGCGAGGGCGTCTACACGGTTCTCTGTGAACACGAGATGCCGGGCCGGGGGCTGGGCCGCCGGCTCCCGTTCGACGTCGACGAACCCGACTGGGCGACCGACGAGTCGACCGACCCGAGCGGCGGTCCCTCCGGGCGCTTCGGCGGCGGCCGGTTTGAGGCCGGGCACTCGACCGCTCGCGGTCCCGCCGGCCGGGTCGGCCCTGCCGGCCGAGCCGACCCCGTCGGCGATGCCTTCGACGAGCTCGGTCTCGACCGCGACGCCGACCTCGACGCGGTGAAGGGTGCCTACCGCGAGCGCGTCAAAGAGACGCACCCGGATCAGGGTGGCGACGAGGAGTCGTTCCGGCGCGTCCGCGAGGCGTACGCGACCGCCCGTAACCACGCCGACGGCGGTCCGGCCGACCGCGATGCGAACCGCCGCCGCGAGCGGTCGACCGGGTACGGCCGGTGACGGGGGCGGACGCCGACGCCGGGGGCGGAGCCGCGTTCCCCGGTGTCGCGTTCGCGGAGCGGGGCGTCTACCTCTCCGCGGCCGATGCGCTCGTCGTCGCCGACCTCCACGTCGGCCGCGCCGAGGCGTCCGCCGTCTCGCTCCCGCTCGGCGAGCGCGACGACCTCCTCGACCGGTTCGGCGCGCTCCTCGACCGGTTCGACCCCGCGACGACGGTCGTCGCCGGCGATGTCGTCCACACGTTCGGCCGGGTCACGGACCGCGCCCTCGGGACCCTGAATGCGCTCCGCGAGGCGTGTTCGGACCGGGGGGCAGCCTTCGAACTCGTCGCCGGCAACCACGACACGGCGCTCGCGGACGCGTGGAACGGGACCGTCCGGGAGGCGTACGTCGTCGAGGAGGCGGCCGCGGTGGGAGGATCGGGAGCCCGCATCGACGCGGGCGACTCGGAGACGCGCACCACTGCGGTCTGTCACGGCCACGAACCCCCGTCGGTCGCGGCCGACCGGTACGTGATCGGACACGTCCACCCGACGATCGAGATAGAAGGCGACCGCCGGCCCTGCTTCCTCCGCGGTGCCGGGACGTACCGCGGGGCCGACGTGCTGCTGTTGCCCGCGTTCACCCGCCTCGCCGCCGGCGTCCCGGTCAACGACGCGGCGACCGCGGGGCTCGACTCCCCGCTCGTCGACGCCGCCGCCGACCTCGCCCCGATCGTGTACGACGGCGAGAGCGGTGAGGCGCTCCGGTTCCCGCCGCTCGGCGAGCTCCGCGAGCTGTTGTGAACGCTTTTGTCCGGTCGCGAGCATTGTGACCTATGAACACGGAGAACGACTGCCTCGGCTGCGGCGAGCCCTTCGACTGGGGCGACGGCGAGTGCCCGGAGTGCGGCTGGGACCGCGAGGAGTGGGCCGCGAGCGGTCGCCACGGGCTAGAGAAGGAGGGACACGGCGAACCCGAGGAGGACGGCGGCTCGGGAGGCGGCGGACTCGGGCCGGTCCGTTGAGACCGACGAGACGCGACCGAGGGCCCGCGACGGACTGGACCCGACTCAGTCGTCGGACGACAGCGTCCACGTCGAGGTAAAATCCTCGACGTCCCCGTCGTACGTCGACTCGCCGAACTCCGACTCGTCGAGCGACGGCGACCCGGACCCGTCCGGGCCGTCGGCGCCGTGGCGCGCGCGGTGGAGCGCGTCGCACACGGCACCTTGACCGCCCATGTTCACGGTCGCGAGCCGGGAGCGCTTCTGAACGACATCCAGTTCGGCGGCCGGAATCGGCTCGGCCTCCGGCGTCAGGAACAGCAGATCGCCAGCGCCGGTCACGTGCCCGCTCGTCGTGACGCGGTCGAGGTAGTCGGCGACCGGCGCGGCGTCGACGACGACCGAAAGTCCCCCCACGTCGACGTGTGCCTCGTCGCCGGTGATCGTGAGGTCCGACCGAACGAGCGAGACGATCTGTTCGGCGTCGACGCCCGCGTCGAGTAAGGCTCGGACCGCCTCGCGCTGTCTGGCGACACGAGCCTTGTCGGCTATGGCGGCTCGGACCGCTGCGACATCGCCGTCGGCGTCCGGGAACGTCTCGCCGAAGCCGTCGCGCGCGTTGACGCCCGCAGTTATCTCCTCACCGTGCATGTGGTCGCACAGTTCGATCCGCGTCTCGGCGACCCAGTCGAGCGTCTCGACCTCGTCGCGGGCGTCGGTCGCCATCATCCACGCGAAGGCCGGCGAACACCACGCCGTCGGGAGCGTGAACTTCACTTCGACGCGGTCGCCGTCGACATCGATCGCGTCGATGTAGTTGAGTTCGACGATTGACCGGGCGAGTTCCGGGTCCTCAACGCGGTCTAGCCGCTCACGGACCGCGACCGTCCCGCGCGGGTCGCCGGCGGAACTTTCCGATCGTTTTGCCGCCCGGTCGCTCGTCGGCTCGCCCGCAGGCTCACCGCTCGGATCCGCGCTGCTCCCCGACATCAGTCTGCCGCGGCCCCCGCGTCGCCGCCGTAGTGGTCGGCTAGGTCGAATCGCTCGGTGATGTCGTCGTCGCGGAACTGCCGCTTCTTCTCTTCGATGTCGATGTCGTACAGCTCCGCGGCGTTTTCACCCATGACCTTCTTCATGGTGTCGACGTCGAGCTCGACCCCGTACTCGGCCTGCTGCTCGTCGGTGAGTTCCGCGTTCATCACCTGATCGACGAGCCAGTCCGGGTTCCACAGCGCGTAGTCGGAGCCGAACAGGACTCGGTCCTCACCGAGCCAGAAGAGCAGTTCACCCATGATCTCGCCGAACTTTCGCTTGCGGTGCGTCGACATCGCGGAGGCGACCGCGATCCCGCCGTACACGTTCGGCTCCTGGGCGGCGATCCAGCAGAAGTCGTCGAGCCGCGGGAGACCGACGTGGTTGACGATGAAGTTGAGCTCGGGGAACGACGAGGCGGCGTCGTCGATGTCTTTCACGTCGAACGCGTCGCGGTTGAGCGGGCGGATCGTCGGTCCCTTGTGTGCGTTGATGTTCTCGATGCCGAGCTCCGCGCACTTCTCTAAGAACTCGAAGGCATCGTCGCTGTCGAGCCGCCACCCCTTCGACTCGTCGCGCCACTCGGCGGTGTACAGCTTCACGCCCGGAATGTCGTATTCTTCCTTAAGATGTTCGAGGTAGCGCAGCCCCTCCTCGCCGTCGCGCGGGTCGAAGCTCCCGTTGAGCACGAAGCGCTCCGGATACTCCTCGGCGAGTTCGGCGTTCTGCTCCGTCGTGTTGAACCCCTCGTCGTAGAAGTCGTCGAGGTACGTCGGCTGGAAGACCGCCATGTCGGCGGCCGCGTTCCCGAACAGGTCGTCGGTCATCTTGTCGGCACCGTAATGTCGATACGTGTCGATGTCCCACTGCTCTTCTTCCGGGGTGAAGCCGGTATGATAGTCGTAAAAACACTGGAGGAACTGCTCGCCCCCCTCGTGAATGATGTTCTCCTGTCGCGCGTCCCACAGGTGGACGTGGCCGTCGATGACGAAGATCTCCTCGCCGTCTTTCTCGTACATGCGATTGACTATGAGATACGATCACACATAACTATAAGGATCGTTCGGGTAAATTACGGTTCAGTTTTCGGTTTACCCGCCGATCCCGCTTGGTACCGTCCGTGACAGCGTGGTTTCGAGGCGGGCCACCCCAACATAACGAACGTTTATGACGGATGCTGCGAGACATTATGTCACATGGAAGCAGCCAGACTTCACGAATACACGGACGAGATGAGCAAGGGACTGGAGATCGACGAGGTCGACCGCCCGGCGGCGACCGGACCGGACGACGTGATCGTCGAGGTCGAGGGTGCGGGGTGGTGTCAGACCGACAACCACATCATCGAGGGGATGTGGACAGAGTACGTGCCTCAGGAACTGCCGCTGACTCTGGGCCACGAAAACGCGGGAACGGTCGTCGAAACGGGCGAAGGCGTGGAGATCGTCTCGGCCGGCGACCCGGTGATCTGTCACCCGGTCCAGACCTGTGGCACCTGTCGTCCCTGCCGGCTCGGCGAGACGATGTACTGCGAGAACGACGCGTTCAACGGGCTCACCCACGACGGCGGCTTCGCCGAGTACCTCCACACCAGCGAGCGGGCAGTCATCCCCCTGCCGAGCGGAGTCGAACCGATCGACATCGCGCCGCACGCCGACGCCGGCATCACCGCGTACCACGCCGTCAAGAAGGCGGTCGCGGAGCTGAACCCCGGCGACCACGCGGTCGTCGTCGGCGTCGGCGGACTCGGTCACATCGGCCTCCAGTGTCTCGACGCGATGAGCGCGGCGAAGATCACCGCGGTCGATCTCAAAGAGTCGGCGCTCGATCTGGCTGACGGGTACGGCGCGGATCATTTCGTCGACCCGTCCGAAGACGACGTGCCCGCCGAGATCGAGGCGATCACGGACGGCACGGGCGCGGCGCAGGTGCTCGACTTCGTCGGCGAGGACGTGACGACCGGCTACGCGCCCGACATCACCGCCGCCGGCGGTGACCACCACGTCGTCGGCTACGGTGGGCACGTCCACGAGCCGTCGCAGGCGCTGGTGAACGGCGAGTTCTCCTTCGTCGGCAACATCGTCGGCCGGTACGCGGAGCTTCAGGAGCTGGTCGCGCTCGTCGAGCAGGGCGACGTCGACCTCCACACGAGCCGGTACGACCTCGGCGAGATCAACGCGGTCGCAGAGAGGCTCGAACACCGGGAGATCGACGGTCGCGCCGTCATCACGCCCTGAAACCGGTGTCGGCGTCGGAACACCGACCCGGCGGCGGTGTTCGGATACGCGTGAGAGTAATACCTACTGAAGTACGTCTCGGAGCTGTGATCAGCGAAGTAGACCGGTTCAAAAGCGCGTCATCAGTAACTCATCTCCGGTCCAGATCACAGTGTGATCGCCAGTACGAATCGCAAGCCCGGCGACCTGACTGAGGTGGAACTCACGGACGCTGAAAGCATCCGCGAGCATTCAGCGAAACGGACTCACTCCTCCCAGAAGGCGCGCTGTCGCTCTTCAATCTCCGTGATCACCATCGAGAGAACGTCCCGCCAATCCGCAGAATGGTCGGAATCTTCGCCCGGCGTCGGCGCATCCGGGCCAGGATGAACGTGATCTCGGAGATTGTGACGTGAGGGGTGGCGATCCCACCGGTGATCGAACGTTCCGCCTTCGTGGTCTTCGTGGTAGTGTAGCGAGAAGTCGCTGTTTTCGTACCACACTACCTCGAGATGCGCCTGTTGGACACCACTAGGATAAAACTGCGAATCGTACACGCACACCAGACGATCTGGTGCGAATTCGGGTTGTTCCTCAATGCGCACGAAGTGGTCGTCGGTGGCGAATCGATCCCTGATGACTTCGAGACGGTCGAAGTCGATCGGCGCACCACTGCCGCCGTCGGTCGGATCATCGACGTCCTCCTCGTCAGTCATACGGCCGTTCGCTCATCGACAGTCCCGTCGGAGCCCGTCGTGAGGGCGCGTTCGAGGAGAGTAATGCGCCGGCGAGCCGTCTTCCACGCGGATACGTCTTCCCACACGTTCTCGATCGACTGACCCGTCTCGGACGCGTGTACGGTAATGGACACCGATTCCGGTGACGCCACCTCGAAGCGTTCACTGAGAGAGTCCGAACGCTCGGTTTCCTCCTTCAGGAACGTGAGGAGTTCGTCGTCGGAATACTCCTCTCGGAGTCGCTGGACACGACGCCAGTTGAGGTACTCTTGATTCCGCCGGTAAGTCGCCGGCGAGTCAGTGACCTGCGTGACGATTCCGAGCTGCTCAAACCACTCTAGGTACTCGCGTGCCGCATCTACACCGCGTCCCGCGAGGTCGGCGACCTCACTTGCGGTTGCCGGCTCGTCCAGTCCGAGGACGGCGTCGAAGAAGTCATCACGAGTGCGCTTACCACGGACGAGATCTTTTGGGTCAGTCAAAGAGTCGAAATCCGGGGGATCACGGTTTTCCTCGGAGTTCGTCTTGATTTCGGGGGACGGTTCCTCCATACCTACTGTGTCACATTAAGACGGAATAAATCTTTTTGTCACGGTATATACCGTTTACTTCGTCAATCAGTCGAGAGAATTGAGATCGCGAACGAGAGCACCGACCGCGAAAGCCGAACTCTCGGACAACGGGTTTGCTATCGATCACGAGCAGCTTGAGCAGCTCTGTCATCGGCTACGGCGGGCACGTCCACGAGCCGTCGCAGGCGCTGGTGAACGGCGAGCTCTCCTTCGTCGGCAACATCGTCGGCCGGTACGACCTCGGCGAGATCAACGCGGTCGCAGAGCGGATCGAACGCCGGGATATCGACGATCGCGCCGTCATCACGCCCTGAGACCGGTGCCGGCGTCGGAACACCGACCCGGCTCAGAAAAGTTTTGTCGATGGACGCGAGCGTGCCGTCGATGGACCGCAGAGCCCTCCTATCCGGTGTCGGCGGATCTCTCGTCGCGCTCTCGGGGTGCGCCGGGGGCGACGCCGGCCTTGGTCCGGCGGCGAACGGAACGGAAGACGCTCCGATCGGTGACGGCGACGACCCGAGCGCGTCCCTCGGCGTCGAACTCCAGACCGTCCCGCACGTCGTCACGACGTACGAACCGTCCCGGAGCCGCGGGATCGACCCAGAACACGTCGTCCCCGAGTCGCTCCCCGCGGGGATCCACGTGAGCCGCGGCCTGTTTCTGCTCTCGTGGGGCGTGCCCGGCCAGACCCCGGAAGAGCACGGGTCGTATCCGTTCGAGGTGGAAATCGCGATCGAGTGAGCGAGGTCCGGGTCCCGCAGAGGAGACACAAGCGAGCGGTTCTCCCACGAAAAGAACTTTATTCGGGATCCACGACGATCGTATATGAACGACTCTCGCCGACGACCGACGGCGTTCGCGTTCGCAACGCGGTGGTCGTTGCTCGCCGGAGTCTACTCGTTCTGTTGTGCCGCGCTTACCGCCTTCTTCCTCTCCAGCGTGCTCGACGTGTTCGCCGACGTGATCGGCCTTCCGGCCGCGTTTGCGGTGCCGATCCTCGCGGCCCCGGCGTTCCCCGCCGGCGCGTCCGTCTGGTGGGCGCTCGTCGAACGACGGGGAACCGTCACGTACCTCCGCGGGGCCGCGTTCGGACTGCTCACCGCGCTCGTCACCGGACTCGTCTGGACCGTGCGATTCGTCTCCGTCTGGAGCACGGAGATGCTCGCCGCCGGCCCCGTGCGACTACTCGTCGGGTTCGTGTTCGGTGCGGTCGCCGTCGCGGGCGTCCTCGTCGGCTTCCCGATCACGTACGTCCGCCGGCGGAACCGAGCGCCGGCCGACGGCCCCGCAACCGCTAAATCCTTGTGACCGGCCCGCACACTAATCGCCAATGAATGAGAACGGCGCTGACGCGCCCGGCTCCACCGACCCGGTGACCGATCCCCTCGCGGACGAGGATATCTATCGCGTCCTCGACGCGGACGGCCGGCCCCTGCCGGACGCGACGGTCCCCGACCTCTCTGACGACGAGTTCCGGGCGATCTACCACGACTTGGTCACCACGCGCCGGTTCGACGAGCGCGCGGTCAGCCTCCAGCGACAGGGGCGGATCGGGACGTACGCGCCCTGCGCGGGTCAGGAGGGCTCGGCGGTCGGGTCGACCCACGCGCTCGCGGCCGACGATCTCATCTCCTACCAGTACCGTGAACACGGCGCGGCCGTCGTCCGCGACCTTCTCTCCGAGTACCTCCCCTACTGGATGGGCCACGAGTCCGGGACCGAGGCGATCGCCGACGGGAACGTCTTCCCGCTGAACATCGGGATCGCGGCGCACCTCCCGCACGCGGTCGGCGCGGCGTGGGCGTTCGACCACCGGGAGGAAGACCGGGTCGTCGCCTGTCACTTCGGGGACGGCGCGACGAGCCAGGGCGACTTCCACGAGGCGATGAACTTCGCGGGCGTGTTCGACACGCCGACCGTGTTCTGCTGTCACAACAACGGCTGGGCCATCTCGACCCCCGAGTCGCGCCAGACCGCGACCGACACCTTCGCGCGGAAGGCGACCGCCTACGGCTTCGACGGCGTCCGCGTCGACGGCATGGACCCGCTCGCGAGCTACGCGGTCACGCGGGAGGCGGCCGAGCGGGCGAGATCGGACGGCGACGGCGGAGACGGGGGAGACGCCCCGCACCCGACCCTGATCGAGTTCGTCGAGTACCGGTTCGGCGCGCACACCACCGCAGACGACCCGAGCGCCTACCGCGACCCGGACGACGTTGACCCGTGGCGCACGCTCGACCCGATCGACCGCATGGAGGTGTTCCTCCGCGAGACCGGTCGGATCGACGCTGAGGGAGTCGCTGCCGCGTGGGACGAGGCGGACGAGGTCGTCGCCGACGCGATCGATTTCGCCGAGTCCGTCAAGGCCGATCCGAGCGACATGTTCGACCACGCCTACGCCGACCTCCCGCCCGAGATCCGCCGCCAGCGCGACGAACTGCTCGCGGCTATCGACGACCACGGCGAGGAGGCGTTCCTTCGCGAGGAGTGAGCTTCCGTAGCAAGATATTAATAGTAAGATAGACCATGTCCAGTAAGGAATGCCAATCTCGAAAGATGCTACGGTCACGAGTAAGGGGCAGGTGACAATACCGAAACGGATCCGGGACGAACTGGACATCGACGCCGGAACGGAGGTTGAGTTCGTTCTCGAAGCGGACGGAACGATCAGCGTCCGTCCGAAGAGACCACCGATGGATCGACTCCGGGAAATCAAAGAACAGCTGGCGGAGCGTGACGTTGATGTCGAACAGATGCGAAGCGATTCCAAAGACCAGTGGCAGTCGAAGCACGAGGAGCATAGGGAGTGATATTCCTCGACTCGTGGGTCTGGCTGGAATACGTCTTCAGCGGTGACAAAGAGCAGGCGGCCGAATCGGCGATCCAGCGAGCGAACACGGCCATGGAGGGTGGTCTCATCGCGCCGACAACGATCGTAGAGGTATCGTACAGGGTTCGCGTGGTCGAAGGCGAGCGAACCGCGCGAGAGACCGTCCGTGCGATCCACGACTACGAGTATATCGAGAGCGTTCCTTTGGTCGACGATATCGCCGAGCGTGCCGCGGAACTCCGGTTCAAATACTACGTCCCCGGAGAAAGAGAACTCTCCTACGCGGACGCGATCCACCTCGCGACTGCTGTAGAACACGAGGAATGTGATACGCTCTGTTCCGGCGATCCGGACTTCGAAAACGTCGACGAAATCGGGACGACTATCTTATAAATACGACTCCGCCATCCCCGCCGCCGTCCGACCGCTCTCTAACGCGCCCTGTATCGACGACCACTCCGTGTAGTCGCCCGCGAGGACGACCGGCCCCTCTGGGTCGTCCGGGTCCGGGAGACCGGCGTGGACGCCCGGGGGCTGCGCGAACTGCGCGAACCGGATCCGGTGGACGTCGACGGTCTCAAGCGAGTCGAACTCGTGGTCTGGGAACCACGCCGCCAGGGCGTCGCGGGCGTCGTCCCGGAGCGCGTCCGCGTCGCGGTCGAGCGCGGCCTCGCCGAGGAACGTCGCCGCGAGCAGCACGCGGTCGTCGGGCGCGTACTCGGGCGCGACCTCCGACATCGGGATCACGGCGTTCGGGGACTCCGACGCGGCGTTGAGAAGGATCCGCTCGCCCGTCTCGAACGACTCGCTCGTTGGGAGCGCATACCACCCGGTGACGTTCGGCACGCCCTCGGTCGGGACCGACTTGACGCCCGTGAGCCGCTGGGCCTCCGGCGGCGAGGCGGCGACGACGACCGCGTCCGTCTCCCGGGTCGAGCCGTCCGACAGCTCGACGGTCGCGCCCTCGGCCTCGCCGCGGCCGGTCCAGAACGGGATCCGTCCCCCGCCCGCGACCCGGACCGACTCGACGAACTCGCCGGTCCGGACCTCGACGCCGGCCTCGCGGGCGCGGTCGGCGAGCGCGGCCGGGAACGCCGCCATCCCGTCGGCGGGCACGCCTATCGACCCGCGGCCCATGGCGCGGAACGTGTACTCGAAGACGTGCTTCGAGGTCGACAGCGTCCGGTCCAGCGTGATCCCGCCGTAAAACGGCTCGACGAAGTTCGTCAGGTAGTCGTCGGCGAACCCCCAGTCGCGGAGGTACTCGCGGATCGACGCGTCCGAGCCCGCGAAGAAGTCGCCGTCGTCCCGCTGCGAGAGGTCGTACCGGAGCGCGAGGGTGCGGAGCTTGTCCGAGAAGGACACCTCGTCGTTCAGGAGAGACGGAATCGCGCCGAGCGGGTCCCGGAGGGGGTCGGAAAGCGTCGAGCGCGACCCCGGACGGCAGATAGTCGCGCCGGGCGCGAACGTCCGGAGGTCGAGGTCGTCGAGGCGGTCGGGTCCCAGCTCGCGCTCGACGGCGGGGTAGCTCGAAAACAGCACCTGAAAGCCGCGGTCGAGCGTGAACCCGTCGACGGTCTCCGTCCGCACCCGGCCGCCGACCTCGGGCCGTCGCTCGTACAGCGTCACGTCCGCGCCCGCCTCGGCGAGTCGGGCCGCGGCGACGAGACCGCTCAGCCCGCCGCCGACCACGGTGGCGTCTCCGTCCATGCGTGTGGGTTCGGCTCGTGGGCTTATAAGCGGCGGCAGGACAGGACGACGATCCTCGTTTCGGTGACAACGGCTATGCCTTGCCGCGCCGCAACCGGCGTGTGGACGGAACTCGCACCGGGCGCTGGCTGTCTCTCGCTCTCGTCCCGCTCGGAGGCGCGCGCCATTGCGACTGTTTCCGTTTTCGACGCCTGAGTGCGAAGCGATTAGTCGCCGCCGCCGCAAGGTTCGATATGGAGACGACCGAGACCACGCCGGCGTTCCGCGGCCTGAAGAGCCGCGCGTCGGGCCGGGTCCACGAGACGGCCGACGCGACGACCATCGACGCCGACGAGCGGGCGCGCGGACTCGACCCCGCGTACGACTACGACGCGGTCGATCCGGACGCGCTGTTCGACCCCGCGGCCCGCGGGGGGAGCGGCGACGCCCGGACCGCGCCCGCGACCGCCCGCGGCCACTGGCGCGGTGTACGTCAAAGACGAGGGTCGGAACCCAACCGGGACCGTCCTCGATCGCGGCCTCTCGCTCGCGATGACCGCGGTGGCCGACCGGGTCGCGGACGGGGCAGACGTCGAGCCGCTCGTCTGCGCCAGCCCCGGCAACGCCGGGCAGTCGATGGCGGCGTACGCGGGCCGGGCGGACCTGCGGTCGTACGCGTTCGTCCCCTCCCGCTGTGCGTTCTCGAACAAGTCGATGACGAACGTCCACGGCGGGGAGATGCGGGTGGTCGGCGGGCGCTTCCCCGACGCGGCCGCCGCGGTCGACGAGCAGCTGGAGACGGAGTACACCGACCTCGGCGCGTTCGTCACGCCGTACCGCCACGAGGGCGCGAAGACGGTCGCGTTCGAGCTCGTCGCCGACCTCGGCGACGCGCCGGATGTCGTCGTCGTCCCGACCGGCTCCGGCGAGGTCGTCGCCGGCGTTCACAAGGGATTCGTCGAACTCGACCGGATCGGGGCGATCGACGGGACCCCGCGCGTCGTTGTCGCGCAGGCGTCTGGCTGCGCGCCGATCGCGGCCGCCGTCGAGCGCGGCCTCGTGGAGCCGGAGCCGTGGGAGACGCCCGACACGATCTGCGGCGAGTTGGAAATCCCGAACCCCGCCGGCGGCGGCGCGGCGGTCGAGGCGGTCGAGGAGAGCGACGGAGCCGCGGTCGGCGTGGATGACGACGACATCCTCGCGAGCGCGGTCGCGGTGGCGCAAAACGAGGTCGTCGAGACCGGCGCGACGGGCGGCGCGGCCCCCGCCGGCGCGTGGGCGCTCGCAGAGGACGGGTCCCTCGACGGCGACGAGACCGTCGTGCTGCTCAACAGCGACGCCGGGCTGAAGACGCCCGACGTCCTCCGCAGCCACCTGATGGGACAGGGAATTTAAAAAGAACCGTCCGTCGGAGACCGAGTCAGCTCACTCCCGCCGCGCGAGAAGCCCGGTCGCGAGCAGCGCGAGGGCGGCCGCGACGACGCCGAACCCGGGCGACTCCGCGCCGGTGTCGCCGTCGCCCGTCGATCCGTCCTCGCCGTCGCCCGCCGATCCGTCCTCACCGTCGCCCGTCGATCCGTCCTCACCGTCGCTCGACGAGCCATCCTCCGCGTCGTCGCTCGAACCGTCGGTCGACCCCTCAGCGTCGGCCTGTATCTCGACGACCGCCTCTGAGAGCGTCGTCGTCGACACGATCACGCTGCGCGGTGCCGGCTGGTTGAGGTAGTTCCGGTTCATCACGACGTAGTTGCCCTCGGTCCCCGCCGTCGTGCTGGCGTACGGCTCCTGATCGAGGATGGCAGCCTCGGAATCGGTGACCAAGATCAGTTCGGGGTTCGTTTCGAGGATAACCTCGTCGGAGAGCTGCGGGTAGCCCGTGTGCTCTGCCGCGGCGACGTTGTCGACCCCGCCGGCGTTCATGATCGCGTTGATGAAGGTGTCGTTCGCGGCGACGTATCCGCCGCCGAGCGGGTACAGCGCGGCCGGGCGGTCGATGTCGGCGGTCCGCTCTTCGGCGGCGTCGACGGCGTCGCACATCTCCTCGTTGGCCTCGCTCGCGGCGTCACACGCGCCGACGAGCCGGCCGATGACTTCGGTCTTCTCGGCGATGTCGTCGACGGAGGTCGCCGCCGGGAAGTGGTAGACGGTCAGCCCCTGCTCGCGGAGCGGCTCCACGTCGGCCGACGAGGAGTTCGGCGCTAACACCAGATCGGGCTCGGTGTCGACGACGCGCTCGACGCTCGCGCCGAACTCGGCGGAGACGTTCGCGCGCTCACCAGCGCCGTCGAGGTAGAGCGCGAACCGGCTCACGCCGACGACGCGGTCCTGCTCGCCCAGCTCCCACAGCGTCTGTGCCGCCGACGGGTTGATCGTCGTGATCCGGTCGGGGGACTCGTTGAGCGTGATCGTCGTCCCCGTCGCGTCAGTCATCTCGACCGGGAACCCGCAGGCGTCGTCGGTCTGTGCCGGCACGTCCGCCGTCTCGACCGCCCCGGCCGTCGTCCCCGCGGCGGCCGGCCGGTCGGTCGACATCGTCGGCTGTGCGCCCGCGGCGGTCCCGGCGACGCCGCCGAGCAGGGCGGTCGTCACCAGCACGGCCATCGCGATCGCGAAGCTGTTTCGCATCGGATCGACGACCGGCCTCGCCCAATAAGTATTTACCTACTACAAGTTGTGTTGGAATACAGATGCGACCCTGGGTCAGGTCGTCGGCGTGGTCGGCGGCAATAGCGTCGCTTCTGGGGATCGCCGTCGTCGTCAGCGCCGCGATCGGTCCCGTCAGGATCCCGCCAGAGACCGTCGTGATGTCGGTGTTGAACGCGCTCACGGTGCCCGTAGGGATCGAGACGACCGGGGGCGTCGGCCCGCTGTCGGTGCCCGGCGTCGGCCCGCTCACGCTCCCCGGTCTCGACCTCGCGTTCGCGTCGCCGTTTTCGTTTTCGGTCGACTCCGTCCACCAGCAGATCGTCGTCGGGGTGCGGCTCCCGCGGATCCTGCTGGCCGCGCTCGTCGGGTTCGCGCTCGCGGCCGCCGGCACCGTGATGCAGGGCTTTTTCCGCAACCCGATGGCGGACCCCTCGATCATCGGCGTCTCCTCCGGGGCGGCGGTCGGTGCGGTGGCGTTCATCGTCTTCCCCGTCGCGCTCTCGACGACGGTCGCGCTCCCGCTCGTCGGCCCCGTCGAGGTGGCGCTCTCCCGCGGCGCGGGGACCAGCCTGTTCGCGTTCGTCGGGGCGCTCGCCGCCGCCTTCGGCGTGTACGCCATCGCTACCCGCGGCGGCCGCACGCCCGTCGCGACCCTGCTTCTGGCCGGCGTCGCGGTCCAGACGTTCCTCGGCGCGGTCGTCTCCTACCTCCAGCTACAGGCGGGCGAATCGCTCCGGCAGATCGTCGCGTGGCTGATGGGCCACCTCTCGGGGGCCGCGTGGAGCGAGGTCGCCGTCACCGCCGCCGTCGTCCCGCCGCTTTTCGCCGTGCTGCTCGCGTACGCCCGCGACCTCAACGTCCTCCTGCTCGGGGAGGAGGAGGCCCGCGGGCTGGGAATCGCGGTCGAGCGCACCAAGCGGATCCTGCTCGCGGCCTCGGCGCTCGTCACGGCCGCCGGAGTCGCGTTCGCCGGCGTGATCGGGTTCGTCGGCCTCATCGTTCCGCACATGCTCCGGCTCGTCGTCGGTCCCGACCACCGGGTGCTGCTTCCGACCGCGGCGCTTTCCGGCGGCACCTTCCTCGTCGCCGCCGACACGGTCGCGCGCTCGGCAGCCGCGGAGTACCCGGTCGGCATCATCACCGCCGCGGTCGGCGCGCCATTCTTCATTTACCTGCTCGTGACCCGGGAGGTGTCGGAGCTGTGAGCGCCGACCGTCCCGAGGACGACGACGCCTCGCCGTCCGCGGACGACTCTCAATCCCCGCCCGCGGACGAACCCGGGCTACTGCCCCCGGGCGACTCCGAATCGCTGCCCGACACGTCGCTCTCGTTCGGCGACGACCCGCTCCTGTCGCTCTCGGACGTAGCCGTCTCCTTCGGCGATGTCGACGTGGTCTCGGGCGTCGACCTTTGGGTCGAGGCCGGCTCGCTCGTCGGTCTCGTCGGGCCGAACGGAGCCGGGAAGACAACGGTGTTGCGCGCGGCGACCGGCGCGGTCGAACCGGACGCGGGGACGGTCCGGATCGGCGGCGACCCGGCCGCGTCGCTGTCGGCTCGCGAGGTCGGCCGCCGGGTCGCGAGCGTCCCGCAGGCGACGAACCTCGCGTTCGACTTCCGCGTGCGCCACGTCGTCGAGATGGGTCGGACGCCGCACCTCGGCCGGTTCGACGCCCACGACATCGAGGACGATGCCGCGGTGAACGCCGCGATGGCGGCCGCGGACGTCGAGCGCTTCGCCGACCGGTCGATCACCGAGGTCTCCGGCGGGGAGCGCGGGCGCGTGCTGCTCGCACGCGCGCTTGCGCAGGCAGCCCCACTCCTCCTCTTGGACGAGCCGACCGCCAGCCTCGATGTGAACCACGCGGTCGAGACCCTAGAGCTGGTGCGCTCGTTCGTCGACGAAGGCGCGCGCGGAGCGATCGCTGCGATCCACGACCTCGACGCCGCCGCGCGGTACTGCGACGAGGTCGTCGTCCTCGCGAACGGCGGCGTCCAGGCCGCCGGTCCGTCCGAGTCAGTGTTATCAGCCTCGTCTGTCGGATCTGCGTTCGACGCGGAGGCGTTCGTCGGGCGCAACCCCGCGACTGGAACGCCTGCGGTCACGGCGTTCCCCCGGAGCGACGTCGCGTCCCGCCGGGTCCACGTGGTCGGCACGGGCCGCCCGGCCGCCCACGTCGTCGCCCGGCTCGCCGCCGCGGGCCACGAGCCGTCCGTCGGCGTGGTGCCCGCGGGCGACGCAGCCGCCGGCGCTGCCGCGGACGCGGGCGCGACCGCGGTGACGACGCCCCCTTTCGAGAGACCGAGCGAGGAGACGGTCGTGGTCGCGCGCGACCTCGCCGCCGACGCGGACGCGACGGTCGCGGTCGGCACGGACGCCTCGGCGGGCGATGGATCCGAGGTCGCGGTCGGCATGGACGCCTCGGCGGGCGACGGATCCGAGGTCGCGGTCGGCACGGACGACGGTACGGACGCGGCGCTCGCGCTCGGCCCGAACGCGGAGGTGCTCTCGGCCGCGGACCGCCTCGTCCGCGTCCCCGCCGTCGCCCGCGAGCGCGGCGAGACCGTCCGGAGCCGCCTCGCCGACGCGGACGCCCTCGACGGCGACCACCAGATCGCCGTCGACGGCGACACGATCTACATCCCCGTCGCGGGCCGCGAGCGGGTCCCCGCCGACCTCGCGGACCGGATCGTCGAGCGCGACGCGGCGGCGCGGGACCGACCGACGACGCCCGCGGAGATCCTCGGCTACGAGCCCTCGCTGGAGCGGCTCGGCGACATCGTCATCGTCGACGAGGACGACGACGAGCGCGCTCGCGAGATCGCCGACGCCGTGATGGCGGCCGACCTCCCCTGCGAGACGGTCCTCAACCGCGCCTCGCCGATCGAGGGCGAACTGCGCGTCCGGCAGTGGGACGTGCTGGCCGGGAACGGCACCGAGACGGTCCACCGCGAGTACGGCCACGAGTTCCTGTTGGACGTGGCCGCGGTGTACTTCTCGCCCCGGCTCGCGACCGAGCGGCACCGCGTCGCCGAGCAGGTGACGGCCGGCGAGTCGGCAGTCGACATGTTCGCTGGCGTGGGACCGTACGCGGTCCCGATGGCGGCCCGCGGCGCGGACGTGGTCGCCTGCGATCTCAACGAGCGCGCGGTCGAGTATCTCCGCGAGAACGCCGAGCGAAACGGCGTTGCCGATCAGGTGACAGCGATCTGGTCCACTACTATGACATCCAACACGAGGACGACCCGTTCGGCCCGGGTCGGCGCGCGATCGAGGCCGCCGCGGGCGACGAGTACACCGTTGCCGTCGAGACCGAGCGCGTCGTTCGGTCGTACGCTCCCCACGAACACAACGTCTGTCTCGACGTTCGGCTGACGCGGACCGACGACTGACGCGTTCTCCCCCCATTCCGCTCGCTCACGCTCGCCTCCGCTCGCCTCGCGACGCCGGTACAGACACGTCAGGGAATTCACTTATGAGTGTCACTCTCTCTCGTGTGTCCGTATGAGCGACGCCGCAGACCCCGAAGAACGAATCGACGAGACGACCACTTGGCCGGAGCTGGCGATGGGCCTGTACGACCGGCTGACCGGCCGGAACGCGGAGATACACTACCAGTTCGAGGACATGACCGTCGAAGTGCCCAGCGGCACGGGCGACGACGCCGAACACGCCGAGTGGCGCGTCGACGGCGGGGTCCGGGTCACGACGAGTGAACGCGAGTGACGCGGGACGCCGGCTCTCGGTCGGGACCGAGGACCTGATGCTGTCGGTCGACGGCGTCGACGCGGCGGTCCACGCGACGGACCACCGGATCTTCGTCGAGGTCGACAGCGTCGCGGACGCTCTCCACGTCGCCCGCCGGCTCCCGGACGACTCCGTCTCGGACTACGCGGTCGCCGAGCTGGTGCGCGGCGGCCTCACCGCGGAGGTCAGGGTCCGCGGGCGCACGGTCGCCGTCGTGGGGGCGGACGCGCGTGCCGGCCCGCTCTCGCACCGCCTCGGCGTCGCCCCGGCCGAGCTGCGGCTCGCGGGAGCCGTCGGCGCGGGCTACGGCGGCCTCTCGGCGGCGGTGCGCCGGGCGCAGCGCCTGTTCGGCTGATCGGAGTCGGTCGCCGATCGGGGTCAGTCGCTCGTCGGCGTCGCCGCTCGCAAGGACATCGAGACAGCGAAAACGCCGCGCCGCCCCGAGGGTGGTCGGGGCGGAGCGGCTGGGGCCCGTCACATGACAAGCGGTCGCGGCACGGGCCGTCGGGCCAGAGGCGATTCTGCGCTTGGCGCGTCGGAGACGCGATTCACACGGTCGCCGCGACGGAACGCTGATGGGGATGACGGCTGCGCCGAGTCGCCGTGGGGGTGACGACCGGCTGGACCTTTCTCGCCCGGCACGGGCTTCGACCGGGCACGCACCGTCGGGGGAGTCGATCCCCGCCGTCTCGGCGCGCGAGCGGTGTCATCACATCTTAATGAAATTCGGAACACGTATTTAGGCTTTTTCCTTATATTCTACCATCGTATTCGCATTTCTCTTGTGTGTTACTGTAGAATATCGCTTTTATCATGACAAACGTGTTCGAGTTTCGAGGTCGAGCCGTCGGTCTCTGGCTCCGCGGACGCTGGGAGCGATCCCCGCCCTGTCCCCGTTTCGGAACCCTTATTTTTCCGTCGGGGAATTATTCGATGCGCCGGGGTAGCTCAGCTGGCAGAGCGATTCCTTCGTAAGGAATAGGTCGAGGGTTCAAATCCCTCCTCCGGCTTACTTCTTCAAATTCCCGATGCTGACACGGTTCATCCTCAGCACCCGGACGAGGTTCGAACGCGGGTACTCTCGTCTTTCGCGCTCCGCCCTGCTCAGTCCTCTCGTCGACCGAATCCGATCACTCGTCCACCGATCGGACCGAACGTAATCATAATCTCATAGGAATATTAGGTATGTGACTATATACCATGAAAACGTAGAGATGAATATGCGACCAGAGACAGACCACGTCGAAGAAGAAGTGTACGAATGTTTCGAATGCGGGCGGCGGACCGACTCGTCGGGCCAGTGCGAGTGCGGCGGCGAACTGCGCCACCTCGGCCACTCTCGGGACCTGTGACCGGCGTCGGCCGGTCCCGAGCCGCGACCGTTCCGCTCAATCGGTCCCGGTAGCGCCGGCCTCGCCGGGGTCGTCGTCGCCGCTCTCCGGTCCGCCGCCTCCGTCGCCCTCGCCGCTCCCGTCACCGTCGTCTGCGCTCGAATTTTCTTCCGGGTCGTAGTCCGGCAGCGAGAGGACGTTCTCGCGGCCGAGCCGGAACCCGTCGAGGTCGCCCTCGTCGCGCAACCCCGTCACCACCTGACTCGTCTTCGCGGCGGTCCAGTCTAACTCTTCCGCCACGCGCTTCTGTTTCATCCGCCCCCCCTTCGACTCGACGAGCCGAAGCACCTGTTCTTCGTTGCTCAGCAGGTCGCTGTCGACGGGCGGCGCGTCGTCCGACTCGGCTCTCGCCCCGGTCGAGACCGCCTCGTCGCCGCCGGACGCCGACTCGTCGCTTACCTCGCTCGCGGCGGCGACCGCCCCCGCGCCCGCCGTCTCGTCCACGCTTGGGTCCGTGGCGCTCGCCGCCGCGTCGCTTGCTGCCGCGCCGCTCGCTG
>PXST01000016.1:56800-67681 GCA_003023405.1 Halobacteriales archaeon SW_8_68_21
CGGCCGAGAAGTCGACCGGCCCGTTCCAGACGACCGACCGGTCGCGGACCTCACTCGGGTCCGGGCTCGTCTCCGCGAGGCGGTACCCGTCCGGCCACGAGAGGATGAGCGACGAGGAGTCGTCGAGGAACAGCCCGTCGACGGCGTCGCCGATGCGCAGTCGGTCCCCGTCGATGGCGGCGAAGTTCGTCCACTCGAACCGGTAGGTCAACACGCCGTACGACTGCGGCAGCTCGCGGTGTTCGGCCGTCACGGTCGCGTTCGACACGGTCATGTTGCGGCCGGTCGCCTTCTCGGCGGTCGCCGCAGTCGAGGCCATCCGCTCGCGGAAGCGGCTCGTGTACGCCTCGGTGTCGTTCTCGATGTCCGCGTGGAGCTGTTCGAACGCCTGTTCCTCCTCGTCGGTGGCGAGCCGGATCCGGTACTCGATGGTCCACCGCGCGTCGCCGTCCGGCTGGACGGCGACCTCCATCGACACGTCGTCCGGTTCGACATCCATCTGCGCGAAGCCGCCCTCAGACGGGACCGCGCCCGCGCCGCCGGCTCCGAACGCCAGTCCGACGGCTCCGAGGAGGACGACGACGACGAAAACGACCGACGCTCGCTGCACAGGCGGAGTCACAGGAGCCGTCGTGAAATTCCTTCCCATCCGCTACCGACCCGACCCACCGCCACGGTCCCGACCGAACCGACACCCGAGGTCATCGCTCGGCGTCTCACGCACTGACGCTCGGCCCGCCGACGGTCGGCGTCGAGACCACCGTCGCGCGCTCGATTGACGGACGAGTGTCGTCGCCGTCCGGTCCACCGGAGCCGGCACCGCTCGAACCACCGGAGCCGGCATCGCTCGACCCGTCTCCGGAGTCGCCATCGGACGCGTCACCGCCTCCCGACGGGTCGGACGGGGCGGAGCCGTTTGCGGCGTCTGAGCCGTCTCCGCCCGGGGCTTCGGGCGGGCCGTTTGCTCCGGGCGCGTCGGCCGACTCGTTGCCGGATCCCCCTCCGGGCGCTCCGATCGACCCGTTCTCCGGTCCCGCCTCGGGCGGACGGGTAGACTCGTTTTCGGGCGGTCCGGCGGACCCGTTTCCGGGACCGTCACCCGACGGTCCATCGCCGGGGGATCCAACAGTTCCCGGCGGACCGCGCTCGGTGCCGTTGCCCGGCGGACCGCGTTCGGTGCCGTTGCCCGGCGGACCGCGCCGGTCCGGTCCTACTGGTCCGCCGACGTCCGGTCCGGCAACGCCGCGGGCGATGGCGGCGACCTCGGGGCCGCGGAGGTCGTCCGCGCGCTCCCGGAGGGTCGCCAGCCGCTCGTCGTCGACGCTGCGTTCCTCGCGGACGGCGGCCGGAATCGACGCGGACGCGTTCTCACTCCGGTGTAATCCACGGGAGAGCGACTCGATCCGGGCGGTCGTCGACGCCATCTGCGCGGCGTACGCGCCTTCGCTCAGTTCTCCGGCGTCGCGCCGCTCACGTAGCTCTCGCTGTCGTTGTTCCAGTTCTGCGAGGCGCTCTTCGGTCCGGTTCAGCCGGTCGGCCACGACGTCGGCCCGAGCCCGGTCGCTCTCGGACTCGCGGAGCGCGACCTCGAAGGCGCGCGACTCGACCTCGCCGTCGATCTCGGCACTCTGAACGCCGACTACGCCGGCGAGGCGTTCGCCTGGGCTGAGGTCGGCCGTCGCGTTCGCGCCGCTCTCGTTCTCGGCGGCATCCGCTCCGGTCCCGCTTCCGTCCGTCCCTGGGTCGGTCTGTGCGGTCGCCCCGCCGGGCGGCGCGGCGGCGGCGGCCCCGGCGACCACCGCCGCGGCGACGGCCGCGACGAGGAGACTCGCCATCCATCGGTTCATCACCAGCCCGTACGCGCTCGACGCCTATATACCCGAAACTCCGTTAACTCGGATCAACGCGGATTAATCGTCGGACGTGATGGGCGTGGGGGCGATCGACCGACGACGCGTGTCACCGCGCCGTCACCGCGCCGCAGTCGAGGAGGAGAAGCGTTGCGGAGTCAGTACGTCTTCGCGAAGTAGGCCGTTCGCTCCGCGTCGTCGTCACACATCGCGCACGTCTCGTCGCCGTCTCCGTCCGCGAGGGGGTCGTCCGCCTCGAAGGGGACCATCACGATCTCGGCGGCCAACGGCTCCTTGATCGGCTCCTCGCAGGCCTCGTCGCCACACCACGGGGCCTTCACGTAGCCGCCGTGCTGGCCGAGCGTCCCGAGGATGTCGGCGCGGTCGTCGGCCTCGCGCACGCCGTCGTCGAGCGTCGCCTCGGCCGCCGCGTACAGCTTGGCGTAGACCTCGTCGAACTGGTCGCGGACGGTCTCGGCGACGCCGTCGCGGTCGATCTCGACGCTCTCGCCGTCCGGGCGGTGAACCAGCGTCAGCTCCTCGTCGTCGACCTCGTGGGGACCGATCTCGATCCGGAGCGGGACGCCATCCAGTTCGTGTTCGTTGAACTTGAACCCGGGGTTGCGCTCGTCGCGGTCGTCGAGTTCGACGCGGATCCCGGCGTCGTCGAGGTCGTCGGCCACGCCCTCGGCATACTCGAGCACGTCGTCTTTCGTGTCCGCCTGCCAGATGGGGACGACGACGACCTGCGTGGGCGCGACCGTGTGCGGGAGCACGAGCCCCTGCTCGTCGGAGTGCGTCATGATCAGCGCGCCGAGCGCGCGCCACGAGAGCCCCCACGAGGTGGTGTGGGCGATCCGCTCTTCCTCGTCTTCGTCGGAGTAGGTGATGTCGAACGCCTCCGCGAACGACTGGCCGAGGTGGTGCGAGGTGCCCGCCTGGACCGACTTCCCGTCGGGCATCAGCGCTTCGACGGTCGTCGTCGTGTCCGCGCCCGGGAACTTGTCGTGGTCCGGCTTCTGGCCCTTCAGGACGGGCAGCGCCAGCAGGTCCTCGTAGACGGACTCGTACTGGTCGAGCCGGGTCATCGTCTCCTGCCACGCGTCCTCGTGAGTCGCGTGTGCGGTGTGGCCCTCCTGCCAGAGGAACTCCTTCGTGCGGAAGAACGGCTTCGTCTCGGTCGCCTCCCACCGGACGACGGAACACCACTGGTTCACCCGCAGGGGGAGATCGCGGTGGCTCCGCACCCACCGCGAGACGTACGGCGTGATGATCGACTCGGAGGTGGGTCGGACCGCGAGCCGCTCTTCGAGCTCCTCGTTGCCGGCCTCGTCGACCCACGCCACCTCGGGGTCGAACCCCTCGACGATCTCTTTCTCCCGTTCAAGATACGACTCGGGGATGAAAAGCGGAAAGTAGGCGTTCTGGACGCCGGTCTCTTTGAACTTCGCGTCGAGGAAGCCCTGAAGCCGCTCCCAGACCGCGTACGCCCGCGGCCGAGTGACGATGAAGCCGCTCATCCCCTCCGGCCCGTAGTCGGCTAACCCCGCCTTCTGTACGACCTCGGCGTACCACTCGCCCGTGTTGTGCGTCTTGGACTCGGTGATCCCGAGTTCTTGATCGTCGTCGCTCATTACTCTCGAAAGCGGGTGTCGCGGGCTTAAAAGGTCCGAACCCGACCGCCCCGCGCAGTCCCGGCGGTTGGTCACCTTCCCGGCGGCTACTCACCTCCCGTACGGCTGGAACTCACAGAAACGTTAACAGCCTCGCGTCGACTACCCTACCCATGGACCTGTCGGGGCTGCGCCGACACAAGGCGCGGTCGCTCGCCGGGCGGCGGGAGGCGGCGGTGTTGGCACCGGTGATCGCCCGCGGCGGCGAGGCCCACCTCCTCTTTACCAAGCGCGCCGCTCACCTCGGCGAACACCCCGGCCAGATGAGCTTCCCCGGCGGCGGCCGGGAGCCGATCGACCGGACGCTGACGGACACCGCGCTGCGCGAGGCCGACGAGGAGGTCGGAATGCGGCCAGCCGAGGTCGACGTGGTCGGCCGGATCGACGACACGTACACGTCGAGCAAGTACGCGGTCCGCCCGTTCGTCGGGGTCGCCCCCGACCGCGAGTACGTCCCCGACGAGTCGGAGGTCGCGGAGGTGGCAATCGTCTCCGTCGACGCGCTCACCGACTCCGCGAGCTACGAGTCGGAACGGCGGGTGGGGCACCCGGAGTACGGCGACCACCGCGTCCACTACTTCCACGTCGACGGCTACACCGTCTGGGGCGTGACGGGTCGGATGGTCGTCCAGCTGCTGGAGCGCACGACCGACTGGCGCGCGCCGGCAGAGCCGGACCGCGTCGTCGGCGTGGACGCGGAACTGCCGATATAGATCTCGCTGCCCCCGTCGGAATGCTCAGCGGGTAGTTCGGTTCGACTGCTTTCGGGCAGAAAGAGTCTGCGAGTCATTCGGTGCGCGTGACCGACCGATCAGAACACTCCCGTTACGCCGATGAACAGGAGCAACACGCCCAATCCGCGATACAGCCAGACGGGAGTGTCGGTCCCCTCGGATCGGTTGGAAGACGACCGCCGGAGAAACTCGAATCCGAACGTGTGGATTCTCTTCGGGAGGGCGACGTAGGCAAAGCCGAGGACAGCGGCCATGACGTATCTGGCCTGCCACAGCGTACTCATACGCTCTCTTCATCGGGTAAATACATATCTCTGGTGGAGTATCCGTGGCTCCGATTGAACGGATGTCTTCGTAACGTCGCTCGGCTGTACGTGTTCACTGACGTAGACGCGACCGCCGAAGCCCCAGCCGCGAGGCGCGATGCGCCACGGGCAGCCGGCGCGACGCGCCGGCGACCGCCCGTGGGCACGCGCCACCGCACCGCAGATCGTCGGTCGTCGCGTATGTCGTCACTCGGCGGGGACCACTTCGAGCCGCAGCGTCAGGTCCGCGCCGTCGGCCAACGCGGCCACGAGATCGCGGTCGAGGTCGGCGGCGGCCCCCTCGCTCTCGACGAAGATCGTGCGCTCGTCGTCGGTGTAGTCGCTCGTGCGCCCGACCATCGAGCGGTCGTCGAGCAGGGCGAGGTCGGGGTCGCCGCGGCCGACGATCGTCTCGCGGTGGGTCTCGTCGTCGTCGACGACGAACGTCGCCTCGACCGTCGCGCTCGCGTCGCGGCACGCCTCGCGGAACTCGGGGGCAAAATCTTTGGGGGTCCGGTCCGCCTCGACGCCGACGATACAGTCGCCGGCGGGCGTGAGCCAGTCGTCGGTCGTGAGTTCGACGGTGCTCGCGTGTTCGGCGGTGACGTTCTCGTGCCCGACCGCGCGGACGACCTCGACGAGGAGGTCGTCGGAGGCGGAGTTCTCGCCGTCGGGGGCGGAGTTCGCGTCGCCGGTCCCGGCGTCTGCGTCGCTCATGTCGTCGCGTCCGCGCCGCCGCGGCAAGTGGGCGTCGGATCCGGCGCGCTGCGTCGCTCGCTCCTGATGGAGGCCGCTGCCGGGCCGCCGACTCAGACGTCGGCCCCCTCGGCGAGCGCGGGGACGAGGCGAGCGGGGTTCTTCGCCAGCACGCGGGCCATCAGGTCCTCGGAGACGTCGAGGGTGAGCACCTCCATCACGCCGACGTTCGGGTGGATGTCGGGCGCGCCGGAGCCGAAGAGGACGCGGTCGGGGTGTTCCAACACGCCGCGTTCGAGCACCTCGCGGTACCGCACCGCGCTCGTGTCGACGTACACGCGGTCGTGTTCGTCGAGCAGGTCGAGCGTTCGGCTCATCAGGCCGGCGTCCAGCGGGTACCCGCCGAAGCTCCCGAGGACGAGCGGGAGGTCGTAGCCGAGCAGCTCCGTCTCGACCGCCTCGGGGGGGAACTCGCGGCCAGCGTGGACGAACAGCGGGAGGTCGGCGTCTTCGAGCCGGGAGAGCACGTCCTCGTTCGGCAGGCCGTCCACGTGGGGTGCGAGCGTGAAGCCGTGGAAGCGGTCGTCGTAGGAGTACTGCTCTACGTCGTCCGGGCGGGTGTGGTGGTCGTCGCGCTCGGCGCGGAGGTTCCGCACCACCGACGCTGGCCCCGTTCCGGGGTCACGAGGGCCGTTGAGGCGAGCGAACGCGACGAACGGGCGGTCGATAGACAGGCGCGCGACGGCGTTGTTCGCGCGGAGGTAGCTCCGCCCGGGGGCGCGCTGGCCGGGGCTCGCGACGGCGCGGACGATCCCCGCCTGTAGCATCTCGCGTTCCAGCCGCTCCGGAGAGATGTCCCGGCCGTGGGTGGCGACCGACGACTCGTCGGGGTCGAGGGTCGCGCGGGTATCGACGATCCGGAAGTCGTGTTCGAGCCCGAGCATGGCCGCTCTCTACCGGTCCGTCTCGGCCGACCCGCATGTGCCTGTCGGTCGCACGGCGGCGAGGTGACCGTCGTCCGCCCGGGACACCGCCCCCGTCACGGTCCCGCGGTCGAGACGATCTTGACCACGTCGCCCTCCCCCAGCTCGTGGTCCTCGCCGATCCGGCGCGAGGCGCACGCGTCGACCGCGTGGAGGTACCCCTCGCCGATGTCGGAGTGGACCGCGTACGCGAGCTCCGGCGGCGTCGACCCCGCGGGCAGGAGGAACGCGTCTGGAAGGACCGTCCCGGTCCCGTCCGTCCACTTGCCGGCGTCCTGGACCGGGTAGGCCGTGAAGTGGTCGAGCAGGTCGTAGACGGCCGTGTTCAGCGCCGTCTGGACCCCCGTCCCCTCGTGTTCGGCCATCGACTCGCGGAGCGCGTCGAGACCGGTGCGCTGATCGTCGGAGACGCCGCCGACGATCTCGAACGACTCGTCGCCCGGGTCGTAGTCGACGAAGCCGGCCTCCGCGGCGCGGCGTAAGGCGAGTTCGCCGTCGGCGGTGACCGGAATGACGGGCTTGTCGGTCCCCTCGCGGATCCGATCGACCGCGCCCTCGGGAGCCGCGTCGACCTTGTTTGCGACGACGACGATGGGCTTGGTCCGGCGGCGGACCGCCCGCGCGAGCGCCTCGCGGTCGCCGTCGGTCCACGCCTTCGGGTCGTCGGGGTACTCCAGGCCACGGAGGACCCTCGCCACGTCGCCCTCGGTCGCGCCGAAGCCGGTGAGCATGTCAGACAGCGCGGCTTCGAGGTCGAAGTCCGGCGCGCGCGACTTCCGCTTGACGCCCTCCCAGTTGCGGTCGACGATGCCCGCGAGCCACAGGTCCATCTCCTCCTCGACGAAGTCTACGTCGTCGAGCGGGTCGTGGCTCCCGACCTCGACCGGCTCGCCCTCGGCGTTCGTCGCCCCGGAGGCGTCGACGACGTTCACCACGGCGTCCGCGTTCGTCAGTTCGTCGAGGAACTGGTTGCCGAGCCCCTTCCCCTCGTGTGCGCCCGGGACGAGTCCGGCCACGTCGAGGAGTTCGATCGGGACGTATCGCTTCCCGTCGCGGCAGTTCTCCGACCCGCAGCGCTCCTCGCGGTCGAGACACGGGCAGCGCGTCCGCACGTGGGTCACTCCGCGGTTGGCGTCGATCGTCGTAAACGGGTAGTTCGCGACGTCGACGTCGGCCATCGTGGCGGCGGCGTAGAAGGTGGACTTGCCGGCGTTCGGCTTGCCCGCGAGCGCGACCGTGAGCATACCTGACGGTTGCGGCCCCGCGAAAAGCGCTTTTCGGTCGGACCCGACAGTGAGAGTTAGATCCGAAGTGAGATGTGACGAATCAACCAAGACCGTGCGGTGGCGCGCGCCTGCGAGGCCGCCTCGCGGCTGGGGCTTTGGCGGTGTTCTCCGCCGATCTCCTATTGTTTATTTATAAACAGACGGAAGAAGAGTGGCAAGTGATCGCTCCGCAGATACGATCTTAAAAGCCTACTTCCGCGCGACGATCCGGAGGACATCCTCGTCGGCCAGCTCGTGTCCCTTCCCGACCTGCTGGTCGTCGTGTTTCGCGCTCGGTCCCGACACCCGCGCGAACTTGAACCGCTCGTCGAACTCGCCGCCGATCTTCGTACAGGCGTCGCCGACGGTGTCGCCCTCGAAGAGGATGAGCGGCTCCTCGTAGTCGACGCCCCGCCCCGGTTTGTCCATGTAGATGCGGATGACGCCCAGCTCCGCCCAGAGGCGCTCCTTGAGGCCGTCGAGACCGAGACCCTTCTCGGCGGAGATGAAGAGCACGTCGTCGGGGTCGAGGTCGCGGTCGCGCAGCTCCTCTTTGACGGTCGGGAGGTAGCTCTTGTCGATGAGGTCCGCCTTGTTGACAGTGACCATCGACGGGAGGTACTCGCGGTTATCCATCACGGCGTCGACCAGTTCGTCGATCGTGAGGTCGTGAGGGATGGTGACCTTCGCGTTGACGTAGCCGTACTCGCGGAGCACCTGCTTGACGGTCTCCTTGTCCAAGCTCACGTCGTCGCTCATCGTCACGCCCAGCCCGTCCTTGTGCGTCTTGCGGATGTTGATGTTCGGCGGCTCCGCGTCCAGCCGGATGTTGGTCGCGTACAGCTCCTCGCGGAGCCGGTCGTACTGTTCGATCTCGAACACCGAGAGCATGAACACGACCAGATCCGCCGTTCTGACGACGGAGAGTACCTCCTTGCCGCCCCCGCGGCCCCCGGCAGCACCCTCGATCAGCCCCGGCACGTCGAGGATCTGGACGTTCGCGCCGCGGTATTTCAACATTCCCGGGTTGACGTCGAGGGTAGTGAACTCGTAGGAGCCGACCTCGCTGTCGGCGTTGGTGAGGGCGTTGATGAGGGTGGACTTGCCGACGCTCGGGAACCCGACCAAAGCGACCGTGGCGTCGCCGTGCTTCTCGACCGCGTAGCCGTGACCGCCGCCGGCGGAGGACTGGTTCTCCAGCTTCTCTTTTTTCTCCGCGAGCTTCGCCTTCAGCCGCCCGATGTGCGCCTCCGTAGACTTGTTGTAGGGCGTCTCGGCGATCTCCTCGCGGAGGGCTTCGATCTCCTCCTCCAGTCCCATTACACGTTCCTCGGCCGGTCGGCTCGTTAAAGGTGTTCCTTCGGATCGCCGGGGCGATCCCGGCGTTCGCGGTCGACCGCGAACCGACGGATACTCGCCGCGAGAGCGGTCGGTACGCCGATACTTCGACACGGTTATATCGGTGACGAGCAACTCTGTGACACGCAGAATGCCAGACCCGTCGAGCCTTCGAGACAGCACGCAGATCGTTCTCCCGCGCGGCGCGCTCGACGGCCACCGTGAGTGTCTCGAAGACCGGTTCACCGTCACCGTCGTCGAACTGCCGGAGCGGTACCGGATCATCGGCAGCCCGGTCGAGATCAAGGCCGTGAGCGACTACCTCACGCGCAACGGCGTCGCCGTCGCGTGACCTGACGGTCGGGGCGGCTCTCGTCCGGAGTCTTGAAGTCGCCGCTCGCCGAGGCCACGTGACGATGCTCTCTCGCCGAGCGCTGCTCGCCTCGGGGGTCGCCGGCATCGCCGGGATCGCCGGCTGCGCCGCCGCTCCGCCGGGGTTCGACGACGGCGGGAACGACGCGAACGGCGCGGACGCTACCGACGGAGAGACCGGCGACGCCACGCGGATCGGCTTCGTCGGCGATCTGATGCTCGGTCGCAGCGTCGCCGACCGCTGGGCCGACGCCGACGACCCCGCCGCCGTCTGGGGGACGACGCTCCCGCGGCTCCGCGGCCTCGACGCCCTCGTCGGGAATCTAGAGTGTTGCGTCTCCGACCGTGGTGAGCGGTGGCCGGACAAGACCTACTACTTCCGGTCGCCGCCGTCGTTCGCGGTGCCCGCGCTGGAGGCGGCGGGCGCGTCGTTCGTCTCGCTCGCTAACAACCACGTCCTCGACTACGGGGAGCCCGCGCTCCGCGACACCCGAACCCACCTCGCCGACGCCGGCATCGCCCGCGCGGGTGCCGGCACGACCGTCGACGAGGCCCTCGAACCCGCGACGTTCGAGGCGGGCGACGCGACGGTCGCCGCGTTCGGACTCACCGACCAGTCGACGGCGTTCGCGGCGACGGACACAGACCCCGGCACCGCGTTCGCGCGGCTCGACCCGTCAGTCCGCGAGACCCGCGCGCTCGTCGGCGACGTGCTCGATCGCGTCGCGGACCGAGAGCCGGACCTGGTCGTCGCCTCGCTCCACTGGGGCGCGAACTGGGAGACCGAACCCCGCGCGGTCCACGAGCGGTTCGGTCGCTGGCTCGTCGACAAGGGCGTCGATGTCGTCCACGGCCACAGCGCGCACGTGCTTCAGGGCGTCGAGGTGTACGAGGGGCGGCCGATCGTCTACGACGCGGGCGACTTCGTCGACGACTACGTCGACTACGTCGACCGCGAGGGCGTCCGCAACAAGCGGAGCGCGCTCTTCGAACTCGTCGTCCGCGACGGCGACCTCGACGCCCTCGACGTGGTGCCGACCGCCATCGACGACGAGACCGCCGCGTTGGCGGACGGCGAGGTCGCGGCGTGGGTCCGCGACACCGTCGCCGAGCGCTCCGAAGCGTTTGGCACCGAAGTCGAGGGGACTGACGGAGAACTGGCCGACGGTCGACTGCGGATCCTGCTTAGCGACGAGTAACACGCCGCAGGCGGTCCCGCCACAGCCTCGACCTCCAGTCGTAGAGACGCGTCCCCACGTAGTGTTCGGAGAAGCATGCGCGGGACCGGATTCGAACCGCGAGGACTCGCTTCGCTCGTCCTCTGGGCTACAAATCCGCTCCTGCTCTTCGCTCACGTTCGTTCGAGGCAGTATGCGCGGGACCGGATTCGAACCTCAGTCACTCCGCTTCGCTCCGTTCCCTGCTTCGAATCCTGCGCGCATACATGCCTCTCACGTTCGTTCGAGGCAGTATGCGCGGGACCGGATTCGAACCGGCGGACCCCTACGGGATAGCGTCCTAAGCGCTACGCCTTTGGCCTGGCTCGGCAACCCGCGCGCAGACCAGCGTAGGCGAAACCGCGTCAAGAACCTGACGGACCGCCAGCGACGACACGAGATGTCAATGCGGTGGCGCGTGCCGACGAGCGCCCGTAGGGCGCGAGTC
>PXST01000016.1:67825-74559 GCA_003023405.1 Halobacteriales archaeon SW_8_68_21
GGTGTTCGTGTCGATCGTCTGTTTATAAACAGAAACAGCGTCGTACAGCCGAGCGGCTGGGATTTCAGCGGTGTTCGTGTCGATCGTCTGTTTATAAACAGAAACAGCATCGTACAGCCGAGCGGCCGGGGCCTTAGCCGTGGTCCCCGCGCGACTGACCGCTTATAAACAGGCAGCCAACACTTCGAAGCGTCTCACGGTCCGACACCGCCGTCTCAACAGCCCTCGCAGTCGCAGTACGCGTCACAAACCGGGTTGTCGCAGTCGGGGTTCCGAGCCGAACAGTGTTCCCGCCCGTGTCGAATCAATAGCACGTGGAGCGGGTATGTCAGTTCGTCCGGGACCTGCCCGTCCAGAATCTCGTGGGCCCGCTGGTTCGACGCCGACTCGGCGACCAGCCCGAACCGCTTCGAGACGCGCTCGACGTGAGTGTCGACCGCCATCGTCGGCTTGCCGAAGTGGAAGTTCAAGACGACGCTTGCGGTCTTCGGTCCCACGCCTTTGATCTCCGTGAGCCACGCCTTCGCGTCGCCGGTCGCCATCGCGTCGAGGAACGCCAGCGAGTACGCGCCGCTCGTCTCCTCGCGGATCGCGGCCAGCGCGCGCTGGATCCGGGCGGCCTTCTGGTCGGGGAGCCCCGCCACGCGGATCGTCTCGCGCAGTTCCTCGTGGTCGGCGGCCTCGATCGCCGCGAAGTCGTCGTACCGCTCGAACAGTGCCTCCGAGGCCCGGGCCGTGTTCTCGTCGGCGACGTTCTGCGAGAGGATCGTCGTCGCCAGTTGGCGGACCCCCTCTCCCGGTTCGGCGGTCGGGTCCGCGCCGTGTTCGGCGGCTCGGTCGACCGGTTCGTACAGCGACACGAGGTCGTCGTGAAGCGCCCGGACACGCGTCTCGTCCCACGTCTGCGTCGACATAGGCACGCTTCGTGCGCGGGCGACTTCAGGGCGGCGGACGGCGAGGGCGAGGAGCGACGCGCGCGACTCGGCGGACGCCGCCGCTTATGTACCCCCGCCGACTACCAGTGTCCGTGTACCGAGCGAGCGACCGGGTCGACAACGAGGCGTGGATCAAACTGCTCGACGAGGCGTGCGCCGCGCTCGATCTCGACGCGGAGACGCGCTCGACCGCGGTCGACCTGTTCCTTTCCCGTGCGCCCGACGACGACCGCGGCAAGCGCGTTGCGGCCGCCGCCAGCCTCTACGCCGCCGGCCTGATCCGCGGCGAGGAGCGTTCGCAGTCCGCCGTCGCCGACGCGATGGATGTCTCCCGGCTATCGGTTCAAAAGCGGTGGAAGCCGATCTTAGAGGACGCCGGCTTCTCGCCGCCCTCGTGGTGAAACGCGGAAAACACAACGTACCGTCGTCTCTCGCTCGAACTCCGTCGCTGAACCCCGCCACCGATAGATTTATTATCCAACGTAAAGTCTCCTTTACTGTAAAGCGAGCTTTACATTCGGTTCGCGCTCGCCTTACACCCCACCATGAGCGAACACACTGCCTCCGCGACGACTCGGCCCTCCGCGCGGAAACGGTACAAGCGAATCGCCTACGGACTGCTCGGCGTCGGCATCCTCGCGCTGGGGATCGCCATCGCGCTCAACCGGTTCGTCCTCGGCGTCGCCCTCTACTGGGCCGGCGGCATCGGGATGGGACTCGTCCAGCGGTTCAGCCCCGTCGACCTGTACGACGAGCGCGACACGACCATCGAGCGCGAGGCCGGCAACGACACGATGACGCTTTTCGCGTACGTGTTCGTCCTCGGTGCCCCCGGCGGACTGGTGTTAGAGGAGAGCGCCGTCGTCACGCTTCCGGGCGAGTTCTACGGCGCAATGTGGACGCTGTTCGCGGTCTTCGTCGCGTACGGCGCGTTCGTGTTCTACCACAAGTATCGGCTGTGAACCGCACATGAGAAACGACCTCAACGACCGGCGCGCCGCGACCGGCGAGAGTCAGGCCGACCTCGCTGCCGCCGTCGGGGTCACCCGACAGACGATCAACGCGATCGAACGCGAACGCTACGACCCCTCGCTGGAGCTCGCCTTCGCCCTCGCCGACCACTTCGACTGCCGCGTCAAGGACCTGTTCGAACCGGACGGCTGATCGCCGCGACGGTCGCGTCGCCGCCAGCGGGCGCTATCGCGGCGTCGCCACCACGCCGAGGTGGTCCTCGTGGAACCGGTCGAGCCGCCGCGTCTCCAGAATCTCGTACGCCTCCCGGAGCCGGTCGAGCGCGCCCTCGAACACGTCCGCCGGCTCCGCGGTCACGTCCTCGCTGCGCGCCTTGATCGCCAGCAGCAGTCGGCCGTCGTCCGCCAGAAACCGCGCGTTGCGGACGGCCACCTCGGCCTGTCCGCGCGTGGCAACGTCCTGAATGACCGCGTCGACATCGCTCTCGACGACGTGCGCGTACGTCTCCGGCTTTCGTGCGTCCTTCAACAGCGGGAACAGCCGGTCGCGCGGCTCGGCGGCGTCGAGGAGGTCCCGCGCCGGACGGGGTGCGAACTCGACCGCGTAGGTGGGACCGCCGAAGTCGGCGACGTGGCTCACCGTGGTCCCGCTCGCCGCGCCGAGGTAGAGGACGGTCTCGCCGCCCACCAGTCCCGTCTCCAGTCCCAGCTCGAGCATCCCGCCGAGCTTCGACCGCTCGGGGTCCCACGCGCGCCAGCTGTCCGTCGTCGGCTCGCCGTACACCGGCTTGCCGCGGGTCGCCAGCCGCCGCTCGCCCTCGATCTCGCGGCGCTCGACGCCGTCCGGGAGCGCGGAGTCACTCATCGTCGGTCACCGCCTCGGTCTCCGCGCCCGCGTCGTCTCCGACCGCGTCCCCCGCTCCGTCCTCGTCCGCCCGGGCGCGGATCGTCGCCATTCGCTCGCGGAGGTCGTCGTGGAGCCGCTCCCGTCGCTCGCCGGCGTAGTGGTCGGCGCGGGCGGCGAGCGAGAGCTTCCCGGCGAACGCGCGCGCAGCAGACCCCCGGTCCTCGGGCCGCGTCCCCCGAACGAACTCGTGGGTGTAGATGATCCCGTGTTTCGGCGAGGGGGCCCGCCCCGAGAGATGTGCGAACAGCGCGTCCTCCGCACCCAGCACCTGTACCGTCCCGGACGGCTTCTTCGCGAGCGGCTCCAGCCCGCCGGCGAGCGCGATGAGGCGCGCGGCCAGCTCCGCGCCGGCCATCTCGGTGAGGTTCGGCGCGACTGCCGGCGCGATCCGGCCGATGGTCTCTGCGAGCGCCGCCCGCTCGTCGTCGAGTTCCGCGGCGCGCTCGGCGACCGAGACCGCCCGCCGCTCAACCTCGCTCTCCGGCTCGCGCGCGGCGATCGCCCGGACCCCCTCGACGCCGGGATCCACCTCGTCGAAGAGGCTCCCGGCCCACTCGACGGCGCGTTCGGCGAGCTCGTTTGCGACGCGCTCGCAATCGTCCATGGCCCGGACCGCGTGGATCAGCTGCGCGTCGTCGGCGCGCTCGCGCTCGCGGACCGCCTCCCGCGTCGCGCGCGTCGTCGCGGCGTTGAGTCGGTCGTAGTACTCGTCCGCGTCGCCGGCGAACCCGGCCTCCACCGCGCGCGCGGGCCAGTCGGCGGGTGCGGCGGCGCTCCCGTCGCGGACCCGCGCCGCGGCCGCGGCGTCGTCGCTCTCCGTTCCCACATCGCCGTCGGCAGTCCCGGACGGACGCGCCTCGAACCAGCCGCTCCCGTCGTCGGACGCCTCGTTCGCGTCCGGGCCGTCGGTGTCGCTCATTGCCGGCGGCTACTCGGCCCGCCGGTATAGACGTTCCCGATGCGACCGAGTGCTATCCGCTCCGCGGCCCGCTCACCCGGCTCCGTCGGTTTCGGCGGCCACGTCGTCCGACTCATCTTCGTCGTCCGCGAATATTCCGCCCGCGCCCAATTTCAGCTCGGCGAGCGTCGCACCGGCCAGTCCGCCGAGCGCACCGCCCGTACTCGCCGCGTTCCGGCTCCACAGTCCACCGACCGCGGCACCGACCGCAGCGCCGACGGCCGCGTACTTCGCCCTGCTCGTCGCGGTTCTGATCCGAGATCCCATACCGACCCTCTCTTATCGACTCACAAAAGTGTGTCTGCGAAAACCACGGATTGGCGCGGACGGTGCGACCGGCGACCTCCGCTCACTGGAGCCGCTTCGTCGTCTCCACGAGCGGGTGTCTGGCGTAGTCGACGACGTCGATGTCGTCGACGACGCGGAGGCCCTCCTTCTCGGCGGTCTTCGCCATTCCGAGGTCGACCGTGGTCCGGGGGATGATCACGTACGCGTCCATCGTCTCGATGCTGGCCTCGCGGGCGGCCATGGCCCGGTGATGACCGTCGGCCAAGTAGAGCGTGCCGCCGTTGTCGATGACGACGAGCGGTTCGGCGAGCCCGTTTTCCAGCTCGTACTGCCGGCCCTCCAGTTCGTCGGCGTACACGCGGGCCTGTGTCGGCGTTAGGGCCGCAATGTCGACTTCGCGCCGCTTTTCGTCGAGTTCGACGCCGTGGATCTGCGAGAGGGTTCGCATCAGCTTCCCGACCTTCCCGGGCGTCGCGCGCTCGATCTGCGAGCGGACCACGTCCGTGTTCGAGATGATCCCGACGAGGTTGTCGGCGTCGTCGACGACCGGGAGCCGCTGGATGCCGGATCGCAGTATCACCCGCGCAGCGTCGGTCACCTTCATGTCGGGGTGTGCGACGATCAGGTCCTCCGTCATCACCGTGAACACGGGGGCGTCGTCGTCCGCGAGCAGCAGGTCCCCGGCCGTGACGAACCCCTCCACGGTGCGGCCCTGCGTGACGGGGAACCCGTTGTGGCCATGGCTGTCGGCCATGCGACGCGCGACCGCTGCCACCGTCTCGTCCGGGCTGACCGTCTCCACCTCCCGGGTCATGTACTCGCCGACGGTCGGTTTCCCGCTCATCGTCCACCGTAGACGCTCCCGGGATAAAAAGAGGCTGGGGCGTCGCCACCGAACGGGCGGCCGAGTCGGGACGGTGGCGCAACGAAACCGCGAAAGGGAGGAGAGTCGTCTACTGCGGGCTCGGGCTGGACGGACCGGAGACGTTTCCGTCGTTCAGTGCCGACCCCGTGATCGACTTCAGCCGGGCGACGAGCGAGTCCTTCTCGGCCTCGCCTTCGAGGGCGATGTCGAGGACTTCGCTGATGTGTGAGACGGGGATGATCTCGATCATCTCTTCGTACTCGTCTTCGATCATCACGTCCTGCTCGTTGGCCGCAGGGATGATGACCCGGTCGCAGCCGGCCTTCGCGGCCGCCTCGATCTTGTGGGTCACCCCACCGACCGGGAGCACGTCGCCGCGGACCGAAAGCGAGCCGGTCATCGCGAGGCTCTGGTCGACGCCGACGTCCTCCAAGGCGCTAATGACGGCGGTCGCGACCGTGATGGACGCGCTGTCGCCGTCGACGCCCTGCTGACCCGTCTGGATGAACTGGATGTGGATGTCCTTCTCCGAGATGTTCTCGTCCGACAACTTCTTGATGATCGCCGAGACGTTCTGGACCGACTCCTCGGCCATCTCCTTGAGCTGGCCGGTGGCGATCACCTGACCGCCGCTCTGGGTCGGCGTCACCTCGGCCATCACCGGGAGCATTATCCCGGAGTCTTCGCCCATGACGGCGAGCCCGTTGACGCGCCCGACGACGTAGCCGTCGGAGACCTCCAGTTCGTAGTCCTTCCGGCGCTCGATGTAGTCGTCCGCGAGCTGCTGTTCGATCGACCGCGAACGGCCCTTCGCCTGAAGCACGTGGTCGCGGGTCGTCATCTCGGCGTCCTCGCCGCGGGCGATGTCGCCCGCGACGCGGACCATCCCGCCGAGGTTCCGCATCTTCAGCGTGAGGTGGCCCTTCCGGCCGGAGCGCCGCTTGGCTTCGAGGATGATCTCCTCGACGGCCTCCGCGGAGAACTCCGGCAGCCGGCCGTCCTTCGCGACCTCCTGTGCGATGAACCGGACGTACTTCCGACGCATCTCCGGGGTGTCCTCGATGGTGTCCTCCATGTACACCTCGTAGCCGTACCCCTTGATTCGGGAGCGCAGCGCCGGGTGCATGTTCTCCATCGCGTCGAGGTTCCCGGCCGCGATCATGACGAAGTCCGTCGGGACCGGCTCCGTCTGGACCATCGCGCCCGAGGAGCGCTCGGACTGACCCGTGATCGAGAACTCGCCCTCCTGGATCGCCGTCATGAGGTGCTGCTGGCTGCGGATATCGAGCGTGTTGATCTCGTCGATGAACAGCACGCCCTTGTTCGCCTTGTGGATGCCCCCGGCCTCGACGCGGTCGTGGCTGGGGGTCTCCATCCCACCGGACTGGAACGGGTCGTGCCGGACGTCGCCGAGCAGCGCGCCGGCGTGCGCGCCCGTCGCGTCGCGGAACGGCGCGGTCTTCGTGTCGCCGTTGTTCACCAGCAGGTTCGGGATCATCGCGTCCGACCCGCGGTTCAGGTAGCGGAAGACGAGGTACACCACGCCGGCCGCGATGATGCCCACGAGGATCTGGCCGACGATGATGAGCGCGTAGCCCAACACGACGGCGATGATGATCCACATGAGAAGCGACCGCATCTGGTTGCGCTTGCGCGCCTCCTCGCGGTGCGCCTCGACGATCTGGTCGCCCTTGCCGGCCGGGACGGTCCGCACCTTCGGCTTGTTGCCGTCCTCGGGGTTGTGATACACCAGGACGTCCTGTAGCTCCTCTTTGGGGAGCAGCTCGGACATCGCCTTCGCCAGCATCGA
>PXST01000017.1 GCA_003023405.1 Halobacteriales archaeon SW_8_68_21
GTCGTCGAACACGGCGAGCGGATCGCCTTAGCCCTCCGGGAGGTCGGTGTCGACGGCGACGCCTACTACGAGTTCGACGAGTGGCGTCCGAAGACCCACGAGCGCATCGACGAGGACGTCTCGGAGAAGACCGCGGCGCAGGCGTCCGTCGACGAGGGGGAAGGCGAGCGCGCAGGGAAATCCCCCGGCGACGACCTCCAGACGGCCGGTGAGAAGCTCACGGAGTCCTACGAGAAGGTCGAGGAGAACGACACCGAGAGCGCCCGCGAAAGCTGGGGCGAGTCGATCGAACACGTCGCTCGCGCGGCGGACTCGGCCAGCCGGAAGGCGCTCAGAAAGGTCGAAGACGCCGTCTACCGCAACGTGATGACCCAGATGGCACCGTACTACTTCGACAACGAGCTCGTCAGCGCCAACATCCAAGAGGTCGCCCGCGCGGAGGACGGCGAGACGTTCGTCTTCGAGGTGAACATCAACGACGACGAGCTGAAAGCCGAGGTGTCGGACGTGCTCGGCGACTACGAGTCGGAGATAGACCGCTGGCACGTCGACACCGAGAAGCGGACCGAAGACGTCGCCGCCGCCGAGGGCGTCGAGCCGCCGACCGAGGAGGGCGGTCCGGACTCGACGACGACGTGAGCGCCGAGCGACGGAAGTCCGCAATTGCGGGCGCGGGGACACACCGGTCGTTTTTATTTGGGCGACCGCCGAGTTGAACGCATGAGCGAGGTACTCCGAGTCGAGGCGGGGGAGCTGGCCGTCGACGAACTCATCGACGCGCTCAACGACGGCCGGCGGATCTTGGTCGACGTCGAGGTCGCCGGTGCCAGCCACGAGGTCGCACTCCGGTACGACGGGGAGACCTACCACTGCGACACGCCGACGAACCTCCACCGACACGCGGACGAGTCGGGGATGCGCGGGTGTCTCGACCAGATGGGGTACGCGGCCGACGAGTGACTCGGCTGAGCAACGAAGACCGACATTTAACCTCGCCGCGCGCAAACCCGGCGGCATGAGCGACCCCGAAATCGAGGACCTCGTCGGCGACCGGTCTCCCTCGTTCGAACACGTCCTCTCTTGCGTCTTCGGCGTGCGCGACCACGAGAGCCGGGCGTACCTGACGCTGCTCGATACCCCCGGCAGCACCGTCTCGGAGCTCGCCGACGCCCTCGACCGGGACCGGTCGAACGTGAACCGGTCGCTGTCGACGTTACGCGAGAAGGGGCTCGTCAAGCGTCGTCGCCGCCTGCTCGACTCCGGGGGGTACGTCTACCAGTACACCGCCATCCCGGTCCCCGAGGCCAAGCGGCGGCTCCACGACGCCCTCGACGAGTGGGTCGCAAACGTCCACGACGCCATCGACGCGTTCGACCCCGACGAGCGCTGAGCCGGAGCCGACGCGAGCGTCTATCTTTCCGCCCTCTCCTCGGACTCCTCGCCCGCGGTCAGTCCGTCGTCTTCGGGGCGGTCCAGGGCGCGCTCGGCGTCGTGGTGTTCGGAGTAGCCGTCGAACCAGCGGGCGATCCGCTCGATGCGGTCGACGACGTGGGCCGGCTCGCCGGACCGGGACAGCTCGTGGCCCTCGCGGGGGTAGCTGACGAAGCGCGTGTCGACGCCGTTTTTCCGGAGGATCCGGTGGTACAGCTCCGCAGTACAGATCGGGGTCCGCGTGTCGTCCTCGGAGTGGATCAACAGCGTCGGCGTGTCGACGTCGTCGGCGTGGCCGGTCGGCGACTGCTCCCAGAGCCACGCCGGCTCCTCGGACGGGACCGTGTCGAAGTCGCCCTCGACGAGCTTGTAGGCGGCGTCGGTCGAGCCGTAGAAGCCGGTGAGGTCGTAGACGCCGCGCTGGGAGACCGCTGCGTCGAAGTAGTCGGTCTGTCCGACCGCCCACGCGGTCATGAACCCGCCGAAGGAGCCGCCGGTGACGAGGGCGTTCGACGCGTCGATCTCGGGGCGGTCAGCGACCGTCTCGACGCCGGCCATCACGTCGCGCATGGTGACCGCGCCCCAGTCGCGCTCGATGGCCTGCATGAACGCCTCGCCGTAGCCGGTCGAGCCGCGCGGGTTCGACCAGAAGACGGCGTAGCCGCGGGCCGCGAGCGTCTGGAACTCGTGCCACATCGTCCCTGCGGTCGACCACATCGCGTGCGGGCCGCCGTGGATCTCGACCGCGAGCGGGTACTGTTCGTCCGCGTCCGCGTCGGCGGCCGCGCTGCCGGACTCGTCGGGGTCGGCGACGGATTCCGGCGGCGTCAGCAGCCAGCCCTGAACCTCGGTGCCGTCGGATTCGAACCGGATCTCCTCCGGCTCGCCGACCGCTCGCTCGGCGAGGTAGTCGGCGTTGAGTTCGGTGAGGCGCGTCGTCTCGTCGGCCGCGGCGTCGTAGGCGAACGCGTCGCCCGGGTGGTCCCACTCGCTGGCGGCGTACGCGACCGCGACCGATCCGGGTCCGGCGTCGATCTCGCCGCCGACGGTCGCGCCCGAGACCGTCCCCGGGCGGAGGAGGCGCTCGGGGTCCGCGCTCCCGTCCGCGGGGACGTGCCAGAGGGCCGTCTTCCCCTCGTCGGGCGTCGCGAAGTACAGCGTCTCCTCGTCCGGTCCCCACTGCGGCGTCGTCTCGCGGTCCAGCCCGCGGTCGAGGTCGCCGGTGAGGTCGGTGACCGTCCCAGAGGCCGTGTCGAGGACGCGGAGGTCGGTCGGCTGTATGGACACCTGGTCCGGCTCGGCGTGGGTGAACGCGACGCGGCCGTCGGCGGTCGCCGCGAGGTCGGCCCCCCACCCGGTCGTCGTGTGGACGCGCTCGTCGTCGCCGGCGGCGAAGTCGTGGGCGCGGATCGCGATCTCGACGGAGTCGTCGGGGTCGTCGCCGACGGCCTCGGTGTAGTACAGCGTGTCGGCGTCACCCCACGAGGGGGCGGCGAAGTCGGCGTCACGGTCGGTGACCCGGGTGACCGCGCCTGACTCGGCCGGGTCAGGGTCGGTGACGCCCCCCACGGTCGCGTCCGCGTCGACGACGTACACGCCCGGCCGGCGGCCGTCGAAATGGCGCTCCATGGACCGGTAGACGGTGCGGTCGACGACCCGCGGGTCGGGGTGGTCGTCCGGCTCGTACTCGTCCGGCACAGCGAGATCACGGTCCGCTTCGCGGTCGTCGGCCGTCACCGGCTGGACGAACGCGATGCGCGTGCCGTCCGGCGACCACGCGATCTGCGAGACGCCGCCGACCACGTCGGTGAGGCGGCGCGCCTCGCCCCCGTCGACCGGGAGGACCCACAGCTGTTGGCGGTCGTCGGCCGCGCCCCGGGTGGAGGTGAACGCGATCCGGTCGCCGGAGGGGCTCCAGCGCGGTTCGGCGTCCGAGCCCTCCGGGAGGGTGAGCCGGCGGGGGGCGTCCTCGCCCGCGATGTCGACTAGGTACACGGTCGTCTCGTAGCTGTCGTCGTCGTTCGGCTGTCGGCGCACGAAGGCGACCCGGTCGCCGTCCGGTGATATTCGAGGGTCGGACGGAACCGCGAGGTCGTGGTAGTCGGCCGCGGTGACGCGCTCCATGGCCGTCACTCGGACGGAGGAGTCAAAAGGCGTCGGGAGCCGGAAAGGCGGGCGGCGGCCGAGAGGCGTCGTCCGGCCGCGGGGCCGAACGCCAGTCAGTCGTCGTCGTTGTCGAACGCGAGCGCGACGTCGTCGTCGACGGTCGCGCCGGCGGCACAGACCGGGTGTTCGAGGTCGGCCCCGAGCAGTTCGGTCGCGACGCCGCCGGCGTCTGCCGCGGTCAGGTCGTACGGCTCGGGGGAGTCCGTCTCGTAGGTCGCGACGACGGTCGGCTCGTCGACGCTCTCAACGAGGAGCGCGTCGCGGCGGACGACGCCGACCGTCGCCGACTCCGCGCCGACGACGCCGGCGACGCGGGGCGTGTCGTAGTCGTCCTTCTCGAAGTCGAGCGCGAGCAGCGGGGTCGCGAGCGCGTCGCGGGCGGGGTAACCGACCTCCAGTTTCTCCGCGATCGGGTCGACGTGCGAGCCGTTTCCGAGGACCGCGAGCGGCTCGTTCGTCGGGGTCTCGACCGCGCGGGCGCAGTTGTACGAGACGTACGGGTTGTCCGTCTCGGGCGCGTCCGGGGTCGGGCCGACGGTGAGCGTCCCGCCGCGGTCGGTGATACGGCGGTTCGGGAACGAGCGCGAGGAGACGCGGTAGCCGCCGATGCCGGGCGCGACGACGACGAATCGTCCGACGTACATACAGCTTCGTGCGGATTGAGTCGTGTAAAACGCGTCGATGTACGCACAAACGCGATTCGGGGGTGGCTCGATCCCGGATGGTCGTCACGGAGTCGCACGGCAGTCGCAACGCGCAACGCTTACAAACACGTGTGGGCTACTTGTGAGTGTACAGTCCATTGGGGTAGTGGCCAATCCTGTTGCCTTCTGGGGGCAACGACCCTGGTTCGAATCCAGGATGGACTACTTCTGCCGCCCTTCGTTTCGGCTGGAGTCGGGAGGCGTCCCGTCCCGGCGGTCTCCAGTCGAAATGGAGGGGTGTGAGATCACTTCTCAACGTCCAGCAGCGCGACCCGTTCGCGCACGACGTCCGCAAGGTCGCCGGTCGTCGCGGCGAGTTCGCGGTCCGTGACGCCGTAGAACTCGCGGATGCGGTCCTCGTCGAACGCGGGGTTTTGGCTCTCGTCGAACGCGGGGTTCCGGCTCTCGTCGAGCTCGCCGGCCCCGTCGCCCCCGTCGGCGGTGAGTTCCCGGACCGCTTCGGCCGCCCCGTCCACGTCCGTGGCCGGGCGGTCGACACCGGGGACGTCGCCGAAGTCGGCGACGAGGACGACCGCGGCGCGCTCGCCCTCCGAGACGCCGAGTTCGAGCGCGCGGTCGATCTGTCTGCGTCCGGCCGCGTACAGCAGGATCTCGACGCCGGGATCGCGGGCGACCGCCTCGCCGCGGGCGATCGACCGGGCCGCGAGCCGGGCCGCCTCCCGGAGGTGGGCGGACGAGACGACGAGGTCGGCGTCGAACGCCTGAACCACTGCGCCGGTCTCCGCGGCGATCTCGTCGAGATCGGCGAGGAACGCGTCGAGGTCGGCAATCGAGAACGTCCCGACAACGAGTCCGAGGGCCGGGTCGGGGGCCGCCGCCGGCTCACCCTCGGTGTCGACCGCGAAGTCCGTCATCCGAAATCACCCAAACTGGCCTGTCCGTCGCCGTCACCGTCGGCGTCTGCGCCAGCGGTCGCCGCCGCGGAGGCGGAGCTGTCGGGGTCGACGCCGTCGAGCGAGGGGTCCTCGCGGCCGGCGTTCTCTAAGATCCGTTCGGCTGTGCGCTCGCGGCCGCGGAGCGCACCCAGTACCACCGCCTTGTCCGCCTCGCGGAGGTCGGCACGGCTCTCGATGCCGGCCTCGTAGAGACGGCGAGCGCGCTTGCGGCCGACGTTTCGGACGCCGGCCAGATCGAGCAGCTCCTCGCGGACCCCGTACTCCAGACGCTTGCGCGCCTCGCGGACCCGAACGACGACATCGCCGTCGATCCCCTCCACGTCGCGGGCGAGCGTCTCCGCCGCGCGGAGGAGCCACTCGGCGGTGTCGACCTTGCCGCGGATATCGCCCGGGCCGACGCCGTACCGCTCCGCGATCCGGTCTTCATCCACCTCATTCGTCCAGTCCTCCAGCAGCCGCCCCGTCTTCAGCGCGGCAAGCCAGTCCTCGAAGCGGACATCCTCGTACTCGGAGGGCACGTCGCCGAGGAACTCCGGCTCGCGCTCGTAGCAGACCTCCGTGTACTCCTCGCGGTCGCCGGACTTGAGGTACAGCTCGTAGGTGTCCGGGGTCCGGCTGACCAGGTGATAGAGACCGAGCGGCGTGACCGCGGGGGGCTCGTCGTCGTCCGGGTCGGACATCTCGACCTCGTCGCTCTCGTCGACATCTCCCCGCGTGTACGTGGTGAAGCCCGGTTCGTCGGCGTCGGGGTCCGCGCCGGCATCGGCCGCCGGGACGAACTCGGCGTCCGCGTCGCCGGCGTCGGAGCCGTCGCCGACCGTGCGGAGGCCGTCGAGTATCTCCGCCGCGCTCATCGGATCGAGGTAGAGCCGCGAGACGGTGTGGCCGATCCCGGTCGCGGCGAGGCTCTCGCCTCCGCCGTCGCGGTCGCGCTCGACGAAGCCGTTGACTTCGAGGTAGTCTAAGACGGTGTCGGTGACCGCGGCGAGTCGCCCCTCGTCGGCGGTCTGTGCCGCGTAGAGTGTGTTGTCGAGGAACGACAGGAGGCCCTCGCGGGTGGCGGCAAAGCCCGAGGCGACCGTCGCGAGGACGTGGGTGCGGAGCGCCGGCTCGGCCGCCAGCTTCGAACGGACCGGCTCGGCCTCGGCCCAGACGTACCGCTCGAACAGCTCCTCGCGGGTGTCCGCGTCGTTCGCGAGCAGCACCGCCTCGCCGTACGGGTCGAGTCCGGGGCGGCCCGCCCGCCCGCACATCTGGTGGACTTCGAGGACGTCAAGGGGTTTCATCCCGCCGAACTCGCCGTCGTAGCGCCGCCAGTCGCGGACGATCACCCGGCGGGCGGGGGTGTTGACCCCGGCGGCGAGGGTGGGCGTCGCGGAGACGCACTTGATAAGACGGTCGCGGAACGCGTCCTCGACGAGGCTGCGGTGGTCGCTCGCCAGCCCGGCGTGGTGGAACGCCGACCCCTGCTCGACCGCGTCCGCGAGGTCCTCGGAAGTGTCTGTGTCGGAGACGCCGCGGATCTCCGCTGCCAGCTCCCGGAGGCGGTCGCGCTCGTCGCCGGTGAGCCGCGGGGTGGTGACCTCGCCGAGTTTGCGGGCCGACGACTCCGCGTTGCGCCGGGAGTTGACGAAGACGAGCGATGAGCCGCCCTGGCCGCCTTCCTCGGTGTCTAAGGCGTCGCCGACGAGCTCCGCGGTCTGGTCTTCGCCGCGCTCGACCGGGACCTCTCGCTGGCTCCCGTCGTCGAAGTTGATCGCGTTGCCGAAGTGGACGCCCGTACGGAGTTCGATCGGACGCCAGTCGGACTCGACGAGTTCGGCGTCGAGCCAGTCGGCGATGACGTCGGCGTTGCCGACCGTCGCCGAGAGCGCGACGGTCTGGAGTCCGGGGTTCACCTTGCGGAGCTTCGCGAGCGTGACTTCCAGGGTCGGGCCGCGGTGGGAGTCGTCGACGAGGTGGACCTCGTCGCTGACGACGCAGGTCAGGTCGTCGATCCACGGCGCGCCGTTGCGGATGAGTGAGTCGACCTTCTCCGAGGTGGCGACGATGACGTCCCGGCTCGCGAGCCACTCGCCGTCAGAGTCGTAGTTGCCCGTCGAGACGCCGACCGTCACGTCGAACTCCTCCCAGCGCTCGAACTCGGCCTTCTTCTCGCTGGCGAGCGCGCGCAGTGGGACGATATATAAGGCCTTGCCGCCGCGCTGGATCGACGACAGCATCGCCAGCTCCGCGATCAGCGTCTTGCCGGAGGCGGTGGGAACGGCCGCGACGAGGCTCTCACCGTCCAGCACTCCGGCCTCGACGGCCGCCTGCTGTGGCGGGTACAGCTCCGCGACGCCCTCCGCTTCGAGCGCCTCGCCGACGCCCGCGGGGAGCCCGGAGAGCGAACTCGGTTCCATTACCGGCATCTGGTCCCCGACGCGATTTAAATCGTCGGAAGGGCGCGCTCCGGACTTTTAAACGGCGAACGGTAGACATCTGACTAATGATCGGCGCGCGCCTCCGAGACCGCATCGCGGTCGAGGAGCGTCGCGCGAGGGAGTCAGTCGGTCGGAGCGAAGCGGAGACCGACTGGCGAGGCTGGGGAGGTGTGAGGCTGCGGTGCTGTGCGGGGTGGGAATCGAAGGGGCAGTCGCGAGGCGGGCGCAGGCGACGGCAGCACCGCAACGAGGGAGCGAAGCGACCGAGTGAGGAGCGCCCCGAGCGATAAACAATCACGTACGGCCGAGCGGCTGTGGCTTCGTGGGTGTCCGTGTCGGTCCACGGTTTATAAACAATCACGTACGGCCGAGCGGCTGGGGCTTCGGCGGCGTTCCCGCCTCTCGGTTCGTAGACCGATATCGACAGTGACCGCATCGACCGCAATCGGGTCGGCGTTCGTCGCTCGTTGAACATTCGAACCGCGTATCGATCCGAATCAGGGTGCGACGCCGACCGTCAACAGCGTCCCCCACGTCCGATACCGGTCCACCATCGCCTCGCGCGTCTCGTACCCCTCCACCGGAAATGCCTCCGCCTCCGGAATCTCCGTCTCCCGGTCCGGGATCGCGTCCTGTGCGGCGACGTACAGCCCGGCCTCGCGGAACGCCTCGCGGTACTCCGCCCGGTCCCACAGCGTCATCTCCACGGAGATGTTCTCCTGCCACGCGTGAGTCGTCTCGCTCTCCACGAAGTAGTTGACCGCGCAGTAGAACGTTCCCCCAGGACGTAACACCCGACGGACCTCCTCCAGCGTGTGGACCGGATCGGCCGCGTAATAAAACGCTTCCATCGAGAAGACGTGATCGAGCGAGTCGTCGGCGAACGGCAGCTCGTCGAAGTCGCCGACGAGGAACCCGACCGCGTCGTCGTCGGTGTACTCGCGGGCGTTCAGCGCCATCTCCGGCGCGCCGTCGAGGCCGTACCCGCGACCGATTCCCCGCTCGCGGAGCGCGCGGAGCGCGTAGCCGGAGCCGGTCCCGAGGTCCAGCACGTCGTCGCCGGCCTCGACCGGCATTCGCGCTAAGACGTGTTTCGCGGTGTGCCAGTGTCTATCCTCCATGCCGCGGTCCTTTCCGGTCGCCGCCCACTCGTCGAACTCCTCGCGAACGCTCATACCGGGTGAACGGGGAGAACGGTGAAAAACGGGGGTGTTTTATTAACTCCCGCCACCGGTCGCGGACATGAAACGGCCGTGGTCCCTTCGCCGTTCGAAGTTCCGGCTGGCGGACTCCGCTCAAGACGCTCTCCGTCAGCGCGGCGTTCACCGTCGTCGGCGCGGCGACCGCCGACAGCGTGTTCCGAGTGGCTGTCGCAGACGGTCCGGCCCTCCCGTCGCCGTCACAGCACGACCGAGACGACCCCGAAGAGGATCAACACGCCGGCGATGTCACAGAGGTTCGTCACCACCGGGATCGTCGTGTCGTCGGGGTTGAGTCCGACGCGGTACGACGCCTCGACCGCGACGACGCTGGCGACGACGACGAGTACCGCGAGCAACATGCCGGAGACGAGCGATATCGTGAGTACCCGACCGAGCACGAGCGACCCCCCGAGCGCGACTCCGATCGCCCACGCGGCGACGCCGACCGCGCCGAAGACGGTCGCCGCGAGCCCGAACACCGCGGCCGCGTTCGCCCGGAGGGCGGGGTTCGAGGGGCTGAACTCGTAGGTCCCGAGATACAGCTGCGTGGTGAGCCGCGAGCAGGTGATCGACGCGAGATTGCCGGCCGTCCCGATCTGGACCGGCACCAACACCAGAAGCGCCGGGTACTGTAACAGGACCTTCTCGTAGGTCTCCAGTACGGTCCCGGAGACAAGCTGGAGGACCGACAGCGCGGCTAAAAGCGGGATCATCGTCCCGACGATCCGTCGGATCGACCACTCGTCGACGGCCGGCGATTCTGGCTCGGTCACGAGACGGCCCCCACGACGGACACCCCGACGAGGAGGAAGAGCACGCCGAACACGTCGCCGAGGGTCGTGACGACCGGACCGATGACGTTGTCGGGGTCGAGTCCGCGCCGGTAGCCGACGAAGATGACGGCGATCAACACCGTGATCATCAACACCGCGGAGAGGAAGCCGGCGACGACCATCACGCCGACCAGCTGGAAGAGGCTCCCGCCGTCACCGAACAGGACGAGGGCGAGGTAGGTAACGACCGCGATGAACACCGAGACGGTCATCCCGTTGAGAAAGGAGAGTCCCGTCGAGAGCCGGGCCCCGAGCGAGCCGTACACCCCGCCGCGCGTGGCGAGGAACGCCGGCAGCAACAACAGGAGTCCGGGGACCTCGGCGATGTTTGCGCGCATGGTCTCGGAGCCGAGGATCGTCCCCGCGAACAAGCCGGCGATCAGACTGACCCCGATGACCGGGAGCGCCTGCCGGTAGATCTCTCGCGCGGAGTCGTGGCCGGGCATCGAGCAAACCGAGGGCGGGCGGGGCAAAAAAACCGACCACCACGCCGGGGAGTCGCTGTGTCGACCCGCCGATCCCCGGCGCGCATCTATCACTATCTCCAGAGGAAACGGTGGGGATGCGATGGGAGGGTGCGGCGACGGCGGCGATCGAGTACAAGCGGATGCGGGCAGGTCGCCGGGCCCGGGAGATTACCGACCGCAGGCGACCGAACGCCGACGCGTGACCCGCCCGCGTCCGCCGGTCTCGGGGCGCTCCGGCCCGCACCGTTAAGTCGGTCCGGCGAGTTCCGATCTCATGGACTACTCCCTCGCCGTCGAGAACGGGCCGGAAACGATACCGGGCGGGACCGGGCTCTTACTCGTCCACCCGAGCATCGGGGAGACCGACCGGATCGACACCGACTTCCTGAAGACCGACACCGACGCGTTCCTCGTCGTTTCGACCCGAACCACCGCGCGCGAGGTCGAACAGAAACTGGAGTACTACGATGTCGACGAGACGAAGGCGACCATCCTCGACACGCTCTCCGTCGAGCGCGGCTACTCGCGGCGCACCGCCGACGACGTGTACTACGTCTCCGCGCCCGACGACCTCGACGGGGTCGTCGACCGCGTGGAGCGTTTCCTCACCGAAAACGAGGGGAAGCGACGCGTCTCGGTCGACTCGCTCACCGAGATGGCCTACTACGCCGACGACGACGCGGTGTACGAGGCCGCAAGCGAGATCCTCGACCTCCTCGACGCACGCGACGCGGTCGGGATCTTCCACCTCTCCGAGGAGGTCCACGAGGTCGCAACGCTCGACCGGTTCCGCGAGCTGTTCGACGGCGTCATCGACCTCGACGACGACGAGGACGTCGTCGTCGACGTCTGATCGACGGCGGTCCCGCCGAGAGCTCTCGTTTCACTCCTCGTCGACGAGCGCGGCGAACGTCTTCTCCGCCCACGCCACGGCGTAGGTCGCCCCACGCTCCCGGTAGGCGGCCGTGTCGAGCGCGCCGTACGGCGCCGGAAGGTCGAGGTCGTGTTTGACCGCCGAGCAGGCGTACTCCGTCGCGCTCGGGAAGTCGGTGTCGCCGCGAGCGACCTCGGCCGAGAGGTCGCCGAGCCGACCAGAGAGCCGCTCGCCAGCGTCAGCCCACGCGTCGAACAGCCGGGGGTACTCCTCGCTCCACGACGCGAACGCGTCGCGGGTGTGAAGCCCGACCCATGCGTCGAACAGCGCGTTCGCGACCTGAAAGGTGTCCGTCGGGCCGAACCCGGTCGTCGACGCCCCCGTCTCCGGGTCCGGGCGGCGGATCGCCGCGTCGAGGTCGGGGTAGCGTTCGCCGAAGAAGGGAAGGAACGTCTCGGGGAGGCGGTCGGCCAGGCGGCCCATCGCGGCCGTCTTGTCCTCGTCGGGACACCGGACGTCGGCCTTCCGGTAGGGGAAGTCGTCGGGCGTCCCCTCCGCGCGCCGCTTGACGAGGACGGTCGGCGGGTCGGTCTGGGCCGTCCGAACGACGGTCCCGTCGCCCGGGAGGCCGACCGTGAACGTCGGGCCCACGTGTTTACGGAGCAGGTCCGGCACGGGCTCGGGGAGCCATTCCGCGGGATATGAGGCGGGATCGAGCGCGTTAACGAAGAGGCCGAGATCCTCCGCCGCGGCAGGCGGGAGCGTTTCGAAGTCGGTCTCAACGTCGAGGACAGGCGATCCCGGCGCGTACCGGTCGCGGACCGCAGCGAGGTCGTCGTCGAGCGGCCGGGTCGAGAACATCAGCCGAGGACGTACGAGAGGATCATAAACGCCGAGAGAGCCGCCGAGACGCCGACCGTTCCGACCACGATCTTCGTTGATTTGGACATACCTCCCTCTGGGTCCGCCGGTCGTTAAAATCAACCGGTCGCCGTCGACCGCGCGGCAGCGACTTTATGTCGTCGGGCGAGAGTCCGAAGGTATGCGAGTCCGTGACGCGGTCGAGGCCGACGCGACGGCCGTGGCGTCGATGACGGGGCGGCCGAGCGGCGTCGTCCGCGACATGATCCACGACCGGTCGGTGCGCGTTGCGACGACCGACGAGGAGCCGAGCGAGCGGAACGACGGGGCGGACACGCCCGCCGACGCGGTGGCCGGGTTCGTCGCGTTCGACGTGCGCGGCGGCGTCGTCCACGTGACGAACGTCGAAGGGACCCCGGACGCAGTCAGTCGATTGTTCGAGGAGCCGGTGGGGTTCGCGGCCCGCGAGGGGATGACGGTGGAGGCCGTGCTCCCGACCGACGGGACCGCGAGCGAGGCGGCCGCGTCGCTCGGGTTTGAGCCGGTCGGCTCCGGACCGCGAATCGATGGCGCGTCGACGACCCGCTACCGGTTCGATCCGGGCAAAAACGCGGACGAGTGAGCGGTTGAGACTCGGGTGGTCCGTCGGGTCAGTCGAACCGCTGTTGAACGATCTCGAGCGCCTCCTCGCGGTCGTCCCAGTCGACGAACACCGCGACGGAGGTCGCGCTCGTGATCAGGTCGATGATGTTGATGCCGGCGTCCGCGATGGGCGCGATGATGCCCTGGATGACGCCCGACTGGTTCGGCAGTTCGCCGCCCGTGATGCGGATCACGGCGATTGGGTCGGCGACGGTGACCGAAGAGAGCGCCTCGTCGGTGACGACGGACTCGTGGAGCAGGGCCTCGGCGGTCTCAGCGACATCGACGTCGACGTAGAACGTGACTGAGTCCATGCCGGAAGCGACCGCGTCGATGTTTATTTCCTCGGCGCGCAAGGCGTTCGACAGCTCGGAGAGGATCCCCGGTCGGTTCCGAATCGCGCGGCCCGCGATGGTGAGACACGCAAGGGGCTCCTCGCGCATGTCGATCAGACTCTCGAACTCGCCTTCGATTCGGGTGCCGCCCCGGAGCAAGTCGCCGTGCTGGTAGTGGACGACCCGAACCGCGAGCCCCTCGTGCTTGTACGAGAGCGCGGACGGCGCGACCACCTCCGCGCCGCGGAACGAGAGGTTCCGCAGTTCGTCGACGGTTATCTGGCCGACGTTTCGCGCGCCCTCGACCACCCGGGGGTCGCCGGTCATCACGCCCTCGACGTCGGTGACGATCACGACCTCGTCGGCGTCCATGTAGTTGCCGAGCATGACGGCGGTCGTGTCCGACCCGCCGCGGCCGAGCGTGGTGACGTTGCCGTCGCCGTCCTCGGCGAGGAAGCCGGTGACGATCGGGACGACGCCGTCGAGCCGCGCCGCGATCTCCCGGGTTCGCCGCTTCGTCTCTGCGACGTCGACCTCGCCGCGCTCGTCCGTGATGACGGGCCAGTCCGGGTGGCCTGGTTCGAGGAAGACGGCCTCGACGTCCCGGACCGAGAGCGCGGCCTTCAGCATCCTGACGCTGGTTCGCTCGCCCATCGAGATGATCTCGGCGCGGTCGGCGTCGTCCGTCTCGAAGGTGATGTCGTCGAGGAGCTCGTCGGTGGTCGATCCCATCGCGCTGGCGACGACGGCGATCTCGTGACCGGCCGCGACCGCGCTCGCGACCGAGTCGGCCGCGCGCTCGATCCGGTCGCCGCTGCCGAGACTCGTCCCGCCGAACTTCGCGATTACGCGCATGCGGATACCTCGTCGGGGGTCCGAAGCGGTCCGGCTCCGGTCGGCGGTCGCGGGCGGGCGAGCGAGACGACGCGAGTCGACCCGAGGCCGGAATTCCGGCCCGGTCGGCGGAGGCGGTCGGTAAACATGCGACTCCGTAGCGGAGGAAAGCGGATAACAGTATCCTCTTCGACAAGGGTCGCCCGAAGTGGCCGTATCGTCCGAATCGGCGCTAATTACGGGCTGAGACGGGGGACGACCCGGAAGTCACTCGTCTTGGATGCCCCACGCGTCGGGCATCTCGATGACGTACCGGCCGTCCTCTTGGAGGGAGATGATGTACTCCTGTCTGTCGTACAGCTCCATCAGGTTCAGCTCGTACTGCCCGGGGCTGACGATCCGGATGCTCTCGAACTGGTCGTTGAGTTCGTCGCGGAGGGCGTCGATGCCGGGCTGTGGCTCCGCGTCCGCGGGCGAGGAGGTCTCCGCGCCCTCGACTTCGCGGCTCGCGCGGTCGAGCTCGTCCGGCGAGACCACCTCCGAGCGCGCGCTCGCCTGCGCGGTGTCCTCGTCGCTCCGGTCCGCGATCTGCTCCGTGCCGTCGGTTTCGGGCGAGGGGTCGGCGCTCGCGGCGTCGTCGGAGTGCGTTGCGTCCGCGGACTCGCTCGGCGTTTGGTCGGCGGCGCGTTCGTCCGGCGTTGAGTCGGCGGCGCGTTCGTCCGGCGTCGAGTCGGTGGCGCGTTCGTCCGATGTCGACGCCGGCCCGTCCTCGGAGGTCGAGGGGGACGGGTCGGCGGCCGCACTGGGGGAGCCGGCGTCGTCGTCCACGGCCGGGTCCTCGGTCGCGCCCGCGGGCTTGAACTGGAACTTGTTTCCGCCGCAGTCGGGACAGCCCGAAAGCATCTCCTTCGAACCGTCGGGGAACGTCCGCCCGCAGGAGGTACACTGGTGGGGCATCTACTTGCGGGAGACGAGCGTGCTGATGAGGTTCTCGTCTTTATGTAGCGTCTCGATGCGGTTCGCCGGGCCGATCACCGTGAGCTTCTGGGTCGACTCGCGACCCATCAGCTTGTCGAGGAAGCTCTGGTCGCCCGCTTCGGCCTTCGGGTACGTCTCGATCTCGATGCCGGTGAAGTCGTCGGGGCTGATTTCGGTCATCGTCACTTCGATGAGCTTCGACTCCTCGTCCGGGGAGAGTCCCTCCTCGAGGATGACGATGTTGCCGTCGCGAACGCCGTCGAGGATGAGCCGGATCTTCTCCATGCCCGTGAGCCCCTCCATCCGCGCACCGCTTATCATGTCGATGCGGACCCCGCCGTCGGGGTCGTCGTTCGCGGGGGTGTCGTCGCCGTCGACGTCGGGGGTCGGTCCGGGCATCAGCCGAAGTACTCCGCTATCTTGGTGTACACTTCGTCCATGTTGTCGCCCTCCAACGCGGACAGCGGGATCGTCTCGTGTTGCGGGAAGGCGTTCGCGATCTGTTGGACGTCCGACCCCGGCAGGTCCGTCTTGTTGGCGAGGATCAGCGCCGGGAGGTCCTGCGACTCGATGATCCCGATCAGCATCGTGTTCACCTGCGTGAACGGGTCCGTCGTGGAGTCGAGCACGTAGATGACGCCGTCGACGTCCTCGCGGAGCCAGTGCATCGCCTCCGCGACGCCCTCGGTCGCCTCGCGCGACCGGCGGACGGCGTCGTCCTTCTCCATGTCGTGATCGAGGAACTCCTTGTAGTCGACCTTCGTCGTCACCCCGGGGGTGTCGACGATGTCGATGGTGACCGTCCGGCCGTTGCGTTCGATCTCCACGCCCTCCTTGCGACGGGCTCGCCGGGTCTCGTGAGGGATGTGGCTCTCCGGGCCGACGGCGTCACCCGTCCAGTCGCGTGCGATCCGATTTGCGAGGGTCGTTTTACCGGCGTTCGGCGGTCCGTATATCCCGATCCGCTTGGGATCGTCGGCCGCGAACAGGCCGTCCGTGACCCGCGATATGCTGTCTCTGAGATTCGTGAGCAGTCCCATCTTGACCTCCAGTCCGTGTGTGGTTTTCCCGAACACTGCGTTCGTCGGTCTCGACGGCGCTCACTCCGAGCGCTCGACGCTCGTTCGGGGAATTACGGTACGCTCCTCGCCGCGGTCACTTAAGAACTGCGTCAGACGCCGCCGATCCGGGGCGTCGACGCCGAACGTACCCGAAATTCGGGTATCCGGGCGGCGTAGTATCAAAAATCGGAAATGCGTGGCGGGGAACGTCGCGCGGTGTCGAAGGGCGAGCGTAGTATGTATGTTTACCGTGTCATAACACGTTGGCGTCGATCATGATATACGGTGGACCACCGTTGAGCCGTCGGCCAGCAGCCGTCGCCATTGGTTCCCGTGGATAGTCATCACGGCCGGAACGTGGATCGAGTCCCTCCCCCACCCCTTCGTTTCGGGTGGAAACCGGGGCCGAGGTGTGGGTGGTCGGTCGTCTCTGGGTGGCCGTCACTATCTGTTACTATACTGGATGTAGATATTAGGGACAAAATTAATAAAATAACTACTCTGCTACTAATATAATTTAAGAAAGATTGCCGAGGGTACTTTTTATAGTATCTTATATTAAAACCACCGATATATTAACCGGCCCTGAACCCCTCCCCACCTATCCAGCGTTCCACCCGAAACGAAGGGGTGTGGGGGTCCCGGACAGTAGTGTCACCACAACAGGAGGAACGGTACGTGGACAGAGCGCTGACCTCTAGGAGGGAAACCACCGACGGAGCCCGACTGGCCGACGACGGCTCACCGACGAGTTTTGAGGATACACCTACTGACCCGACTGGAACGCGATCGGGGCTCGATAACCGATCGCGTCCGGTCACGACGCGGCGTCATTTCACGAGGAGCCGTCCTCGACTCCCTTTCGCGCCGTCCCTTCGCTCCACAGTCGAACTCAACCGTTCCGTGGTCGCAGTTAAACGTCTCCGTTCGACCCGGGACCGCTCCGACGTAACGCGAAATCTCTCTCACGTAACGCGAGATCTTCTCCAACGTGACGCGAGACGCTCCCCGATGTAACGTGGGATCCCCCGCGAAAGGGATCGTTTCAACTCCAGACAGCAACACTTTTGTACCGTCTCTTCGTCCGCTTCGAGTGTATCAACTGGACGTGGTCGGTCCACAGCTCGACCACATATCCGTACATCTGGCTGGAGACGGTGTAAGACCCGATCTGACCAACCGTCTCCACCTGAAACGGAGGGGTTCACATGGACGAAGGCGATCATACACAGCGGGCTGACGACGGCACCGAGCCGGACAACCGGACCGAGCCGGACCGTAGCAGCGACTCCGATCCGGACGCTCCCGATCCGGGCAGCTCCGAGGACGATGTCTCCGACCTCGACGCTCCGTCCGACCTCGACGTGGGCTCGAACTCTGAGGGAGCAGACCCCAACTCCGAGACGGTCCCTGGATCGGGGCTCTCGACCGACACCGGATCGGAAGCGACGGCCGGATCCGAAACGGGGGGAATCGACAACGGCGGCCGCGACCGGTCGTCCCCAGACGTCGACCTCGACGGGGTCGTCCTCGACGACGACGAAAATCAGGGGCTCTTCGACGACCTCCTCTCCGGGGAGCCGATCTTCGAGAACAAGGAGGTCCTCCGGCCCTCGTACACGCCGCACGAGCTCCCGCACCGGAACGACCAGATCAACCGGATGGCGACGATCCTGGTCTCCGCGCTCCGCGGCGAGACCCCGTCGAACATCCTCATCTACGGGAAGACGGGGACCGGGAAGACGGCGTCGGCGAAGTTCGTCTCACAGGAACTCGAGTCCACGTCCCAAAAGTACGAGGTCCCCTGTGAGGTCGAGTACATCAACTGCGAGGTGACAGACACCCAGTACCGGGTACTGGCCCAGCTCGCAAACACGTTTATCGAGGAGAACCAAGCGGTCATCGCCGACGAACTCGACCGCCTCGAAGGCCTCCGGGACGACGCCACGGACGCCGACGACCGGCCGAACAGCGATCCGACCGCCGTCCTCGCCGGCACAGAGTTCGATTCGGTCGATGAACTCGATGAACGGATCGAGGAGTTCGAGGCCGACGCCGAGGAGATGGAGGAGGTCCCGATGACGGGATGGCCCACCGACCGCGTCTACTCCACGTTCTTCGAGGCGGTGGACTACCACGAGCGCGTGGTCGTGATCATGCTCGACGAGATCGACAAGCTCGTCGAGAAGAGCGGCGACGACACCCTCTATAACCTCTCGCGGATGAACTCCGAACTCGACCGCTCGCGCATCTCCATCATGGGGATCTCGAACGACCTGAAGTTCACCGACTTCCTCGACCCCCGCGTCAAGTCGAGTCTCGGCGAGGAAGAGATCGTCTTCCCGCCGTACGACGCCAACCAGCTCAGAGACATCCTCCAACACCGCGCCGACACCGCGTTCAAACCCGACGCCCTCACCGACGACGTGATCCCGCTCTGCGCGGCGTTTGCCGCGCAGGAACACGGGGACGCGCGGCGCGCACTCGACCTCCTCCGCACCGCGGGCGAACTCGCCGAGCGGTCGCAGGCCGAGATCGTCGCGGAAGAGCACGTCCGCCAAGCGCAGGACAAGATCGAACTCGACCGGGTCGTCGAGGTCGTCCGCACCCTCCCGACCCAGAGCAAGATCGTCCTGTTCGCCGTCATTCTCCTCGAAAAGAACGGCGTCCACAACATCAACACCGGCGAGGTGTTCAACATCTACAAGCGCCTCTGCGAGGAGATCGACGCCGATGTCCTGACCCAGCGGCGCGTCACCGACCTCATCAGCGAACTCGACATGCTCGGTATCGTCAACGCCGTCGTCGTCTCGAAGGGACGGTACGGCCGGACGAAGGAGATGGGACTCTCGGTCCCCGTCGAGGAGACCGAGGCGGTCCTCCTATCGGACTCCCGGCTCGGCGACATCGAGAACGCACAACCGTTCGTTCAGGCGCGGTTCGATAACTGACGCCGTCGGTCTCGCACTCCTGACGCCCACGCAGGGTCGAACAGTAAAACGAACCCGTCAAAAGGCTGATCAGGTCGCAGGACTCGACGCTCCGAGCACCGTCTGCGACGCGGGAACCCCGACTCCCACCGTCCGTGCCGCCTGCGACGCCTCCGACGCCGGAACCCCGGCTCCCACCGTCTGCGCTATCGCCTCGTTCAACTCCACCTGTCCCGTCGCAATCAGGCGGATGTACCCGAGGTACGGGACGCGGAGCCGGGCCACTCCGCCCACCCACTCGGCCCTGACCGGCGGCGAGAGCCCGCTGGCCTGATCGTAGGCCCCATTGTCGTCTCCGAGCGTGACGTACCCGTCGTGCGGTGCCGGACAGTTGGCGAGCGACTCGCAGTCGACGGCGTTGTGATACCGCTCGTCCGCGCGGTCGTACCAGTTCTCTCCCTCGGTAACGTGGAACATGGCCCGGTGGATGATCGGCGACCCGGTCCTGCCCGGCGGGGTGTATATCACGACCGACCCGTAGGATCCGAACGTCCGGTAGTCGACCGACTCTCCGGTCTCGTGGGTCACGACGCCGACGCCGCCGTCCGCCGCGTCCGGCGCGAGCCGACCGGGTTCGGTGACGAACACCAGGTCGCCGACCTGCATGTTCGGCTCCATGCTGCCCGACTCGACGGCGACCATCGGCGGCCAGATGCCGCTGACGCCGAACAGGAGCAGCCCGACCAACAGCACGACGCCGACGCTCGCCGACATCTCTCGTATCCACATCAGCGCCCCGTCCCTGTCGTGTCGGAACCGGTACAACACCGACTCGCCGGTCTCCGTCTCCGGCGTCTTCGGCGCGTCCGCTGGCTTCGTGGACTTCTCCACGTCGGGCGGGGACTCTCTGTCCGGCCCCGGATCGATCCGACCCTCGCTCCGGTTGTCCGCCGGGCTATCGGATTCGCTCACCGTTTCGGACTCGGCCACGGGTTCGGACTCGGCTACGGATTCGGACTCGACTGCCGGATCGATCTCCTCCGGGCCGTCAGAGACTCCGTCAGCCGATCCGTTTGTGGTCTCTTCGGCGTCTCTTTCCGCCCGTCCGTCCCGATCGGCCGACCCGCTCATAAGCTTCCGGGTATGGTTCGGAGCGGAGTTCGACTCCGGATCGGAGACGGAGTACCTCTATCACGCATCGCTCAGATCGCCGTGAAGTTCTCGGAGCCGCTCGCGCCGCTCCGTTTCCCCGAGGTCTGCGGCGAGGTCGGCCGCCACGGCGCGACGCGCTCCCGCGCCGTCGGACACCCCGACGCGGCGACACGTCTCGCCGAGGCGCTCGGCGAGCTTAACGGCCCGCAGATCGATGTCGATCTCGCGATACCGGTCGAACGCCGCACGGTAGCGGTCGAGTCGGCCAGCGGGAGCCTCAACCGGACCGGAACGGTTTCGGTGGACGTGTAGCCCCCGATTCCTCGGACCGTCCGGAACGGTTTTGGTCGGGACCCCCCTTTCGAGTAGCGTGCCGCTGGAGTCGAACGCCCGGATCGCGAAAGCCCTCGCCGAGCGCGGCTACAACGCCGAGCGCGAGGCGGTTACCCTGATCGCTGGCGCGGCCGACCCGGCCGCCGCGGTGGCGGCCGCGGTCGATCACGCCCCGGACGAGGCCCTCCGGATCACTGCCGACCACGTCCACGAGGCCACCGCCGAGACCGAGAGATCCGCGGTCTCTCCCGATAGGAACGGAGAATCTCCAGTCGAAACAGGGGGGTATTCGACTCGCGAAGCCGGAGAGACCGACACCGGATCCGCGGCCGCCACGGCAGACGCCGATCCCGTCGCGGACGACTCCCGCTCCGACGCTTCAACTGCTGATACGCCAACCGCCGACACGCCGACCGCCGATACGCCAACCGCCGACACACCGACCGCCGACCGCTCCCGCGACCCCGACCTGCGCGACCTCGAAGTCGGCAACGACATGACCGGCCGCAGCACGGGGACCGGCGAGTACGCCGACTTCGTCACGACGTTCCGCGACCGCTACGAGCGGCTCTCGAAGATCCTCCGCGGCCGCGTCAACCACCGGCCCGCCGAGGCGATCGCGGACATGCCCGGCGGTAGCGACGCTGCCATCATCGGCTTGGTCAACGACGTGCGCTCCACCAAGTCTGGCCACTGGCTCGTCGAACTGGAGGACACCACCGGAACCTTCCCCACCCTCGTGATGAAAGACAAGGGCCTCGCCGACGTCGTCGACGAGATCCTGTTAGACGAGTGTCTCGCGGTTGAGGGGACCCTCGCCGACGACGCCGGGATCCTCTTTGCCGACTCGCTCCACTTTCCGGACGTGCCCCGGACTCACAGTCCGGGCGGGGCCGACCGCCACGTTCAGGCGGCGCTGATCTCTGACGTCCACGTCGGCAGCGACGAGTTCATGGCCGACGCGTGGCACGGCTTCACCGACTGGCTCCACACCCCCGAGGCCGACCCGGTCGAGTACCTGCTGCTCGCGGGCGACATGGTCGAGGGGGTCGGCGTCTACCCGGATCAGGACGAGGAACTGGAGATCGTCGACATCTACGAACAGTACGAGGTTTTCGCGGAATACCTCAAGGAGGTGCCGGCGAATACCGAGATCGTGATGATCCCGGGCAACCACGACGCGGTCCGGCTCGCCGAGCCGCAGCCCGGGGTCAACGACGAGATCCGGTCGATTATGGACGTTCACGACGCGCAGATCGTCTCGAACCCGGCCACGATCTCCGTTGAGGGCGTCGAGGTGCTGATGTACCACGGCGTCTCGCTCGACGAGGTGATCGCGGAACTGCCCGAGGAGAAGGCGAGCTACGACGAGCCGCACAAGGCGATGTACCAGCTGTTAAAAAAGCGCCACGTCGCGCCGCAGTTCGGCGGTCACACCCGCGTCGCGCCCGAGGAGCGCGACTACCTCGTCATGGAGGACGTGCCCGACGTGTTCCACACCGGCCACGTCCACAAGCTCGGCTGGGGGAAGTACCACAACGTCCTCGCGGTCAACTCCGGCTGCTGGCAGGCCCAGACCGACTTCCAGAAGTCAGTCAACATCGACCCCGACGCCGGCTACGCGCCCATCCTCGACCTCGACACGCTCGATATGACGGTCCGGAAGTTCTCGTAGCCCACCCATCGGCGGCCGGTCAGCGTTCGATCTCGACCCGCCCGCTCGTCGCGTCGTTGAGCCGTTCGCGGAGCGCGTCGGTCTCCTCGACCGGCACCCGGAGGTCGAACCGGACCCGCTGCCCGTAGTCGGCCTCGAACTCGACGCCGGTCGACTCGATCACGCCTCGGACCGTCCCCGAGTCGTCGTACTCGGTCTCGACGACGAGGCTCCGGTGCGGGCGCTCCTCGACCACGCCGGCCGCGTCGACGCCGTCCCTCACCGCGCGCGAGTAGGCGCGAGCGAGCCTCCCGACGCCGAGGTTCGTCCCGCCGTAGTACCGCGTCACCACCGCGACGACGTTTCGGACCTCGCGCTGCTGGAGCACGTTCAGCGCCGGTTTCCCGGCCGAGCCGGTCGGCTCGCCGTCGTCCGACGAGTACTCCCGGAGCATCGGCTCCGAGCCCGGCGCGCGCTCGGATGGCTCGCCCGCTGGGACCCGGTACGCGGGCACGTTGTGCGTCGCGTCGGCGTACTCGTTCCGAACCGCCTCGACGAACGCCTCCGCCGCCTCGACGGTGTCGACGGGCGCGACGTGGCCGAGGAACTCCGAGCCCTGAACCTCGAACCGCGCGGTCGCGCGCTCGGCCACCGTTCGGTACGCGTCGGTCACGGCTCCGCTTCGCCCTCCGATCCCGCTTCGTTCTTTCCTTCGTTCCGTCGTTCGATGACGACGCTCGTCGGGGGCGCGAGCCGGAACAGCGCGAGGAACGCCGCGATCCCGACAAGCTCGACGACGACCGCGACGATCGCGAGGGGATCGGCCGCCAGCGCCGCGGCCGCCTCCGCGCCGTGCCATGCGAGGAACCCGCCGAGGAACGTCCCGAGCGTCCCCGCGCCGAGTGCGTACAGCCGCCGGTACTCCCCGACCCGCAGCGTCGCGACGCCGACCGCCACGGCGAGCACGCCCCCGACGACGAAGAGGTAAGGGCGCGCGTCAGGCGGGGATCCGAGCCGCGGCCACGCCCACAGCAGGTGGACCGCCGCGGCGACGACGACGGCCTGAACGGCGACCCCGCGGAGGAGACGCTTTCTCGGGGCGTTTCGTCCGCGAGCCTCCCCGGCCTCCGTCACCGGTTCACCGCTCATTCTCTCACCTCGTCACCGGTCTCAGCGCTCACTCCCACGGATGGCTCCCGCGGGCGTCGGGCCACAGGGGGTACCAGTAGGACTCGTCGTCCTCGATCCCGAGTTCCCCGTCGAGGACCGACTGGAGTTTGAACTCGATCCGCTGGTTCCGGTCGTTCGTTCCACGCGGCGCGAACGGGTAGTACGCGCCGCGTCGGAACGAGTAGATCCAGTAGGCCGGCCCGTCGTCGCTCTCGAAGCCGAACACGGCGGCGAGCAGCCGCGAGCCGAACCCCTCCTCGATGAACTGGTCGGCCGCGAAGTGGACGCTCGTCACGAGGTCCTCCGGGTCGTCGTCCTCCAGAACGAACCACCGGTAGCCGTGGTCGTCCTCGTGGCGGTGGAACCCTGTTCCGGTCTCGATCTCGCCGGCCTCCAAGATGGCCTCGACGGTCTCGACGGCGTCGTCGAAGCGCGTGCTGTCGACCCCGGAGAAGCACAGCGCGGCCTCCCCGCAGTGGTCGTAGCCGAGATCGGCCTCCATCGTCATGTAGGCGGTCGACATCCCGAAGAGGTCCTCGGGGTCCGCCTCGCGGGTCGCGTCGGTCTCGGCGCTCGTCCCGAGGACGGCCCGGATCGTGTCGAAGATGCCCATTCGTCACGGCCTACGTGCGGCGGGGTTTAGGGCGTTTCCGTCGGCGGCGTTCGTCGCCCTCGGTGTTCCCCGCCCCGGTGTTCGTCGTCGCTCTCTCGACCCCGTCACTCCTCGTCGTCGAGCTGGTCGAGATGCGTCAACACGCCGCGAGCGTTCAGGCTCGTGTTCGCCCGCGCCCGCTCTGGGTTCCAGTAGTCGATGTCGCGGCTCGCCGCCTCGAAGTGCTCGACGACCGCCTCGTCGCCGTCGAGTTCGGCGCGCTTCCGCCGGACACGCTCGACCCACTCGACGAACGCCCGCTTCGCCTCGCCGATCAGGTCCGCGTCGCACTCCCGCGGTCCAAAGTGACCGAAACAGATAGTTTCGGGGTCGATCTCCTCGATCAGCCGAATGTCGTCGAGACACTGCTCGAAGTCGAACTGCGGCGGCGGCGACGTCGGGACCACGGCGTCGACCTCCGGGACGTAGATGCCGGCCGCGTCGGCGGCGAACACGACCCCGGCGTCCGGCTCGTGGTAGACGGCGTGGTGCGGGGCGTGGCCCGGGGCCTCGTGGACGACCAGCTCGCGGTCGCCGAGGTCGATCCGGTCGCCCTCGCTCACCCCCTCGATCCGGTCGCCGGGGACCGGCCTCGGATCCGCGTAATACTCCCACTGCTCTCCGACCGCCGACTTGGTGCCGGCGACGAGCGCCCCGGGGTCGACGAGGTGGCGGACGCCCTTCTCCGGCACCCGAACCTCGGCGTTCGGGTACCGCTCCGCGAGGTAGCCCGCCCCGCCCGCGTGGTCGAGGTGGGCGTGCGTCGGGAGGATCCACGCGAGTTCCTCGCGGCCGACCCCGACCTCCTCGACCGTCTCGAAGAGGGCCTCCCGGTTCGCCCCCGTCCCCGTGTCGATCACGATCGGTCGTTCCGCGTCGTACACGTACACCGCGCCGTACTCGTCGGTCTCGAACATGCCGGTGTCGTGGACGTACAGGTCGTCGACGCCGCGAACCGGTTCGAACTCGCCAGCGGGCATACCGGACGAGGAACCCGCGGCCACTTCTAGCGATCGGTCCGGTGGAGGTCCCGCGAGGCTCCGCGCTTCGGTCCGACTCCTCTCACCCACGAACGGGCCGGGGCTTATACTCGCCCCGCCCGATAGATCGGTATGCGAGTGCTCGTCACCGGCGCGACCGGATTCGTCGGGAGCTGGTTCGTCCCGACGCTTCTCGAGCGCGGCCACGACGTGGTCGCGCTCGTCCGCGACGCCGGCGGCTACGCAGCGCCCGACGGCGTCGCCGTCGTCGAGGGCGACCTACTGGAACCGGAGACGCTCCCGCCGGCGTTCGAACTCGACGGAGAGGCGGTCGACGCCGCGTACTACCTCGTCCACTCGATGGACGGCGGCCCGGGCTACGAGGAGCGCGACCGCAACTGCGCGACCAACTTCGCCGCGGCGGCGTCGGCCGCGGGGATCGACCGGATCGTCTACCTCGGCGGGCTCGGCGAGGACCGCGACGAACTCTCCGAACACCTCCGATCGCGGCGAGAGGTGGAGCGGATCCTCGGGGACGGCGACCCGGCGCTCACGACGCTCCGGGCCGCGATCATCATCGGCGGCGGCAGCGCCAGCTTCGAGGTCGTCGCCGGGCTGGCGCGACGGCTCCCGGTGATGGTCACCCCGAAGTGGGTCGACACGCTGTGTCAGCCGATCGCGATAGCCGACGTGGTCGCGTACCTCGCCGGCGTCCTCGATGTCCCCAAGACCGCGGGCGAGACGTTCGAGATCGGCGGGCCGGAGGTGTTGACCTACGCCGAGATCCTCCGCCGGACGAGACGCCAGCTCGGCGGTGGGCTCCGGATCCTCCGGGTCCCCGTCCTGAGTCCGGAGCTGTCGGCCCGCTGGCTCCGGCTCGTCACCGACGTGAACCCCTACCTCGCCCGGTCGCTGGTCGAGGGACTCCGCAACACCGTGATCGTCGAGGAAGACCGGATCCGCGAGTTCGTGCCGGTCGAGTTGACCCCCTTCGAACTCGGCGTCGCGCGGGCGCTGACCGAGTCCAGGAACGCCGAACGATCGTGGTTGAGCGCGCTCCCCGGGGTCTCGCCGTGAGCCCCGATTACGGCGAGACGTGGGTGTACGAGAGCCTCGTCGGGGGCATCCCCGGACTCGGGGTCTCGCGGACGCTGGCTGTCGCGCTCCAGTTCGTGATCTTCGAGGCGGGCGTGCTGGGACTCGGCTGGTACTACGGGACGTGGAACGCCGTGGCCGCCGGGACGGTCGCCGTCGTCGTCGCCGCGGTCGGCAGCGTCGAGATGCACCGACTGGGCGCGAAAAACCGGCTGCTCGGGACGCCGCCCGAACACAAGCGACTGCTGTTCGGGTCGGGCATCGAGATCGTGTTGGGCGTGCTGGCGTTCATCGCGCTTGTGACGTACCTGTTCACGTGGGACGGCACCGCAGAGCCGACGCTCATCGACCGGCTATTCGGGTCTGAACCGCCGATACCCGTCGTCTACCTCACGCTGCTCGTCCTCTGGGACCTGACGTACCGGATCGGCACCTCGTGGTGGAGCGCCGTCGTCGCCCTGTGGCGCGCGGTCCGCGTCGACCTCCCACCCGAGGAGCGGGCGACGGTCAGACGGCTCGACGCCGAGAACATCGGCTTCTCGGTCGTCCAACTTGCCTTGGTCCCGTTCCTCCTCACCGAACCCGTGCTGCTCGGCGCGGTCGTCGGCCACGTCGTCGCGGTCGCGGTCGTCTGTTCCGCGGCGATCTGGCTGACGTGACCGGACTTGACCGGACTTGACCCGATCCGACATGACAGATTCGACCCGATCCGACGTGACAGATTCGACCCGATCCGACGTGACCCGACCCGCCCAGACTCGACCCGACCCGCCGCGGCGGCCGCTCATCGCTCGCGAGCGTTGCCACTGGGGCGTTCGAGGACGGAGTCAGAAGGCGCGGCATCGCCGCGGCCGCGTCACTTGCCCTGTAGCTCTTCGAACTTGTCGAGGAGTGCCTCCGTGGAGTCGCCCGAGTCGTAGGTCAGGGAACCGGAGTACTCGGGCCGCTCCGCGTCGAAGTCCGCGTCGACTTCGCTGGTCTTCTTCTCGCGACGCTCGTGTTCTGCCTCGTCATAGGCACCCATTGACATGATACGACCACACTTGACCGTTTCCTGTAATATATCTGTCGGCAGAAGTATCATAAATCGTGAACGTTCGGCCCCGTTCACCGGAATCGATTAACCTCGCGGCGTGATACCGAACGTCCGTGGCACAACCCCTCCGCTTCAGACGCTCCCCCGGTCGCTGGACCGCGGACCGGGTCCGGTCTCGGATCGAGCGCCCGCTCGACGAGAACCTCGGAGCGACCGCCGGCGACCCGTGGTTCGCGCCGCCGCCCGACTGCGAGGCGCGCCGGTTCGACATGGACGACGGGTCGTTCGCGCTGTTCTGCTGGACCGACGACGACGCCGACCCCCCGGACGGCACCGACGGCGGCCCCGTCGGCTACTGGCTCGGCAACACCGAGACGCCGAGCGAGCTCTGGCGGACGGAAAAATACGGGTTCGACGAGGCCCCGTACCCGGTCTCGCGGTGGGCACAGCGGGAGCTGCTCGCCGCGCTCCACGACGACGAGCCGTGGCTGGCCGACTACCCGCACATCTCGTGGTACTTTCTCCCCGTGTTCTGCTCAAAGGACGGCGCGGAGACGAGCCGGGCGTTCTTCCGCGACCACGCGGCCGGGTTCCCGGACGCGACCCGCGAGGCCGGCACGGGGTTCGTCGAGGAGACGCTCCGGCCGGGCGTCCTCGACGACTATCGCGCGACGATGGCCGGGAAGCTCGGCACGTCCGTCTCGCTCGATATCGTCCGGATGAGCGCGGCGATAGCCGAGTTCACCGCCGCCCGGATCCTTACCGAGGCGGGGTACGGCGTGACCCCCGAGATCGAAGTGACGACCGGCCACTCCATCGACTTTCGCGCGACGGTCCCCGACACGGGGACCGGTCACCTCGTCGAGGTGACGCGCCCGCAGCCGACGGCGAGGCGCTCAGCGAACGAACCCGTCGCCGCCGTCCGCGACACCGTCGAGACGAAGACCAGTGGACAACTCGCGGCCCACGCCGGCGGCGTCACCCTGTTCGTCGACTGCTCATCGTTCCCAGCCGAGGAGTGGACCGCGGTGCGCGCGGCCGAACCCGTGGTCCGTCACAAGCCCGCGGTCGCGTACCGCGCCGAGCCGGACGGGTCGATCGAGGGATATCGAACGGGATCGGTCCCGCTCGATCTCTCGGGCGTCGTCGATCCGGTCTCGTAGCCGCGTCGCTCCCCGATCGGGTAACAAAGGGAGGGGGACGGACTCCGTGCGGTTCGCCGCGTCAGAACGAGACCGGCGAGGGACCGTACTCCGCGTCGGTGGTCGGATCGCGGTCCGAGTAGAACCGGCGACCGACGCCGCGGTGACAGACGCCGGCTCGGAGGGTGGTGAGTACGTCCTCGGGGTCTTCGAACGTCTGATCGCCGAACCGTTCCAAGACGTCGCCGATCCGCTCGGACCCGTTTGCGAGCTCTACGGTCGCGTTTCCGTGAGCCGCGATGATCTTCTCGGCGGTAGTCGGGTACTGGTGCCGTTCGAGTCGGTCGTCGACGCCATTCAAGCGCATCAATAGATAGAAATCTCCGATAGTTCTTAATGATTGTCCATGTACAACCTTAGCCGGAGGGCATACCTTATACCGCCTTATATTTGACCGCCGCCGCGTCGCCGTGGGACCGCCGCCGCTTAGTGTCAGGCCCCGCTATCCGTCCCTATGACCTCTGATTACGCCGATTCCGCCGACTCTGGTGACTCCATCGACTCCGCCGCCGACTCCGCTGACGCCGTCGTCGCCGACCTCCACGCGCACACGACCGTCTCAGACGGGACGCTCACCCTCGACGAGGTGCCGGCGGCCGCCCGCGAGGCGGGCGTTGACTGGGTCGCGGTCACCGACCACGACCGGATCCACCCCGCCCTCGACGCGCCGGTCGTCGAGCGCGACGGCGTCCGGATCGTGCGCGGGATCGAACTCCGCGTCGACGCCGGCTTCGAGCGTCTCGATCTCCTCGGATACGGCGTCGGACACACCGACGCCCTCGACGCGGAGGTCGACCGCCTCCAGCGCGACCGCCGGGAGCGCGGGGCGGCGATCCTCGACCGGGTCGAGGACCGGCTCGGCGTCGACCTCGGCGTCGAACCCCGCGCCGGGCTGGGACGACCGCACATCGCCCGGGCCATCGACGGGTCCGACGCACCCTACGACTACGCCGGGGCGTTCGACGAACTGATCGGCGACGACGGGCCGTGCTACGTCGCACGCGAGGTGACGCCGCTCGACGAGGGACTCGACCTCCTCGTGGACGCGTGCGCGCTCGTCGGGCTGGCGCACCCGTTTCGGTACGACCGCGTCGACGAGGCCCTCTCGGTCGCCCGCGAGTCGGCCGCGGTCGACGCCGTCGAGCACTTTTACCCCTACGGCCGTGCGGTCGACGACGTGCGGATCGACCGTCTCGCCGCCGAGGCCGACCTGCTCAAAACCGGGGGGACGGACGCACACGAGCGGACGCTCGGCGCGGCCGGACTGACGGAATCGGCGTTTGAGCCGGTCCGGGAGCGCCTCCCCGAACCGGTCCCGGCCGAGGGGGACGCCGCCGTACAGCCCGACGAACAGGATTAAGCCCGCGCCGAACGGACCGTCGCGCATGCGGTGTCACTACTGCGACCGGGAGGCCACGTACGAGGCCGAGCAGCGCGGCGTAGTGGTCGGTCTCTGCGAGTCACACTTCAAACAGCGCGTCGAGCAGCTCGCGGAGTCGGACGAGCTGGCGGCGCTCCGCGACCGAATTGACATCGAGTCCTCGGAGTAGTCGCGGCGTTTCCCCTCCTCCGCGCCGGACCTCCGCCTCCACCGGTGGCACCCGGCCACCGAACCCCCCGCGCCGAGACGAACGGTAAAAGACCGCGCGGGGCCAACGCCTCCACATGGACCTCACGGACCGGCCGCGCCGGCTTCGGGCCGACGGCGTTCGCCCGCTCGTCGCCGAGACCGACCTCTCGGCGTCCGACCTGATCGCACCCGTCTTCGTCGACGCGACGACCGACGAGCGCGTCCCCATCGAGACGATGCCGGGCCACGAGCGCGTCCCGGTCGAACAGGCGGTCGACCGCGTCGAGGAGATCGCCGAGACGGGCGTCGAGACCGTGATCCTCTTCGGCGTTCCCGAGTCGAAAGACGCCACGGGAAGCCGAGCGTACGCCGACGACGGCGTCGTCCAGCGGGCGATCCGACGGATCGACGCGGAGACGGACGCGACGGTGATCGGCGATGTCTGCCTCTGTGAGTACACCGACCACGGGCACTGCGGCGCGATCGAAGAGACGGCCGAGGCGGACCCGACGCTCACGGTGAAAAACGACGAGACGCTCGACCTACTCGCGCGCACCGCGGTCTCGCAGGCCGACGCGGGCGCGGACGTTGTCGCCCCGTCGGCGATGACCGACGGACAGGTGGGCGCGATCCGCGAGGCGCTCGACGAGGCGGGCCACGAGGCGGTCGCGATCGTGAGCTACGCCGCGAAGTATGAGTCCGCCTTCTACGGTCCCTTCCGCCACGCGGCCGACGGCGCGCCCGCGTTCGGCGACCGCCGGCACTACCAGATGGACCCCGCGAACCGCCGCGAGGCGCTCCGAGAGGCGCGCCTCGACGCCGAGCAGGGCGCTGACGTGTTGATGGTGAAACCGGGACTCCCCTCCCTCGACGTCGTCGGCGACCTCCGACGGGAGTTCGACCGCCCGATCGCGGCGTACAACGTCTCCGGCGAGTACGCGATGCTCCACGCCGCCGCGGAGAAGGGGTGGCTCGACCTGGAGGCGACCGCGCTGGAGTCGCTCACCGCTCTTAAGCGCGCGGGCGCGGATCTAATCGTGACGTACTTCGCCGAGGACGTGGCCGACTATTTATAAACGAAACCCGGTGGCGGCCGCTTTTCTTCGCCCATCCACGCTGGCGCGCGCCTGCGAGGCCGCCTCGCGGCCGAGCCGCGAGGGACCGTGTCCCTCGCTGCCAGAGAATCTCCGATTCTCGCTGGAGTCGGCCGGTCGGAGCGAAGCGGAGACCGGTCGACGAGGCTGGGGAGGCGTGAGGTGCGGGGCGGGGGGACTCGAAGGGGCAGCCGTGAGGACGAAGCACGGCGAAGTAAGGACCGAAACGAAGGAGCGAGTGAAACGAGCGACTGAGTGAGGACCGCAGCGAGCCGCGCGAGCTCTCGGCTGGGGCTTCGGTGGTCTCTGTGTCGGCTGTAATTTGATCTCACACCACCTGCTCGCCGTCGTCGTCGTAAACTTTGATCGCGTCGACGGGGCACGACCGGGCCGCGAACTTCGCGTCCAGTTTTTCCCCATCTGGGACCTCGACGACGAACAGGTCCTCGTCCTCCTCGGTGCCGTCCGTCAGGTCCGCCTTCCCGTCGTTCAGGTTCTTCTCGAAGGCGTCCCACTCGGCGACGCACTGGAACATCCCGACGCAAGTGTCGCGGTCGAACTCGACGCGCATGGATCTTGGTTCGGCGAGGCGGTACAAAGCGGTAACGACGCGATGCGACCTCGTTGCTCCCGTGACCGAGACCGCCGAAGCCCCGGCCGCCCGATACGATGTCGTCGGCCTCACTACGAAGCGCCGGATGCCAGAGGGACCTCCGGTCCCTCGCGTCTCGCGGCATCCGGCCGCTCGCAGGCACGCGCCACCACAGATCGATCAGACTCGCTCCCTCCGACCGTCCTTTTTAAGCGTCGCAGGGATCGACTCACGAGCATGACCACCGTCTGGCTCGTCGACCGGCAGTTCGACTCGAAGGGACTCGTCCGGCTCACCTACGCCACCGAAGACGGCGAGCGGATGCACACGAAGGAGCTGGCCGAACAGCGCCTCGTCATGGGCGACGGGATCACCGCCGGCCGGGAGGTCGAGGAGACGGCGCTCGGCGAGAGCCCGGACGACGAGGTCGAGCGGTTTGCGGCGGCGGCGTCGAAAATGGCGGCCGAACACGACCTCGACGACCGGGTCTGATCGCCTGATTCCGCCGGAATCTCCCACTCGACTACGCTACCGGCTCCGCATAACCGAGTCGATTAAGAGGGAACCGGCGGAACATGTGTCTGAAATGCCCAGTGGTGAGTACGACCCCGACGCCGTCGAGCCGCGGTGGCAGCGGCGGTGGGTCGACGAGGAGACGTACGCCTACCCCGACGACGATCCGGTCGATCCGAACACGGTCTTCTCCATTGACACCCCGCCGCCGACGGTATCGGGGAGCCTCCACATGGGCCACCTGTACGGGTTCACGCTTCAGGACTTCGTCGCCCGATTCGAGCGGATGAACGGCGACGCGACCTTCTTCCCGTTCGGCTACGACGACAACGGGATCGCCTCCGAGCGGCTCACCGAGGGCGAGCTCGACATCCGCCACCAGGAGTTCGAGCGCCGGGAGTTCCAGGCGAAGTGCCGTGAGGTCTGTGCCGACTACGAGGAGCAGTTCACCGAGAACGTCCAGTCGCTCGGGGTCTCCGTCGACTGGGACCACACCTACCAGACGATCGAGCCCCGCGTCCAGCGCGTCTCCCAGCTGTCGTTCGTCGACCTCTACGATCAGGGCCGCGAGTACCGCGAGAAGGCCCCGGCGATCTGGTGTCCCGAGTGCGAGACCGCCATCTCTCAGGTCGAGACCGAGGACGACGAGCAGCCCAGCCACTTCAACGACATCGCCTTCGGTGTCGCGGGGAGCGACGAGAACGACGAGGTCGCCGACGAGTTCGTCATCTCGACGACGCGCCCGGAGCTGCTCCCGGCCTGCGTCGCTGTCTTCGTCCATCCCGACGACGACGAGAACCGGGGCCTCGTCGGCGAGTCCGCCGAGGTGCCGCTGTTCGGCCACGAGGTGCCGATCATCGCCGACGAGCGCGTCGACACGGAGACCGGATCCGGGATCGTGATGTGCTGTACGTTCGGCGACCAGAACGACATCGAGTGGTATCAGGTCCACGACCTCGACCTCCGGGTCGCCATCGACGAGTCGGGCCACATGACCGAGGTCGCCGAGGAGTACGAGGGACTCCACTCCTCGGAGGCCGGCGAGGTCATCGTCGAGGACCTCGACGAGGCGGACGCACTGTTAGACCGCCGCGACATCACCCACACGGTCAACGTCCACGAACGCTGCGGGACGAGCGTCGAGTTCCTCGTCACCGAGCAGTGGTACGTGGAGATGCTCGACAAGACCGACGAGTACCTCGACGTCGGCCGGGAGATGGAGTGGTCGCCAGAGAAGATGTTCACCCGGTATGAACACTGGGTCGAGGGACTTCAGTGGGACTGGCTCATCTCCCGCCAGCGCTCCTCCGGCATCCCGTTCCCAGTGTGGTACTGCGAGGACTGCGGTGAGGAGGTCGTCGCCGAGAAGGCGGACCTCCCCGTCGACCCGCTCTCGGACGCCCCCCCCGTCGACGCCTGCCCCGAGTGCGGCCACGACGAGTTCGAACCCGAAGCCGACGTGTTCGACACGTGGGCCACCTCCAGCCTGACTCCCCTCATCAACGCCGGCTGGGACTGGGACGAGGAGGCCGAGGAGTTCACCATGGAACACCCGGAGCTGTACCGGTTCGACCTCCGGCCGCAGGGCCACGACATCATCAGCTTCTGGCTGTTCCACACGCTCGTCAAGTGCTACGAGCACACCGGCGAGGTCCCGTTCGAGGAGACGATGATCAACGGGCACGTCTTAGACGAGAACCGCGAGAAGATGTCCAAGTCCGTCGGCAACGTCGTCGAACCCGAGACCGTGTTAGTGGAGTTCCCGGTCGACGCCACGCGCTACTGGGCCGCCGGGACCGCCGTCGGCGACGACTTCCCGTTCAAGGAAAAGGACCTCCGCGCGGGCGAGAAGCTGATCCGAAAGCTGTGGAACGCCTCGAAGCTCGTCGAGTCGCTCGCGCCGGAGCCGTTCCCGACCGAGCCGGCCGACGGCCCCCGCGAGCTCGACCGCTGGCTGCTGGCCGAACTCGACGCCGAGGTCGAGCGACTCACCGGCCTGCTCGAGGAGCGCGCGTTCTCGAAGGCCCGAGACGAGCTCCGGAGCTTCTTCTGGAACACGTTCTGCGACGACTACCTCGAGATCGCGAAACAGCGCGACGACGACGCGGCGGCGTACACGCTCCGGACCGCCCACCGCCGGTTCCTGAAGCTGTTCGCGCCCCTCCTCGCGCACGTCACGGAAGAGCTGTGGCACGACATGTACGCCGACGCCGTGCCGGACGCCGACGACACCGCCGGAATCGGTCTCGCCGACGGTGCGAGCGAGTCGGTCCACCTCACCGACTGGCCCGAGCCGCTGGGCATCGAGGCCGACCGCGACGCCGGGACCGCGGCGACCGCAGTCGTCGGCGCGCTCCGGACGTACAAAAGCGAGAACCAGCTGCCGCTCACCGCCCCGCTCGACGCCGTCGAGGTGTACGCCGACGTGTGCGGGTTCGAGGACGACATCACCGGCGTCATGCACGTTGATGACCTCGCGGTCCGCCCCGACGGCGACGCGCCCGTCGAGACGGTGATCACCGGTATCGACCTCGACTACGCCACCGTCGGTCCGAAGTACGGGGACCAAGTCAGCGACATCGAGGCCGCGCTGGCGAAGGGCGACTACGAGATCGGCGACGACGAGCTCCGCGTCGCGGGCGTCGCGCTCGTCGGTGACGAGTTCGCGGTCGAAGAGGAGCGACAGTATCAGGGCGAGGGCGAACTGCTTCAGGCGGACGACGTCGCCGTCATCGTCCGAAACGACGCGTAGGCCTCCGCTGTCGACCCGTTTCTCTCATAAGTCCGCGCCGACCGCGTCCTCCACCGAATCGAACCCGTCCCGTTCGAGCAGTTCGAGAAGTCCCTCGTTGATGTCGCGCGCGAGCCCCGGGCCCTCGTAGACGAGTCCGGTGTACAGCTGGACCAGCGAGGCACCCGCTCGTATCTTTTCGTACGCGCCCGCAGCGTCGGAAACGCCACCGACTCCGATCACCGGCACGTCGGTCCGCCCCGCGACGAACCGCACCCGCTCCGTCGCCGGCGACTCGATCGGTTTTCCCGAGAGCCCGCCCCGCTCGACCCGGTTGTGGTTCCGGAGCGAGTCCGGGCGCGACGTCGTCGTGTTGGTCGCGATGACGCCGTCGAGGTCGAGGTCGTCGACGACCGCGAGCGCGTCCGCGACCGCCAGCTCGGGGAGGTCCGGCGAGAGCTTCACGAGGAGCGGGTCGGCACCGGCGTCGTCGAGCGTTCCGAGGATGCGCTCTAGGGCCTCCCGGTTCTGGAGTTCACGGAGCCCCGGCGTGTTCGGACTGGAGACGTTGACGACGAAGTAGTCGCCCGCGTCGCGGACGCGCTCGTACGTGTACAGGTAGTCGTCTGGGGCCTCGGCAAGCGGTGTCGACTTTGACTTCCCGATGTTGATCCCGACCGGCACGTCGGGGAGGGGATCGCGGTCGAGACGCTCTCCGACCCTGTCCGCGCCCTCGTTGTTGAACCCCATCCGGTTGACGAGCGCCTCGTCTTCCGGGAGCCGGAACAGTCGCGGGCGCGGGTTCCCCGGCTGCCGCTCGGCGGTGACCCCACCGATCTCGACGTGTCCGAATCCGAGTGAGGTCAGCGCCCGCGGCACCTCCGCGTTCTTGTCGAACCCGGCGGCGACGCCCACCGGATTCGGGAGCGTCGACCCGAACGCGTCTACCGCGAGTCGCTCGTCGTCGACCGCGCATCTGTCGGCGAGCGCCGACCCGACGGGTGTCCCTTGGACGCCGTCGAGCAGTCGATGAACCAGTCGGTGTGCGGTCTCCGGTGGAAGCCGGAACAGCGCCGGTTTCAACAGGTCGTACGCGCCCATCGTCTGAGTCTCGTCACGAGCGACAATCAATCCGCCGACCGCGATCGACGCCGTCGCTGGGGCGCGTCTTCGAGACGTAGTACCGCGCTCGGTGTCAGAAGTCGTGTTCGAGCTGGTCCGGATTCGCGTCCGCCTTCTGGATGATTATCTTGCCGTCTCGGACCCGGACGAACACCTCGTCACCGATGTCCATGCCGGCGACGGCGAGTTCGTCCTCGTGGAGGTTCACGTGGACGTTGTGATACTCCCCCTCGTCGTCCTTCGCGCCACTGGGGCTGAGCTTCTTTTTACGGACCATCGCGGGTGTGCTTGTCGCACCTCGCCATAGCAGACACATAAGTGTTGTTTACCCGGCTCCTTCCCCGATTCGCCTCCGCGCGCTGCCGTCTTCGGGGTGACTCGGGGGGATCTGAACGCCGTCGCGCCCGTCTCCGGGGCAAAAACCGCAACCAGCGCCCGGTATCGTATATAAATATTGTGCCGCACAGCTTTCATTTCCCCGATATATTTATTACACACTGTGTGCTGGTGTCTCATGGAGGCAAAACCATGGTACGTGAAGACGGTAAGCGAAACTTTGCCCTTCGGGAGGAAGACGGATCGGAACCGAGCGAGTTCTCGGGAAACATGCCGCGTCAGGCGGCACTCAAGGCCGCTCGAACGCTGGACCCGGCACCCTCCGAGGACGAGGCACAGCGGACGACGCTTCGCCTCCGCGAGAAGGGCACCCGAAAGGTCCACGAGTACGAGGGATGGGCTTGGATGGACAGCGCCCCGGAGGTCGACGAGGCGGAGGACGACTTCTGGCTCAACGGCCTCGACGACATCACCAAGGCCAACGTCTCGAAGCAGGGCATCGAGTACCTCGACGGGGAGTAGTTCCTCTCCGGGTGCGCTGATTCCGATCTCTCCTTTTATTAGCGGGTCAGACGACCCCGGATCGATACCCGCGTTGACGCGGAGACATCGGCTCGAACGCACCGTTGCCGCGCCGCTCCGAGTCAGTTAGTCACCTCTCCCGCCTCGGCATGAAACCGCATGACGTAGCGCAGACGGTTCGACGGGGTTAAGTACAACCCCGGCATCTGAAGAAATGCGAAGAACGCATCGCGGACTCGGGCCGTTCAATTCAGCCCGGTTTCGTTTGACTCGTACCGTTCCGATGGGTTTATGACCCATCATCCGGTACGTTCAAATCCGCAAAAGATGAGGATCACGCCCCCTGCGCTCCGGCGTAAGCGGTGATCTGATGTGAGCCGTGGTCGTTCGGTGTCATCCAAGCCGCTGGGTGAACCGGACACCACA
>PXST01000018.1:0-4401 GCA_003023405.1 Halobacteriales archaeon SW_8_68_21
GTCGTCGTCCGCCACCCGGCGACCGCCGACGGCTACGTCGCGGGCGCTGCGGTCGAGCGCGCCGTCCTCCCGCTGATCCGCGACGAGCACGCGAAAAGCGACGCCGAGTACCACTACTTCACTCGCCGCCCGCTCGACGAGCCGGTGTACGGGATGGACGCGGCGACCAACGACGCGACCCGCATGCTTCAGGACCGCGACCGCCACGACGAGAAGCTCCCGCTGTTCCTGCTTGTCGGAACCGGCTCGACGACCGAGTCCGCCGACGGCATCGACCTGCTGTCGGTGTACGGGGTCGACGCGGTCGTCGTCGACGCCGCGGTCGCCGACCCGGAGACCCGGGATGCGGTCGACACGCTCGTCTCGCCCGAGCTGGCCGATGTCGACGGGGACGAGACGCTCTCGACGGGCGCGCTCGTCGCCTCGCTCGCGTCGGCGATCAACGACGAGGTCCGCGCGGACCTCGAACACCTCCCGGCGGTGAGCTACTGGGCAGACGCCCCGGAGCGGTACGTGAACCTCGCGCGGGACGCGGGCTACGACGCCGAGCGCGTCGCGGAACTCCGCGAGGCGGTCGCGCTTGAGGCGTACTACCAGTCGTACCAGGACAAACGCGAACTCATCTCGGATCTGCTGTTCTCGGAGGGGGGCAACCTCGCCGAACACGTCTCCGAGCAGTTCCGGGAGAAGCTGGAGACCGAAATCGAGACCGCGGACGCGAACGTCGCCACGGAGGCGGTCGACGGCGTCGAGTTCGCCCTGCTCGACACCGACGGCTACACTCACCGCTACGACTTCCCGCCGACGCCGCTTCTCATCGACGACCTCCACCGGCGGCGCGCCGATGGCGAGCCGTTCGCGACGGTCGGCGTCGGCACCGACGAGCTGTACGTGCGCACGACGACCGACGTGTCGGTCCGCGACGTGGCCGAGCGCGCGGCCGAACTCGCCCCGACGGCCGACATCGCTACCGCGGGCGTCCGCGAGGGGAAAATCGAGTTCCTCTCGGGCGAGCGCGACGCCGTCGAGGACGCGGTCGTCGCCGCCGTCGCCGAGGCGTTCTGATACGCTCCGCCCCGCGTTGGCTCTCTTTTCGTTCCGCTACCGCCGCGTGAACGGACCGGGCGGGAGGATAAGATCGTCCAGTTCGGGCCGCTGTTTCACGTTGAACACGACCGACAGCTCGTCGGTCAGCGGGTAGCCGTTACAGGAGAGCCGGAAGCCGCGCTCGGCGAGGTCGTCGGGCATGATGTGGTTGGTCGGCTGCGAGAGCTTGCCGTCGGCGAGGTACACCGCGCAGTTCGCGCAGGCACCGCCGCGACACGAGAAGGGCCACGCGAAACCGCTTCGCTCGGCCGCCTCCAGCAGGCTCTCGTCGGGGTGAACGAGCAGGTGACCGTGAGAGTCGGAGTCGAGGTCGGCGTGGGACGCCTTGCGGAACAGCTCGTCGTCGTCGAGCGACCAGCCGTAGTCGACGACGGCCTCGTAATCGAGGAACTCGACGCGGGTCGACGCGGGCGTGTGCGCGTCGGCGTCTTCAGTGAGGTCGACGTCGGCGAGGTGTTCGGCGTCGTCGCTCCCGGTTCCGTTCCCGTCGCGGTCGGACAGCTCTCGGTAGGCCTGGCGGACGAGCTGGAACTCCTCGACCGATCCCCCTTGGTCGGGATGTGCGCGTTTCACGCGCTCGCGGTACGCCCGTTCGACCGTCTCGTCGTCGTCGTCCTCGTCGACGTCCAACACCTCGAACGGGGAGACCATCCGGTTACCCCACGTAGGCGCGTGGGACATATAAACCGCCCAGAAGTCGGCAGGCACGGGGCGACGGCGCGAGCTGGCGGGCGGACGCGTCGCCGCGGACGGTCAGCGTTTAACACCGGCGCGCACAAGGGACGGGTAATGGGAAACGCCGACCTGCGCGATCTCGCGTCGATCCGAGACGTGCCATTCGCGGAGATCGAGGGGAGCGTCGTCGCCGTCGACGCGCACAACTGGCTGTACCGCTACCTCACAACGACGGTCAAGTGGACGGCCGACGAGGCGTACACCACCGCGGACGGCGTCGAGGTCGCCAACCTGATCGGGGTGGTCCAGGGGCTCCCGAAGTTCTTCGAACACGACCTGATCCCGGTGATGGTGTTCGACGGGGCCGTCACCGACCTGAAGGCCGACGAAGTCGCCGAGCGGCGCGAGAAGCGCGAGCGGGCGGAAGAGCGCCGGGCCGCGGCCGAGGAGCGCGGCGACGCGGTCGAGGCCGCCCGGCTGGAGGCCCGCACGCAGCGGCTCACCGACGCGATACAGGAGACGACGCGGGAGCTGCTCCGCCTGCTCGACGTGCCGATCGTCGAGGCCCCCGCCGAGGGGGAGGCCCAGTGCGCGCACATGGCCGCGAGCGGGACCGTCGACCACGCCGGCAGCGAAGACTACGACACCCTGCTTTTCGGCGCGCCCACGACGCTCCGCCAGCTGACGAGCAAGGGTGACCCGGAGCTGATGGATCTCGCCGCGACGCTGTCGGACCTCGAACTCGACAGACGGGGGCTCGTCGACGCCGCGATGCTCTGCGGCACAGACTTCAACGAGGGCGTCCGCGGGGTCGGCCCGAAAACCGCGGTGAAGGTGGTCGGGGAACACGGCGACCTGTGGGGCGTCCTCGACGCCCGCGACGCCGAGATTCCGAACGCCGAGGCGATCCGGGAGCTGTTCATGGACCCGCCAGCGACGGATGTCGCGGTCGACGCCGACGTGAACCCGGACGTCGAGGCCGCCCGGGAGTACGTCGTCGACGAGTGGGGCGTCGCCGGCGACGAGGTGGAGCGCGGGTTTGAGCGCATCGCGGAGTCACAGGTCCAGACCGGGCTGGACCGGTGGACCTGAGCGGGGGCCGCGGCTGGAACACGAGCGGCGTCCGTTGGCTCGACCGCCGCGAACACACCTTTTATCTCCTCGTCGTGGGAAGGAAGACACACGTGTCGCGGACCGCCTTTCGATCGCGGACGACGCCAGCGACCGGCCGGGAGATCGGATCTGCCGCCGATCCCGGCGGCGCGGCGCTCCCGAGGACCGAGCCCCGAGCGGGCCGCGACGACCCTGACCAATGAGCTTCGACGTTCCCGACGACAGACGGTACCTGGAATCGCACGAGTGGGCGACGACCGGCGGCGACCCCGTCCGGATCGGCGTCTCCGACTTCGCGCAGGACGAACTGGGCGATGTGGTGTTCGTCGAGCTGCCGGGAGCCGGCGACGAGGTCGACGCCGGTGAGGCGTTCGGCGTCGTCGAGTCGATCAAGGCCGTCTCGGACCTGTACGCTCCCGTCTCGGGCGAGGTCGTCGCGGTCAACGAGGCGCTTTTCGACCGCCCGGAGCTGGTCAACGAGGACCCGTATAGCGACGGATGGATGCTCGAAGTCGCCCCCGCCGAGGGCGGCGGCGCGGACGGACTGCTCGACGCCGAGGAGTACGACGACCAGATCGTCTGACCCGACAATGAACGCAACACTTTCGAACGGACGGCATGGAATCGAACGAGCGGGCCACGTCGGGGTGGGCCGATGAGCCGGGCGAACGGCACGCCGTACGCACCCCACACGGACGAGGAGACCGCGGCGATGCTGGCGGCTATCGGCGCTGACGACGAGGAGGCGCTGTTCGACATCCCCGAGGCGGTCGCCTTCGACGGCGACTTCGGCATCGAGCCGCGCACCGAACGCGAGATCCGCGACGAGTGCGCCCGGATTCTGAACCGCAACGACGACCTCACGGAGTTCCTCGGCCGGGGCCACTACGGCCACTACGTGCCGAGCGTCGTCGACCACCTCTCCGACCGCGCGGAGTTTCTCACGAGCTACACCCAGTATCAGCCGGAGGCCTCACAGGGGTTCCTTCAGGCGCTCTTCGAGTACCAGTCGATGCTGGTGGAGCTGACCGGGCTCGACGTCGCGAACTGCTCGATGTACGATGCCGCGACCGCGCTCGGCGAGGCCGCGACCCTCGCGGACCGCATCCGGTCGACCTCGGGCGACGTGGTCTTGGTCCCCGAACAGCTCCGCGAGGGGAAGCGGGCCGTCTTAGAGAACTACTGCGCGGGCGCGGACCTGACCGTCGAGGAATATCCGATGGCCGACGGGACCGCCGATGTCGACGCGCTCGCGGAGCGCGCCGGCGAGGACGCCGTGATGGTGTACGCGGAGAGTCCGACCGTCCGCGGCTGTATCGAGGAGCGGCTCGCCGCAATCGGCGACCTCGCCGACGAGACCGACGCGCTGTTCGCGCTCGGCTCCGATGTCGTCGCGCTGTCGGTGCTGGAGTCGCCGGCGGCCGTCGGCGCTGACGTCGTCGTCGGCGAAGCCGGCGCGCTCGGCCTGCCGACCGCCTACGGGATGGGACTGGGGATCTTCGCCTG
>PXST01000018.1:4521-26193 GCA_003023405.1 Halobacteriales archaeon SW_8_68_21
GTGCGGTCGCGCCCGTCCACGACCGCCACCACTTCCGAGAGTTCGCGGTTCGGGTCGACCAACCGGCGACGGCCGTCGCCGAGGACTTGGAGACCGAGGGGTTCGCGGTCCACGCGATCGGCGACCACCTGCTTCAGGTGTGTGTTACCGACCTGACCGCCGGGCGGACCGACGGACTCGTCGCGGCCTTCGAGGGGGTGCTCCGATGATCCACGATCAGGCGAGCTACGAGCGCGACGGCGAGGGGGTCCGAGAGCCGCTCCTCTCGGAGAAGGGCGAGGAGACGGTCGACGTGCGCGAGGAGTCACCGCTCCCCGACGACCTGACGCGGGAAGAACTGACGCTCCCGAACCCCTCGGAGCCGGAGATAGCGCGCCACTACACCCGCCTCTCGCAGATGAACTGGTCGATCGACTCGGGACCGTACCCGCTGGGGAGCTGTACGATGAAGTACAACCCCACGTTCACCGAAGACGTCGCCGCCGACCCGAACGCCGCCGTCCACCCCGACCGCTCCGCGCGCTCGGCGCAGGGTGTCTTGGAGCTTCAGTACCGGCTCCAAGAGGTCCTCGCGGACGTCGGTGGAATGGACGCGGTCACGCTTCAGCCGCCCGCGGGCGCGGCTGGCGAGCTGACGGGGATCCTCGTCGCGAAGGCGTACCACGAACACCGCGGCAACGACCGCTCGGAGGTCGTGATCCCGGCCTCGGCGCACGGGACGAACTTCGCGACCGCCGCGACCGCCGGCTACGACGTGGTCGAACTCCCCTCCGGAGAGGACGGGCGGGTCGACTTGGAGGCCTTGGATGCGGCTGTCGGCGACGACACCGCCGCCCTGATGTTGACGAACCCGAACACGGTCGGGCTCTTCGAGCGCGACATCACCGAGATCGCCGAGATCGTCCACGACGCCGGCGGTCTGCTCTACTACGACGGCGCGAACCTCAACGCGCTCCTCGGTCGAGGACGGCCCGGCGACATGGGGTTCGACGTGATGCATTACAACGTCCACAAGACGTTCGCGACCCCGCACGGCGGCGGCGGCCCGGGTGCCGGGCCGGTCGGCGTCGTCGACGAACTGGCTCCGTTCCTCCCGACGCCGCGGGTCCGCGAGGCCGACGAGGGCTCCGGGTACGAGCGCTTCGAGCCGGCCCACACGATCGGCAAGGTCCACGGCTTCGCCGGCAACTGGCTCGTGTTGATCAAGGCGTACGCGTACGTCGCCCGCCTCGGCGACGAGGGCCTGTCGGACGCCGCCGCGAAGGCCGTCCTCAACGCGAACTACCTCGCCGAGCGGATCGATCTGGACGTGCCGTTCGGCCCGTTCCACCACGAGTTCGCGGCGACCGCGGGCGACCGCGACGCGGCCGACGTCGCGAAGCGCATGCTCGATTTCGGCGTCCCCCCGCCGACGACGAAGTGGCCGGAGATGGTGCCGGAGGCGATGCTGACGGAGCCGACCGAGATGGAGGGGCAGTCGTCGCTCGACGACCTCGCGGAGGCGTTCAACCTCGCGTACGCCGACACCGACGAGGCGCTCGACTCGGCCCCGAACCGGACTGCCGCCGCCCGGATCGATCAGGTCGGTGCCGCGCGGGACCCGCAGCTCTCGTGGCAGGCGCTCGACGGGGAGTAGCCGGTCCGGCCCCTCGCCGCCGGTCGCGCGGCCGTCGACGACTCGACCCGGTCGGGAGGTCAAACCGCAGCGCGGTCCGGCTCATCGCTTCACCCCGATCCGTCCGGCAGACCGGCCCCCCGACGGTCGCTGGTACACGCATCTCCCCCGAGCGTACGGACCCGGTCCCCGTCCGACTGCCCCTTCATACGTTTCGAACCTAAGTACCCGCACGTGGGTTCGGGGGGCGGACCGCCGGGACCGCAGCACCGATCAGTCTGGGGCGGACCGCCGGGACCACAGCACCGAAGTCATTGGCGCGCGAGCGCGCGTCCATGGAGACGACAGACGCGTTCATCGGCCTGACCTGCGTCGACTGCGGGGAGACGTTCGACGCGGAGACGGCGACGCACCGCTGCCCCGACTGCGACGGAATCTTAGATCCCGACTACGATTACGACCAGATCGACTTGACCCCGGAGACGCTCGACCTCCGTCCCGACGGGTCGATGTGGCGGTACGCGGAGCTGCTCCCGTTCCCGGCCGAGACGGCCGTGTCGCTCGGCGAGGGGGCGACGCCGCTCGTCGAGTGCCCGGCGCTGGCGGACGCGATGGGGGTCGGCCGCGTCCTCCTGAAAGACGAGGGCGCGAACCCCACGGGGACGTTCAAAGACCGCGGGCAGTCGGCCGCGATGACGGCCGCGCGCGAACACGGCGCGACGGAGGTGGCGCTGAACAGCGCCGGCAACGCGGGACAGGCGGCCGCGGCGTACGCGGCCCGCGCGGATCTGGACGCGCACGTGTTCCTCCCGTCGCGGGCGGGGTTCACCCAGAAGGCGATGACGGAGGTCCACGGCGCTGACCTGACGGTCACCGACCCGGTGAACGGGAACTCGCAGATCGGCGACGCGGGGGAGGCGTACGCCGCTGCGATGAAAAAACACCCGGAGTGGTACTCGACGAAGACGTTCGTCACCCCGTACCGCCACGAGGGGAAAAAGACGATGGCGTTGGAGCTGCTCGCGCAGCTCGACTGGAACCCGCCGGACGCGGTCGTCTACCCGACCGGCGGCGGCGTCGGACTCGTCGGGATGCACAAGGCGGCTCGGGAGGCGCGGGAGCTGGGATGGACCGACGAGCTGGTCCCAATGTACGCGGCACAGGCCGCCGGGTGCGCCCCGGTCGTCGACGCCCACGAGGCGGGCGCGGACAGCCACGAGCCGCTCGCCGACGAGGCGGTCGACACGGCGTGTAACGGGATCGCGATCCCCGACCCCGGCGCGAGCCATCTCATCCTGGAGGCGATCCGCGAGTCGGACGGCGGGGCGGTGGCGACGACGGACCGGGAGATCCTCGACGCCGCGATCGAGGTCGCGCGGGCGGAGGGACTGGAGACCGGCGCGACGTGTGCCGCCGCCGCCTCCGGGGCGTTCGCGCTCGCGGAGTCGGGCGAGTTCGGGCCAGACGACACCATCGTCCTCCTGAACACCGGCGCGGGCAACAAGGATGTCGACGCGCTGCGCGCGCACCTCGGCGAGCGGGAGGCCGAGGCGGCGGAGTAGGCGGCGAGAGAAAGTCGGAGGCGACCGAGTAGAGGGGCCGAACCGGAACCACTACGGCTGAGGGTCGCCACCCCTCGCGCATGGAACTCGGCGTCATCGGACTCGGACGGATGGGACAGATCGTCGCGAACCGGTCGATGGAGGCGGGCCACGACGTGGTCGCGTTCGACCTCTCGGCGGAGGCGACCGCGACGGCGGCGGAAAACGGCGCGGAGCCGGCCGACTCCGTCGCGGACCTCTGTGATCGGTTGGACGGGGGCGGAGCGGACGGCGGGGGGACAGACGGCAAGCGGATCTGGCTGATGGTCCCCGCGGGCGACGCGGTCGACGCCACCCTCTCCGATCTCGAACCCCATCTCACCGGACATGACGTGGTCGTCGACGGCGGGAACTCCCACTTCGAGGCGTCGACCCGGCGCGCCGAGGAGACGGACGCCGCCTACCTCGACTGCGGGACCTCGGGCGGCCCCGCGAGCGCCGAGGCGGGCTTCTCGCTGATGATCGGCGGCCCGGAGTGGGCCTACGAGGCGATGGAGTCGGTGTTCGACGCGGTGGCGACCGGCCCGGACGGCCACGACCACATGGGCGAGTCGGGCGCGGGCCACTACGTGAAGATGGTCCACAACGGTGTCGAGTACGCGCTGATACAGGCGTACGGCGAGGGGTTCGAACTGCTCGCCGACGGGCGCTACGACCTCGACACGGAGTCGGTGGCGCGCACCTGGAACAACGGCGCGGTGATCCGGTCGTGGCTCCTCGAACTGTGCGAGGAGGCGTTCCGCGAGGAGGGGTCGGATCTGGGCGACGTGGCGGACCGCGTCGCGGGCGGGTCGACGGGGACGTGGACCGTTCGGGAGGCGCTCGAACAGGAGGTCCCGGTTCCGCTCATTTATCAGGCGCTCGCCGAGCGGTTCGACTCGCGCAACGAGGGGCGCTTCTCGCGGCGGCTCGCGAACCGGCTGCGGTACGGGTTCGGTCGCCACGAGGTCGCGCGGCGCTCAAACGACTGATCGCGCGGTAGCGTTCTCGCCCGGTGGTGTCACGGAGCGGATCTCACGCCGAAACGAGATTTCCTCGGTACGAGGAGCGACGGCCGAACTGTGGTGCGGTGGCGCGTGCCTTCGAGCGTGCCGCCGAAGGCGGCCGCGAGAAGTACGCGCGAGGGAGTCAGTCGGTCGGAGCGAAGCGGAGGCCGACTGACGAGGCTGGGGAGGCGTGAGGCGCGGTCGCTGTGCCAGGCGGAACTCGAAGGGGCAGTCGCCGGCGGCGTTCGTGGTGATCAGTAGTTTATAAAAGGGTGTTTATAGCAAGAGTCGTTCTTTCGGGTCTGTCACCTGAGAAAAACGAGCACACGTTTCGTGACGTGTTCCACGACGCCCGCTTCCTGGCCGATTATCACGACCGACTACGTCCGAGGAAGGTTTATATACGGTTATGACAGAGGATAACACGCATAGAATGTTCGAGCGATTCTCGAGCGGCTACTACCTGGGGGAACTGTACGTGGAACCCCACGGCGGCGAGCGCGCCGTCATCCGGCGGGCGGACCACGAACACGTCAACGAGCAGCTGTACGCGGACGGCGAGGGCGTCGAGCGACTCGACGTCGGCGGCGACGACGACGTGGCGAGCGGCACGCTCGCGATCCCGCAGGAACTCGCCGACGAGACGCTCCCGGGCCACAAGAACGTGCTGCTGGCGGACGCGGACCGCGCCGAGACGCTCCTGCGCTGGGAGGGGTGGGAGCCGCACGTGAACGCGTAGTACTTGGGTGGTGATCCTGTTTTTTGCGGCGGTATCGCGGCCATCTCCGGCGCTTTAGCCACACATATATCGGTCGGTGACGGCGGGTCGGCGATAAAGACCGCCGAAGCCCCGGCCGCTCGCTGCGACACAGTTGCTGCTGTGGACACGACTGCCGAAGCCCCAGCCGGGAGGACTCGCGCGACTCGCTGCGCTCCTCACTCGGTCGCTCACGCTCCCTCGTTGCGGTGCTTGCGTCGTCGTGCTTCGTCCTCCCGGCTGCCCCTTCGAGTCCCGCCCAGCACCGCAACCGCAGCCTCACGCCTCCCCAGCCTCGTCGACCGATCTCCGCTTCGCTCCGACCGGTCGACTCCCTCGCGCGGCGCTGTTTCGCGGCCGCCAATGGCGGCCACTCGCAGGCGCGCGCCACCGCACGCCGCCCATTTATAAGCGATATCTCCCACGTCGTCGCCGTCGCAGACGCACCTTTTAGGTCGCCGGGGAGCGCGGTTCGAGTATGATCGACAGGCTGCTCGGGCGCGCCGAGCTGAAAGAGCACATCGAGGAGTTAGAGGAGGAAAAGCGCCACCTCGGACGCCGCGCCGAGGCCGAGGAGGAGCGCCGGTCCGACGCGGTCGCGGACCGCCAGCGCGCCGAGAAGCGCGTCAACGAACTCGAACACCGGATCGAATCGTTGAAAGAGCGCCTTGACCGCGCCGAGGGGACGGAGGAATCTGTGGAATTCCGGCGCGTGAGCGACATGAGCGGCACGAGAGTAGCGGACGTGCTCGACCGGTTTCGAGCCGTCGAGAGCGACGACCCGGAGGGGCTTCTCACCGCGTTCGTCCCCGACAGCGACGCGGTCCCCGCGACCGTCGCGGACTGGTTCGGCGACCGCGCGGCGCTCGTCCGGCGGGCGGCCCCCGCAGTCGTCCTCGCCGACGACACCGACGCGGTGAGCGCGGCGTTGACCCCACCGATCGAGCCGGCACCGTTCGACCGGTGGGACGACGAGTTCCGGCTCGACGACGCGTGGTTCCGCCCGACCGGCCGGTTCGCGTTCGCCTTAGTCCGCTCCGATACCTTCGCGGTCGGCGTCTACGAGGGGACAGAGCGGGTCGAGTTCGAGGGGTTCACCTCCGACGTGAAGGAGGGTCACTCGAAGGGCGGGTTCTCGCAGGGGCGCTTCGAGCGCCGCCGGGACGGGCAGATCGACGACCACCTCGACCGCGCGAACGAAACCCTCGCCGAGGCCGCGGATGCGGGGGACGTCGACCGCGTGATCGCCGTGGGCGAGCGGAGCGTCCTCGGCCGCGTGCGCGACTGCGCCGACCGCACCGACGTCTCGGACGCGACCGGCGAGCCGGAGGCGGCGCTCGACGACGCGTTCCGCGACTTCTGGCGGGTCCGCCTCCGCGCGCTGTAGGCGCGCGAGGCGGACGGCGACGCGTCAGAACGGCGACTCGGGACCCTCGTCGGCGTCGGACTCGTCGTCCGGCGCGTCCGTCGCCGTGGGTTCCCCGACCTCCCGCTCCCACGCCTCGACGCCGCCGCGGAGGCTCTCGACGCGCGCGTTCTGGGTCCCCTCGTAGCTTCCGATCAGCTGGGCCGCCTGCCGGCTCGCGACGCCGTGGGGACAGACCGTGACGATCCGGTCGGCCCCTTCGAGCTCCGCGACCCGGCTCGTCAGCTCCGGGAACGGGATACACTCGCTGTCGGGGAGGTGGCCGCAGTCGAACGCGCGCTGGTCGCGGATGTCGACGATTCGGAGCGTCTCGTCGGCGGAGCCGTCGGCGCGCTCAGACAGCAGCGCCGACAGCTCTTCGGGGTCGATCTCTCCGTCCATCAGTCGAGCGGGGCGAGGGTGGCCGTGAGGACGGCCCGGTCGGTCGTGTCGTTTCGCGCGCCGTGGACCGCGCCGCGCTCGTTTGCCACCACCGCCGGGGCCGCGAGCGTCTCCTCGTCGCCGTCGCGGACCACGGTCGGTTCGCCCTCGATCACGTGGAACACGTTCGTGGCGTCCGCGTGTTCGTGGGGGTCAACGGCCGCGTCCGGGCCGAGGACGAACGCCTTCACGAGCGCGTCGTCGGTGACGACGAGCTCCGCCGTCTCGACCTCGCCGGGGGCGGGGTCGAGGTCGGCGACCGCCGTCGCGTAGCTGTCGAGCGTCATACCCGCACTTCGCGCGGGAGGGTGAAAAGTCGCGCGCTCGGGGGGTAGTGCGACGGAGCGACTCAGTACGAGGGCGACTCCTCAGGCTCGCCGTCGCGCGCGTTGACGAGGCGTCCGAGGGTGAAAAGGAGGTCCGAGAGCCGGTTGAGGTAGGTGACGACCGCCTCGTTTATCGGCTCCGAGCGCGCGAGGTCGACGACGCGGCGCTCCGCCCGCCGCACCACGGCGCGCGCGTGGTGGAGCCCCCCCCCGGCCTCGCCGCCGCCCGGGAGGATGAACGAGCGCAGCGGCTCAAGCTCCTCGTCGAACGCGTCGATGCGGTCCTCCAGCTGTTCGGTGTGCGCGCTTTCGACCTGCGGGTCGTCCGGGTCGGGGTCGGGGCTCGCGAGGTCGGCCTGAACGACGTGGAGGTGGTTCTGGACCGTCTCAAGCAGGTCGTCCACGTCGTCGTGACCGGTCGGTCGAATCGTCCCGAGCAGCGCGTTCGCCTCGTCGACGGAGCCGTACGCCTCGATGCGGTGGCTCGACTTCGACACCCGGCTCATGTCCCGGAGGTCGGTCTCCCCCTCGTCGCCGCGGCCGGTGTAGATGCTCATGCGAGGGTCCTCTCGACGTATTCGACGACGTTCGCGCTCTCTGCCATCGTCACGCCGCGCTCGTCGTCGACGAGGACGGGGACGCCGCGCTGGCCGCTGACCCGCTTGACCTCGTTCCGCTCCGAGTGGAGCGCCTCGACCCACTCGGTCTCGTAGTCGACGCCGGCGTCGTCCAGCGCGTCTGCCGCCTTCTCGCAGAACGGACACCCGTCGAGGGCGTACAGTCGAACGCTCATACCGATCGATTCGTGCGCGGCGTCAAGAAGGTGTGCGTCGCGGTCGTCCGGGCGGCGGACTCCGAGGCGTCGCCGCGGAGGTCGCGGACCCTCGGAGATACTGGCTCAGAGGTCGTGGTACGACTCCATCCCGGCCCGGAGATCCTCCGAAATCGGTGTCGGCTCCCCGGTGTCGGGATCCAGCGAGACGATCGTCGCCTCGGCCTCCGCGGCGACGGCATCGCCGACCCGGACCTCGTGTGTCATCGTCGCGCTCGACCGGCCCAAGTCGGCCAGATCGACGGTGACGGTGACCCGGTCGTCGGACAGTTCGACGGGGCGGCGAAAGTCGATCGAGATCGATGCCAGCACGTTCGAGGACTGAGAGATGTCGACGTCGAGGACGTCGCGGAAGTAGCGCGTCCGCGCCTGCTCGATGTACGTCGCGTAGACGGCGTTGTTTACGTGGCCCAGCGCGTCGATGTCGCGGAACCGCACGTCGATCTCCACGGTGTAGGGTGCCATATCCGACCCACTGGCGGGGATCGTATGTAGGCGTCGGGATCGGAGCGGGAGCGTCGACGACGGGAGCGGAACGGAAGCGTCGACGACGGGAGCGGAACGGAAGCGTCGACGACGAGAGCGGAGCAGAAGCGTCGACGACGGGAGCGGAGGGGCGGCCCGGCAACATATAAAGACGGCAGGCGTCTATCCAAGACCATGGGCAACGAGGCGATCGACGATGTCGACAGGGCGATCCTGTACGCGCTTCAGGCGGACGCCCGGAACACGTCGTCCGGGGATGTCGCGGAGCGGACCGGGACCTCCGACAGCACCGTCCGCAAGCGCATCGGACGCCTCGAATCCGACGGCGTGATCAAGGGGTACAGCGCCAGCGTCAACTACCAGCGGTCGGGGTATCCGCTCCGGATGCTGCTCTACTGCACCGCGTTGATCCCCGAGCGCGGCGAGCGGATCCCGGAGATCCTCGACATCGACGGCGTCGTGTCGGTCCAGGAGCTGGTGACCGGCGAGGAGAACCTCCTCGTGACGGTCGTCGGCGAGTCGGACAGCGACATCACGCCCGTGGCGCAGGAACTCCTCGACATGGGCGTCACCGTCGCCGACGAGGTCCTCGTGCGGACCCACGAGACGACCCCGTTCAGCAGGTTCGACGCCGGACGAGACGACGCGGACGACCGGAGCGAGGACGGCTAACCCACGGCGCGGACGACCGGAGCGGGGACGGCTACCCCACGACGCGGACGACCGGAGCGGGGACGGCTATCCCACGACGCGGACGACCGGGGCGAGGACGGCTACCCCACGACGCGCTCGACGTCGAGCGGGGTCGCGCGTCGGACGACCGCGCGGACCGGATCGACCGAGCCGGACAGGTTGTCCGAGTCGCCATCGAGGACGACGAGCGCCGCCCGCCGACCGGGGGCGATGACGCCGCAGTCGAGGTCGGCGATCTCGGCTCCGGCGGCGGTAGCCATCCGCAGCACCTCGCGGGCGCTCACGTCGAACCGCTTCGCCGTGAACGCCATCTCCCGGAACATCGACGGCGGGTTCAACATGACGTTGTCCGTGCCGAGCGCGACCGTCGTGTGGTCGAGCAGTTCGCGCACCGGCGGCGTGCCGACCTCGAGGACGGCGTTCGCCCGCGGACACACCGCGACCGGGACGGACTGGTCCGCCACCCGTCCGAGGTGGTCGCGCTCGGCGTGGACCATGTGGACGAGGAGGTCCGGGTCCAGATCGAGCGCCGGGTGGATGTCGGTCGCGTCTGGCTCGCCGGCGTGGATCGCGAAGGGGCGGCCGCGCTCCTCGCAGGCGGCGCGCTCCGCGGCGAACGCGTCGTCGTTCGCGCCGGAGGCACCGTAGCCGTCGGCGACGTCCAGCACGGACGCGTCGCCGCTCCCGAAGACGAACGGGTCGACGTCGGCGTCCGCCCCCGCCTCGCGGAGCGCTCGCGCCCCGTCGACGCCCGACTCGCGGAAGTCGAGACACGAGACGGTCCCGGTCCGCCGCATGAACCGGAGCGTCCGCCGCATCGCCGATACCAGTTCCGCGCGGTCGGCGGCCGCGAGCCGTCGGTGCTTCAGGCTGTCCGGCGGCGCGACGGCCTCGTCGAGCGAGAGACCGACCGCCGCCTCCTTCGCCACGGAGTCCCCGAGGTGGGTGTGCGCGTTGACGAACGCTGGTATCACGACGTCCGTCGACTCGGTGTCCGTCTCCTCGACGGCCTCGATCCGACCGTCCTCGACGACGACGCGCCCCCGGACGGGTTCGAGGGAGGCTCCGGCGAGGACGGTCCCAGTGATCGTCTCCATACCACCACTCCGCGCTCGGAGCCGATATGGTTTCCTGAGTAACGACGCCGGCCGGTGAGGCGGTCGGCAGGCGCGGACGCGGCAAGCAGTAAACATAACGTTCTATAATACCATATAAACGAACGAATTGTGAATATGAGTAGATTTAATACACGTTGCGTTCTCAAAGTGGTGTAGAGACGACCGAAACCGGATCTCGGGGTCGGGCGGGGTCCGAAACGGGTCGTGCGACGAGCCGAACGATGTCAGGACACAGTTCGAAGCCGACGATCGGAGCGCTCGGCGAGACGGACGAGTCGTCGTCCGTTCCCGCCGTATTGACGTTGCTCGCGTGGTCGCTGTTCGCCGCGAGCGTCGCCGCGCTCGTCGGCCGAGTCCGACTCGGCGGCACGTGGGAGGTCTCGGGCGCGGTCGCCGTCGACGGGCTGACCGTCCTGTTGTGGGTGGTCGTCACGTTCTTCAGCGGGATCGTCCACAGCTACTCGCGCCGCTACATGGCCGGGAATGCCCACGAGACGGGGTTCTTCGTCGCCGTCTTCTCGTTCACGCTCGCCGTGATGGCGCTCGCCGCGGCCGACCACGTCGCGCTGTTCTGGCTCTGCTGGCTGGCGATGGGGCTGCTGATGGCGCGGCTCGTCGGTATCGTCGACGGCTGGCGGCAGGCACGCGCCGCCGGGAGCGTCGCGCGAACGTACTTCCTCGCGAGCAGCGCGCTCCTCGGCGTGGCCGTGACGGCGCTGTGGTGGGCGACGGGCGCGACGACGGTCTCCGGCGTCGCCGCGAACGCCGACGCGCTCGGCGGGCCGGCGTGGTTCGTCGCCGCGGCCGCGCTCGTCCTCGCGGCGATGATCCAGTCGGCGCTGGTCCCGTTCCACGGCTGGCTGCTCTCCTCGATGACCGCGCCGACGCCCGCTTCAGCGCTGATGCACGCCGGGTTCGTCAACGCGGGCGGCATCCTGCTGGCCCGCTTCGCCCCGGTCGTGACCGTCGAGGCCGCGCTCATGCTCGGGATCGTGGCCGTGGGGGCGACGAGCGCCCTGCTCGGAAAGCTGCTCAAAACGGTCCAATCGGACGTGAAAGGCGAACTGGGCTGCTCGACGGTCGGACAGATGGGCTTTATGATCATGCAGGCGGGCCTCGGCTTCTTCGGGGCCGCGATCACGCATCTCATCGTCCACGGCTTTTATAAGGCGTACCACTTCCTCAGCGCGGGCGAGGAGGTCGAACACGCGGGTCCGACCGAAGCGGAATCGGGTCGGACGAGCGCCGTGGGCGCGCTCGTCGTGCTGGCGACCGGGCTGGCCGGCGGCGCGACCTTCGCGGTACTCACCGGAAAGGGAACGAGCCTCGACAGCGGACTGTTGCTCTCGGGGCTCGTCGCGCTCACGACGCTCCATGCGGCCCAGAGCGCCCTCCGGCAGACCGCGCTGTCGCCAGCGGCCCGGTACGGTGCGATCCCGCTGGTCTTCCTGCCCGCCATCGCGGGCTACGCGCTCGTTTACGAGGCCGTCTCGGGCGTCCTTTACGGGCTGCCGATGGTCTCCGCGCCGACCGAACTGACCGCGCTCCACGCGCTGGTCGCCGCCGCGTTCCTCGCGGCGTACGTCGCGATCGAGACCGGCGTCCACGAGCGAAGCGAGCGCCTCTACGTCGCGCTGCTGAACGCGGGGCAACCCGCGTCCGAGACGCTGTTGACCGACACGGAGGAGTACGATGAGCACTGAACGCGCCGTCGAAGACGGCATCGAAGAAGCCGCGGAGACGGTCGGGTCAGTCTGGCCGATCCACTCGTTCGTGACGGCCAACCCGCTTTCCGGCTTCGAGGACGAGTCGTTCGCCGAGGCCGTGCCGCGGGCGGCCGACCGCCTCGGTGGTCGCGGGTATCCGAGCACGGAGACGTTCCGCGCGGCCCTCGACGACGGCCGGATAGACCGCAAGCTGCTCGACGCGGAACTGTCCAAGCGCGGGTACGAGAGCGACCCCGAGACCCTGCTGGAGCGGATGGAGGCCGGCGAGGCGGGGAGAGACTCGACCACCGACGCGGCCGGATGTCAGGCCGCCGCCGAAACCGAGTGCTCGGACGTCGAGCGGGCCGACCGCGTGCTGACGAAGTGGCTGTCGGCGTTCCTCGACGAGGGGCAGGCCGACTGGTCGATGCCGAACCGGAAGGACGGGTTCTACGACGCGTTCCGGTCGGTGGCCGCGCACGACGATCGGATCCCGGAGGGCGTCGCGACCGACCTCCCGGCGTCGCCGACAGCGGCGATCGAGTCCGTGCTGGAGCCGTGCCCCGAGAGGCAGTGGAGCGTCGTCTTCGAGGCGCAGTTCGCCGCGCTCCCCGGCTGGGCCGGGCTGATCAAGCGCCGCGTCGACGAGGGCGGGGCGTGGCAGTCCGCGCACCCGGTCACGCTCGAAGGCTACGTCGCCGTCCGGCTCGCGCTGCTCGACGCCTTTGACGTCGATGTCGCCGACGTTTCCGACGCGGACGACGCGGGTCCTACGGCGGCGGACGAGCTGGCTGACGCGTTCCTGAGCGCGTGGGAGGCGAGCTACCGCGGCGAGCTCGTCGACCGGGTCGCGGCCGAGAGCGAGGCACGCGCAGAGACGGACGACGAGAGCGCCGACGAGCGGCCGGCCGCGCAGCTGGTGTTCTGTATCGACACGCGCTCTGAGATCATCCGGCGGCACGTCGAGGCGACCGGCAACTACGAGACCCACGGGTACGCCGGCTTCTTCGGGGTGCCGATGGAGTACCGAGGGTACGGCTCGGAGGTGTCGGTCGACGCCTGTCCCCCCATCGTCGACGCGCAACACCGCGTCTCCGAGGTCCCGACCGACGACGACGCGCGAGCCGTCCGCGACCGCTGGGCGGACCTCCGCGATGCCGCCGCCGAGGTGATCGAGACGCTGAAGTCCAATCCGGCCACCGCGTTCAGCTTCGTCGAGGGCGCGGGGAGCGGGTACGGGGTCGCGCTCGCGGCCCGTACGCTCGTTCCCGGCCGGGTGTCCGACCTGCTCGACGCGACCGCCGGCTCGGTTCCCGACGACCACGAGTTCTGCGAACCGGGCGTTCACCGCCACGAACGCTCCGAGGAGGGGCTTCCGGTCGGGCTGACTCACGAGGAGCGAGTCGAGTACGCCGCGACCGCCTTCGAGCTGATGGGCTGGGAGACGTTCGGTCGACTCGTCGTCTTCACCGGCCACGCGTCGGAGACGGCGAACAACCCCTACGGATCGAGCCTCGACTGCGGTGCCTGCGCCGGCAACCCCGGCGGGCCGAACGCCCGCGCGCTCGCCGCGATCTGTAACGATCCCGAGGTCAAGGACGGCCTGCGCGAGCGGGGCCACGACGCGCCGGACGACACCGCCTTTCTCGCGGCCGAACACAACACGACGACCGACGAGATCGAGCTGTACGACGGCGACGTGCCCGACTCGCACGCAGACGACCTCGCTCGGCTGCGCGCGAACCTCGAAACCGCGCGCGAGACCGCGACCGCCGAGCGCACCCCCGAGGGTTCGGTGGGCGTCGAGGAGACGGAGCGCCGCGCCGGCGACTGGGCCGAGACGCGCCCGGAGTGGGGGTTGGCCGGCAACGCTGGGTTCGTCGTTGGTCCCCGGGAACTGACGAGCGGCCTCGACCTCGACGGGCGCGCCTTTCTCCACTCGTACGACTGGACGACCGACGCCGACGGCGACGCGCTCGAAGCGATCCTCGCCGGCCCGATGGTCGTCACCCAGTGGATCAACGCGCAGTACTACTTCTCGACGGTCGACAACGCGGCGTACGGCAGCGGCTCGAAGGTGACCCACAACCCAGTCGGGAACGTCGGCGTTTATCAGGGCAACGGCGGCGACCTGATGACCGGGCTGCCGCTCCAGTCGGTCATGGCCGCAGCCGACGAGCCGTACCACCAGCCGCTCCGCCTGTCGACGGTCGTTCACGCGCCGGTCGACCGCGTCACCGAGATATTGGCTGACAACGAGGCGGTGGCCGGACTGCTGGACAACGACTGGCTCTCCCTGACGGTCGTCGACCCGACCCGGAACCACCGCGCCTTCCACTACGAGGCGGAACTGGAGTGGACGCCGCTGTCGGCGTCCGAGCGGGCCGAGCCGCCGGCGGAGATGTCGACCGCTCCCGCCGCCGCGGACGACTGAGTCCGCATTCGGCGGATTCCGCTAACAGCAGCCGTCGTCGTCGCCGCAGACGTCGCCGTAGTCGATCCCCGTCTCGTCGCCGATCGCCTCGTTACACTGCGTCAGCATCGTCGTGAACGCGAACTCCGACGACTCCGCCTTCGCGGCGGCGAGTTCCTCGCCAAGCCTCTCGGCGACCGCGACGACCGCCTCGTCGGTAGCCCCGTCCGCGTCGGAACTGGATTCGGAGGCGCTCAACAGCACCCACCTCCGGTGGACCGCGCGAACTCCTCGTCGATCTCCTCGCTGATGATGTCGTTCGTCCGCCGGAGAAGCTCAACCATGTCGGCCTGTGCGGCCTGCTGCCGCTGGATCGTCTCGTTGGCCGACAGCTCCGACTGGAGTCCTTTCAGCTCTTCCATCACGGACTCGTCGAAGCCGCCGCGTCGTAGCTGCCGTTGCTTTTGCTGGTACTCGCGCAGCAGCGCCATCGCGTCGTCGTCCGCTTGGAGCGCCTCGTCGGCCGCGACGAACCGCCGGTACGTCTCCGACTCGCCGAGGATGTCGAGGAACTCGCGGAGCGCCGCCTCGACGTTTTCTTCCACGGTCTCGTCCGCGTCCGCGACGCGCTCCGTCGCGTCGTCCGGACCCTGCGCGTCGCTCACGAGGGAGTCACCTCCGGGGCGTCCGCCTCGGGGATGTCTGCCAGCCCGGTGACCGCCTCGCCGAAGGCGCTCAGCTCGTCGAGCCCGACCGGCTCGTCGCGTCGGAGCGGCGCGAGCATGAGCGGCGCGTCGAAGCGGTCGCGGATCTCGCCGAGGTACTGCGCCTGTTGCGCGCGTCGGTTCGCGAAGAAGGCGTTGTCGCCGTACTCCTCGGGGAGGAGGTAGTTAGCGACGACCAGCGAGGTCTCGATGCCGACCTGATCGTTCAGGTCGGCGGCCGCGCGGTACGCCTCCATCATCGGCGTGTACTCGGGATACATCACGAACGCGAAGGTGCTCCGCTCGGGGTCTTTCATCGTCTCGATGACCTCGTCGTACTGGTCGCCCTTCGCGGGCGCAGCTCCCTTCGTCAGCGAGCCGAGGTCCATGAACCCCTTCCAGTCGGAGGGGAGTTCGAGCAGCCGGAGGGTGTGGCCCGTCGGGGCCGTGTCGAAGACGACGATATCGTAGCCGTCCTCGTGGAAGTAGCTCACGAACTTCTCTAAGGCGGCCATCTCCTCGGCGCAGGGCGATTCCAGTTCCTCTTCGATGTTCGCGACCGCGGCGTCGACGTCGATCTCGGTGTCATCCTTCTCCTCGTACATCTCTGTGACGTGGTCGAGAACCTGCTCGCGGTACTCGGCGAGCGCCTTCTCCTGGTCGATCCGCGCCGCGTCAAGGTTGGCCTGCCCGACCGAGGTCGGCTCGTGGCCCACGGGTTCGCCAAAGATGTCCTCCAAGTGTGCGGCCGGGTCGGTCGTGACGACGAGCGTCTCGTGGCCCGCCTCGGCGAGCTTCGTCGCCGCCGTCGCGGCGACCGTGCTCTTGCCGACGCCCCCCTTCCCGGTGAAAAACAGGTACTCCGTCTCCTCGCCGGGCGTCAGTTGGTCGACGACCGCGTCGGTGTCCGCCATCGAATCGAAGTCGACCGCGCCGTCGGCGTCCGCGTCGGTCGCCGCGCCGACGTCGACGGTCGCCTCGTCGCCGTCGTAGAGGACGCCGGCCACGTCGGCGAGCAGGTCGAGACCCGCGATCTCGCCGGGCTGGAGCGGGTACGTCGCGGTTGCGTCGGCGTCGAACTCCTCGCGGGCGCGCTCGATGACGACCTGTTCGTCCGCGCGCTTCCCCTCGAAGAACGGGTCCTCACACACCGACTCGGGGAGATAGCCGTTGAGGATCAACAGCTGCGACTCGATGCCGAGCTCGGCGAGGTCGCCCGCGCTGCGTTCGATCTCGTCGACAGCGGAGTCCTCGGGCTTGCCGACGAACGCGAACGAGGTGCGCTCGCCGTCCTGGAGCGTGTCGATGGCGCGCTCGTAGTCCTGTTTGCGCTCCTCCATCGAGGCGGCCGGGCCGATACAGGTCGAGCCGCCCTTCTCCAGCTCGGCGTTCCAGTCGGAGGGAAGCTCCATCAGCCGGATGGTGTGGCCCGTCGGGGCCGTGTCGAAGACGACGATGTCGTACGCCGGGCTGTCCATGAAGTCGACGAAGTTGTCGAAGGCGGCGATCTCCTCGACGCACGGGCTGTTGAGCTGCTCTTCGACCGTCCGGATCTCCTCGTCGCCGAGCAGTTCGCGCATCGGCTCGATCGTCTCTTGGCGGTACTCTTCCGCAGCGGCGTCCGGGTCGATCTCGATCGCCGAGAGGTTCTCGATCCCGTCGATCGCGGTGACCTCGTGGCCGATCGACTGGCCGAAGATGTCCGAGAGGTTCGGCGCGGGGTCGGTCGTGACGAGGAGCGTCTCGTAGTCGTTGTCGGCGAGCCACGTCGCGGTCGCACAGCTCACCGTGCTCTTGCCGACGCCGCCTTTCCCGCTGAAGAAGACGAACTCGGTCTCCTCGCCGCTCGGTTCCACTGTCTCCCGCGCGCTCGTCACAGACTCCTGAGTCTGTGCCATCCGTTAGGCCTCCTGCGCAGTAGCGGTCTCACCGATGGCGGCGGTCAGTTCGTCGTACGAGAGGTACTCCCCCTCGGCGACGACCTCGTCGTCGACGACCGTGATCGGGAGGATCGACGGGCCGTCCTCCTGGACGCGGTCGTAGATCCGCTGGGTTTCGAGGAACTGGTCGATGTCGTGTTGTATGTTCGCCCGGCTGACTTCGAGGTCGTCGAACGCGTCCTCGAGCTGGTCGAGCGCGGCGCTGACCTCGACGAGCTCCTCGTCGGGGTCGGGACCGCAGACGCCCGTGGAGCAACACATCGCTTCTTCGTACAGGGTGAGTTTGGTCATGGTGGAGTCGGATCCGTTGTCGTCTGAGCCGTCGTTCACAGCGAGACGCGCCGGTGGTGCGCCCACTGTAAACGGTTCGTTTGAATAATCTCTCATACAAATATAAGTCCTTCGGTCATATACCTCCGCGTCGGTCGCGACGACAGACGCAACCGACGGTGTATTTGATGCCTTTTCGGCGATCATCGACCGCATACGTACGACACGTATACGATATAATGACTGAAGGCGTTCTATATCGTTTCTGTTGGCGGTCCGGTCGTCGGGACACTATTCGCAACGCTTAATCTCGTATCAATTCAATTGTACCGTATGTCATCGACCGATCGGCTCCAGCGGTACGTCGTGGACGAGTGTGGCTCCTGTACGGACGAAGACCTCTCTAAGCGGCTTGCGGAGCTCGAGGAACTGAACGAGAGCGTCGGCGGGTCGGACTTGGAGACCGACGTCGATCTGCTGTCGGCGCTCGCGAACGAGACGCGGTACAAGATCGTCCGCATGCTCCACGCGGCCGAGGACGACGAGCTGTGCGTCTGTGAGCTCTCGCCGCTGCTGGACGTGAGTGACAGCGCGATCAGCCACGCCCTCTCGAAGCTCACCGACGCCGGCCTCGTCACGCGTCGGAAGGAGGGGAAGTGGCGAATGTACTGTGCCACGCCGCGCGCGAACGCCGTCCTCGTCGCGCTCGACGGCTCGCGATCGCTGTAGAGACGGGCGCTCGTCGTCTCAGAGCAGGCCGGCGAAGACGGGGTTGAAGAGTACGCCGACCGTGATACCGATCGTCACGACCGTCGTCGCGTAGATCGCGAGCAGCCGCCGCTCGAACAGCTTGTTCAACAAGATTAGGTTCGGGATGCTGATCCCCGCGCCGCCGATGACGAACGCGATCACCGTCCCGATCGGGATCCCCGCCTCGGTGAGCGAGTGCGCGATCGGTAACATGCCGCTGAGACTCACGTAGATCGGCGCGCCGGCGATCGCGGCGATCGGCGTCGCGAGCGGGTTCCCCGGTCCGGCGATCCGCTGGAGGGACTCCGCGGGCACCGCCCCGTGGATCAGCGCCCCGATCGCGATCCCGACGGCAATGTACGGGAGCGTGTCGCGGAAGAAGGAGAGCGCACCCCTCCCGGCCGCGGTCACGCGTTCCCTGTGGGTCCGATTCGTCGCGGTCGTCCCGCACTCGCTACAGCCGGACTCAGCATCGGCCGCCTTTGAGGCGTCGGAGGCGGGTGTGCCGCCGTCCGTCGCGATCTCGCGGCCCCCCGCCGTGATCCGGACGTCTTTGACGTACTCGTCGAGGTCGAGCGTCCCGACGGCCAGTCCCGCGACGATCGCCGCGAGCAGGGTGGTCGTCACGTACGCGACCGTCACGCCGGTCCCGAACAGGCCGAAGAGTAGGAACACGGCGATCCAGTTGACGATCGGCGACGCGAGCAGGAACGAGAAGGCCATCCCCGTCGGCGCGCCCGCACCCAGCAGGCCGGCCAACACGGGGACGGTCGAACACGAACAGAACGGGGTGACCGCGCCGAGTCCCGCCGCGAGGACGTTCCCGCTCCCGTGATCACGCGCCCGGAGCATCTCCTCGACGCGCTCGGGCGGGAGGTACTCCTGTGCGAGCCCGACGAGGAACGACGCGCCGATGAAAAGCGGCGTAAGGACCACGGCGAGGTGAACGAAGTAGTCCCACGAATCGGCGAGCGCTGCTTCGGTGCCCGGCGGGATCATCGGTCCTCACCCAGCGCGGCGGCCAGGTCGAGCAGCTGGAGGCTCGCCGTGTCCGCGATCCGGTAGTACGTCCACTTTCCTTCCTTGCGCGTGTTGACGACCCCCGCGTCACGGAGCTTCCGGAGGTGCGAGGCGACCGTCGACTGCGGCGCGTCCAACACGGTCTCCAGCTCGCAGGCGCAGAGTTCGCCCTCCCGGAGCGCGTGGACGATTTTCAGCCGCTTCGCGTTGGCCAGCGCCTTGAACGACGACAGCTCCGCGTCGAGGGCCGTCTCCTCGACCCGGCGGGTCGCGGGGAACGGCCCGTCACAGCACGCGTCTCCCTCGATGCGCCTGAGCGTCCCGCTCGCGGATTCGGAGTCTGCGTCGGACGAGATATTCGGTTGATTGGGCATTCTCGATTTTTTGCTATTCGTCCGTCGTCCGCTCCGACGCCGATTTTTCGTCGCCTTCGGCGTCTATCTCCTCTATCTGAACGTTACAACAGCTCTCGTCGTCTGAGTCGGTCCCAAAGAGTCGGTCGAGTATCGACATGTATATCGGTATATCTCGATTTAACTTATCACTTCCGGTCGATTGAGAGACAAATCATATGTCTTGAACTTCTCGAATCAGTCCGAACACAGGAGAAAACTACTGAATCGGTGCTCGGACTCGGAATATCGGACGGGTCGAAACGAGACGACTCGATACGAGGTTACGTCATTCGGCGGTCCTCCCGTCCTCGCGCTCGCCGATCCCCAGCGCCTCCAGTTCCTCCGGGTTCTCGTCCCACGAGAGCGACACGGGGACGACGGCCGAGACGGGCGTTCCGCGCCAGTCGGCCGTCCACCGGTCGCCCGCCGCACACCGAATATCGACGGCTCGCTCGACCGTGTCGAGCCGAGCGAAGTCGATCTCGGGGATAGAGAGCGTCGGTCCCGTGTGGGATCCCTCCGCGTCGTGGATCATGCCGGGAGCGTCAGCTCGTCCGCGGGCCGGCGCGTTCGGCGGCTGGTCGCAACTCGTCGACCGCTCCCTCGACCGCCGTCCGTTTCCGAACCGAGAGTCCTCCGGCTCGGTTTACCGAAGCGGAGCGACTCGGGAGTCAATTCCCGTAGTTCGACGGATTTTAATACTTGAGCATCTGTTCATTCATTGTGAGCCAACAGACCCCTGAACACGACTCCGGCCCGGACCGAGACGTCGCGATGAACGTCGATTCGACGCTGAGCGAGGAGAGCAGGCGTCAGCGCGAGGGCCCCGGAGGAACGGGTGCGTTCGGGAAGCGAACGGGCACGTCGGACCTGATCTTCTTCGAGGGGATCCTCCCGGAGGTCGACGGGGAGGTACTGAGTGATCGTTCAATCGAAGAGCAACTCTCGACGGCGTTAGACAACCTCGAAGCGGCGCTCGTGGACCGGCGGAACGCCACGTTCGGCGACGTGATGAAACTCGAGATCCAGCTTACCGACCCGGAGGCCGCCGACGCGGTCGACCACGTCTACGCGTCGCGGTTCGACGACGTGGATCTCCCGCCGCGGAGCGTCGTCGGCGTCTGCTCGCTTCCGGGCGGCGCAGACGTCCAACTCGACGTGATCGCGGCTGACGAGTGAAACGACCGGATGCCATCTCGAGAGCCATGACACACGAGACACGCTCGAACCCGGCGTATCGACGCTCCAGTCCAGCGACCGCCGTCCCGGAGATGAGGCCATCGTGAGCGACGCCGTTCACGAGCACGGGCCGAACTGCGACTGCGAGGCCTGCGGGGATCCGCGGTCGATGGACTTCCTCGACAAGTACCTCACCGTCTGGATCTTCGGCGCGATGGCGATCGGGATCGGCCTCGGCTACGTCGCACCGTCGGTCACCGGCCCGATCCAGGACCTCCACCTCGTCGAGATCGGACTGGTGTTGATGATGTACCCGCCGCTGGCGAAGGTCAACTACGGACAGCTCCCCGCCGTCTTCAGGAACGTGAAGGTGCTCGGACTGAGCCTCGTCCAGAACTGGCTCATCGGGCCGACCCTCATGTTCGGACTGGCGATCGTGTTCTTCAGCGGACTCGTTCCCGGACTCCCAGCCCGCCCCGAGTTCTTCCTCGGACTGGTGTTCATCGGGATGGCCCGCTGTATTGCGATGGTGCTCGTCTGGAACGAGCTCGCCGAGGGCTCCAACGAGTACGCCGCGGGCCTCGTCGCGTTCAACAGCGTCTTCCAGATCCTCACTTACGGCGTGTACATCTGGTTTTTCGCGCTGTTTATTCCGCCGCTGCTCGGCATGGAGTCGCTGGTCGCCGGCATCTCCGAGTTCGGGATCAGCCCGCGGCAGGTGTTCCAGGCAATCGTTATCTTCCTCGGGGTCCCCTTCGCCGCGGGTATCGCCTCGCGGTTCGTCGGTACGCGCGCGAAAGGCGTCGAGTGGTACGAGGAGACGTTCGAGCCGACGATTAGTCCGCTCACCCTGATCGCGTTGCTGTTCACCGTGATCGTGATGTTCGCGATGCAGGGCGAACGCATCGTCGCGCAGCCGAGCGACGTCCTGCTGATCGCGGTTCCGCTGACCATCTACTTCGTCGTGATGTTCTTCGTGAGCTTCGGGATGGGCCGCGGAATCGGCGCTGACTACTCGACGACGACCGCGATCGG
>PXST01000019.1:0-26627 GCA_003023405.1 Halobacteriales archaeon SW_8_68_21
CGGGGATCTCGTCGTCGCGTTCGTCCGCCTCGTCGGGCCGGTGGCGCGCCTCGATTTCCGTCCACGTGCGCGCCTCGTCGTAATGATGGCACATGGCAACTATTGACAAGAGTTGGTGACTTCTAAAAGTTTCGTCGATACAGGGTTTCTCTGGGGTCTCAGAGTAGGAAAGACGGACCTGCGGTGACGTGGCGCGCGCCACGAGACTGGGGAGGCGTGAGGTGCCGTGCGGGGCGGGACTCGAAGGGGCAGCCGCGAGGCGGTCTCGGTCACGGAGTCGATCACGGCAAGAGCGGTTCCGTACGGCCGAGCGACTGGGGCTTCGAAGACCCGGATCGTGTCGATCCGAGAGTTACAAGACGATTATGCGTCGCCGTGCGGCTTCACTAACACCTTGATCGCCTCGCGCTCGTCCATCATGCGATACCCCTCCGGGACGCCGTCGAGATCGACCGTTTCGGTGAAGATCGGCGACGGGTCGAGCGTGCCCTGGAACACGTCGGCCATCAGCTCCTCGGCATACGCGCGGACGGGAGCGACCCCGCCCGCGAGCGTGATGTTGTCGCCGAACATCCCGAACACGTTGAGGCCCTCGTCGTCGACGCCGTAGGGGACGCCGACGTAGCCGATCGTGCCGCCGGGACGGACGACATCGACGGCGGTGTTCATCGCGCTCGCCGCGCCGACGCACTCCATCACGTGGTTCGGGCCGCCGTCGGTGAGTTCACGGATCCGCTCGACGGCCGCCTCGCCGCGCTCGGAGACGGTCTCCGTGGCCCCGAACTCCGCGGCGAGTTCGAGGCGGTCCTCGTGGTGGCCGACGGCGATTATTCGCTCGGCACCGAGCCGTCGGGCCGCGAGGACGCCACAGAGGCCGACCGCGCCGTCGCCGACCACGGCCACGGTCGACCCCGCCTCGACATCCGCGCTGACCGCGGCGTGGTGGCCGGTCCCCATCACGTCGGTCAGCGGGAGCAGCGAGCGGAGCGTGTCTTCGTCGTCGGCGTGGCGGTCCGGCACGCGGACGAGGGTGCCGTCGGCGTGGGTCGACCGGACGTACTCGCCCTGCCCACCGCCGTTGTCGCCGCCCCACGAGTCGCCGTTCTCGCAGGAGGTGTGGAGCCCCTTGCGGCAGAACTCGCACTCCCCACAGGAGATGGCGAAGGGGGCGAGTACGCGGTCGCCGGGGGCGACCGAGGTCACGTCGTCGCCGACCGCCTCGACGATCCCCATCGGCTCGTGGCCGACCGACGAGCCGGGGTCGCGGTCGCTGTCGCCGCGATAAAACCAGAGGTCCGAGCCACAGATCGCGGTGTGAGTGACGCGGACGATCGCGTCCGTCGGAGCCTCGATCTCGGGCCGCGGTCGCTCTTCGACGCCGATCTCGCCGGGACCGTTGAAGACGGCTACGCGCATGGGGTCGGCTACCGGCGGGCGGAACAAAAATTGGCGGGTGACGGAAATGGAGCGGCGGACCGGTCGTCAGGCGGTGGTCCGACCCACCGAGACTGGAGGGCCGGTCAGTTCGCCGTCTCGTTCGCGGGCGGCTGTTCCGGACCGGGCGGCGTCGGACCCTGCGGCCCGTCCGGCCCCGGCGGGGTCCGGTCGTTCGTCACGAGGAAGTCGGCGAGGTTGCCGATCAGCGCGTCGTTGTCGGCGCGTGCGGCGTTCTCCGGTGACAGGAAGTCGCTGTCGCCGACCATCACGACCTCGTCGTTGCGAACCAGAAGCGGCGCGTCGGTCGGCGCGCGCGTCGTCGAGAGCTCGCTGCCCTCGATTGGCCGCAGCACGTCGGTGCCGCCGACGGTCGTCCCGACGGGCGTCGCGGACGGGAACACCGCCCGGTCGACGCCCTCGGTCAACGCGCCGTCACCGGCCGTCTCGGCGTACACGCGCCGGTAGTTCAGGTCGTTCTCGACCATGTTGTACACGTAGCCGGACTCGGTCGTGACGTCGAGCGTCGCGTCGAGCGACGCTGCGCCCGGCTCCGAGTAGGCCGCGTCGGGTTCGGTCGCGAGCACGACGTGGCCGCCGGACTCAACGAACGACTCGATCTCGTCGAGCTGGTCCGGCTCGTAGTCCGTCCGGAACGTCACGAACGCGTCGGCCTCGGCGAGCCGCTCGCCGAGCTGGGTCGGACGGTCCGCACCGGGCCGGGCGGGACGGCGCTGCTGTTCGGGGTCGGGGACGTACACGTCGACCTCGTGTCCGTTCTCGATGAGCGCGTTCGCGAGCGGTCGAATGTCGCGGTCGGCGACGCCGCCGCCGCCGAGCCCGAGGAGCGCGAGGGGGAACACCGGGCCCGGACCGGTCGCCTCAACGCCGGGGTCGACGAGGACGGTCTGTGAGGCCGCCGAGGCCTCCATCTCGACGTTCGCCTGTCCGGGCGTGTCGTTCGCGACGAGGTCCTCGTCGAGGTAGTGGTCGTTCTGGATCTCCGGGGCAGGGGCAGCGCCGTCGGCGGTCACGAATCCGGTGAGTGCGGCGCTACCGGTGACCGTTGCGAGGGTCACGACGAACACGACCGCGAGGGTCGCGAGGCGGTTCACGCGCCGACACCTCCCGTGAGCCGCGCCGTCGAGTTCCCCGTCGCCCCGCGCTCCGTCGAGGTCGCGCCGCCGGATCGGAGGTCGGTCTCGGAGAACCGTTCTATCGTGTCGACGTGGGGCACGGCGGGCCAGTAGACGAAGGTCGCGGGCATCGGCTTCACGTCCGCGTACCCGGGGTCGTTCGCGTGGATCGCGACGATTCCGGCGTCGGTGCGGACGAGGAAGGGGATCCTGAAGGTTTCGCCGGTCTCTCGGGTGTCCACCGTGTACTCGCCGAGTTCCTCCTCGGTCGCCGCCGCGTGGATCGCCTCGTTGAGCGAGCCGATTTCGTCGGCGAAGCCGTTCTGTACGGCCTCGGTGCCGAGGTAGACGTCGGCCTTCGCGACCTCCTCGCGGGGCATCTCGAACTTTTCGCCGCGCTCAGCCATCATCGCGTCGATGAAGGTGTCCGCGAGCGTCTTCTGTTCGGCCCACGCCTGCGTCGGATTGCTGCCGGCCTTGTCGGGGCCACTCGGGCCGAGCGGGGTCGACGTTGTCCCCGGAGCGGGGGCGTTCAGGCCGATGCTACCGACCGTCGAGGTCGGGAGCACGTAGATCTCGTCCGCGGGTGCCATGGCGTAGTAGCCGCCGGAGGCGCTGATCGACTGGACGCTCGCGATGACGGTCATGTCCTTGCTCGTCCGCTGGACGGCTTTGTACATCCGCTCGGAGGCGACGGGCGCGCCGCCGGGCGTGTCCAGCTTGAGGACGACCGCGCCCACCGAGTCGTTGGCGCGGATATCCGCGAGTTCACTCTCGACGTCGTCGGCGAGGGCCGTGGTGACGGGGCCTTCGATCTCGACGACTGCGACTGTGTCGTTCGGGTCGTTGGTCGCCGCGTACACGCCCGGGGCGAGCACGACGCCGACCAAGGCCGCGGCCAACACGACGGCAGCCACCTGCTGTCGCGACGTGAGGGCCGTGGAGGGCTTGTCTAATGACATTACCAAATCGTATGTGCGAGAATCGATACATAAAGACTGCGAAAGAAAGGTGACCGCCGGGCGGTCGCTCCCGTCGCCTGCGGCTCCGACACGACGCGGAACCGCGCCTCGTCGGCGGCCGTGCGCTCGTAGGCCGCCTCGGCGTCCGTGAGGCCGAACGTCTCGATCGCCGGGGTAACGTCGCGGCGCGCGCTGAACGGTCGACAGCTGGCGGGAGGCGACGACACCGATCGAACTCGGCGCGGATTGACTGATCGCGAGTTATCGACCCGGGTGACGCGCCGACGAATTCGGAGGGGTACCGCCCTGCGAGAGCGGAAAAGAAACGATCCGCGAGTTCGAACGCCCTCGATGTCGGGTCGGTATGACGGACCTCGACCATTTGCGCGAACGTTTTTGCTCTCTGAAATAACGGACTCGCGACAGAAAATAACACTTAAACCGGCCCGTCCGTCACCCGCGGATCGAACCATGACGCGGAGCCGAGACGTGACTGTCGCGCCGACCCGACCGGCGCGGGGAGTCGAGCCGTGAGCGAGGGACCGACGCTGCGGATCGGCACGGAGACGAGCGGCGGCGACGAGTCCGTGCCCGCGCCGGTGCCGCCGGACGACCCCGAGGCGTGGTACGCGCCGGACGTGCGCGCGCAGTACGAGTCGGCACCCGGCGTGGTGGCGACGGTCCGCGAGCGCGACGGCGGGCGGTTCGGCTACGACGTCCGCGAGCCGCCGCTGTCGCCCGCGGACGAGCGCGCCCTCGACCGCGTCCGCGACCGCTTTTCCGCGGTGCGACACCGCCGCCCGCTCACGCGGGTCGGCGTCGTCGAGCGGGCCGAGCGGGGGTTCGACCCGAAGTACGCGGAGGCGATCGACCGGCTGGTCGACGCCAGCGCGGCCGCGCGCCGCCGGATCGACTACCACGCGCTGCGGGAGTTCCGGCTGCTCGGCGAACTCACGCCGATCGCCTTGGACGACCGGATCGCGGTGGCGGACGTGGGCGACGAGCGCGAGCTGGTGGTCCACACCGAGACGTTCGCGCCGCTTGAGACCGGGATCGACGCGGACGCGGACTACGTCGAGCGGGTCGCCGCCGAGCGGCTCGCGCAGTACGCGGTCGAGTTCGCCGGCCTCGCGGTCGACGTGGTCGTCTACCGCGAGCGGCTGCTCGGATCCGACGCGTTCGAGACGAAGTACGCGGTGTTAGAGCCGGACCTGCTGCCGGGCGACGAGGCGCTCATCGAGGAGTGTAAATCGCGGATCTGGGAGACGACCGTGAGCGACGTGGTCGAGGACCGCGAGTCGTTCGTCGCCGCCCGCGCCCGCCGGTTCCTCTCGCGGCGGCTCACCGCGCGGAACACCCGCGCGTGGCTCGACGCGGCGGCCTACCGGGCGCGGGCCGCGCTGGCGGAGCGGGGACTGGTCGCGCCGCCGGTCGACTCGCGGTTCGCCCGCGACCGGCTCGACGACCTCGCGTACTACATCCTGCGCGATCTCGTCGGCGAGGGCATCCTGACGGTGCCGATCCGCGACCCGCACTTAGAGGACGTGGAGGCGAACCGCGTCGGCGAGCGCGTGAAGGTCGTCCCTCGCGCGTCGGTCCTCTCGGAGACGGCGGAAGAAGCGACTGCGGGCGGAGAGGCCGGAGTCGACGCCGACCCGCCGGCGGCCGGGGAGCGCGTGCCGACGAACCTGTCGTTCGACGACGAGACGACGTTCGTCAACGTCGTCACCGGGATTGCCGCCCGCGACGGGACGGAACTGAACGCCTCGACGCCCTCCGCGAAGGTGAACCTCGAACTCAACGGGGTCCCGCAGACGATCCGCTGTGCGGTGGCGCTGCCAGTCATCTCCGAGGGCGGCCCGCACGTCTCGATCCGGAAACAGCGCGCGGACGCGCTCACCCCGGTCGACCTGATCGAACGGGGCGCGCTCTCCGTCGACCTAGTGACGCTTTTGTGGCTGCTGTACGAACACCGCGGGGTCGTCCTCTTCGCCGGCCCGACCGGCGTGGGGAAGACGACGCTGCTCAACGCCCACGCTCCGTTCATCCCGTTCGACGCCCGGCCGGTCTCCGTCGACGAGGGGTCCCGCGAGGTGCGGCTCCCGCACGAGACGGGCGTCTCGCTCACCACCCGCGACCACGAGGACGCGTACAAGTCCGTGGGGATGGCGGAGCTGATGACCGAGGCCAACTACCTCAACCCATCTATTGCGTATTAACAGCGCAAACACTAAGTGGGAAGGGTAGAGTTGTAGAATCACGATGGCAGAGAAGACAACCGTCGCGTTTCGAGTTGATGAAAGCGTCAAACAAGAGTGGGAAGACGCCGCAGACGGGCCGGAATACGACAGTCTTAGTCACCTGATACGGCTGTCCGTTCAAAGAGAAATAACAGATACTGAAACGGCAGAGACGGGCGCACAGGCAGACGTAGAGGCAGGCGGTGAGATGCTGAAATCTTTGAATCGGCTTGAGAAATCAGTAGAAGAGATTCAAGACGAAATGGGAGCAGTCGGGCGAGAGAATCAGGCAGAAGAAATGTATGAACTTGAACAAGTGCTACTCGAAATCCTGCCAAGTGGTGATATTGATTTGACTGCCGACAACCCGACAGACTATCTTAAGACGGAACCCGCCAAACCTTCGAACGTAGCCGGACGGATAGGGGCCGATGAACAAAGGGTATCTGATGCGTTGAACCGTCTTGCTGATAACACGGGGCAAGTGAAGCGGACACAAACAGCGTTCGATGACCAGCCGGGTTATTGGAGGGTAGAATGATGGATACCGAGGCCGTTATCGCAGAGTTTCAAGATCGTCAAATGGCTAAGAAGGCCGAAAGCACCGCCACGGGTTACACCAATACAGTCAAAAAGTGGACTGAGTGGTTAGCAAATCCGGGTGTGAAAGATTACGACGTTAACCGGCGGGATAGAGACACTAAAACGATTTACGACGCTACAACTGGCGACCTTCGGGTGTTCCTACGACAGCAACTGAAAGCCGGTATGGCTGACGGAACTGTGCGAAATCGCAGGTGGGCGATTACATCGTTCTATAAGGAACTGGAAAAAATTGCGGGCGAAGGTTACGACCTTCCCAATTTCGAAAGTCCCGCAAAAGACCTTGATATGTCAGACTGGTTCGATTCTAACGGAACATCAAAGAAGGCAGAGAAATTGAAAGAAGACATCTACTATCTGGAACCGGAAGAAATCGACCAACTGGCAGAGAACGCGCCAAACCCGAAACTCCGCAACGAACTGATTATCAGACTACTATATCAAACTGGAATGAGGCGCGGAGAACTATCAGAAACCCGCCTGACGGACGTATATTCAGATGAACGGAAAATCAAAGTCTATGCCTCTAAGACCGACGATGAACGCAATGTCTACTACCAGCCGTCTCTTGATACCCTCATGAATCGGTGGATCAACGTTGAGCGGAAAGCGTTGTCAACGGCCGGGAGTGAGTATCTGTTTCCAACATACAAAACTGAGCAAATCAAGCCCAAACAGATTAACAGAACCGTGCGAAAAGCGGCAGATAACGCGGGGATTCAGGAAAGCGTCTACACCAACGCCGAGGGCAAAGAACAGATGAAAGTTACAGCCCACGTTCTCCGTCACAGTTTCGCAGTACAGAGTGTCAAGAACGATATGAATATTCGGTTCTTACAGGAACTCATGGGCCACGCTAAGATTGAGACAACCAGAAGGTACCTTCGAGTAGCAGATTCAGACGTGAAAGATGCCGCCCGGAAGTACGGCGCAGGGACAGAGTAGCAAAGTGGCCCGCCCTGCCGCCACCGCACCGACAGGCGGCTGAAACGGGCCGCAGCCTATTCCTCTCGAAAGTCCATTCCCCATAGCGAAACCCCAACAGTCCCGACAACGAACCCGGCCAGTATCGTAGGAAGGCGGAGAGGATTCGCAGAAAAGTCCCTATCATTGACATATTGCTCACAAGCCGGTCCGGGTTCGTCCGGCAGGTTAAATTCTACACACTCCTGAGTCTCATTAACGAACACAGCAGGCATGAGCAACCCGGCAATCAATAACACACTTCCAACAACAACCAGTATCTTCGCTCTGTCCATACAACAGCCTGATAGGTCAGGTATAAACTATTATCGACAGAATCAGGCTCCCTCTCAAGTTCAAACTCGGGAAGGGCGGCCGACAGACGGCACAGTCAATCACGACCGCACCGCAGACTGATTGCGGAAAGTTAGTATTCCCGCCCGCCCCGCTTATCGAGTAAGTCCGTTCGGGGGCGTTCTCTCCGGCACAACCCCTACAGTCTCCGTCTGGATTCCGGCCTTCGAATCGCAGAGTCGGCCTTACGCACCGCCCGGCCGATACTATCTTCAGACTGTTTGCTCTGCCAACTCGTCGCCAGCGTGGCGTTCCCGATGTTCCGCCGGCGTTAGCACCTCAACGTTCTCAAGCGTGTTGTGCCACTCTACACCGCTCTTGTGGTGTACGTGCTTATCTTCCAACTCGGCCAATTCATCTATCTTCAACGTTGCCAGTAGCCGGTGAACCCGCACTTCATCATACCTCCCGCCAGCCCGACACCGCCAGCGTTCGTAGCCCCTTGGGTTCATGTCGAACGCGGCTGTATCAGGTTTCTCGATGCCAAACTTGTTACACCAGCGGCCGATAGTAGAACTACTAACCCCACACTCGGCGGCTATCTCTGCCTGAGAACGGTCTTTCGCAACGTATTGCTGTTCAAGCCAATCTGCGTTCTTGTACTGTTCGTCAGTCGTGTTCTGCGTAATACTCATTTAGAAATTTGGTGAAAACATTACCGTCGAAGGGGGGACGGAAGCGGCTATACAGCCGCAGTCTCCCCCCTGAGACGGGTATCATCCATCAGCCGCGCGAGCGTTCCGGCTACTTCCTAAAGGCTCTTAGACGCATAACACGGGCGTAGTCAGTCGGGTTGTATTCCCCTTCCAACTCCGTTCCCTCCCGTGGCGGCCTACCACCGAAAGCTGAGACGCGAGAGTCCTGCCCTATGGACATGGACCCTTGACTTCAATCGGATGTACTACTCGGCCGGAGTCCGCCGACCATCGTTATCAAAAACAGCCGTGCTATACGTCCACGTCGGGCGCGCGTTCCATCAACAGCGAAAGCACCTCTCCGTAAGGCATCTCCGCCGTTCCGCACATCTGGTATGCCGCTTCATCGAGCCGATTCTTTTCGTTGTGACTAACCCGAATCGTTGTTCCACGAGTCATGATTGATATTGGAGGGGGCGGACGGCTACTTACTCCCCGCTACAATGAAAGCACAAGGGTTTATATACACGGGGGTACGCTCGTATCCGCCTGTCTACTCCCCCAGTACAATGAAAGCACAAAAGTTTATATAGGGTGGGGAGGGAGAACAGCTAAACAGTCAAAAGACAGCCTAAGATACCGGAACTGTTAGGCCACAATACCCACAAATGTTGCCTCTTCTTTTTCATTATCTCCGCAGGTTTTACATCGAGAAGGGCGGCGAAGACCGGAAAGGTGTTCTACAAGATTCTAAGCCCGTCTCTCGCGCGCACCGTTCTCGCGGTTATCAAAGACTCAAGTCTCGCGCTTTCGTTCTTAAAATTAAGTAACAAGTCGGCAAAGGTAGCCTGTGGCTCGTACCAAAGAACAACTCGGACTAACAGAGGAACAGGCAACAGTACCAATTCACGTGAACGGAGAAATGTGGACGCTACTCAAAGCGGCCCGCTACCTCTACGACGCCCGTCGAGACGACGATCCCAACCGCCGGCGAGCGTTGGAACTCGCGGCGGAACTCGCCCGGCTCCGAACAGAAGCGCGGCAGGTGGAAGATACGGAGTTAATCGGGGCCGCAGACGCTCTCGAAAAGTCGGCCCGAACAGTTTGGACTCAAGAGCCATAGTACGCCGCTGACGGGTCTAATTTTTTCGTTATGATGCGTCCCTCTCGGAAGACTTAGAAACGTCTAAGACCGTCTACACGCCCGCTCAATAGGCCTTCATGTTTCCCGCCCGGAGACATTTCCGCAGAAACTTGATTGAGACGGCTCTGTTGGACAGGCCGGGTTACTAACGTAGCGCGCGCCAGAAAACTCCAATGTTCCAACCTCCGGGCCTCTACACGCCTCTTAGGCCGCCCCTCCATGCGGCGTGTTTGGTAATTCCAGTACAGCCGAGCAGAGCCGCGCCGTGTGTAACACAAAGCGGCGTCGGCCCACGCACCGCCGGCCGAAACCCTGTCTCACATCGAGAAGGGCGGCGGGGGGAGAAGACGACTAACCGCGCCGCGCCCCTTCCCGATGCTATCCGTCAGACCGTCACCGCGATTCTGTATCGGGAACGTTCCTCTCAGCCCAACCCCGAGGGTTGGCGGGGTTAGCATCGGGAAAGGCGGGGATTATCGTTTCCAATGTCCCGGCGACGGCGCTCGCCCCGCGCGCGTCTGGGGGCGCTCGCGCTAAATTACATTGGGTTTAGTATTGTAGTTGTTACCACTACAACGTTGACCACAGCAACACACATGGTCAACACAGCATTGACACTACAACGTTGGCCACAGCACAGCAACAGGCCAACACAGCAAGATAACACTACACCGGATGCGCCAGCCGCACCAGTCACTCCGGCCGGCCTGCCGCTCCCCATCGCCAGCGAAGACTCAACTCCCGCGTTTCCGAAAGAATCTGACTAAAATGACCCTGTTATGTAAGCCGGGTTACTAAAATAGCGAAGCGCGCACCGTTCCATTGTAACAACCGGAGGGTATCTTTCAGCCTTTATGATAGTCTCTTAGGCAGTCTCCATGCTGCGGGAATGGATACGCACACATGACCGTCAGAATCGGGCCGCGGGCAACCAGATAGACAAATCCCCGTCAATATCACCTGATTTTGTTTGCGTTGTTAATACTGCGTGGATTAAAACTACCTCAACCCCGACGTCAAGGTCATCGCCGAGATAAACACCCCGGAGAGCTTCGAGACCTTCGCAGAGAGCCTGGCGACCGGCCACGGCGTGATCGGCACGACGCACGCCGAAGACGCCGGAGCGCTCGCCGACCGCCTGCGCGAACGGGACCTGCCCGCGCGCCTGTTACGCGAGGTCGACCTCGTCGTCTTTCCCCGGCAGATCGACGGGGAGCGGTACGTCTCTCGGGCGATCGAACCGCTCTCGGAGGCCGCCTACGAGGGACTCGACCCCGAGGCGAAGCGGAGCCCGAGCGGCGACCCGAAGCGGGGCGGCGCGGGCGTCGTCGGGGTCGGCGACGAGTCCGTCCGGTACAACACGGTCGCGTGGCGCGACGGCGACGGGGCCTTCCGGTTCCCCGGCGCGCCGGGCGGCGGTGGAGGCGGGAGCGGAGAGAGGACCGAGGGCGGAGCCGTCGCGGACGCGGGGGCGATCGGCCCGGGTGACGGTCGGGGCGGCGGGCCGCGGCTCCGCGTCTTTGACCGGATCGCGAGCCGGACCGACCGCGACCGCGAGGCCGTCGCCGCCGAGTTCGAGTCGAAGCGGCGGTACGTGGAGTACCTCGTGCGCGACGGCGTGGACGACCCGGAGGCGCTCTTCGAGTTCCTCGCCGACCTGCGCACCGACGAGGCGGCGACCGTCGAGCGCGCCGCGCGGACGAGGGACCGGGGCGGCGACCGTGGCGGCAGCGACCGCAACGGCGGCGATGGTCGAACCGACGAGAGCGAGTCCGCGGGACGGAGGCGACCGTGAGCCGACGGCGAGCGAGCGGGGCGACCGGCACGAGCGAGGCGACCAAGACGAGCGGAGTGACGGGGACGACAGAGGCGAGCGGAGCGACGGGGACGGCCGAGGCGAGCGGAGCGATGGGGACGACCGAGACAAGCGGAGCGACGGGGACGACCGAGGCGAGCGCGGACGACGCGCTTGCGACGGGCGGCCGGCTCGCGGTCGTCGACCGGGTCTGTTACGCGCTGTTCGCGCGCCACGCGAGCGACCGCCGCCACGACGCCGACCGGAAGCGGTACCGGGGGACCGCGCTCGACACCGGCTTCGAGACGTACCTCGCGCGGGCCTACGGGCTCTCGTGGGTCGTCGCTCCCGCCGTCTTCCTTCCGGCGCTCGTCGTCGCGGCCGGCGCGGCCCCCGCGGTCGCGGCCGCGGTCGAGGCCCGGTTCGGCGCGGCGCTGCTCTCCGGCGGGACGACGGCGACGCCTGCCCCGACGCCCGACTCCGTCGGGCCGCTCAGGACGGATCGCGCCGCGGCGCTCGTCGCGGTCGCGGTCGCGCTCCTCGCGAAGCGCGCGACCATCGCGGCTGCCGGACTCCATCTCCGGTGGGTGGCCGCGACCCGGCGGACCGACATCGAGCGCACCCTCCCTGGAGCGGTGCGATACCTCGAACTGCTCGCCTCCGGGAGCGACGGGCCGCGGGCGATGCTCCGGAAGGCGGCCGACGACGACGCGTACGGGGCCACCGCGACCTCGCTTCGGAAGGCGCTCAACGCCGCCCGGCTCGCCGGGAGCCTCGACGAGGGACTGCGGCGCGTCGCCCGCGACACCCCCTCTCGGGAGCTGCTCGCGCCGTTCCTGCTCAAGTTCCGGAAGCGCGCGGCGGCCGGCGACGAGGCGCTCTCGGAGTTCCTCGCGACCGAGCGACGAATGTTATCCCACCGTCAGGACCGCGCTCGGAAGCGGGCTCGTCGGTTCCTCGAACTGCTCACGGAGCTGTTCGTCGCCGTGCTGGTGTTGCCGGCGCTGCTCGTCATCGGCGCGACCGCGCTGTCGGTGGTGATCCCGGAACTGCTCCCGCCGGTGTCGACGCCCGTGGGCGTGGTGCCGACCCGAGCGGTCGTGCTCTATGGCGCGGTCGCGTTCCTCGTCGCGTTCGGGCTCGCGGCCGCGGTCGCGGTCGGCACGCTCCGTCCGCCGAGTCAACGAGCGAGCTACGCGGTCCCCGCGGATCCGCGGGCGGTCCTCGCAAGCGCCGGTCGCAACCCGGCCAGCACGGCGGTCGTCGCCGCGGGACCGGCCGTCGCGCTCGCGCTCTGGCTCGCGGTCGCGGGCTACACGCTCGTCAACGTCGTCCTCCTCGGGTACGCGGCGTTCGCGGTGCCGGTCGGACTCGTCGCCGCGCGACGGACCCGGATCGACGACGCGAAGGACCGCGAACTCGCCGACTTCGTCCACGCCGTCTCGGGCCACGTCGCGCAGGGACGACCGCTCGCCGAGGCGGTCGACGCGGTCGCGCGCGACGTGGACCTCGGCGTCCTCTTCGTCGACCGCGTGGGGACCCCGCTCGCGGCCGGGACGCTCGGGCTGGTCACGGGCGCGTTGAACGCCGGTGGCGACGCCGACGCGGTGTTCGAGACGCTCCGGATCGAGGTCGGGCGGCTGTACAGCGAGCAGCGCGCGCTCCGCTCGGCGATGCAGCCGTACATCGCGGTCGGCTGGGCCGCGGCGATCCTCGTCGCCGGCGTCGTCGCGGTCGTGAACACGCAGGTGGTCGACGCCGCGCGGCTCGCGGAGTTCGCGGCCGCGAGCGAGGCCGTGACGGAGCCGGAAGGCGTGTATCCGGAGCTGGAGCGCTTCCGGCTGTACGTCGTCACGCAGGCGACGGTGTTGGCGTCCGGGTGGTTCGCTGGGACGGCAGCACGCGGAAAGTACGCGGCGCTGCTCCACTCCGGGGCGCTGGTGGCGTGCTGTTACGTGGTGTTCACGGTCGGCGGGCTGGTGTGAGGATTCGCCCTCGACGCCGAGGGCACACCGCCGTCCCGACGCGAGGCTTTTCTACCGTCCCGGCGCATACACACGTCCATGGACGAGAAGACCGCCGAACTCCGCGACCTGTTCGTCGAGGCCACCGGCTCCGAGTCGGTCACCGAGCGCCAGGACGCGGCGCGCGGGACCCTCATCGACTCCGACGCGGAGTCGGTCGACGCGACCGCGCGCGACCTCGTCGCCGCGATGCGCGAGCGGTACGGCTTCTCGACGGCCCTCGACGACGAGGCGTACGTCCTCGTCGCCCGCGGACGGTTTGACGACGACGACGACGCCGAGACCGCGGCTGGGCTCCGCGGCGCGCTAGAGGAGCGGGAAGACGCCGAGGTCGACCCCGACGCGGTCGACGCCGAGACGGTTCGGAAGGCGCGACTCGACCTCCACCTCGTGCGCGATTCCGACCGCGAGGCCGGCGCCGACTCCGCGGACGCCGACTCCGCGGACGCCGGCTCCGCGGACGCCGACTTTGCGTACGCCGACCTGAGACGACGCACCGCCGCGGGCAACTCGATCGTCGAGTGCGCGGCGGAACTCGACGCGCCGCCGGACCGGGTCGCGCGCTACGCCGCGGTCGCACGCACCGACATCGCCTCGACGCGGGCGAACGACCGGTTCCGCGACGCGTTCCGCGACCTCCTCACCGACGCCGACATCGAGGGGTCGCTCGCGAGCGCCGCCCGCGAAGACGGGCTGAAAGCGGCGACCGAGGACATCGAGACGGACGTTTCCTTATAAACTGTCTACGGCAGATCAACGGAGAACACCGACGGATCCCCGGCCACTCGGTACGACGCAGTTGCTACTGGGGACACGACCGCCGAAGCCCCAGCCGCGAGGACTCGATGCGCTCGCTGCGGTCCTCAGTCGCTCACTCCGTTCGCTCTCTGCGGTCCTTACGTCGCGCGTCTTCGTCCTCGCGGCTGCCCCTTCGAGTCCCGCCCCGCTCCACACAGCACCGCCCTCACACCTCCCCAACCTCGTCGGCAGCTCCCGTTGGTCGCGGCCGACTCCCTCGCGCGTGCCCCTCGCGGCCGCCTTCGGCGGCACGCTCGCAGGCACGCGCCGTCGTTCGTTTATAAGCGAAGCCGCGGCCACTCGGTCGCGTGACGCTGGTTCCATTCAGTGATCTGGCTCGCGCGGCGTACTGTCCCCGCCAACTCTACTACGTCCGGCGTGACGAGGAGCGGGGCGTGCCGCCGGAGGCGCGCGAGCGGATCGACCTCGCCTTCCGCTACGACGAGCTGGTCGACGCGCCGGACCGCACGCTCCGTCGACTCCCGCTCCACCGGTCGCCGGCGGCGTATCGCCGGAACCTGACGCGGCTGCGCGACCGCGACAAGTACGACGGGCTCGTCGACCCCACGAGTGAGCGCGGGTTCCTCTCGGGAAAGGACTGTCACGGGACCGTTCACAAGGTGCTGGAGCCGGGCGGCGCTGGCTCGCCGCCGGTCCCGACGCTCGTCTCGTCGGGCGAACCGCCAGAGAGCGGGGTGTGGGAGCCGCAGGCGGTCCGGGCGGTCGGGATCGCGAAGGCGCTGGCGTGGGAGCACGAACGGGAGATTCCGCGGGCGCTCGTCGAGTACCCCGCGGTAGGTGTCGTCCGCGAGGTCCGACTCACCACCCGCAAGAAGGCGGCGTACCACGAAGCGCTTCGCGCGGCGCGGTCGATCGACGGCCCGCCGCCGCGCGTCGACGACGGGCGCTGCGACGCCTGCGACTACGCGAGCGAGTGCGGAACGCGGCGACGGAGCCTCCGGTCGCTTTTGGGGTGAGCCGACCCGCACGACGGCCGCCCGCTCCGCGCCGGACGCGCAGTCGAGAGATCCTCAGTTCGATCTCGGGTCCGGCGACGATCGGTCGGTCATTCCTGACGCGACCCGGCAGTTTATATGTGCGACCGTCGTTCGCATGGATACGAATGACGCGAGACGCTCGCGATCGTTCGGAGGATAGAAGAAGTCGCCTCGCGGCGGCTGGCCGCGAAATTCTCCGACGATAACGACTCCGGGGCACGACCGCCCCGCGGCGGCACCGACCCCCAGACCACCGACGAGCCGACGGACTCCCTTTTGACCCGAACATCGCTCACCGACCGCGACGAGGTACAGCTGCTCGACACCACCCTACGCGACGGCGAACAGATGCCGGGCGTCTCGCTGTCGCCCGGCGAGAAGGTCGACGTCGCCCGCGAGCTCGACGCCGCCGGCGTCCATCTGATCGAGGCCGGCTCGGCGTGTACCTCGGCGGGCGAGCGCGAGGCGATCCGACGGGTCGCCGCGGAGGGGCTCTCGGCGACCGTGACGAGCTTCGCCCGCGGCGTGAAACGCGACGTGGACCACGCGCTCGACTGCGGCGTCGACGGCGTGAACCTCGTCGTCCCCGCCTCCGACAAACACGTCGAGACGAAGGTGGGGTCGACTCGCGACGAGGTCGTCGAGACGACCGTCGAACTCGTCGAGTACGCAAAAGACCACGGCCTGTGGGTCGAGGTACTCGGCGAGGACGGCTCGCGGGCCGACCTCGACTACCTCGAACGGCTGCTCGGTGCCGGTCTCGACGCCGGCGCGGACCGCATCTGCTACTGCGACACGGTGGGCGCGGCCGACCCCGAGCGCACCGCTGCGGTCGTCTCGCGGCTCGCCGACCGCGGACCGACGAGCCTCCACACCCACGACGACCTCGGCTTCGGGCTGGCGAACGTCCACGCCGGGCTGAAAGCGGGTGCCGACACCGTCCATGGCACCGTCCTCGGCGTCGGCGAGCGCGCCGGCAACGTCGCCCTCGAAGAGGTCGCGGTCGCGCTGGGGGAGTCGTACGGCGTCGACACCGTCGAATTCTCGCGGCTCTACCGGCTCTGCCGGACGGTCTCGGAGGCGACCGGCGTCGCGCTCCCGCCGAACAAGGCCGTCTGCGGTGCGAACGCCTTCGCCCACGAGTCCGGCATCCACACCGACGGCACGCTCAAGGATGGGACGATGTACGAGCCGTATCCGCCGGGGACGGTCGGGCGGGAGCGCCGGCTCGTCTTAGGCAAGCACGCGGGCCGCGCCGGGGTGAAGGCGGCGCTCGCCGAACACGACGTCGCGGTGACCGACGACGAGCTCCGCGAGGTCGTCGCGCGCGTCAAGGAGCTGGGCGAGCGCGGCAAGCGCGTCACCGACGCGGACCTGCTCGCGGTCGCCGACGATGTCCGCGGCCGCGAGCGCGAGCGCCACGTCGAACTCGTCGACCTCTCGGCGACCTCGGGCGGGAACCTCCCGACAGCCTCGGTCCGACTCCGCGTCGGCGACGACGAGCGCGTCGCCGCCGGCACCGGCTCCGGGCCGGTCGACGCCGGGCTGGAGGCGGTCCGGACGGCCCTTTCCGGCGACGACGACGGAAGCGACGGGAGCGCCGCCGACGGCGTCGCCTTCGATCTCGACTCCTACCACGTCGACGCGATCACCGGCGGCACGGACGCGGTCGTCACCGTCGAAGTGGACCTCTCGCGCGGCGACCGCTCCGTGAGCGTCTCGGCGTCGGACGCCGACATCACCCGCGCGAGCGTCGTCGGGATGGTGGACGGACTCGACCGCCTGCTGGCCGCCGAGGCCGACGCCGAGGACGCGGAGCCGGGGGCGGTCGCCGACGACTGAGGCCGCCGGCGTCTGACGAGGTTTTTACCTGAGGGCGCTCGATCGCTCGGTGTGAGCGTCGTCGTCGCGATCAAACCGTCCGCGCGCAAGCGGAACGCGAAGGTCGGGCAGCTCGTCTTCGAGGACGGGCCTCGCCACGCCTTCGAGAGCCGCGCGGCCGCCGAGCGGTGGGCCGACGACCTCTCGGCCGGCGACGGCCACGTCTGGATAGCGAGCGCGCACCCCAACGACCGCGGCGACGCGGACTGCTACCTAGTCTCGCGCGCGACGAACGCGAAGTTGGAGGCCGCCTACGACAAGCGCCGACGACGCCTCAGGGGCGACACGGCACCCGAACAGGAGTCGCTCGGCAGCGAGCCGTGAGCCGCGGCGTCAACCGGGAGCGAGGCGAGCCGTGAGTCGCGGCGTCGACCGGGAGCGGGGCGAGCCGTGAACGCGACTGGCCGTAAGGCTCACTCCTCCGTCGACGGACGCTCCACGACATCGTCCTCGAACCCGGCGATCGCCTCCATCACTGCCTCGCGGTCCGTCTCGTCGACATCGAAGGCCCGCAGCGCCTCGTCGAGTTCGGAACCGCCAGAACGTTGAAACCCGCGAGCGTCCGACGACATCCATGGACGTGTTCGTGTACGGGACCCTGACTGAACCCGACGCCGTCTCCGACGTGGCTGACTCGTTCGTCTTCGTCGGCCCGGCGACGCTCAGCGGCCTCCGGCTCGTCGAGGGGCGGTATCCGACGCTCGCGCCGGGCGGCGAGACCGCGGGACGGCTCCTCCGGACCGAGGCGGTCGACGCGCTCGACGCGTACGAGGACATCGACGGCGGGCTGTACGTCCGAGAGAGCGTGCCGCTGGACGCGCCGGCGGACTACCCCGACGCCGCAGCGGTGTACGTCGGCGACCCCGACCGACTCAACGCGGACGCGACGTGGCTGGGGACCGGCCCGTTCCCCGACCGGGTGCGATCGGTGCTCGCCGAGCGCGACGTTCGGGTGCGGCTCACCCCCCGAGATCCCGTCTGACGAGCGGATGACGGCTTCGCAGTCGTGCGGTTCCACTTTCGCTCTGGTAGCCTCACCTTTTTGTGTTCCGGCGGCGTCATCTTACTCGCACGTCACACGCGTGCATTCCCCCACTTTCCTCTTCCCCAGAGTCGACGGCTCGCGGATCGACCCCCCGATCCGCGCCGTCGGCCGATCGCAACCGATTAGCGGTCGGCACGGCGACCCCGTGGCATGCTCGGTCTTGCCGACATCCGCGAGGCGCACGAGCGGGTCTCGGGCGTCGCCCGACGCACGCCCTTGGAGCGGTCGCGCTCCTTCTCCGAGATGAGCGGCGCGGACCTCCACCTCAAACTGGAGAACTTCCAGCGGACGGGCGCGTTCAAGATCCGGGGCGCGATGAACCGGATCGCCACCCTCACCGAGGCGGAGCGCGAGGCGGGCGTCGTCACCGCGAGCGCGGGCAACCACGCGCAGGGCGTGGCGCTGGCCGCCAGTCGCGCCGGCGTCGACGCCACGGTCGTCATGCCGAAGTTCGCGCCCGTCTCGAAGGTAAAAGCCACCCGCGGGTACGGGGCGAGTGTGCGCTTGGAGGGCGTCGACTACGACGAGGCGCAGGCGTACGCACGCCAGCTGGAGCGCGAGGAGGACCGGACCTACGTCCACGCGTTCGACGACCCGGTCGTGATGGCGGGGCAGGGGACGCTCGGACTGGAGATCGTCGACGACTGCCCCGAACTCGACACGGTCGTCGTCCCGATCGGGGGCGGCGGACTGATCTCGGGCGTCGCGGTCGCGGTCAAAGAACAGCTCCCGGACGCCCGCGTCGTCGGCGTTCAGGCGGCGGGGGCCGACTCGGCAGCGAAGTCGCTCAAGGCCGGCGAGGTGCGAGAGATCGAGGGCGTCGACACGATCGCGGACGGGATCGCGACGCGGTCGATCGGCGAGCAGACGCTCGAAGTCATGGAGGAGTACGTCGACGAGGTCGTCACCGTCGACGACCGCGAGATCGCTTTGGCGCTCACGCTGCTCTTAGAACGCGCGAAGACGCTCGTCGAGGGCGCGGGGGCGGTCGCGCTCGCGGCCGTCCTCTCTGAGGCGTTCGAGTACGAAGCCGACGAGACGATCGTGGCCGCGCTCTGTGGCGGCAACATCGATCTCAACCGGCTCGGCACCGTCGTCCGCCGGGGGCTCGTCCAGATGGGGCGGTATCTCAAGATCACGATCGACCTGAAGGACCGCCCGGGCGAACTGGAGCGGGTCTCCAGTATCGTCGCGCGCACCGGCGCGAACGTGTACGCGGTCCACCACGACCGCACCTCGCGGGATGTCGCCGTCAACGCCGCCGAACTCGAACTGGAACTCGAAACCGACGACACCGAACACGCGGCCGACATCGTCGACGCCCTCGAAGCCGACGGCTACGAGGTCGAGATCCTGTCGTGAACCGAAAAAATAGCCACGGGTTCGAACGGACGCGGCGGGAGCCGAGCTATCGGGCCGAAGCCGGGCGTGGAGTCGTTCGTCCCGTCGTCGTCCATGTCGTCGCCGTTCGTCTCGTCGTCGCTGTCCATCTCGTCGTCACCGTCCGTCTCGTCGTCGCTGTCCATCCCGTCGTCACCGTCCGTCTCGTCGTCGCTGTCCATCCCGTCATCGGTCGCGGTGACCGTCGCGTCCGCGAGCGACATCACCGGACCGCCGGCCGCGACGTAGGGGCCGTCCTCGTCGCCCTCGGTCGCCGGGAAGTCGTACGCCTCGTTGCCGTTCGTCTCCTGATGCGCCATCGCGAACACCGAGTCGTCCTCGCTCAGCGGCTCATCGAGGGTGATCTCGACGTTCGAGTGAGTCCCGGGCGCGAGGTACTCGCTGGTGCCGCGGATGCTGTCGAACACCGCGCCGTCCGCCAGCGACGAGTCGTGGACCGTCACGAACCCACCGTCGTGAAGCGTCACCTCATCGACGACGATCGTCTCGCCGTCGGTCTCCTGACTGGCCGCTGAGACGGACGCCGTCACGGAGGCCGTCGCGCCCGCCGTCTGAATCTGCCCCGCGTCGTCGAGGAAGGGTCCGTCCTCGCCGCCCTCGCTCTCGACGAAGTCGTACGTCTCGTCGCCGTCGGAGTCGACGTGCGGCATCGCGAGCAGCTGGTTCGTCTCGCGGAGCGGCTCGTCGAGTTCGACGGTCACGTCCTCGTGGACGCCGGCCGCGAGGTACTCGCTGGTGCCGCGGACGGAGTCGAACGTCTCGCCGGCAGCGAGCGAGGCGTCGTGAACCGTCACAAACCCGCCCTCGCTCAGGTCGACGCGCTCGACGGTGACGGTCGTCCCGTCCGACGACTGTCCCGCGAAGGCGACGCCGGCCGAGACCGTCACGTTCCCGTCGTCCATCACGATGTCGCCGTCGGCCGTGTAGGGTCCGTCGTCGTCGCCCTCAGAGGCCGGGAAGTCGTACGCCTCGTTGTCGTTCGTGTCCTGATGCGCCATCGCGAACAGCGAGTCGTCCTCGCTCAGCGGCTCGCCGAGTCGGACGACGACATCTCTGTGGACGCCCGGTTCGAGGTAGCCGCTGGTGCCGCGGATGCTGTCGAACACCGCGCCGTCCGCCAGCGACGAGTCGTGCATCGTCACGAACCCGCCGTCGGGGAGGTACACCTCGTCGACGACGACGACGTTCCCACCGCTCGCCTGCGCGGAGAACGCGACCGCCGCGTTGTCGTCCAGGTCGGCGTCGAACGACGCCATCACGATCTCGTCGTTGCCGTCGAGGAACGGTCCGTCCTCCCCGCCGTCGGTGGCCGGGAAGTTGTACGCCTGGTTGTCGTTCGTGTCCCGATGCGCCATCGCGAACAGCTGATCGTCGTCTGCCAGTTCGTCGTCCAGTTCGATCCGAACGTCCTCGTGGACGCCGGCCGCGAGGTACTCGCTGGTGCCGCGGATGCTGTCGAACACCGCGCCGTCCGCCAGCGACGAGTCGTGAACCGTCACGAACCCGCCCTCGCTCAGTTCGACGCGGTCGACGATCACCGTGGAGCCCTCAGTTGGCTGGTCGGACGCGGAGACGGTCGCGGCGACCGTCACGTCCGCGTCGTCCATGACGATGTCGCCGTCATCCGTGTACGGCCCGTCGGCCTCGCCGTTCGAGGAGACGAATGTGTACGCGCCGTCGCCGTCCGTGTCCTGGTGAGCCATCGCGTGGAACGTGCCGGACTCGACCGCAGAGTCGAGGTCGACGGTCACGTTCTCGTGGGTGCCCGCCTCCAGGTACGCGCTCGTTCCGACGACGCTGCCGAGCACGTCGCCATCGGTGAGCGAGGAGTCGTGGATCGTCACGAAGCCGCCGTCGGGGAGCGTCACCTCGTCGACGACGACGGTCGTCCCGCCCGCCGTGGCGTCGTCGAAGCTCACCCCCGCCGTCTCGTCCGCCGTTGATTGTGCCGCTGCGATCGCCCCTGCCGGGCCGGCTATCGCCGACACGACGAGGACCGCCACCATCGCCAGTGTGAATGCGCGTTGGCGCATACATCGAGCGACCACGGGTATATAAAAAGAGATTTTCCGAACTCCCGCCGCGTTCTCACCCAATTTGACCCACAAATGGCCCCAAATGGCGATCAGAGCGCCGAAAACACCGATTCGACTGTTCGGCGAATCCAGAGAGAGTCGTGTTCCGTGGCCTACTGGATTATTTAAACGGTCGCGGAGACACGGGTCGAATCGATCCACGGAGACGACGAGTTCGAGCGCCGCGGACGACGGACGTGGACCGCCACGAGGCGGGCGTCAGTCCCAGGTGACCCAGACCAGGAAGGCGAGGCCGAACGTCTGAAGCACGTGGAGGGCCATCATCCCGCGCCACGCGACGGGTGGGACGGCCTCGGAGGCGAACCACGCCGACAGCGTCGGATCGATCAGGTAGATATACAGCGCGAACGCGTTCTCGCCGAACAGGAACACGCCGAACATCGCCAGGCCTAGGGCGTGCTTCGAGCGGAACTGGAGGTAGTTCCGCCCCCACACCCAGACGAGCGCGGCGAGCAGCGCGACGTTGATCGCCGCGGAGGCCCGTGCAACGTCGAACCAGAGACTCATCGTACCTCACCTACCGAGTGACGCTGTTTAACCACTTTCCCAAATTCGTTCCGGATGTGGCCTTGAACGGGCGGTCGGCGTCCGCGGGTCGTCGATGCTCCGTCGCCGGCGGGGGTCGGCCCGCGTTCAGTCGTCGTCATCGGTTTGCTCCATGATCGTTTCGATCGTGTCCCAGTGCTGGTGGGCGCGCGACGTCGGGAGGTACACGGCACCGTAGTCGTCGCCGCTGGTGCGGAGGACATCGTTGTCCATCAGCACGTCAAGGTGGTGGCGGACCGTCTTGTAATCGAGATCGAGGTCCTCGGCGAGCTGGTTCGCGTTTCGCGGGCGCTCGTCGAGCGCCCGGAGGAGCCGAATGCGGTTCTCACCGCCTCGGGTTCCGGTCAACACGTACCAGAGTGCCGCCTCCATCGTCTGGTTCTCTCGGCGACGCCCCGTAACTCCTCCGCTACGGCCGTGGGGCGACGGTCCGGGCAACCAGAACGCTCGGGTGGACGCGGAAGAGAAGAGAACGGACGGTCGACCGGGCGACGCGTCCGATCGGGACGACGAACACCTCGGCCCGTTCAGTCGTCCGCGGTCGCGGCGTCGACTTCGCCCCCGAGCAGTTCGCCGGCGCGCTCGCGCTCGGAGAGGTACTCGTCGGCGTCGAGCGCGGCCTTCACGCCCATGCCGCTCGCGGTGGCCGCCTGCTGGTAGTGGAAGTCGACCACGTCGCCCGCGCCGAACAGCCCTGCGACGCCGGTCTTCGTCTGTCCGCCGCCGCGGCCGCCCTCGGTGAGCAGGTAGCCGTCGTCGTCGGTCTCGATGCCGGTCCCCTCCAAGAACTCCGTGTTCGGGACGTGGCCGATGGCGTAGAAGACCGCGCCCACGTCGAGCTCGTACTCGTCGACCGCGTCGGCGGTCGCGGGGTCGTCGAGCTGCTCTTTCGGGTGGCCGTCGGGGTGTTCGACGAGGGTCACGGACTCGATCCCGTCCGCCTGACTTCCATGTATCTCGGTCAGCTCGGTGTTGAGCAGCAGTTCGATCTCGCCGTCGTCGACGGCGTCCATCGTGCGCTCGATCCACACGTCCTCCGCGCGGAACTCCTCGCGGCGGTGGGCAACGTAGACGGTGTCCGCGAACTTCGTCAGGAAGTTCGCCTCCTCCATCGCGGCGTCGCCGCCGCCGACGACGAGCATGTCCTCGTCGCGGAAGAACGCGCCGTCACAGGTCGCACACGTCGAGAGCCCGTACCCCATCAGCTCCTCTTCGCCGGGGACGCCGAGCGTCCGGGCGGAAGCACCAGAGGCGACGACGACGGCGTCGGCGGTGTAGACGTCGCCGTCCGAGAGCGCGACGCGGAAGTGGCCCGCCGGCTCCTTCGAGACGTCCTCGATGACGCCGTTGCGGGCCTCGGATCCGAACTTCGTCGCCTGCTCTTTCATATCGTTGATCAGCCCCGGCCCGGAGATCCCCTCGGGGAAGCCGGGGTAGTTCTCCACCTCGCTCGTCAGCGTGAGCTGGCCGCCCGGCTCGTCGCCCTCGATGAGGAGGGGGTCGTTGTTCGAGCGCGCGGCGTAGATCGCCGCCGACAGCCCAGAGATACCGGTGCCGGCGATGATCAGTCGACGGTGTTCGACGACGTCGTCGGTCATGTAAGCGGATTCGCCGCCGCGCCGTATGTACGTTGCGCCCGCTGTCGAGGGGGACACACGACCGGGGGCGGCGGGGAGACCGAGGGGGACACACGACCGCGAGAAACGGGCGAATCGAGGTGGATCTCAGCCTTACCGCGCCGCGACGAACACGCTCCGGTCGTCGTCCGGCCCGTAGCCGCCCGCGACAGAGACGGGATCGAACCCCGCGGCGGAGGATCGACCGTCTTTCGGCGGTGTGAGACCGTGTATCACACCACTCCCGGCCGCGACCCGATCGGACGGTCGGTCGGGGACTCTGCGAATCGGTCGATCGAGGACTCTGCGAATCGGTCGGTCGGGAACTCCGGCGGTCAGTCCGTCGGGAACTCCGGCGGTCAGTCTGTCGGGAATTCCGGCGGGAGTCCGACCGGCTGGGGCGGCGCGTCGTCGAGCGCCTCGAAGAACCGCTCGGCGACGAACGTCTCGACCACCTCGGCGAGCGACTCCGACTCCGAGACCTCCGCGAGGAGGCCGAGCGGGACCTGCGCGCCGGCCATCGCGGCGTGACCCCCCGCCGACCCCACGGGGTCGAGCGCGTCGCGCAGCAGCTCGCCGGCGTCGAGGTCGGCACCGCGGGCGCGGGCGGAGCCGTATATCACTCCGTCCGTGTAGCCGTAGACGAACGTCACCGTCACGCCGTCCAGATCGAGGAGGCGCTCCGCCGCCTGCGCGAGCGCGTCGCGGTCCGCGATCTCGCCGACGCAGGAGGCGGCCGCCGACCCGCGGACGTCCCGGTTCTCGATGGCGGACGCGAGGACGCGCAGCGTCTCGGGGCTCACGCTCGGGCTCTCGACGCGTTCGAGCGTCGACTCGTCGGCGTGCGCGAGCAGGGCGGCCGCGGCCCGGAAGTCGTCTATCGCGGTCGCCCGCGTGAAGTCCTTCGTGTCGATCCGGATCCCGTACAAAAGCGACGTGGCGAGGTCGCGGTCGGGCGCGATCCCGAACCGGGAGAGGTACTCCGCTATCAGGGTGCTCGTCGCGCCGACCGCCGGACGGATGTCGACGAACGACCCCGCCACCGGCCCCCGAGGTGGGTGGTGGTCGATGACGACGTCGACCGGGTAGCCCTCGGGGAGGCTGTCGTTGATCCCAGCCCGGGAGTGGTCGACCAGGGCGACGCCGCCGTACTCGTCGAGGTCGATCCCGTCGATCGACCGAAGCCCGATGTCGAGGAGGTTCACCATCGCACGGTTCTCTTGGTGGGCGATCTCCCCGCCGTAACAGGCGTCCGCCTCGACGCCCATCGACTCGGCGACCCGGGTCAGGCCGATCGCGCTCGCGATGGCGTCCGGATCGGGGTTGTCGTGCGCGACGACGAGGAGCGGTCCCGACGGCCGCCGGAGCGTCGCGAGCAGCCGGGTCGGCCTCTCGTCGTCCGAGGCCCGAGAGGGGCCGACGGCGAGCCCCGCTTCCACGTCGGTCCCGGCGTCCGCGTCGTTCGCCTCGGTTCCGTCAGCCACGTCGTCCGCGTCGTCGCCGTCCATCCCGAGCGCCTCGCAGACGCGGCCGGTGACCGCCTCGACGGGGTCGACCACGCGGTCCGCGACCGTCGCGATCGCGGCCCGCTGTTCGTCCGTCGCCGCCGGTCCGAGGTACGTGACGACCATTGCGTCCGGGTAGCGGTCCCGGGCCGCGCGCGCAGCCGCGACGTTCCGGTCGGGGTCGTCGCTCGCGACGACCACGATCGCCGCCGCGTCCGGGTAGTTCGTGGGCTCGGTCGGCTCGGCCTCGACCGTGGCGACGTTGCGGTCGCGCAGCGTCGACGCCCACCCCGTGTCGTCGGTGATCGCCACCAGTTCGCCGCGCTCCTCGCGGGTGCGCTCGGCGAGGGCGTTCCCGACCGCGCTACAGCCGAGGAGCAGGCGACGGGTCATACGGACGCGACGAGATCGGGAGGCAAAACGCTGGCGTCGGCGCGCGGCGGCCGATTCCACCGGTCCGGCGTCGCGCTCCGCACGGAGATCACTCCGCGCCCTCCGCGGGGTCGTCGCCGTCGCGGAGCGACCCGCCGACCGCGGCGGCGACATCGACCGCCGCCCGATTCTCCGCGACATCATGGACGCGGACGATGTCGGCACCGCGGTCGGCGGCGAGCGCGGTCCCCGCGACCGTCGCGTGTTCGCGGTCGTCGGCGTCGCGCCCGACAGCGCCGTACAGCGACTTGTGCGAGTGGCCGGCCAGCACCGGACAGCCGAGCGCCGCGAACTCCCCGCAACGCGCGAGCAGTTCGAAGTCCTCCGCCGGCGACTTGCCGAAGCCGATCCCGGGGTCGACGATCACGTGGTCGCGGTCGATCCCAGCGGTGTCCGCGAGCGCGAGCCGCTCGCGCAGCGAGTCGACGACCGCCGCGACCACGTCGTCGTACTCGGGGTCGGCGTCCGGGTCGACCGGCGCGTCGAGGCTATGCATCACGATCACCGGGCAGTCGGCGTCGGCGACGACCGCCCGCATCTCGGGGCTCTCCAGCCCCGTCACGTCGTTGATGATGTCCGCGCCCACGTCGAGCGCCGCCTCGGCGACCGCGGGCTTCCGGGTGTCGACCGAGACCAGCACGTCCCCGGACTCGACCGCCGGGACCGACCCGATCGCCTCGATCGTCGGCACGACGCGGTCGATCTCCTCGTCGACCGGGACCGGCTCCGCCCCGGGCCGGGTGGACTCGCCGCCGACATCGACGATGTCGACGCCCGCCTCGACCATGCGCTCGACGCCCGCGACCGCGTCGTCAAGGTCGGCGTGGCGGCCGCCATCGTGGAAGGAGTCCGGCGTGACGTTGAGCACGCCCATCACGGCGGTGCGGTCGGTCCAGGGGTAGTCTGGACCCTCGGAATCCGCCGTGTCGGTCGCCGTCTCGCTCTCGCCGCCCGCCGGTCCGTCCGTATCCGGCTCATCAATCCCGACCGCTGCCGCGAGGTCGGCCGCGACCCCTCCG
>PXST01000019.1:26693-45127 GCA_003023405.1 Halobacteriales archaeon SW_8_68_21
CGAGCGCGTGGGCGGCGTCCGTCGCGTCGCGGACCGTTCGCTCCCGGACCGTTCGCGTCCGGGCGGCCCGGGCCTCGGCGACCGCGAACAGCGAGCCGACGAGCAGCACGCAGTCGCCCGCGTCGGCGCGGTCGACCGCGGCCGCGAGCGCGTCCGACACGTCGTCGCCCGCCGTCACGCGCTCGACGCCCGCCGAGCGGAGCGCGGCGGCGAGGACCGCGGGGTCCTCCGCGCGGTCGATGGCGGGGCGACAGGTGACCGCGGTCGCCGGGTCGGGGAGCGCCGCGGCCGTCTCCGCGTGCTCTTTGTCGTGCATCGCGGCGTACACGAGGTGGAGGTCGTCGTAGTCGTACTCGGCGAGCGTCGCGGCGAGGGTCCGGGCGGCCGCGGGGTTGTGCGCGCCGTCGAGGACGGTCAGCGGCGCGGTGTCGACCACCTCGAACCGGCCCGGCCACGTCGCCCGCGCGAGGCCGTCGCGGACCGCGCGGTCGGGAAGCACATTGTCGAGCGCGTCCGCCGTCCGGTCGGCGAGCGCGACGGCGACCGCCGCGTTCGCCGCCTGATGGCGGCCGACGAGCGGGATCCGGTATGTCCCCTCGCGCTCGCCCGCGAACGTGATTTCGGCGTCGGTGGCGCTGACCCGGCCCTCGTAGGTCGCCGCGAACGCCGGCGGGTCGGCGGGGGCGGCCTCGTCGTCGCCATCGGCGGCGACGCGAACGGGGCGTCGGGGCGGGCGATTCGGGCCTTCGTGCGGGCGATCTCGCCGATCGTGTCGCCGAGGACCGCGGTGTGTTCCAAGGAGACGTTCGTGATCGCGGTCGCGACCGGGTCGACCGCACTCGTCGCGTCGTACTCGCCGCCGAGACCGACCTCCAAGACCGCGACGTCGACCTCGCGGCGCGCGAACTCGCGGACCGCCATCGCGGTGACGACCTCGAAGAAGGTGAGCGGTTCGCTGGCGGCCGCCCGGTCGATCAGCCGCGGGCGGACCTCCTCGACGAAGTCGGCGACCGCCGTCTCGGTCATTTCGCGGCCGTCGACGCGGACGCGCTCGGTGAGCGCAGCGAGGTGCGGCGAGGTGTACAGTCCGACCGAGAGTCCGGCCTCCCGCAGCACCGACTCCGTCATCCGCGCCGCGCTGCCCTTCCCGTTCGACCCCGCGATCTGGACGAACGGGATGTCCTCCTGTGGCGAGTCGAGGTCCGCGAGGAGCGCCTCAACCCGCTCCGTGCCCGGCTTGACCGAGAAGCGGCGGAGGTCGAAGAGGAACGCCGCCGCCTCGTGGTAGTCCATACGCCGTGGGTCGGCTCCGCGTCGCTTAGGCGTAACGGACCGGGACGAGGTGACACAGGAGAGTTCTCGATACGGGAAGACCGTTCCAGACGCGGTCGACGACGACGCGGTCGTTCCGGACGCGGTCGACGCGACCGGCTCGTCGGAGTCGAAAAGTAACCCTTACGCGCGCGGCTCCCGGACCGGATTTCATGGACGAACCGACAGCCGAGGCGGACGCGTCGACCGCGTCGGCCGCGGCGTCGTCGACGGCGGGCGACGGCGGGGGTCCGGAAGGCGGGGCCGCGGTCGTCGCGCAGGGCGTCCGGAAGGCGTACGGCGACATCGTCGCGCTCGACGGGGTCGACCTCGACGTCGCGGCCGGCGAGGTGTTCGGTCTCATCGGCCCGAACGGGGCCGGCAAGACGACGCTGGTGCGCGCGCTCACGGGGACGACGGAGACCGAGGGCTCGCTGCGCGTTTTCGGCGAGTCGCCGCGGGACCCGCACCAGCAACGCCCCGACCAGAGCGAGGCCGGCGCGGGCTGTACGACGCCGCCCGCGACACCGAGTCGGTCCTCGACGACGTGGGGATGGCCGACGACGCCGACGCGTGGTACGAGGCGCTCTCGGGCGGACAGAAGCGCCGGACCTGCGTCGCCACCGCCGTCATCAACGACCCAGACCTACTCTTCCTCGACGAGCCGACGACCGGGATCGACCCTGCCGGCCGGCGGGCGATCCACCGGCTGATCGAGCGGCTCGCCGCGGACGGCACGACGGTCTTTCTCACGAGTCACGCGATGGACGAGGTCGAGCGGCTCGCCGACCGGGTCGCGCTGCTCCGGGACGGCCGCGTCGTCGCCGACGGCGCGCCGGACCGACTGGTCGCCGAACACGGGGGCACGCCCCGGCTCGACGCCGAGACCGCGGAGCCGGCGACCGAGGGCGTCGTCGAGCGCGTTGCCTCCGGGGTCCGCGGTCGGCTCGGGACCGATCCGACCGTCGCGGCGACGGACGATGGGCTCCGGGTGCGGGGCGTGCGCCCGGCTGCGATCGGCGACGCGGTCGGCGCGCTCGACGACGGGGGCGTCGCCTTCGAGTCGCTCTCGCGTGACGACCGACGAGGAGGGCGACCGGTGACTCGACTCGGCCGGATCCGGACGGAGGCCGTCGCGGCGGCGCGCTCGTTCACCCGCCGCCGGACGGCAGTGTTTTTCACCTTCTTTTTCCCGGTCATTCTGGTCGTAATCTTCGGCGCGCTGGTGCGGACGCAGCCGACCGGCGGGGGGCTGTTCGCCGAGCCGGCGGGCTACTACATCCCGGGCTACCTCGCGGTCGTGGTCCTTTTCACGCCGCTGTCGCGGGTCGGCTCCGAGATTGCGCGCCACCGCGACGGCGGGCGGTTCGAGAAGCTGGCGACGACGCCCCTCTCCCGCGTCGAGTGGCTCGTCGCGCACACGCTCGTCAACGTCGCGATCATCGGCGCTGCGAGCCTGCTCATCCTCGGTCTCGTGCTGGCGGTGACGAACGCGACGCTCGTCGTCTCGCCCGCGCTCGCCGCGCTCCCGGCGTTCGTCGTGGTCGCGGTCGCGCTCTTTTGTGGCCTCGGCGCGGTCCTCGGCTCCGTCGCGGACTCACAGGACGGCGTGATCGCCGCGAGCAACACGGTGGCGCTCCCCCTGCTTTTCCTCTCCAAGACGTTCGTCACCCCGTCGCTCCTGCCGGAGTGGTTCCTGCCGGCGGTCGCCGCCTCGCCGCTGACGTACTTCGCGCGCGGCACCCGCGCCATCACCTACGAGGGCGGGGCGTGGGCCGGCGACCTGCTCGTGTTGACCGCGCTCGCCGCCGGCTTCCTCGCGGTCGGCGCGTACGCGGTTCCCCGGACGGAGTGACGGCGCGGCGAGAGACGCCGCCGCGGGTCCGCGGAGACCGCGACCGCCGCGGAACCATCTTTTTATGTCCACAGTCCGCGCCTCGGCGACAAGAGAGGGAGAGCGTTGACAACCGTTCACTTCACCTGTACGGACTGCGCGCAGACCATCGAGGTCAACGACGCGATGCGCGAGACGATACTCGACGCCGGCTGCCCGGTGTGTCCGTTGACACACCGCATCCGGTTGCTGTGGCTTTTTGCGTCGACCGCGACAACGACGGGTCGATGACGCCCGAACTCGACGAGATCGATCTCGGAACCGTGCCGCTCGGCCGGACCGGCCTGCGGACGAGCGAGCTCCAGTTCGGCACGTGGCGGTTCGGCCGCGTGACCGAAGCGGGGAACGTGGAGATCGACGAGGACCGTGCCCACGAGCTGCTTGACGCTTACGAGGCCGCCGGCGGGCGGTACATCGACACCGCCGACGTGTACGGCGGCGGCGACTGCGAGCGATGGATCGGCGACTGGCTCGCCGAGCGCGACCGCGAGCGCTACACGGTCGCCTCGAAGGTGTACTGGCAGATCCGCGACGGCGACCCGAACAGCCGCGGCACGAACCGGAAGAACATCCGTCACCGCATCGACGCCCTCCTCGATCGGCTCGACACGGACTACGTCGACGTCCTCTACATCCACCGCTGGGACGACGAAACGCCCGCTCGGGAGCTGATGAAGACGCTGAACGGACTCGTCGAGTCCGGCAAGGTCCACTACCTCGGCGCGTCGACGCTCCGCCCGAACGCGTGGAAGGTCGCCCGCGCCAACGAGATCGCGCGCAACGAGGGCTGGGAGCCGTTCAAAGTGCTCCAGCCGCGGTACAACCTCGTCGACCGCGAGATCGAGGGGGATTACCTGGCGTTCGCGCGCCAGCGGAGTCTCGCCGTCTCCCCGTGGAGTCCGCTCGGACAGGGCTTTTTGACCGGAAAGTACGACCGCGACGAGGATCTCCCCGAGGAGTCGAAGGCCGCCGAGTCCAGCCGGTTCCAGGAGGCGTACCTCACCGAGGAGAACTTCGGCGTCCACGACGAACTGGACGCGGTCGCCGACGCGGTCGACGCCTCGCCCGCGCAGACCGCGCTGGCGTGGCTCGCCCACCGCGACGGCGTCACCGCCCCCATCGTCGGGGCGCGCACCGTCGACCAGCTCCGCGAGAACCTCGCGGCCGCGACGATCGACCTCTCGGACGAGTCCGTACGACGTCTTATAGTCCGACCGCGGCGCTCACCGCTCCGCGCAGTACTCGACGAAGTTCCGCAGAATTCGGAGCCCCGTCTCGCCGCTTTTTTCAGGGTGAAACTGGGTTCCGAACACGTTGCCCGCCTCGTTGGCGACGACCGCCGGAAAGTCGACGCCGTAGTCCGCCGTGGCGACGACCGCGTTCGGATCGTCCGGCTCCGCGTAGTAGGAGTGAACGAAGTAGGCGTACTCGCCGTCAACGGACCCGCCAACGGGTCCGTCTGCCTGCGAGGTCTCCGACCTCGCTCCGTCGACCCCGTCGACGAGCGGGTGGTCGCGCGCGACCTGAAGCTCGTTCCAGCCCATGTGGGGCACCTTGCGGTCCACCTCGAACCGGAGATTGGTGCCGGGGACCAGATCGAGCCCCGTCACCTCGCCTTCGCCCTCGTGGTCCGCCTCCTCGCTCGTGGTCAGGAGCATCTGCATCCCGAGACAGATACCGAACAGGGGACGGCCGGCCTCGGCGTGGTCGGTCAGCGCATCGCGCAGCGGGCCGGCGTTCTCCATCCCCTCACGGAACGCGCCGACGCCCGGGAGGACGACGCCGTCGGCGGCCGCGAACGCCTCGGGGTCGTCGGTGATCTCCACGCTGGCCCCCGCGCGCTCTAACCCACGGGTCGCGGAGCGGAGGTTCCCGAGCCCGTAATCGACCAGGACGACATCCGCCAGCGTCTCCGCGGGCGGCTCGAAGGTACTCATACCTACTCTCGGAGGAGGACGGAAAAGTCGGTTTCCCTTGCGACGGTCGGGTCGCGCGGGCGGGGAAAAACGGAGAAGTGCGGGCGGGCGGCTCAGCTCACTTCAGCGCCGCCTCGGCCATCCGCTGCGGGAAGCCCAAGAGGAGCGCCACAAGCCCCTGCGCCTCGTCGCCCTCGCGGAGCGCCGACCGGATCCGCTGAGAGACGATCTCCACCGAGATGATCAACACGAGGATGACGAGGATCGTCGCCATCATGTTGGTGAACCGGAACAGGCCCTGCTGGACGGATAGCACCTGACCGAGCCCGCCGCCGCCGATGATACCGAGAGAGACGGCGATCCGGACGTTGATCTCGAAGATGTACAGCGTCCACGCGATAAACGGCGTCGTCACCTGCGAGAGCATCCCGAAGGTGATCAGCTGCGGCTTGTTCGCCCCGGTCGTCTCCATCGCCTCGATCGGGCCGTCTTCGATCTCTTCGAGTTCGTCGGTGAACAGCCGCCCGAGGTTGCCGACGGTGTCGGTGGCGATCGGGATGTAGATCAGCCCCCACACCAGCGCCGGGATGGCGCGGATCGAGGACATCAGCCCGCGGAAGATGAAGTTGAACGGAAAGGGAGTGACGCGACCGGAGCCGAGGACGCCGAAAAGCAGCGCGAGCGGGAACCCCATCACGGTGCCGGCAAAGCCCATTGCGAGGGTGATCCCGGCCTCGCCGAGCAGGGGCGTGTCGCCTCCGAACCCGCCCCAGATGAGGTTCTGTTCGGTGATAAACGTCCAGTAGGCCACGACTCCGGTCGGGTCGATGAACGGGAACGTCGGCGCGAGGAACGGGAAGAAGTCGCGCAACGCGTTAAGGAAATTGGGTAGGTACGTCGGGATGTTCGCTTCGAAGAACCCGACGGAGATCAGCGCGTAGTAGAACAGTACGGCGAGGACCACCAGTCCGACGCCGAAGACGAGCGCGCGGACACGGCGCGCGAGGACGATCGCTTTGTACCGGTCACGGACGGTGTCGTCGTGGCTCATTGACCCATTCCCCCGCTGTCGACCGCCCGCTTGGAACCGGCGTCGTCGACCGAGCCGTCGTTGGCCTCGCCGTCGGGCGCGAACATGCCCTCGGTGTCGATGTCGCCGTAGACCTGGTCGATCACGTCCATGTCGAACTCGTCGCGGTAGCCGTCGAACACCTTCTGGCCGTTACGCAGGCCGATGAACCGCTCGCCGAACTTGCGGGCGAGGTTCACCTGATGGAGACTGATGGCCGCGGTCAGGCCGCGCTCGGCCGCGGCTGTTCGGAGATAGCCCATCACCTGCTGGGAGGAGCCCGGGTCGAGGCTTGCGACCGGTTCGTCTGCGAGCAGCACCGTCGGGTCCTGTACCAGCGCGCGGGCGATCCCGACGCGCTGCTGTTGCCCACCGGACATCTGCTGGGCGTTCTGTTGGGCCTCGTCCAAGAGTCCGACCGTGTCGAGCGCGTCGAGCGCCTGGAGCTTGTCCCCTTCGCTCTGCCGCTGGAGGAGAGAGTCGACGAACGTGTTTCGGTTGAGCGAGCCGGTAAGCGCGTTCGAGTAGGCGTTCATCTGCTCGATGATGTTGTGCTGTTGGAAGATCATCGCGATGTTCGGGCGGGGCTCGGTGACTGGGGTGTCACCGATTCGGATCTCGCCTTCGGTAGGCGTTTCGAGCCCGTTCATACAGCGGAGGAGCGTCGACTTCCCCGACCCGGAGACACCGAGCACGATGACGAACTCGCCTTCGGGAATCTCGAAGGAGACATCGTCGAGCGCGACGGTCTCGCCGAACCGCTTGGTCAGTCCGTCGACTGTGATACTACTCATTACGGTAAATGTTGTTCTCGGGGGATCTTACGAAAGGTCTTCGAAGGAGAGACCGAGCTGATCGAGGACGGCCCGGATCGGCTCGTAGTCGTCGATGCTCCCCTCCTGAACGCCGGTGAACCAGAGCGACTCACCGTCGTAGTCGTCGCCGTGGCTGAGGTCCTCCTCGGTGACGTCGAGCATCGCCGCTTCGAGGTCGCCCTTGACCGAGTTGTCCCAGTTGGAGCGGGTCACGAGCGGCGCGCGCGGGAGCGGGTCGGAAACGGCGAGCAGCTGGAGCTCGGTCCCCGACGACTCGATCTCGTCGCCGGCACTCTCGTACTCCGCCGAGATGTCGACGAAGTCCTGCGACATCTCCTCGAACTGCGCCTGCGGGACGTAGGGCGCGGAGGAGAACGCGCCGGTCGTCGCCGCCATCACGTCGTCGCGCTGGACCATCTGTTCACGGGCGGTCGTGTGGTCCGAGAACTCCGCCTCGAAGTTGCCCGGGTCGCCGTTGGGGGCGTTGCCGACATCGAGACCGGCGTCCTGGAAGATCGTGAGCGGGACGAGCGTTCCGGAGACCGAGAGGATGTCGCCCATGTAGACGAGCTCACCTTCGAGGTCGCCGAGCGAATCGATTCCGCTGTCGGGCGTCGTCGTGACCGTCGAGAAGTACTTCGCCGCGCCGAACGCGACGCGGACGCCGACAATGTCGAGGATGTCCTCGCCGGCGATGACCGCGGACGGGGAGATGTCCGCGATTTCGCCCTGGTCGTTCCGGATCGCCTGGAGCGTCGCCGTGTAGCTCTCGGCGCGGCTCGGCTCGATGTTCACCTCGATCTCCGACTCGAGGTACTCGAACATCGGCTGGTACTGCTCTTCGATGGCGACATCCGACTCCGCCGGGTTCAGTACGAACCGCGCCCTCGGGACGTCGTCGGTCTCACCGGAGGTCCCGCCGTTACCGGAACAGCCCGCGAGACCGATCGCACCGGCCGCGCCCGCTGTTTTGACAAACGTTCGCCGATTCGCCGACCACCTGTTGTCAGACATACACAGGGCCATTTCGCTCGCGCGACTAATTGTTTTCCATGTGTTCTATATAGATCGTGAACGACTGTCGGAGTCCGGACAGCGCGGGCTGACGGATTAGAACTCGCCGAGCCGTGACTGCCCGTCGCCGTCGTCCCCGCCGCGGTCCCCGACGCCGCTCAGGCCGGCCGCCCGCGCGATCGTCTCGAAGAAGCCGTCGCGCTGACTTCCGTCGTACAGCGTCGCCGCCGGGTGGACGGAAAGCAGGACGCGCCGCGACTCGCCACCAAGCCTGGCGTCGACCACGTCGCCGGATTCCGACGTGATCGCGACCGACCGGTCGAGGAGGTGTTCGCTCGGCACCTTCCCGAGCGTCACGATCAGCGTCGGATCGAGCCGGTCGATCTCGCCTTCGAGATACCCCCGGCAGTTCGCCAGCTCCCCGGTCGTCGGGTCGCGGTTGTCCGGCGGTCGACACCGCACGCAGTTCGTGATACGCACGTCCGTGCGGGCGAGTCCCGCGTCCCGCAGCGCCTCGTCAAGCACGTCCCCGGAGCGCCCCACGAACGGTTCGCCCTCCTCGTCTTCGGTGGCACCGGGCCCCTCGCCGACGAACAACAGGTCCGCGTCGGTCGGCCCGACGCCGTCGACGATCCGGCTCCGAGACTCGACCAGCGCCGGACACCGTTCGCAGGCCGCAACGCACAGGTTCTCGTCGAGTGCGGAGCCGTCGCCGCCGTGTTCGCTCATGGAGACAAGTGGGGGCGCGGGCGTCTAAGTAGCGTCGGTCTCGGCGGTCTCACTCGCCGGCGACCGCCGCGCGGTGGGCGCTCGCGGCGAGCGCCGCGATCCGGAGCGGCTCGCAGCGCCGGAACCCGTCGCGGGTGAGCGCGCGGACCGCCGCGGCGGCGCGCTCGGGGTCGATACCGACGGCGCGGACGAACCGGGGGTCGCGGTCGCCCGCACCGTCGGTCGCGTCGCCGTCCGCCTCCGAGCCCGGACTGACCGGAACGCGCGGCGGGAGCGACCGGTAGACGGAGAGCCGGTCGGCGAGCGCGTCGCCGTCGAACGCGTCCTGGAGGGCCGGTTCGAGGCCGGGGCTGGCCTCGTAGCTCACGGCGTATGCCGGGCGGTCAAGCGTCTCGGCGAGTCGATCGAGATCGAGGAGGTTGAACCACGCGGGCGCGACGCCCGCACAGGCGACGTGGCGGACGTCCTCGCGGTCGAGCGCGCGCCAGCAGTCGATCACCGCGTCGGTCGCGTCCGTGCCGCCGACGGTACACCGGGCGAACGCGAGGCCGTCGGGGGTGCCGTCGGCGCGGACGACAACGCCGGCCGCGCGGCTCGCGTCGCGGTCATCAGAAAAGGCGACGCCGAGCGTGCGGCTCGGCGGAGTTCTCACGTCTCCTCGGACTTGATCTCCTGGAGCCGGTCGAGGAGTTCGTCGTTGGACGCGCCGGGTTCGTAGTCGACGGACCCCTCGTGGGTTTCTTGGGCAGCCTGAACGCCGTCTTCGTCGTCGAAGTCCGCGTCCAGGTCCTGATTCTCTTGTTCGGACTCGTCGTAGCTGCCGAAGCCCATTTGTGTGTGATACTAACAGGGGGTGAGTCATAAATCCACGGGCGAAGACGACCTCGACCGGCGGCCTCGGGACGCGACTGTACCCTTTTGTCGCTCCGCGAGCGAGTACGGGTATGGAACCGATCGTCGTCACCGCGGACGCGGAGGAGTTCACCTGTAACGCGTACCTCGTCGTCGGGGACGCGACGACGCTCGTCGACGCCGGCACGATGCCGGGCGTCGAGAACGTGGTCGGCGAGGCGCTCGCCGAGGCCGACGCCGACGGACTCGACCGCGTCGTCCTCACGCACCAGCACCGCGACCACGTCGGGGAGCTCGACGCGGTCGTCGACCGGTTCGACCCGAAGGTCCTCGCGTACGCCGACCACCCGCACCGCGACGTGGCGCTCGAAGACGGCGACGAGGTGCTCGTTGGCGGCGAGGCCTGCGAGGTCGTTCACACGCCGGGCCACGCCGACGACCACGTCTCGCTCGTCGGCGACGAGCGGCTCTACTCCGGCGACAGCGTCGTCTACGACGACGGCGCGTTCTCTGACGGCTCGTTCGGGCGCACCGACATGGCCGGCCAGTCGCGCGAGCGCCTGATCGAGAGCCTCCACGATGTCCTCGACCGGCTGCCCGACTCCGTCGCAGCGATGTTCCCCGGCCACGGCGGCGTCTACCGCGCCGCAGACGGGCCGGACACGGTCCGCGAGGTCATCGAGCGCGCGACGGAGCGCGCCGAGCGCCGCGAGCCGAAGTACCCCGACGAGTGAGGAGACGACGCCGTCGCTCGGCGGGACGGGCGGACTGAAAAAGCGCTCCGACCGATTACGCGGCGCGGCGTTCGGTCGCCTTCGGACGGAGCTTGGTGTAGCCGCACTTGCGACAGCGCTCGGCCTCGGAGGCGTTACGGGCGTTACAGCGCATACAGATCTGTCGGTCGAGCATCCGGCGTTCGGCAGCGTCGAAGCTGGCCATACGCCTATTGAGCGAGCGGTGCTGTAAAAGGTTGCGAGACGCCGCGGGGCGGGCCGCTCAGGCCCCGGCTTCGGTGAGGGCGGCCTCGATGTCCTCGCGCTGGGTGACGCCGACGAAGCGGTCGACGACGCCGTCGTCGTTCTCGACGATGAGGGTGGGCAGCGAGCGGACCTGATACTGGTTCGCCACGTCCTGCTCCTCGTCGACGTCGACCTTCTGGAGTTCGAACGCGTCGCCGAGGTCGTCCTGAACCTCCTCTAAGATGGGGTCTTGCGTCTTACACGGGCCGCACCACTCGGCGTGGAAATCCAGCAGTCGAACGGTCATAATCGCTCTTACATACCGCCGGCCCGCGCATAAGGGTTTCCCACTCGTGTGCGCGACTCACGAAACTCCGCGAAGACGGCGGAGAAGACGACGCGCCCGGGGGCGCGGCCGGGGAGAGGCCACGGCGTCTCGGCGGCGAACGAAACGTTTAGAACGCGGCGACGCACATAAACTGACATGAGTGGTTCCAACTCCGGCGGGCTGATGTCCAGTGCGGGACTGGTCCGCTACTTCGACAACGAGGACCGGAACGCCGTCTCGATCGACCCCAAGACGGTGGTGGCGTTCTGCGTCCTCTTCGGCGTGTTCGTCCAGATCCTCTCGCTGACGGTCGCGTAGGCCGCGCCGCAGCGCTCCGTTTCGTCACTACACGACACCGCCCGCGTAGCGCGCCCTTTTTTGCGCGCCCGCCCCACCGATCCGTATGAAAGCAGGCGTCATCGCCGTTCAGGGCGACGTGGCCGAACACGCCGCCGCCGTCCGCAACGCCGCGGCCGCCCACGACGAGTCCGCGGAGGTCGTCGAGGTCCGGGACGCGGGGATCGTGCCCGACTGCGACGCCCTCCTCATGCCGGGCGGGGAGTCGACGACGATCTCGCGGCTGATCGAGCGCGAGGGGATCGCCGCCGAGATCGAAGCCCACGTCGCGAGCGGGAAGCCCGTCCTCGCCACCTGCGCCGGGCTCATCGTCTGCTCGACCGACGCGAAAGACGACCGGGTCGAGCCGCTGGGGCTGGTCGACGTGTCGGTCGACCGCAACGCGTTCGGGCGACAGAAGGACTCCTTCGAGGCGAAGGTCCCGGTCGCCGGACTCGACGACCCCTTCCACGCCGTGTTCATCCGCGCGCCGGCCATCGACGAGGTCGGCGACGGCGTCGAGACGCTCGCAACGGTCGACGGCCGTCCGGTCGCGGTGCGCGACGGGCCGATCGTCGCCACCGCGTTCCACCCCGAACTCACCGACGACCCGCGGGTCCACGACCTCGCTTTCTTCCCCGAACGGGAGGTGGTCGCGTGAGCGACCCCGACGCGGTCGGAGACGCCGCCGGGGGCGAGGACATCGCCGGGGACGAGGACACCGCCGGGGGCGAGACCTCCAACGCGCCGCCGGCGGCCGTCCTCGACGAACTGTTCGCCACCATCGAATCGCGGAAGGCGGAGCTACCGGAGGGGTCGTACACGGCCTCGCTTTTCACCCACGAGAAGGGCGAGAACGCCGTCTTGGAGAAGGTCGGCGAGGAGTCCACGGAGGCGATACTCGCGGCGAAAGACGACGACCTCGACGAACTCACCGCGGAAAGCGCCGACCTCGTCTATCACCTGCTGGTGCTGCTCGCGATGAAGGACCTCGATCTCGACGACCTGCGCGGGGAGCTCCGCGAGCGATTCTGATCGGGACCCGCGTTCGACTCACCGCTCCCGTTCGAGTTCGCGGTCGATGTCGTCGAGTTCCTCCGTCTCCAGTTCGTCGGCGATCCGCCGTTCGAACTCCGCCTCGCTGATCTGTCCCTCGACGTACTGCTGCCGGAGCCGGTCCTGCCGGCTATCGACGGCGTCGACCGATGTCGACGGGGCGGACCCGGACCCGACCGAGTCGATCGACGGGGAGTCGTCGTCGCCGAGCAGCCACGAGCCGGCCTTGTACGCGACGTAGACGAGTCCCGCCAGCACGGCGAGCGTGACGATTCCGGAGACGACCGCGGTCGCGAGCCCGATTATCGCCGAGATCACGGACAGCACGACGCTGACGCCGACGAGGATCGCGAGGGCGATCGCGCCGTAGTAGAGGGCTTTCTTCCCGTCCATGCTTCGGGGTCGGGCGGCCGGCCGCAAATACCTTCTCCCGCGCCGCCGAACGGTTCGTACGGGAACCGCCGTGAACGACGCCGACTCGTCCGGCTCCGACGGACGCGCTCGCTCGACCCGCAGAGCGACGCTGCGGCGAGGCGGCTCGCTCGCGGTCGGCGCGGTCGCGGCGACCGCCGGCTGCGTCGGTCGGGGGAGAGAGGCGAGCGAGGCGGGCGGCGAACGCGACGCGTCTCCGCCGCTCATCGCGCACCGCGGCTTCGCGGCCGAGAACCCGGAGAACACGGTCGCGGCCGTCGAGGCGGCGACGGCGGTCGGCGACCGGCTCGAACTCGACGTGCGGCGCTGCGGCACCGGCGAACTCGTCGCCTTCCACGACGCGACGCTCGGGCGGGTGACCAGTGCGACCGGGCGAGTTGAGGAGACCGCTTACGGGCGGCTCGCAGAACTCTCCGTGGGGAGGTCCGGCGAGCCGGTGCCGACGCTCGCCGAGGCGCTGGACGCCGTGCCCGCCGACGCGTGGGTCATGCTCGACCCGAAAGAGCGGGGGATCGCGGCGGACGCGCTCGCGGTCGCCGCGGACCGCGACCACGGCCTCGCCGTCACCGCGGACGACCCCGCGGTGATCGAGGCGGTCCGCGCGGTCGACCCGGCGGTCCCGACCATCTACGGCGTCCGCGAGTCGCCCCCGGCGCGAGTCCTGCGACCCCTGATCCCCGGCCCGTTCGACGCGACGGCGGTCCCGCGGTGGGTGTACCCACCGCAGGACGCCACGGGTCTGATCGAGACGGCGGCCGAGCTGGGCTGTGCGGCGATTTCGCCGCGGTACGAGCTGTGTCTCCGGACGGACATCGTCTCGCTGGCGACGAGCGCCGACCTCCGGGTGTTACCGTGGACGATCGCCTCGGACCGGGAGTACGAGACGGTGGCGGACGCGGGGGTCGACGCGGTGGTGTCGGACATCTCCCGTCGACCGCCGGAGACGTGAGACGGGACGAGGAGGCGAACGCGGTGGCAGAAGCGTTATTCGTTCGGGTCGCGTCGCCGGAGGAAATGGATCGGGACTCGGAGACCGGCGGAGACGAGGACCCGACCGGCCGGAACGGTGTCGACGACGGCGCGCCGGGCGGACGGATCGACCGACGGACTGTCCTCGGCGCGGTCACGGGGGCCGGGAGCGCCGCGGTCGCGGAGGCCGCCGCGGCGAGCGACAATGGCGAGAGAACGGACCGTCAGCTGGCGAACGTCCTCGACCGGATCGCCCGGATCGAGGAGCGACTCGCCGCCGCGCGCGAGGGGCTTCCCCCGGGGCTCGCAAACGCGACCGGGAAACGCGTCGCACAGGCGACGCGGCGAGTCGAACAGGCGCGGAACGCCGGGAAGCTGTAGTCGGGACCGAGCCCGGCGTCGCCCACGGGGTGGTGTGGCACGCCGCACCAACGGATGGAAAGCTATAGAACGCCGAATCGACCACGCGTATATAAGCAGATGTCTCAGGAGGGATACGACCACGCGACGGTGGAGGAACGCTGGCAGGAGGCGTGGGACGACGCCTCCGTGTACCACGTCCCGGACGACGCCTCGGACCCGACGTACGTCCTCGGGATGTACCCGTACCCGTCCGGGAAGCTCCACATGGGCCATGTCCGCAACTACACGATCACCGACGCGTACGCCCGCTATCGCCGCATGCGCGGCGACGACGTGCTCCACCCGATGGGGTGGGACGCGTTCGGGCTGCCCGCCGAGAACGCCGCCAAGGAGCGCGACACAAACCCCCGCGACTGGACGTTCGACTGTATCGACACGATGCGCGGGCAGATGAAGTCAATGGGGTTCGGCTACGACTGGGACCGCGAGGTCACCACCTGTACCCCGGAGTACTACCGGTGGAACCAGTGGCTGTTCCGGCGGTTCCACGATGCCGGCCTCGTCGAGCGCCGCGACGCCGAGGTGAACTGGTGTCCCTCCTGTGAGACCGTCCTCGCCGACGAGCAGGTCGAGGGCGACGCGGAGCTGTGCTGGCGCTGTGACACCCCCGTCGAGACCCGGGAGCTGGACCAGTGGTTCCTGAAGATAACCGAGTACGCCGACGAGCTGTTGGAGGCGATCGACGGGCTGGAGGGGTGGCCCGACTCCGTGCGCCAGATGCAGCGCAACTGGATCGGCCGGCAGTACGGGGCGGAGGTCGACTTTGAAGTCGGCGAGGCGCGAAGCGCCTCGAACGGACGCGGTGAGGGGACCGAACCGCAGGAGTACGGCCACGTCACCGCGTTCACCACCCGGATCGACACGATCCACGGCGCGACGTTCTTCGCGCTCGCGCCCGACCACCCGATAAGCGAGGCGTTGGCCGAAGAGGACGCCGATACCCGCCGCTTCATCGAGGAGGAGGCCGACCCGGACGGCGACGAGCCGAACGGCGTCGCGACCGACCTCACCGCGACGAACCCGGTCACCGGCGAGGAGATCCCCGTGTTCGTCGCCGACTTCGTCCTCTCCGACGTGGGGACGGGCGCGTTGATGGCGGTGCCGGGCCACGACGAGCGCGACCATGCGTTCGCGGAGAAGATGGGCGTCGAGATCCGGCCCGTGATCGCCTCCGAGCCGGACGACTGGGACGGCGAGACGGTCCCGAACGCGCCCGACGTGGAGGAGGCGGCGTTCACCGACGACGGGGTCGTGATCGACTCCGGCGAGTACACCGGCCTCGACAGCGAGACCGCACGGGAGCGGATTACGGCCGACACCGACGGCGCGAGCGAGGCGACCCAGTACCGCCTGCGCGACTGGGGCATCTCCCGCCAGCGCTACTGGGGGACGCCGATCCCGATCGTCCACTGCGACGACTGCGGGGCGGTGCCGGTGCCCGACGAGGACCTGCCGGTCGAGCTGCCGGAGTTCATCAACACGACCGGGAACCCGCTTGACGCCGCCGAGGAGTGGCAGGAGACGACCTGCCCCGACTGTGGCGCGCCCGCGACCCGCGAGACCGACACGATGGACACGTTCGTCGACTCCTCGTGGTACTTCCTGCGGTACGTCTCGCCGGGCCTCGACGACGCCCCGTTCGATCTCGACCGCACGAACGACTGGATGCCGGTCGACCAGTACGTCGGCGGCATCGAACACGCGGTGATGCACCTGCTGTACTCGCGCTTCTTCACCAAGGTGTTGGCCGACGAGGAGGGGGTACAACAGCGCGAGCCGTTCACGAACCTGCTGGCGCAGGGGATGGTACAACTGGAGGGCGAAAAGATGTCCAAATCGAAGGGGAACGTCGTCTCGCCCCAGCGGATCGTCGACGAGTACGGGGCCGACACTGCGCGGCTGTTCATGATGGAGGCCGCCCAGCCCGAGCGCGACTTCGACTGGTCCGAGGAGGGCGTCAGGTCCACCCACCGCTTTTTGACCCGGCTGAACGACCTCGTCGAGGCGTACGCCGCGGGGGAGGTGGCACCCGACGACGACGGCGACGCGGCGGCCGTCGACCGCGACGAGATCGACGACTACGTCGCCGACGAGACGGACGCCGCGGTCGCCATCGCGGGCGCGGAGTACGACGACCTCATCTTCAACGTCGCGCTCCGCGAGGCCCAGGAGCTGGTCCGCACGCTCCGGAGCTACCGGGAGTACGCCGACCCACACCCCGCGGTCTTCGAGCGCGGCGTCGACGTCGCGGTCCGCCTGCTGGCCCCGGTCGCGCCCCATCTCGCCGAGGAGCTGTGGGAGACGCTCGGGCGGGACGGGTTCGTCGCCGAGGCCGAGTGGCCGAGCGCGAGCGTCGACCGCGACACCGTCGAGCGCCGGCGGCGGCTCGTTGCGAACACCCGCGAGGACGTGCGCGACATCGTCGAGGTCGCCGGCATCGACGACCCCGAGCGGATCGACATCGTCGTCGCGCCCGACTGGAAGTACGACGCGCTGTCGATCGCGACCGACAGCGACGCCGACAACCTCATCTCGGAGCTGATGGCCGAGAGCCACATCCGCGAGCGGGGTGACGCGGCCGCCGCCTATGGGCAGGACCTCCAGGCGAACCGCGAGGCGCTCCGGGAGACGCTCGGCGGCGACGCCGAGTACGACGCGCTGCGCGCGGCCGCGTGGCTGATCGAACGCGAGTTCGACGCGCCGGTCCGCGTCGAGCGCGCCGCGGACGCCGACGAGGGCGTGGTCCGGAAGGCGGAGCCGGGCCGACCGGCCATCGACATCGTCGAGTAGCGGCCGACTGCCTTTTAACCGGCCCGAAAGCCCGGAAGCGACTTGTCCGCGGCGACACCTGAATCCGTATGGACGACCCGTACGCCCCCGCGCGCGACGCGCTCGCCGGTGACGAGCTGGCCGGCGACGCCGCCGACCCCGCGATGCTCGCCGCCCGGCTCGACGACGCGGACCCGCTCTCCGGGTTCGCGGACCGGTATCGCGTGCCCGACGGCGCGCTATACATGGACGGCAACTCGCTCGGTCCCGCGAGCGACGCCGCCCTCGCGACCCTCGACCGCGTCGTCGACGAGTGGCGCGACCTGCTGATCTCCGGCTGGACCGACGCCGACCCGCCGTGGTTCGAGGTCGGCGAGCGGCTCGGCGACGCGCTCGCGCCGCTCGTGGGTGCCGAGCCGGACGAGGTGGTCGTCGGCAACTCGATCACGGTGAACCTCCACACGCTCGTCGGCACCTTCCTCGACGAGCTGCTGGCCGGGGACGGTCCGGCACGCGAGGGGTTCGAGCGCGCCGACGGGACGTGGGCACCGAACGGGAACCCCGACGCCGACCCCGCCGTCCTCGTCAACGAGTTGGACTTTCCATCCGACCACTACGCGATCCGGGCGCAGCTCCGACACCGGGGGATCGACCCCGACGAGAAGCTCCGGGTCGTCCCGAGCCGGGACGGGCGGACGATCGACCCGCGCGACGTCGAGGCCGCCCTCGACGCGCACGACGACGTGGGGATCGTCTTCATGCCGACCGCGCTGTACCGGTCCGGCCAGCTGTTCGACGTCGAACGGATCGCGGCGGCCGCCCACGAGGCGGGCGCGTACGCCGGGTTCGACGCGGCCCACTCCGCGGGGGCCGTGCCCCACGCGTTCGACGAGGCGGGCGTCGACTTCGCGGTCTGGTGTACGTACAAGTACCTCAACGCCGGGCCGGGGTCGATCGGCGCGCTGTACGTCGCGGAGCGTCACCACGGGCTCACGCCCGCGCTGGCGGGGTGGTGGGGCCACGAGAAGGCGACGCAGTTCGAGATGAACGCCACGTACACCCCCGCCGACTCGGCGGGCGCGTGGCAGATCGGGACGCCGCCGCTTTTCGCCGCCGCGCCGCTCGAAGGCTCGGTCGAACTCCTGCGGGAGGCCGGGATCGACCGCCTGCGCGAGAAGTCGCTCGCGCTGACCGACTTCCTCATCGCACTGGTCGACGACCGACTCCCCGAAGTCGCGGTCGGAACCCCCCGCGAACGCGCGGCCCGCGGCGGCCACGTCGCCCTCGAACACCCCGACGCCGAACGGCTGAGCGAGGCCCTAAAAGACCGCGGCGTGGTGGTCGACTTCCGGCCGCCGAACGTGGTCCGCGTCTGTCCCGCGGCCCCCTACACCGCCTTCGCCGACGTGCTGGAGGTCGTCGGCGAGATCGAGGCGATCCTCGACTCCGGCGCACACGAGGCCTACGCGACGAACGACGGCGGCGTGACGTAGGGAGCGACGGAGCGTTATGTATAAACTACCGCTGTGCGGTGGCGCGCGCCTCCGAGCGGCCGCCCACGA
>PXST01000019.1:45299-67940 GCA_003023405.1 Halobacteriales archaeon SW_8_68_21
CGACTGGGGCTTCGGGAGTGTCCGTGTCGATCGGCAGTTTATAACTGAGCACATACAGCCGAGCGACTGGGGCTTCGGAAGTGTCCGTGTCGATCGGTAGTTTATAAGTGAGCATGTACAGCCGAGCGACTGGGGCTTCGATGGTCACAGTCGTGACGAGATCAGCAGCGTACAGCCGAGCGACTGGGGCTTCGGGAGTGTCCGTGTCGATCGGCAGTTTATAAATAATCGACGAGACTCGGACGCTTTGTGACGCCAATCCGGCGGTGGCGGTCCGGAGTCGGCCGACAGCAGCACCATCGACCATTTATAAGCAAATTTCGCACAGCGACGGGCTTAATCGCCCGAACCCCCAACCACGAGTAATGGCAGAGTCGTCGGGAATGGACGCGTTCGCGCACCTCGGGAGCGAGATCCGGGAGGCACTCTCGGAGCGGGGCTTCTCCACGCCGACCGAGCCCCAGCGGGAAGCCATCCCGCCGCTCGCCGACGGGAGAAACGCGCTCGTCTTGGCCCCGACGGGGACCGGGAAGACGGAGACCGCAATGCTCCCCGTTTTCGACGCGCTCGTGGAGGCTCGGAACGCGCCCGGCGACCCGCCGCGCGAGGGCATCTCCGCGCTGTACATAACCCCCCTCCGCGCGCTCAACCGCGACATGATGGACCGGCTGGAGTGGTGGGGCGACCGACTCGATGTCGAGGTCGCGGTGCGGCACGGCGACACCACGCAGTACGAGCGCGGCAAACAGGCCGACGACCCGCCCGACGTGTTGATCACGACGCCGGAGAGCCTTCAGGCGATCTTGACCGGCTCGAAGATGCGCGTCGCGCTCGAATCGGTCGAACACGTCGTGATAGACGAGGTCCACGAGCTCGCCTCCGCGAAACGGGGCGCACAGCTCACGGTCGGGCTGGAACGCCTCCGACGCGTCGCCGGCCCGTTCCAGCGGGTGGGCCTGTCGGCGACGGTTGGCGACCCCGAGGAGGTCGGGAAGTTCCTCGTCGGCACCGGGACGCGCGACCCCGACCGACCGGGCGACCGCGCGTTCGAGACCGTCGAGGTCGCGGCGGGGACGCGGACCGACGTTCGCGTCCTCGATCCGTCGATTACGGACCGCGACACCGCCCTCGCCGGCAGGCTGGCGGTCGACGAGACGACCGCGAGCCACGTCCGGACGATCCGCGAGATCGTCGCCGAAAAGGACTCCACGCTGATTTTCGTCAACACGCGACAGACCGCGGAGGCGCTCGGCTCCCGGTTCAAGACGCTCGCGGAGGAGGAGCGGGAGAACAGAATCGAAAATCCCACCGAGATCGAACTCCACCACGGCTCGCTGTCGAAGAACGTGCGGATCGACGTGGAAGACCGGTTCAAGTCGGGCGACCTTGACGGGCTGGTCTGTACCTCCTCGATGGAACTCGGTATCGACGTGGGGCGCGTCGATCACGTGGTCCAGTACGGGAGCCCCCGCGAGGTCGCCCGCCTGCTCCAGCGCGTCGGGCGCGCGGGCCACCGCCGCGACCTTGTCTCGGAGGGGACCGTCGTGACACAGGGCGGCGACGACACGCTCGAAGCACTGGCCATCGCCCGCCGCGCCGGCGAAGAACTCGTCGAACCGGCGAACATCCATCACGGCAGCCTCGACACGGTGGCGAACCAGATCGTCGGGGTGGTGATGGACGAAGGGGAGGTCCACGCGCGCGAGGCCTACCGGACGGTCACGAACGCCTACCCGTTCAGGGACCTCTCGGAGCCGGAGTTCCAGGAGGTCGTCCGCGAACTCGACGGCAACCGGCTGCTGTGGCTCGACGAGGAGACGGACACCCTCGAAAAAAGCGGCGGGACCTGGCAGTACTTCTACGCGAACCTCTCGATGATCCCGGACGAGTCCACCTACGAGGTGTACGACATGTCCGCGCGGCGTCAGATCGGGACCGTAGACGAGCAGTTCGTCGTCAACTTCGCCGGCCCGGGCGAGACGTTCGTCCAGCGCGGCGAGATGTGGCGAATCACGGAGGTCGACGAAGAGGAGGAGCGCGTGAACGTCACGCCGATCCCGGACCCCACGGGTGAGGTGCCCTCGTGGGTCGGCCAAGAGATCCCCGTCCCGAAGCCAGTCGCCGAGGAGGTCGGTCGAATGCGCGGCGAGGCCGCGGCCGCGCTCGACGCTGGCTCGACTCCGGAGGCGGTCGCCGCCGACCTCGCAGACCGCTACCCGACCGACGCGGAGACGGTCGCCGCCGCGCTGAAGCCCGTGGTCGACCACGTCGAGGCCGGCCATCCGGTGCCGACCGACGAGCGGGTCGTGATCGAGGGGAGCGCCCGGACCGTCGCGGTCAACGCCGCCTTCGGCCACGAGGTCAACGAGACGCTCGCGCGCCTGCTCGCGGCGCTCGTCGGCCAGCGTGCCGGGTCGTCGGTGGGGATGGACGTGGATCCGTACCGGATCGAGTTCGAGGTCCCGCACGGCGTCGGCCCCGGGACCTTCCGCGAGGTGTTGGAGACAACCGATCCCGAGCGGCTAAAGGCGTACCTCGAACTCGCCGTTAAGAAGTCGGACGCGCTGAAGTTCACGCTCGCGCAGGTCGCCGCGAAGTTCGGCGCAGTCAAGCGGTACAAGGAGGGACGGGGACGCTTCGGCGGCGACCGCCTGCTCACCGCGCTTGCGGACACGCCCGTCTACGACGAGGCGCTGCGCGAAGTGTTCCACGCCGACCTCGCGGCCCCGGAGACCGCCGACCTGCTGGAGGGCGTACAGCACGGATCGACCGACCTCGCGATCGCCCGCGAGCGCACCCCGCTCGGCACCGCCGGCCGCTCGGCGGGCACGGAGTTCCTCGTCCCCGACAACGCCGATGCCGACGTGATCGAGACGGTCAGAGAGCGGATCCGGGACGACCGGGTGATACTCTTCTGTCTCCACTGTACGGAGTGGAAGCAGACGACGAAGGTCCGTCGGGTCCGCGACCAGCCCGAGTGCCCCGACTGCGGCTCGACCCGGATCGCCGCGCTCAACCCGTGGGACGACGAGACGGTCGCCGCGGTGCGCGCGACGGAGAAGGACGACGAACAGGAGCGCCGCACCGAGCGCGCCCACCGCGCCGCGAGCCTCGTTCAGACCCACGGGAAGCGGGCGGTGATCGCCCTCGCGGCGCGCGGCGTCGGCCCCCACAACGCGGCGCGGATCATCAACAAGCTCCGCGAGGACGAAGACGAGTTCTATCGGGACGTACTCAGACAGGAGCGGGAGTACGCGCGGACGCAGTCGTTCTGGGATTGACGCTCGCGAGCTCCGTTCGTCGACACGCTCGTTTTTAAGTCGCAGACGAACGAACCAGGCAATATGGACCTCTCCGCCGCCATCACGGCCACAATAGCGACCCTTCGCCGCCGCCCCGCGGATCTCCTCCCCTTTTATCTCCTTGGCACCGCCGTCCCCGTGATCGCCCGCCTCGGAGCGTTCGCCGCGGTCGCGGGCATCTACGCGTACCTCGAGGTGACCGGACGGCTCGCGGCGACCCGCGACGCACTGACCGGGGTCGAACCACCGCCGGAGACGCAGGACCCGGAGGCGCTCCGGGCGTGGGCCGAGACGGTGGCCCCCGCGTTCGAGCCGCTGGTGACGCCGACCGTCGGGGCGCTCTTCGCCGCCGGCGTCCTCGTCACGGTCGGCCTCGCGATCGGCTCGTACGCCGTCGTCTCGGCCGGTCAGCTCTCGGCCGTAATCTCTGCCCTCCGCGACGAGCGCGGCCTCGTCGGTGGTATCGCCGGCGTCAGGTCGCGCTGGCTCACGTTCCTCGGGCTGTACGTCGCCGAACTGCTCCTGTGGGCCGGGGTGATCGCGCTCGGATCGGTCGCGGTCGGCGCAGCGTTCCTCGCGAACCCGTTCTTCGGGGCCGCCGTCGCGGTCGCCGCCCTGCTCGTCGGCTTCGTCGCCCTCGCGCTCGTCCGGATCTGGTTCGCGTTCGCGCCCGTCGCCGTCGTCGTCGATGACGCGGGCCTCGTCGGAGCCGTGGAGGGCGCAGGCGGCTTCGTACGGTCGAACCCGGTCGACGCCGCCGCGTACATCGTCGTCGCGGTTGGGACGCTGGTCGGCGTCGCGTCTGTCGCCTCGACGGTCGCGTTCCTCGGCGGCGGTCCCGTCGTCGCGCTCGCCAGCGCGGTCGTCGTCGCGCCCGCGCTCGACCTGCTGAAGACCGCACTCTACGGCGACTACCGCGGGACGGTTGACCCCGTCTCGTCGCCCGAGGCGGGCGTCAGAACACAGTTGGTCGGCGGGCTCCGCCGCGGGTGGCGCGAACTGACCGACTTCGTCCGGTCAACGCCGGGCCACCACGCGCTCGCGGTCGCGGTGGCGGTCGGCTTCGGCGCGGTCGGCTGGCTGGCCGCCGGTCCGTTCGTCGGGACGATCCCGACCTCGATCGAGGGGCGGATCGCCGGACAGATCCCGCCCGTGGCGGCGCTGACGTACTTCGGAAACAACTGGGGGGTCGCAATCGCCACCGCCTTCTCCGGGGTCGGACTCATCGTCCCGGCGCTGTCGTCGCTCGCGTTCAACGGCGTCGCGCTCGGGGCCACCGCCGCCCTCGAAGAGAACCTCCCGGCGCTCGTCGCGTTCGTGGTCCCCCACGGGGTGTTCGAGGTCCCCGCGCTCGTCGTCTCGGGCGCGCTCGGGGTCCACCTCGGCGTCGTCTCGTGGCAGACGTTCCGCGGCCGCGCGAGCCGCGAGCGGTTCGCCGACGCCTTAGAGACCGCGTTCTGGGTGACCGTCGGACTCGGGATACTCCTCGCCGTCGCCGGGCTCGTCGAAGGGTTCGTCAGCCCGTACTACTGGCGGCCGTTCCTGTAGGCCGTCGGTGCGGCCGACCGACCGCAGCCTTATTACCGCACACTCGAAGCGACGGTATGGAACCGCTCGTCGCTGCCATCCTCGTCGGGGTCCCGCTCGCGTGGCTCGTCGGCTTCGCGGCCTACGCGTACGTCGACGCGCCGAAACACGGCATGAACCCGCGCAAGTGGGCCGCCGTCGCCTTCGTCGTCCCGCTGTTCGGCTTCCTCGCGTACGTCTTCGAGCGCGACGAGCGGGGGTACGACCCCGAGACCGACCCGTACGCCGAGGGGAGCGAGGAGCGGACCGGGGGGTTCGCGGTCCACGAGTCGCGGCAGGGTGAAAAGCGCCTCGGCCCGGCCGGGACCGAGGCCGATGAGGGCGACGACGCGGACGACGAGTGGGACGACCCGGACGGCGTCGACCTCTGAACTCAGAGCGCGTCAATCAGCGCCGCCCGACGGCGGTCGAGGTCGAACGCGGCGTCGGCCGCGTCAAGGCGACCGAGGAACGCGAAGACATCGGCACCCGCCCGCTCGGCGTGACAGATTAGCGCCTCGATCGATTCGCGGTTCAGCGCGAACGACTCCAGTTTGCCACAACAGAGCGCCAGAGCGATCCCCGCCTCCCCGGAGGGAAACGCGGTGTCGACCGCGGAGAGGTCCGGATCGGCGGGGGCGGCGCGTACTCGCGGAGCGCGGACGGCACCGCGAAGGCGACGACGTCGGCGTCGCAGTGGGGACAAGACACGACCGACGGTAGGGGCCGCTCAAAAATAAAACGGTCGTCCGGGGCGGGTGTCCGACGCCGCGAACGCAGCCTCAGACGAAGTCGACCGGGGAAGAAATCGCAGAGAGAGAACGGCCGACGCGCGGGGGTCGTCAGTCGGCGGGCTCCGGCTCCTCGGCCTCGGCGGCCGCTGCCTCCGCGGCCGCTTCGGCCTCCTCTTCCTCTTTTTTGTCCTTGATCTTCTTCATGCGGAAGATCTCTTCGCGTTCCTGCTCTTCGAGCTTCTGCTCGATGTACTCCTGGTTCTCGTACAGGTCCGGGAGCAGCGTGAACTCCAGGGCGTTCACGCGGCGCTTCGTGGTCTCGATCTCCGTGAGCATCTTTTTCATCGCCGTCTCGACCTCCGCGGCGAGGATGATCGATTCGAGCAGCTGCTCGTAGGCGTCGGCCGCCTCGTCGATCCGCGCCGAGGAGCCGAGCAGGCCGTACCCCCGCTCGTCGAGGTCCTTCTGGACCTTCGAGGACTCGATCTGCGGGACCACGACGCCCATGATGTTCTTCGACTGGGTCGTGATCTCCGGGTACTCTTTCAGTGCCGCGGCCGCGCCGCGGACGGCGACGTCGCCCTCCATCGCCCGGGCCATGTCGATCTTGCGTTGGGCCGTCTCGTAGTTCTCGGAGACCTCCGACCGGACGTCCTGTGCCTGGTCGAGGATGTCCATGAACTCCATGATGAGCCCGTCACGCTTCTGTTCGAGCGTGTCGTGACCGCGCTCGGAGAGCTCGATGCGGTCCTCGATCGCCATCAGGTTCTTCCGCGTGGGCTTGACGTCGGTGGCCATTTCGATCCCCTAGCGGGGCGAGGCTCTTAAGCCTCGGCCTCCGCGGTCTGCTCCTCGCTCTCCTCGTCCGTTGCGCCCTCGTCGCCGGTCTCGCTCTCGATGTCCTCGCGGTAGTACTCCTCGATGAGGTCCTCGTCGATCCGGTTGAGCTCCTCCGGCGGCAGATCCGGAGAGGAGGTCCCAGCCGATAGAGAGCGTCTCGTCGATGTCGCGGTTCTGCTCGAACCCCTGGTCGATGAACTCCGACTCGAACGCGTCCGCGAAGTCGAGGTACTTGTTGTCGAGCTCCGAGAGCGCCTCACGGCCGACGATGTTCACGAGGTCGCGCAGGTCCTCGCCCTCCGCGTACGCCGCGAACATCTGGTCTTTCACGTCGGCGTGGTCCTCGCGGGTGAGCCCCTCGCCGATCCCGTCGTCCATCAGCCGCGACAGGCTGGGGAGGACGTTGATCGGCGGCTGGAGGCCCTGACTGTTGAGGTCGGGGTCGACGTAGATCTGGCCTTCCGTGATGTACCCGGTCAGGTCCGGGATCGGGTGGGTGTCGTCGTCGCCCGGCATCGTGAGGATCGGGATCTGCGTGACCGAGCCGTCACGGCCCTTGATCCGGCCCGCGCGCTCGTACAGCTGCGCCAGGTCGGTGTACATGTACCCGGGGTACCCGCGGCGGCCGGGCACCTCCTCGCGGGCCGCGCCGATCTCGCGGAGCGCCTCGCAGTAGTTGGTCATGTCCGTCAGGATGACGAGGACGTGGTAGTCCTTCTCGAAGGCGAGGTACTCGGCCGTCGTCAGGACCATCCGCGGCGTGACCGTCCGCTCGACTGCGGGGTCGTCCGCGAGGTTCATGAAGACGACGGAGCGTTCGAGCGCGCCGGTGCGCTCGAAGTCCTCCATGAACTCGTTGGCCTCCTCCTGAGTGATCCCCATCGCGCCGAAGATGACGGCGAACTCGGAGCCGTCCTCGTCGTCGCCCTCCTCCTCTTCGGGCACGCTGGCCTGCCGCGCGATCTGCATCGCCAGTTCGCTGTGCGGCTGGCCGGAACTGGAGAAGATCGGGAGCTTCTGGCCGCGGACGAGCGTGTTCATGCCGTCGATCGCGGAGACGCCCGTCTCGATGAACTCCTCGGGGTACTCCCGGGAGTACGGGTTGATCGCCGCGCCGACGATGTCCTGTCGGTCCTCGGGAACGATCTCCGGGCCGTCGTCGATGGGTCGACCGGAGCCGTCGAGCACCCGGCCGAGGAGGTCCTCGGTGACGGGCATCTTCATCGTCTCGCCGAGGAAGCGGACGGACGCGTCTCTGTCGATACCGCTCGTCCCCTCGAAGACCTGGATCGCGACCACGTCCTCCGAGGATTCGAGCACCTGTCCGCGCAGGGTCTCGCCCTGTGCCGTCTCGATCTCGACGATCTCGTCGTAGCCGATCGCCTCGTCGACCTCGGCGTACACGAGGGGGCCGCTGATCTCGGTGATTGTCTGGTACTCTTTCATGTTAGTAGAGGCTCCGAAGTTCCTCGCTGATGTCCGCTTTGAGCTCCTCGACGTACTCCTCGTAGTCCTCCTGAACGCCGATCCGGTTGATCCGGGGAGCCGCCTCGGTGTCGACGATCTCCTCGACCGGGACGCCCGCGTCGAGCGCGTCGAACGCCTCGTCGCTGAACGTCTGGATCGTCGTCAGCATGAGGTACGTCTTCTCCGGCGGACAGAAGGTGTCGACCGGGTGGAACGCGTTCTGCTGGAGGTACGCCTCGCGCAGGTAGCGCGCGACCTCGAGGGTGAGCTGCTGGTCATCGGGGAGGGCGTCCTTCCCGACGAGCTGAACGATCTCCTGTAGCTCCGTCTCCTCGTCGAGTACGTCGACCGCCCACTGGCGCTTCTCGGCCCAGTCGTCGGCGACCTCGTCTTCGAACCACGGGTCCAGCTGGTCTTTGTACAGCGAGTACGACTCGTTCCAGTTGATCGACGGGAAGTGACGGCGCTCCGCCAAGTCCGCGTCGAGCGCCCAGAACGTCTTCACGATACGCAGCGTGTTCTGGGTGACCGGCTCCGAGAAGTCGCCGCCGGGCGGCGACACCGCGCCGATCGCGGAGACCGACCCCTCGGTCCCGTTGACGTTCTCGAAGTAGCCGGCCCGCTCGTAGAACTGCGCCAGGCGGGCGGCGAGGTACGCGGGGTACCCCTCCTCGCCGGGCATCTCCTCCAGCCGGGAGGAGATCTCGCGCATGGCCTCCGCCCACCGCGAGGTGGAGTCGGCCATCAGCGCGACATCGTACCCCATGTCGCGGTAGTACTCCGCGATCGTGATCCCCGTGTAGATACAGGACTCACGCGCCGCGACGGGCATGTTCGAGGTGTTCGCGATGAGCGAGGTCCGGGCCATCAGCGGGTTGCCGTTGGCCGGGTCCTCGAGCTCGGGAAAGTCCTCGATGACTTCGGTCATCTCGTTGCCGCGCTCGCCACAGCCGACGTAGACGATGATGTCCGCGTCGGCGTACTTCGCGAGCTGGTGTTGCGTGACCGTCTTCCCGGAGCCGAACGGCCCGGGGATCGCGGCCGTCCCGCCCTTGGCGATGGGGAACAGGCCGTCGAGAATGCGCTGGCCAGACACCAGCGGCGTCCGGGGCGTCTTCTTGTTCGCGGAGGGGCGCGCCTCGCGGACGGGCCACTCTTGATGCATCGAGACGTCCGTCCCGTTGGCGAGTTCGACCACGGTCTCAGTGACGTCGAACGAGCCCGACTCGACGGCGGTGACCTCGGTGGTCTCGCCCTCGCCGAGCGCGTCCGGCGGCACCATCACCTTGTGGTCGATGGTGACCGTCTCCTCGACGATACCGACCACGTCGCCGCGGCCGACCTCGTCGCCGACCTCGACGGTCGACTCGAACTCCCACTCCTTCTCGAGGTCGATGCCGGGGGCGTCGACCCCGCGATCGAGGTAGGGGCTTCCCATCTTGCCCTCCAGCACGTCCAAGGGGCGCTGAACGCCGTCGTAGATGGCGTCCAGCACGCCCGGACCCAGGTCGACCGACAGCGGCTCGCCCGTGTTCTCGACGGGTTCACCGGGGCCGACGCCGGAGGTCTCCTCGTACACCTGAACGGTCGTGAGGTCGCCCTCGATCTCGATCACTTCCCCCATGAGGCCTTCGTCGCCGACGTAGACGACATCGTTCATGCGGGCGTCGAGATCGCGGGCGGTCACGACCGGACCGCTCACGCTCTGAATGACGCCGTCGTCGGAGACGGCGTCGGTTGTGTCTGCTTTGCTCATATTAGTCGTCTTCCTCCATCAGGTCGATGCCGATGGCGCGTTTGATCTGGTCGCGCAGCCCGCCGCTGCCGGCTCCGGAGCCGCCGAGCGTCACGAGCACCGGCTCGATGCTCCCCTCGACCGCCTCGCGGGTCCCCCGCGAGAGGTGGTCGAGGTCGTCGTCGTACATCACGATGATGCCGACGCCCTCGTCGTCGAGGGTCCGCTCGACGGCGTCGTCGAGCTGCTCTGCTTTTTCGTCGTCCGGCACGTTCTCGAACGCCCGGACGCCGGCGAGACGGAACCCGGTCGTGAACTCCGGGCTGCCGACGACCGCTATCTCTTGGCTCATGTTATCACCAGCTCCGATTCGATCTCGTCGGGCGACAGCCCGGCCTCCTTCCCGCGGGCGATCGCCCGGATGTTCTCCGTCTCGCGCTCCTTCGCGAGGATGTACGAGATGATCGGCGTGACCGACACGGGGTAGATTGTGCCGAGCCGGTCGCCGTACGCCAACAGCGCGGCGTCTATCGCGTGTTCGAACGCAATGAGGCTGTCGGCCTCCGCAAGTTCGCGGAGCGCGGGACCGAGCTCCTCGCCGTACTGGCTGTCGCCGATGTACTCGACCAGCTCGTCGACGTTCTGCGCTAACCGCGCGAGCGACGAGCGGGTGAACAGGTCGCCGCCCTCGATGAAGTACGCCGCGGGGTCGATCTCCGCACCCGAACGGGCGAGCCGGAGCGCGTTCGTCGCGTTCCGGAAGTCGACCTCCGCCACGAGGAACGACTCGTACTGCCGAGTCGGTTCGTCGCCGCCCAGCCCAGAGAGGAGTCGCTCGTAGAACGCGCGGTCGACCGCGTTCTCCAGCGGCACCAGCACGCCCGTCTCCTCGAACTCGGCGTACGCCCCCCGCAGCGGCTCCTCGTAGACCGTGTCTTCGAGGACCTCGATCACGCCGTCGATCGAGTCCGCCTCCAACAGCCGGCGAATCCGGCGGTCGTCGAACTCGCCAGCGCGGATCAGGTCGGTCTCGACGGCCGACTGTTCCGCGTCGGTGTAGACGCCGCGGATGACCGTCTTCACGTTCCACGCGTCGAACTTCCGGAGGTACCGAGCGATCAGGTCGTACAGCGACCCCTCGCTCCAGTCGAGGATGGCGTCGAACTGCTCGGCGAGGTTCCGGTTCAACGCGTACTCGATCAGGTCCACGCCGCCGTGGCGGCTGCCGAGGGCGTTGATCTCCGCGTCGTAGCTCGACTCCTCCATGAACCGGGCGATCTCCGCCGGCCCCATCCGGGTGAGCTTGCGGTACTCTTCGTCCCCGAAGAGGCTGCCGCGGCGGGCACGAACCCGCGCGATGACGTACTCGGGGTTCGGGCTGCCGGCGGCGCTCATTGTTCGAACAGCCGCTCCGAGGTGTTCTTCAACTCGTCGTCCCAGACGGACTCTAAGACCGAGTCGAACGTGTTGTTCACGCGAACGCGGGAGGTGTCGCTCTCCGCGACGACGCCGCCGAGGCAATCAATCTCCCCGTCGACCTCGGCGTCGCGGTCCGCGACGAGGTCTTCGAGCAGGTCGACATCTTCGGCGCGGGTGTAAACGGCGACGTGTTCGTCGTCGTCGAACTCCGTGAGGCTCGCGTCGAGCAGGGCCTCGGTGAGCTCGCGACGGTCGTCGCCGTCAAGGGCGGCTATCGTCGCCTCGACCTCGTCGTGGACGTCCTCTAAGACGTCGCGGCGAGCGCCGAGCCGCTCCTGTTTGGCCTCGAGCTTTGCCGAGGAGAGCGTCTGTTCGCGCTCTTGATCGATCTGATCGTCGACCGCGGCGAGCCGCTCTTCGCGGATGCGCTCCGCGTCGGTCTCGGCCTCGGCGACGATCTCGTCGGCCTCGGCCTCGGCCTGCTCGCGGATCTCCTCCGCACGCGCGCGGGCTTCGTCTCGAACGTCCTCAACGACGGTTTCCAAACTCATTGGTTGAAAAACGCTGGAGAGTTACCCGACGATGAAGACGACGACGAGCGCGAGGATGACGATCGTCTCGGGAAGGACCGTCAGGATAAGCCCATTGACGAACAGATCGTCGTCCTCGGCCATCGCGCCGACGGCGGCCGACCCGATACCGCGCTCCGCGTAGCCGGCTCCCAGCGCCGCGAGCCCGACGGCGAGGGCCGCCGCGGCGTTGGGGTCAGTCAGCGTTCCACCGGTCGACAGTACGAGATTCCCGAGTTCGTTGGTAGCTTCAAACATTGGTAGTAGTTGCTGTTGCTCGTCTCCGAACGGTTGCTAATTGCTCTTACAGGAGTCATAAAGCTTCCCAAAACGACCGAACGGAACGCGAGAATACGGAGACGAACACAGCAGCTAACGCGGTTTCGAACCCGGTCACGAGACCGGGTTCGCCGGACGAACGCCCGCGGAACCGGCGGACGACCGGTCGTCAGTCCTCGCGGGTGTACTTCCGATCGCGGCCGAGCGGCAGGTACTCGCGGCCGCCGCCCTCGTAGAAGTTCCCGAAGAACTCCACGTACTCCAGACGCACGGCCTGAATGCCGGCGGACGTGACGCCGAGCAGGAGCACGACGACGTGGCCGACGACCGCAACGACGATCCCGCCGACGAGCGCGACGACGCCGACCGCGCCGATCGAGGCGGGGTCGAACGCGGTGGTGATCCCCGCGAAGACCAGCTCTTCGCTCGCCGTCTCCTGAACGTGGTCGAGGTGCTCGTTCGTGAAAATGAAATGGAAGCTCCCCTCGCCGCCCTCGTCGATGTACGCGCCGAACGCGAGCAGGTTGACCGCGAGCGCCATTCCGCCCTTCGCGAGCAAGACGGCCATGAGCCGGGCGTACGAGATGACGTTGACGATGGGCGAGAGGAACTCGGCCAGCTCCGGCGGCTCGCCGATCCCGAGCAGGACGAGCCCGAGGACCGCGGCCACGCCGCCGGCAATCCCGACCGCGACCGGGAAGCCGTCAAACGAGACCGCGCCGAACGTCAGCACCGAGACCGCCTCGAACAGGAAGTCAGGCTTCGAGTTGGGGAACATGCGGCTGAAGATCCAGATCCACGCGCCGTTGAGGATCAGCAGCCACGAGCCGGCCTCGTAGACGGCGTGTTTTAGATCGTGCCGCCGGGAGGTGCTCACGAACGAGAGGACGTGGCCGATGTTCAGGTGAACGATGCCGAACACCACGCTGACGACGAGGAACGAGAGGCCCCAGTCGAGGTCGGCGGGCGAGAGGCCCTTCCCCTCGACCGGCCAGTGGATGTGGCCCGGCAGCAGCTGGTAGGCGTGGTAGCCGAACAGGTCGATGCCGTAGTAGATACCGAACAGTATCGTGAACGCTCCGGCCCACATCGCGACGGAGCCGAGTTCGCGGAACGCGCCGTCGAACTTGGTGTACATGAAGGCCCCGATGGCGGCGTACAGGACGCCGTACCCAACGTCGCCGATCATGAACCCGAACATCGCCGGGAAGGTAAGAAACACCAGAAGCGTCGGGTCGAACTCCGAGTACTTCGGCCGCCCGAACGCCTGTACGAGCAGTTCGAATGGGCCCGCCGCGCCGCCGTTGTCCTGGACGACCGGCGGGTCGTCCGTCCCGTGTCCGGCGTGGCCGCCGTCGGTGGCGGCCTCGCGCTCGGCCGTGGCGTTCACCGTCGCCGGCTCGTCCGTCGCCGACGCACCGGTCCCGCCCGCCTCGTCGCCGACGGCTTCCGTGTAGTGGTCGCCGTCCGGCGTGAACGAGGCGCGTTCCAACTCCTCGACCTCGGCGTGGTCGCCCACCGCGTCGGCGATCGCCGCCTCGAAATCGGGGAAGGCCTCGGTCGGCACCCACCCCTCGGCGACGAAGGCGTTCTCCGTCGTCGCAAAGGAGAGCGGCGCTTCCTTCTTTTCGGCCTCGATGGTGAGCTGCTCTTCGGCGCGCAGGAGGAAGCCGGCCGCCTCCGCTTTCACCGACTCCAGCTCGGTCTCGACCGCGTCGAGTTCGTCGCGGAGGTCGGCCCGCTCGGCCTCCAGCTCAGCGACGTACTCGTCAGGGCTGGTGTCGGCGTCCGGCACGTCGAGCAGCGCGATGTCGACGCCGACCAGCGCGTCCTGAACGACGCCCTCGGCGTCGGAGGCAGTCGGCTTCGCGACGATGGCGAGTACGTCACCGCCGACGAAGACGTCGAAGGCGTCTATCGCCTCGGCGTCTCCGAGCGCCGCCTCGACGGGACCGGGCTTGGCCTCGCCGACGACGACCTCGACGGAGTCGTAGCCGCGCAGGTACTCCAAGTCGATCCCCAGCTCGGCGAACGGCTCCATTCGGTCGATCTCCTCTTGCCGGTCGCGGACCGCGTTCTGGAGTTCGTCGCGCCGGTCGTTGAGGTCGTTGACGCGCTCGCGGACGCGGTCGAGCTCCGCTTCGAGCTCGTCGTCGTCCAGCGGCGGGGCGACCTCGGCGTCGTCCTCGTCGACGTCGAGGATGCTTTCGAGCGACCGCACCGTCACGAGCCGCTCGTTCAGCGTCTCCGCCCCGTCGAGCGAGGTCCCCGGTTCGAACCCCTCGTACCGCTCGTCGTAGTCGGTGACGTGTAGGGAGTGGTGCGAGTACGCCGCCTCGATGACGTCGTCGATGACGCGCTTCGAGCCCGTCACCGACACCCGGCTCATCCGCTCAGGCCTGAGCATCCACCGCCTCCTCGGCCTGCTCGTGAACCGCCGCCTCGAACCGCTCGACGGCGTAGTCGACGGCCGATTCCACCCGGTCGCGAGCCTCGCGTTCGAGCTCTTCGCGGTCCGAACGCCCCGATTCGAGGATCTCCTCGCGTCGCTCCTCGATCTCCGCTCGGGCCGTTTCGAGCCGCTCTTGGGCCTCGGACTCCGCCTCCTCCTCGGCCTCGGCGCGGATCTCGTCCGCGCGCTCTCGAGCTTCGGCGAGGCGCTCGGCGGCGTCCGACTCCGCGTCCGCGATGATCTCGTCCGCCTCCCGTTCGGCCTCCTTGATCGAGTTGAGCACCTCTGGTCTCGCCATGCTACTAATCGCCTGAAACTCTACAAGCGACGTATAAGGTGTTTGCGAAAGCCCTCGGGGTTTCGCACGGATTCCAGGGCGATTCCGAGCGGCTGTCGGACCGAACTCGCTGACGCGCCCGCCGAGTCCGGGTGTCGCCGCCTACATTTAAGTGGCAGTCGCCGGACCGTCACCGTATGGCAACGGTGTATGCGGTCGCGTCGGCGAAGGGTGGGGTCGGCAAGACCACCACGACCGCCGCGCTGGCGACGGTCCTTGCGGAGTCGGGTGCCGACGTCGTCGCGATCGACGCCGACCTCGGCATGGCGAACCTCGCGAGCGCCGTCGGGGTCACGCCCGGCGAGATGACGGTTCACGACGTGCTCGCGGACGAGGCGGAGCCCGCCGCGGCGGTCCGCGAGGGACCGTCCGGGCTCCGGGTCGTTCCGGGCGCGGCCGAACTCGACGCGTACGCGGCCGCGGACCCCTCTGGGCTTCGCCGGGTGATCGAGGCGTTCGGCGACGCCGAGTTCGTGTTCGTCGACGCCGGCGCGGGGCTGTCGCACGACTCGACGCTCCCGCTCGCGATCGCCGACGAGACGCTGCTCGTCTCGACCTCGGAGCGGAGCGCCCTCGGCGACACCGAGAAGACGCGACAGCTGACCGAGCGCCTCGGCGGGGCGGTCGCCGGGGCTGCGATCACCCGCGTGACCGACGACGCCGACGAGGTCGCCGCCGCCCTGCTCGACGCCCCCGTCATCGGTCGGATCCCCGACGACGACGCCGTGGCTCGGGCCGCGGCGACGAACCGCCCACTGTCGGCCGTCGTGCCCGACGCGCCGGCGACGCGGGCGTACCGCGACCTGGCTCGGGCGCTGACCGGCGTCGACGTCGCCGGAGCGGGACTCGACGGACCCGCGGCCGACGCGGCGAGCGAGGCGCGGCCCGGCGGCGAAGGCGGAAGCGGCGAGGGCGACGACGAGAGCGAGGAGGACGACGACGGGGGGGACAGAAGCGACGAGAGCGGGGGCGACGGGGAGAGCGCCGTCGAACTGGGCGCGACGGACGATGACGCGGACGACGACAGCCCGATGACCGACGACGCGGTGACCGTCGACGACGAGCCGGAGACGGCGGTCGGCGACGACATCATTGTCGCGGACCCCGACGCGACCGGGGTGACGGAACCGGGAGACGGCGACGACATCATCGTCCCGAGCGAGGACGAGGCCGACGCCGAGGCAGTGGACGACGATCCGGCGGACGCCGACGCGGACGACTCCGAAACGGCCGAGACGGACGACCCGGAAACGGCCGAGGCGGACGGCTCCGAAACGGCCGAGACGGACGACCCAGAAACGGCCGACGCGGACGACCCAGAAGCGGCCGAGACGGACGACCCAGAAACGGCCGACTCCATGTCCGTCGAAGCCGAGACCGCGGACGCCGACCGCGACGAGGCCGGAACGGAGACCGGCGACGGGGACTCGGACGCGATCCCCGACGCGGACGAGACCGCGCGGGCGACGGCGGCCGAGCGGACCGAGTCTGACGGCGACATCGACGACGAACTGGCCGGCAGCATTCCGTTCCGCGACGACGACACCGAGACGATGAACACCGTGCTGTCGGAAGAGTCGGCGGAAAGCGACGACGAGAGCGCGGACGACGAGAGCGCGGACGGCGAGAGCGCGGACGGCGAGAGCGCGGACGATGAGAGCGCGGACGGCGAGAGCGCGGACGATGAGAGCGCGGACGGCGAGGCCACCGAGGGGACGGCAGAGGCCGGCGACGAGGGAGACGGGGGCGACGGGAAGGAGGGGGGGTTCTTCAGTCGACTGCTCGGTCGGTGAGGCTGACGGCGGCGTCTCCGTCGTGGCGGGAGACGAACCGGACGGAAAGGGAGCGACCGCGGAACCGCGGTACAGATTACGCTTCCGACGGCGCGTGGGCGCGGTCGCGGATCAGCTCGCGGATCTCCTCGGGGTCGGTGACGTCGGCGAGTTCCTCGCAGGAGACGAGGGCGGTGCCGTCGACCGACTCGCGCTTCTCGTTCTCCTCGGTGAAGTACACCGATCGGGTCCGGGCCACCTCGCCGATGGAGGACATGATCCGGGCGCGCTTCTCGGCCGCGGCGGTGAACGCCGAGTGGCCGGTGAGCACGCGCGTCGCCGGGCTGTCCTCGTCCTCAGAGACCGCCTTGAACGGGGCGCGGGCGGTCGGGTGGACGGTGAAGCCGGCGCTCGTGAGCACGTGGAGGACGTGTTCGTCGTCGGGGTCGGCCGCGGGCGCAGAGGGCGTCGGCTCCGCGTCGCGGACGTCGTCCGCGCCGTCGAGCACGTCGACCGGGCTGGAGAACGGCTGGTCGAACAGCTCCTCCAGCTGGATCGCCACCTCGATGGAGGCGTTCATCCCGTCCTCGTACTTCGAGACGGTGCGTCTGGAGACGCCGAGTTCGGTCGCGAGGCGGCCGAGCGACCAGCCGCGCCCCTCGCGCTCGTCCGCGAGGAGGTCGCCGTCGAGGCTGACGTACAGCCCACCGGGGGCCGCGTAGATGAGCGGCGGCATCTCCTCGACGAACAGGTCGTACGCGGTGTCCGGGTTGATGACGGGGACGCCGTGTCTGAAGTAGACGACGCCGGGTTTCAGCTCCTCGTCGCGGGTGCGGACCCCGATCACCATCGGCGTCCCCCTGAGGTACTCGCCGAGCCGTCGCATCTCCGCGCCGGTCTCCGCGTCGAGCGCGTCGACGTTGCCGAGTATCTTTAAAAGGAGGAGGTCCTCGTCGCGCCGGGCCGCCACGTCGAAGCTCTTGGGCCGGACCGCACACCGGTCGCTGACGAGGAACCCCGCGTCCTCCAGCATCGCGGTGACGTTTCCGATGAGCGCAGTCCGGGTCATAATAAAAATAAGCATCTCGGTGTATATATGCGTTGTGTCGTCCGTTCCCCGACGAAACTGCCGCCCGCCTGCGATTTTCACCGCTCGGTGCGGGAAACGGTTAAATACTCAGCGAGCGCCGGAGACCGATCCGGAGAGGAGGCGGCTCGTCTCTCCTCCGAAGCGCCTCGCCCGCCCTCGAAAGGGGCTTGACCCGCCGCCGCGAACGTCATCGTATGCCAATCGTCGCCGTCGACGACACCGACTCCCGCGAGCGCGGGATGTGTACGACGTACGTGGCGACGCGGATCGCGGAGCGGCTCGCGGCCGCCGGCGGCCGAGTCCGGCGACGCCTCCTCGTCCGCCTGAACCCGGCCGTGAAACACAAGACTCGAGGGAACGCCGCGGTCGCGCTCCACGTCGCCGGCGTCGAGGCGGAACGGGCCGCGGCGGTCGCCGTCGAGGCGGTCGCCGAGTTCGCCGCCGCGTCGGACTCGCGGACCTCACCGGGCGTGGTCGTCGCCGACCGCGACGTCGCAGGCGATCCCTTCGATCCGATCGGCTCGCCGATCCCCGACGCGGTCGCCGGGTTCGCCCGGCGCGCGCTCCACGAGCGGCTCTCCGTCGCGGCGGCCGTCGATCTGGCCGACGCACACGGGTTCCGACACGCCGCGGTCGGGTCCGCGGGCGGCGCGGACGAGACCGAGTCGGTCGCCGGTCGGGGGCGGATCGGCGCGCTGGCTGCGGTGGGCGCGCCGGCCGCCTTCGACGACTGGACGGTCGAACGGATCTCCTACCGCGAACTCGACCGCTGCGGGACGCCCCGCGATGTCGATGTCGAGAGCGTCTTCGCCGCCGCCGAGGAGGGGTACCCGGCGGTCTGGGACACCGTCGACCGGGAGACGGGCACTGCCGTCTGCGTCCCAAACGCCCCCGGTCCGATCCTCCACGGGATCCGGGGCGACGACGCCGACGCGTGTCGGGCGGTCGCGGCCGCGATCGACGGCGAGACGGTCGACCGCGCCGCGACGTTCCTGACGAATCAAGGGACCGACGCTCACCTCGAACCGGGGCGTATCGGCGACCTCCGCGACGGCGCGGGCTACCGCGTCGCGGGCGTCGTCGCGGGCGCACCGGAGACGAAGCAGGGGGGTCACGTCCACGTCGCGGTCGCGGGCGACCGGAATGCCGTCGGTTCGGACGGCGACGGAACTGACACGGACGCCCTCCGCGCCGTCGCGTTCGCTCCCACCGGCCGGTTCCGCGACCGGGTCCGGGCGCTGCGCCCCGGCGACCGCGTCACTCTCTGTGGCGAACACGAGGTGCGGGCGGGGGCAGACGGACCGGCGAACACCCTGAAACTGGAGAAGTTCGCCGTCCGCGACCTCTTTCGGACCGAGCCCGCCGTGCCGACCTGTCCCGACTGCGGGCGCTCGATGTCCTCGGCGGGACGGGACCAGGGCTACCGCTGTCGGGACTGCGGGACGAGCGCGACGGGGAAAGTCGAGACGCCGATCGACCGCGACCTCGACCCGGGCTGGTACGAGGTGCCGCCGAGCGCGCGCCGCCACGTCGCGAAGCCGCTCGTCCGCGGGGGGTTCGACGCGCCGACGCACCCGGAGCGGTGACGGAGCCGTCGATTCCGACCCACCCGGAGCGATGAAGTGATCCGCGCGAGAGCGGACGAACGTGACCGGAATCGCCTTCCACGCGACACAGCGACGCGACGCCGTCGTCGGGTTCTACCGCAACCGACTGAATGCGACGGTGCGGCTCGAACAGCCGGACTGTACGATACTGGAGTTCGACGGCTTCCTGTTCGGGTTCTGCGAGCGCGCCGAGGCCGACGACTGCGGGGTCTTCACCTTCGTCTACCCGGACCGAGACGGGGTCGACGCCGCCCGTGATCGGCTCGGCGACGCAGTCGTGGAGGAGCCGCGGGAGAACGAGACGTACGACATCTACCAGTGTTTCGCCGAGGACCCGGAAGGCCGGACCGTCGAGTGTCAGGCGTTCCTCGACGACGACGTCGACATCGAGTAGACGGCGGTTGGCGGGTCGGGGGGGTCGCGCCCGCTCACTCGTCGAGGTCGTGGGCGTCGCGCCACGCGGCGGCCCGCTCCGCGGCCGCCTCGCCGTCGTCGAACCGCTCCCGCTCGTAGGCCGACTCGTCGGCCGCCTGCTCCATCACGTCGAGGCGGACGACGAAGCCGCCCGCCCCGCGCTCGCGCAGCCTGACCGTCGCGTAGCCGTCGGATCGCTCCCACTCGGTGACCGTGCCGTCGTCGCGCTCCAGCGACCAGCTCATACCCGGGCGGACGCGCCCCGCGGCTAAAGCGGTGGGGTTCCGCGGTCGTTCGTCGACCGCCCGCGACCGGGCGACGTTGCGATTGGTCGCGCCCGGATCAGTCGCCCGCGCTCGGCGAGCGGTCCGCGGTCGGCCTCCCCTCGGTCTCCGGCGTGGCGGCGTACCCGCACACCGGGCAGACGACGTAGCCGAGCGAGTCGTACGGGACCGACGTCGAGGGGGCGGTCACGTCGCACTCGGGGCAGTCGAACGTCGCGGCGTTCTCGGTCGGCATGCTATCGCATAGCGGTCGATCATCCGTAGTTATGCGTCGCTTGCTGCCGCGTCAACGCCACCCTACTTATATACCGAGACCGAAATCCGTCGCGTGACCGACGACGCACACGCGAGCGGAGCGGACGCGGGAGAGCCGGCCGGACCGTACGAGCGGCGGCGCGAGCGAACCGCGCGACGGCTCGACGCGGGCGACGCCGCGGGGCTGGTAGCGTTCCCGAGCCGGAACCTCGAATACCTCACCGGGTTCGCCGAGGAGCCGGGCGAGCGCCACTTTTTCCTCGTGGTTCCGGCCGCGAGCGCCGCGGACCCGAGCCCGGCGCTGCTCGTGCCGGCGCTGTACGAGACGCAGGTCCGGGAGGCGACGGACGTCGCGGCGGTCCGGACGTGGAGCGACGGCGACGACCCGGTCGCGGCGACCCACGACCTGCTCGCCGACCGGGGACTCGGCGAGGGGCGGCTCCTCGTCGACGACGCGATGTGGGCGCGGTTCTCGCAGGACCTCCGCGCGGCGGCACCCGACGCGACGTGGGGGCTGGCGAGCGAGGCGCTCGCGGCCCTCCGGGTCAGGAAAGACGAGGCCGAACTGGCGGCGTTACGCGAGGCGGCCGCGGTCGCGGACGCCGTCGTCGGCGACCTCCGCGAACTGGGCGCGGACGCAGTCGGCGTGACCGAGGCCGCCCTCGCCGACCGGATCGCGGACCGGCTGGCCGACCGCGGGGGACGCGGCGTCAGCTTCGAGACGGTCGTCGCAGCCGGGGGGAACGGAGCGAAGCCGCACCACGGCCACGGCGACCGCGAGATCCGGGCGGGCGAGCCGGTCGTCGTAGACTTCGGGACGCGCGTCGACGGCTACCCCTCCGACCAGACGCGGACGCTCGCCTTCGGCGGGGAGCCGTCGGAGGAGTACCGGGAGGTCCACGAGGTCGTGCGCGAGGCGCAGGCCGCCGGGGTCGCGGCCGTCGAGCCGGGCGTCCCCGCGTCCGCCGTCGACCACGCCGCGCGGGAGGTGGTCGAGGCGGCGGGGTACGGCGAGGCGTTCGTCCACCGGACCGGCCACGGCGTGGGGCTGGAGGTCCACGAGGAGCCGTACCTCGTCGCCGGCAACGACCGCCGACTGGAGCCGGGGATGGTGTGCTCCGTCGAGCCGGGGATCTACCTCGACGGGCGGTTCGGCTGCCGGATCGAGGACCTCGTCGTCGTCACCGAGGACGGCTGCGAGCGGCTGAACCGGACCGACCGCGGCTGGGAAACGGGCGGCGAGACCGGCGGCTCGTCGGCGCGGTGACGAGCGGGAACGCGACCCGCAAACAACACGCGAGAACGTGACCCGCAAACGATACGCGAGAACGCGACGCAAAAGCGCGGAGACCGGCGTGCCGAGCGTCGACACGGAGGTGCGGGGTCGTGTGCCTGCGTCCCCAACCAGAGATTATGGCCGGATAATATAACGGTATTACCGGATTATTTTGGGTGTGTTCGCGAAGTCGGACCGAGAGGACGGACGCCCTCGGAGACCGCGGGCGGCCTCGCGGGACGCGAGCGGCATCGAAACCATTAGTGTCGCCCGAGCGGAACCGCGACGCATGAGCGACACCGATGCGGACGAGGGTGACGAGGAGGCCGAAGCGGAGCCGGCCGTCGAACTCGGCGAGGGGCCGGACGTGGCCGGCGAGCCGGTCGCCCGCGTCGCGTCGCGGCTCACCTGGCCCGCGACGCGAAGCGACGTTCAGGCGCAGGAGGGCGACGCCGAAATCCGGACGCCCGGCGGTCCCCGCGGGCTCGACGACGTGCTCGCGGAGAGCGAGGTCCCGCTGTTCGAGAGCCGGAGCGAGTTCGTCCGAGCGGTGGAAGACGTCGTCGGTCGTGGTCCCGTCGCGACCGAGTAGCCCGAGCGAGAGCATCGTCTCGCCGCGGAGTTTTTAGTCGGCCGTCGCGGAGTCGCCATATGACGATCCCGTTCGATCCGCACGAGTTGGACCCCGAGGAGTACGGCGAGACGAAGACCACGCTCGAAATCGACCACGAGTCGGCGATCGAGCGCGTCCGCGAGGTGTGTACCGACGCCGGGTTCGGGGTCCCGGTCGAGTTCTCGCCCTCCGAACTCCTCAACGAGAAGGTCGATGCGGACCGCGACCCGTACTACGTCCTCGGCGCGTGTAACCCCCGGATGGCGGACCGCGCGCTCGACGCGACCGACGGCCGGATCGGGGGGCTGTTCCCCTGTAACATGATCGTCCGCGAAGTCGAGCCCAGTACGCAGGAGGTGTACCACGTCTCGATCATGAAGATCGCGCGCCTGCTCGGGCTCCCGGTCGACGAAGCCGAGATGGACGCGATCATCAACGGCACCGGCGAGATGGTCGACGCCGTGTTCGCGGAGCTTGACGGCGACGCGCAGGCCGCGACCCGCAACCGTCGGTGATTTAACAGAGGGGGCTACGGCGACGCTGATGATTTAAAAGGGAAGCTACGGCGACGCTGGTGGTTCAAAAGTAGGTGGCGCGCGCCTGCGAGCGGCCGCCACCAGCGGCCGCGAG
>PXST01000019.1:68137-76567 GCA_003023405.1 Halobacteriales archaeon SW_8_68_21
TGTTCATGTCGCTTAGCGATTTATAAGTGACTGCGTACAGCCGAGCGGCTGGGGCTTCGGTGGTGTCCGTGTCGATCCCTCGTTTATGAACGTGAGACTGGGACTCTGCCGAACGTGAGACCGGAACATCCCGCCGGACGCGAAACGAGACGAGCCGACCGACTGGCGTCACTCGCGTACCAAACGCTAAGTGGGACGGGTCCGAGGGGGTCGGTATGTGGCGCTCCCGGGGGAGTCGGGACGGGCGAACGGTGGTCTGTATCGCGTGCGGTGACTCGGTGTCGCGGAAGGACGCGCGCGAGTACGACAAGGAGGGCGACCGGTGGAACCGCCGCGACAAGGAGTTCGAGTACCTCTGTGTCGACTGCGACGACGGGATATCACACCAGCCTCGCGACGGGCTCGAATCCCTGATCTGTTCCATCGAGTCGGACGGACTCACCACCGAGGAGTTCCTCGGCCGCTACGTCGACGCCGTGACGAGCGATGACGGCCCGACCGAAGCGAGCGACGGAAGGAGTCGATCGGACCGCGACCGCCCGGACCGCTCGAACCGCGACCGCTCTGACCGCGACCGATAGTTCTACCCGTCGTGGCTCGGTACTGCGGCCGTACGTATGGCTGCCCTCCACGACGTAGCCGCCGCTTCCGATCTCACGCCGGTCACGCTCGACGCAATCGACTCCGTAGCGTTTGCCCCCGGGGCGATCGCTCCCGTACCGACCGTCGTCGGTGCCGTCGCACTGGTCTTCGGACTCGCGTTCCTCGCGTACGGAGCCGCGAGCGGCCGCGACGCGGTTCGGATCCTCCGGGCGACAGCGACCGACCCGCGCGGACTCGACGGCGCGGAGCGTCGTGTCCGGATCACGGGCCGGGCGACCGCGGTCGACGAGGAGACGCTCCCGTCGCCGTTCGGCGGCGGCCAGTGCCTCTGTGTCGACTACGACGTCTCCGAGTTCCGCAGTCAGGGGAAGGGCCGGTCGTGGGTCACGATCGACGGAGGCGAAGCGGGCGTTCCAGCGCGTCCGGGAGTTCGTCGACACGGTCGACGAGGTCGACGCGATGGAGACGGGATACGAGATCGGCCCGCTCACGATCGGCAACGACCCACGCCGCCGGTACCTCCAGCGGGTCCTCCGGCCGGGCGACGAGGTGACGGTCGTCGGCGATAGCGTGGCGTTCCCGGACGCACCCGTCGGCGAGGTGAAATCGCAGATTGCGGACGGCTCGCCGTTCGTGGTCTCGGACGCGAGCGCCCGCCGGACCGCGCTGCGGCGGGTCGGACGGTCGGCGGTGCCGGTCGTCTTCGGCGCGGTCGCGCTCGCGGTCGCCGCGCTGGCGCTGTCGCCCGCGGTCGCCGCGCTCATCTGAAAGCGGTTCGCGTCCGAGTTCCGGCCGTCGCCGGAGATCCGGCCCTCGTTTTAGCCCGCCCGACAGGCCTTTCTAACGGAGCCGCGTTGGTGGAGGTATGTCAGACGACGAGCCGAAGCCCGGGTCCGCCGAGGACCAGGGCCCCGTGACGATCACGCCGGAGCTTGCGGACCGACTCGCGGAGAAGCGACAGGAGCTGTTCGAGGAGTTCGAGATCCGCGACGAGTTCCCGAGCGAGGTGCTCCGGGAGGCCGAGGCGCGGACCGAGGACGTGTACGACGAAATAGAAGCGGAGATCGACGAACGCGAGGACCTCCGCGACCTCACGACGTGGACCACCGACCCGATCGACGCGCAGGACTTCGACGACGCCATCTCCATCGAACGCGAGGCGGACGCCTACCGGCTGTGGGTCCACATCGCCGACGTCACCCACTACGTCACCCCCGATACCGCGATGTGGGAGGAGGCGGTCGAGCGCGCCAACACCGTCTACCTGCCCGACTACACGATCCACATGCTCCCGCCGGTGCTCGCCGAGACCGTCTGCTCGCTCGTCCCCAACGAGGACCGGCTCGCACACACCGTCGAGATGGAGATCGATTCGGAGACCCTATCGTTCGAGGACATCGACATCTACAAGTCCGTCATCAACTCCGACGAGCGGCTCACCTACTCGGAGTGTGAGGACCGCCTCGACGGCCCCGATCTCCCCCTCGGCGAGGAGAACCAGCTCGCCTTCGAACTCGCCGACCGCATGCACGAACAGCGCAAGGCGGACGGCTCGCTCGTCTTAAACCCGCGGCGCGACCGCGCACACACCATCATCGAGGAGTCGATGCTGAAGGCGAACAAGGCGGTGACACACACCCTGATGTGGGACCGCGGCGTCGAGGCGATGTACCGCGTCCACCCGCAGCCGACGCCCGACCAGTGGAACGAGGCCTTAAAAGAGATCCAGGAGCTGAACGGCGTCTCCATCCCCGGCGACGCGTGGGGCGACGACCCGCGGAAGGCGGTCAACGCGGCCTTAGAGGAGTCGCCGGAGCGTCAGCTCAACAAGATCCAGCGGGCCGTGCTGAAGGTGACGCCGCGCGCGAAGTACATGAATGATCCGTTCGGCGGCCACCACGCGCTCAACTTCGACATCTACGGCCACTTCACCTCGCCCATCCGCCGGCTCTCCGATACGATCAACCACTGGATCGTCCACGAGAACGACGTGCCCGAGACCCTCATCGAACTCTGCGACCGCGCCAGCGACAAACAGAAGGACGGCGAGGCGGCAGAGCGCCTCTACAAGCAGTTCCTCGAAGAGCAGGGGCTCGATTCCTACGCCGTCAACAACCGCGGCGTGGAGGTCGTCGAGGATCCCGAGGAAGCGAAACACACCGTCTGAGCGGGAGATATAGGCGTCTCCGGACGCAACAAGCGGTATGGACGCCCACGAACACGGCAGCGACGCGGACCGAGGCGAAGCGGATCCGTTCGAACCGACCGGCGACGCGGAGCGCGACGCCGAGCGCGCGGCGACAGTCGGCGGCTTCGCCGGCGCGGTCCTCGGTGCTCGCGGCGGCCCGGTCGGAGCGGGCATCGGCGCGTTCCTCGGCGGGTCGACCGGCTACGCGGTCGGGTACGTCCTGAGCGAACTGGAGCCGACCACCGACGAGGCCGTCGCCGCCCCCCACGACGAGGCGGACGAGTCGGCGGTCGAGGCGACCGAGACCGACGACGGACCCGTGATAATCGACGTGCGGTCGGAGGGAGACGCGGACGATCACGGGTCTGAGGAGGAGGCCGACCCGGACGATCACGAGTCGGACGCGGACGATCGCGAGTCTGAAGAGGAGGTCGACGAAGACGGCGACGGCGAGGAGAACGGCCACGAGGGCGACGGCGGGGACGAGGCTGACTCCCACGAGGGCGACGAACACGCGAACTGACCGGCGGCGACGCGCTCGTGTCGCGGCGCGAAGCTTGATTGTCGGTGACGACGACCCTGAGGTATGGTGACCGACCGCATCGTCGACCACTGCCTGTCGGTCGACGGCGACCGCCCGGACCTCCCGGCGCACCTCCTCGACTGGTTCGCCGTCGCGATCGGCGGACGCGTTCACGCCGACTCCACGCCGGCGATCATAGAGGGCGTCCGACGGATCGCGGGACCGACGCCCGACCCCGGCGCCGACGAGACCGCGACGCTCCTGCCGAGCGGCGAGCGACTGACGCCGGCCGACGCCGCGCTCGCGAACGGTGCGCTCGCGCACAGCCTCGACTTCGACGACACCCACCTCGCCTCCTCGCTCCACCCAGGCGCGCCGGTGATCGCGGCCGCGCTCGCGGCGGCGGAGGGGGAAGCGGGGAACGGGAAGGAGATGTCCCCAGAGCGGTTCCGCGCGGGCGTCGCGGCCGGCTACGATGTCGCCTGTACGGTCGGCGAGGCGGTCGGACCGGACGCCCACTACGACCGCGGCTTCCACGTCACCGCGACCTGTGGCACCTTCGGGGCCGCAGCGGCCGCCGGCGTGGTCCGCGACCTTGACGCCGACGGGCTGCGGAACGCGTTCGGGATCGCGGGGAGCCAGGCGGCCGGCTCGCTCCAGTTCCTCGCGAACGGCGCGTGGAACAAGCGGCTCCACCCCGGGCTGGCGGCGCGGCGCGGGATCGAGGCGACCGCCCTCGCCGCCGCCGAAGTCGTCGGCGCGGCCGAGCCGCTCGCCGGCAACCACGGCTTCTTCGCCGGCTACTCCGACGACCCGGACCCCGCGGTCGTCGACCGGATCGGCGAGCGCGACGCGGTCGCGGAGACGGGCCGGAAGCCGTACCCGTGCTGTCGATACCTCCACGCCGCGATCGACGCCCTCCGCGAGATCGCCCCGGCGGTCGACCCCGGCGCGGTCGAGGCCGTCGAGGTCGCGGTCCCGAGCGCCGGCGTCCGGCTCACCGGCGAACCGATCGAATCGAAACGTCGCCCCGACGGCTTCGTCGACTGTCAGTTCTCCGCGCCGTTCGCCGTCGCGCTGACGCTCACCGAGGGGACCGCCGACGCCGAGGCGTTCCTACGTGCCGCGGGGCAGCTAGGCGACCCCCCGCAGTGGGACGATCCCGGTATCCGGCGGCTGATGGACGCGACGACCGTCGGGACGGACCCGGCGATCGAGCGCCGGTTCCCGGAGGAGTGGGGCGCTCGGGTGACCGTCACCGCTGGCGGCGAGACGCGCGAGGCGTCGGCGAGCGCGCCGCTGGGCGAGCCCGAGAGACCGATGTCGGCCGCGGAGACAGAAGGGAAGGTGGCGGCGCTGTTGGCGGGCAGCGGCGTCGACGCGGACCGCCTCGCGACCGTCGTCGAGTCGCTTCCCGAGCGGTCCGTCTCGGACCTCGTGGACGCGGCGACCGCGGAGTGAGGAGTCGAAGCGTCCGCGGGTCACGCGCCGTCGGACGGCTTCCCGACGATGACCGGGCGGTCCGCGTTGAGGATGACCGATTGGCTCACGCTGCCGAACAGCGCCTTCCCGACCGGCGACCGCTTGCGCATCCCGAGCACGACCGCGTCGACGTCGCGCTCGGCGGCGACCGCGAGGATGGCGTCCGCGGCGTCGCCGGCGTGAAGCTCGCGGTCGTGGGCGATCCCGAGTTCGTCGAGCCGCGCCTCGACGGTCTCCAGCGATTCGGGGACCCCGCGGAGGTCCTCGATCGAGTCGTTGATCTCCTCGATGAGGGACGAGCCGGCCTCGTCGGCCGGCGTGTCGATGGACTCGTACACGTGTAACAGCGTGACCTCGATTCCGGCCGGGTCGGTCGGGAGCGATTCGAGGATGTCGACCTGCGAGAGCGCGCGGCCCGTCTCGATGTCGACCGGCAACAGGACGTGGTACATGGGACGGAATTGAACGCCACCGGGCATAAATACCGACGCCGATTCGAGCGCCCGCGAACGCCCCGCGGACGCGCCGCAGTCGTTGAGCCGGCCGGTCACCGGATCGCGGGGCGGACGACGACTCGCCGCCTCAGTCGCGTCGGGTCGAGAAACGCGACACCGCGCTCGCAGAGACCGCTCCGAGCGCCGCGATGACGGCCAGAACGACGAACAGCTCTCGGGGGCCGGCGCGGGTGAGCACCGTGCCGGCCAGCGTGGACCCGAGAGCCCCGACCCCGAAGATCCCGACGTACGTGTAGCCGAACGAGAGACCGCGCGCCTCGCTCGGCGAGTGGGCGGCGACCGTCGCCTGCGAGAGCGGCTGGACCGTGAACAGCGCGACGCCGAGCGCGAGCGACGCCGCGACGAAGGTGCCGACCGCGGCGGTCGCGGGGACGAAGAGCAGCGCGAGCGCCGACAGGACGGCCATTAACGCAATCAGCCCACGCTCGGGCGGGACGCGGTCGGCGATCCGGCCGCCGAGGTACTGTCCGAACACGCCGACCGTGAGGACCGCCGCGTAGAGGTACCGCCCCACATCGAACTGGTCGGCGTACGGGCTGTCGGGATCGACGAGCCGGAGGTCGACGAGGCCGCCGAGCACGTCGCCGAGGAGGTCCGGCAGAAAGGTGAGAAACGTCCGGTAGTAGAGGCCGCTGAACGTGACGAACGCGAAGACGATGACGAAGCCACCGCCGGCGAGGAGCCGCGTGTCCGCGACGATCGACGACGCCGAGACCTCGCCTTTCGTACCGTCCGCTGAGGCCTCCTCGGACCCGTCGGCGTCGGCCGCCTCGCCGGAGTCCGGGCCGTCGGTGTCGCCCGGGACACCTGAGTCTGAGCCGTCGACGTCGACGGTGACGCCGTACGCGGCGACGGCGACAGAGGGCAGCGCGAGCGCGGCGGTGACCAGCCGCCAGTCGAACGCCAAGAGCAGCAGCGCGGTCGCCAGCGGGCCGAGTGCGATGCCGAGGTTCCCGCCGATCCCGTGGTAGCCGAGCGCCGTTCCGCGCCGATCGATCGACTTCGAGAGCAGCGACAGCCCCGCCGGGTGATAGACGCTCGCGGTGAGACCCCAGATCGCGACGGCGGCGGCGAGGACGGGGAGCGTCGGCGCGAGGCTCACGAGCAGGAACGACCCCGCCATCCCGACGAGACACGCGAGGATGAGCGGCTTCGACCCGAAGCGGTCGACGAGGATGCCGCCCGGCAGCGCCCCGACCCCGAACAGCCCGTAGCCGAGCGTGACGACGACGCCGAGGGCGGCGGCAGTCGTCGAGAACTCCCCGACCCACACCGTCAACAGGATCGGGATCGACAGCTCGTAGGTGTGGACGAGTCCGTGCGACCCGGCGGTGAATCCGACGATTCGTCGCTCGGCGGCGTCCATGTGGGTCGACGGTTTGCCGGGTCGGGGGATAACGTCGGGGGTAGCCGTCGCGGTTGCCGAGAGTCCGCGATCGTCGCCGTCCCCGCGGGGCGGCGTGGCCGCGTCACTCCGCCATCGCCGTCTCGCCGACCGGTGGGTCGGCGCGGATGACGGCGGCGACGAAGACGGCGGCGAGGAGGCAGATCCCCGCGAGCAGCGTCCAACTCGCGCGGTAAGTCGCCGTGTCGGCGAGGTAGCCGAACGCGGGCGGGGCGAAAAGCGCCCCGGAGGTGAGAGCGACCTGACAGCCGGCGGTCGCGCTCCCCATCTGGTCGGCGGGGACCAGCGTCGCCATCACCGAGTAGTAGACGCCCGTGAACCCGAGGACGAAGAACCCCAGCGCGGCGAACGCGACCGCGGCGGTCGCCTCCGTCGTGGTCCGCGCCACCACGAGAAGGAGCGCCGCGCTGGCGACCGTCTGGACGAGAAGGATGCCACCGATTCGGGTCTGCGGGTCGCCGGGGAGGTGATCGGAGAGCCACCCGCCGAGGAGCCGCCCGCCGCTGCCGAACAGCTGGACGACCGCCAGCACGGTGCCAGCGAACGCGACCGACGCGTCCACCGACTCCTCGACGTAGAGGACGGTGTAGCCGGTCGTCGTGAAAAGCGCCGCGCCGAGGAACAGCCCGGCCACGACGAGCAGCACGTACGGACGGTTTCCCGCCAGCCCGCGGAGGTCGGGACGGCTCGTCGATCCGCCGCCCGCGCCGCGGTAGAGGACGGCGAACGCGACCGCGACGGCGAAGCCGAGCCCCGCCGCGATCAGGAAACCGGCCTCCCAGAAGAGGTAGCCAGCGAGCGCGGTGACGAGCAGCGCGCTGATCCCGCTGCCGCCGGTGACGCCGACCTGTTTGATCCCCATCGCGGTGTTCTGCCGACCGGGGGGGATGCTGTCGTACACCGCCTTGTTCGTGCCCGGCATCGCGGTGCTGTACACGGAGCCGAGCAGGAAGACGGCGACGAGGAGGAGCGCGTAGGAGGGCGCACCGGCGACGAACACCGTCCCCGCGGCGAGACCGACGAGACCCAGAGAGAGCGTCTTTCGCTCGCCGACGCGGTCAGTTATTCCCCCCACCGGCAGCAGGAACAGCGCGTAGCCGAGGGTGAGCGTCGTGACGACGAGACCGACCTGAAACCGGGAGAGACCGAACTCGTCGCGGAAGAACGTCGTCGCGGCGAAGACGGTGTAGTAACAGACGCTGGCAGACACCTGCCAAAGCGTCACCAGCGAGACGGTACGCCAGTAGGAGCGGTCCATCCATCGCCCGACACCACGTCCCGATTGATAAGCGGTGTCGTCGCGGCAACCGGAGGCGGTATCGACGCGGCAACTGGAGGCGGTGTCGACGCGGCAACCGGAGGCGGTGTCGATGCGGCAACCGGAGGCGACATCGGCGGCGGACGCCCGTTTCGCCGGCGCGAACTGCCCGCGCACGAATCCTTATTGGTCGCGGTTGGAATGAATACTCATGACACACGACTGGCGGGATTCGGTCGATCTGAGCCGACAACAGTCGCTCGTGCGACGCAGCATCCGCGAGCTCTGCGCCGAGTTCGGCGACGAGTACTGGCGCGAGCGCGACCGCACCGCGACGTATCCGACGGAGTTCGTCGACGCGCTCGCCGAGGACGGCTGGCTCGGAATGCTCGTTCCCGAGGAGTACGGCGGGGTCGGGATGTCGACGAGCGAGGCCGTGGTGATGATGGAAGAGAT
>PXST01000019.1:76606-85562 GCA_003023405.1 Halobacteriales archaeon SW_8_68_21
CGCGCGTCGCCGACGGCGACGCCCGCATTCAGGCGTTCGGACTGACCGAGCCGAACGCCGGGTCTGACTCGACGGCGATGGAGACGAGCGCGGAGCGCGACGGCGACGAGTACGTGATCAACGGCGAGAAGGTGTGGATCTCCCGCGTCGAGGACAGCGACTACCTGCTGTTGATGGCGCGGACGACCCCGCGGGACGAGGTCGAAAAGCGCACCCGCGGCATCTCGATGATCCTCGTCGACTTGGAGGCGGCCTACGGGAGCGGGCTGGAGATAGAGCAGATTCCGAAGACGGCGAGCCGCGCGGTCCACTCCTACCAGCTGTACTTCGACGACCTCCGCGTCCCGACTCGGAACCTGATCGGCGAAGAAGGGCGCGGCTTCTATCAGGTCCTCGACGGACTCAACGAGGAGCGGCTGGTGATCGCCGCGGAGTGTCTCGGGCTCGGCGAGGTTGCGCTCGAACGCGGGATCGAGTACGCGAACGAACGCGAGGTGTTCGGTGGTCCCATCGGAGCCAATCAGGCGATTCAACACCCCCTTGCCGAGGCGTACGCCGACCTGCTCGCGGGCAAGAAGGTGATCTACAGCGCCGCCGACCGCCTCGACGATCTCGAACGCACCGCGGCGGGCGCGGAGGCGAACGTCGCGAAGTACCTCGCCGCGGAGGCCGCGTTCGAAGCGGCGGACGCCGCGGTCCAGACCCACGGCGGGTTCGGCGTCGCCCGCGAGTACGACGTTGAGCGGTACTTCCGCGAGGCCCGCCTGACCCGGCTCGTCCCCGTCACCCAGCAGTTGGCGCTCAACTATCTCGGCGAGAACGTGCTGGGGCTGCCGCGGTCGTACTGAGTCGACCCGGTGCCCCGCCGAGACGAGGGGGGGCGACGATCGCGGGACCCGGTGGGTCGGTTCGTTCTCGGCGATCCGGGGGTCGAAAGCGCAGGCGGCGACGGTCAGGGCTTCCGGCTGGAGAACGCGCCGGCTGCCCCGCGGATGGTCCCGAGGGGGTTCGGCCGGCCGATGAGGATCTGGAGGGCGTACAGCGCGCCGACGGCCGCGAGCGCGCCGACCTGTACGACCTGCATCGGATGGACCATCGCCAGCACGCCGGCGACGAAGAAGGCCACTCGGAGCCCGTACGTCTGTCCGCGACCGAAGACGAACCGGTAGTTGATGCCGTGGATGATCGCCAGCGCGCCGACCATCGCGATGGCCCCAGCCGACAGTGACGCGTAGTCGAACGTCCCGGAGACGAGTTCCGGGTGGTAGACAAAGGCGAACGGGAGAACGAAGAGCGGGGCCGAGATGCGGAGCGCCTCCTTACAGCTTCCCCAGAACCCGCCGCCCGAGATGCCGCAGGTGACCGCGACGCAGGTCGCGATTGGCGGGGTCAGCCCGGCCAGGATCGCGGCGTAGAACACGAAGAAGTGCGCCGCGATGTCCGGGACGAAGAACTGGTTGATCAGCGTCGGGGCGACGAGCAGCGCCACGACCGTGTACGCCGCGGTCGTGGGCATGCCGAGCCCGAGAATGATACAGATCACCATCGCCAGCACGAACGCGACGATGGCGATACCGCCAGACAGGTCGAGAAGCGTGAGCGAGATCGCCGTCGGGACGCCCGTCGCCATCAGGATGTCGACGACCCCGTTGATCGCCGCGAGGATGATCGTCACCGGCGCGACGACGACGACCCCCTCGCGGAAGCCGTCGATCGTCTGTTCGAGCGTCGCGAACAGCGACTCGCCGAGGTCCTCGCCGTCGAGTGCCGCCTGTACCAGCGGGATGCCGATCCCGAAGGCGATCATCGACAGCGCCGTGTACAGCGCGGCGGTCATCACGGTGTACTGGAGCACGCCGAGGACGTAGACCAAGACGAAAAGCGGGATCCCGTACTTCACCGACTCCAGCACTATCGCGCGCTGCTCCATCTCCTCGCCGATGAGCCCGTCCATCTCCGGGTTCTCGATCTGGGGGGCGGCCACGTAGTGGACCGCGATGACGATGGAGACGACGAGGACGGCCGCCGGGATCAGTCCGGAGACGATGACGTCGACGTAGGTGATCCCGTTCACGAGGTTCGCCATGATGAACGCGCCCGCGCCCATCACGGGCGGCAGCACTTGCCCGGAGGTGGAGGCGACCGCCTCAATACCGCCCGCCGTCTCGGGTTTGATCCCGTTTTCCTTCATCAGTGGAATGGTGAACGACCCGGTCATCCCGGCGTTCGCCGTCTGGCTCCCGTTCACCGACCCGATGACCGCGCTGGCGACGACCGCGGTCTGTGCGATGCCGGAGTCGACGTACTTCGCCGATCGCACCGCGATCCGCAGGATGAGGTCGAACGCGCCGTACGCCTTCAACAGTCCGGCGTACAGCAGGAAGAGGGCGATCCACGCCGCCACGAGACGGGTGAGGAATCCGTAGAAGCCGTCGACGCTCACCACGAGGATCCGGAGCATGCGCGTGCCGGAGAGCCCGCCGTGGCTCAGGGCACTGGGCATGTACGGCCCAGCGAACCCGTAGCCGATCCCGATGAGGACGACCGCGAGGAAGGTGACGCCGAACGACCGCCACGTCAGGTAGATCATGGCGAGCGCGAACGCGAACGCCATTGCGATCTGCGCCTCCGTAGCGCGTCCCACCGTGTCGATCGCGACCGACTGGTAGTTCACGAAGAGGTACCCGCTGGTCGCGAGGGCGGTGAGCCCAGAACCGAGAAGCAGCCCCACCTCGCCCCAGTTGCGCTCGATGAGGGGTTCGTCGAGTTCCGAGATCACGTACAACGCGAGGATGCCACCGAGGAACGCCACCGCGTACTGCCCGCGGGGCATCAGCTGTGTGTACGAGTACCACATGACGATCATCCAGAACGGGATCGAAAAGGAGATCAGCGCAATCCGGAGCCGTTCTTCGATCCCGGCACCGAGCCGGAGGATGAGCGCGGAGACGCCCGCGATGCCGATCGCGCTCCCGACTCCGAGGATCGTGGTCGCCGACTCTTCGAGCGCGGTCGCGAGCGCTTCCGGGTCGTCGAACAGGAGCGCCGGGAGCGCCTCGGCGTACGCGCCGGACAGGAAGTTCGGAGCGATCAGCGTCGGCAGAAAGATGACGAGGAACCAGAACGGCAGCGAGAGCAGGTACAGCCAGAGTTGCCTCCGACCGCGGTCGCCGGGAGCGAGGTCGAGCGACTCCTGATCGCCGAGCAGTCCCTCGTCCGGTACTGCGGCGTCGTCTGGCGCGTCTGGCGGGTCGGGTGGTGTGTCTGGATTGGTGGCCATCCGTCGGAAGGGTGGAGCGTGTGTTACGGGTGAAGGTGGCGATTTCCGCGCGGTGCGACTCGGGGCGCTCGTGGAGTTACTCGTCGCCGCGGCTCCAGGAGTCGTCCCAAACGTCGTTCTCCTCGAAGAAGTTCGCCACGCCGGCGTGGACGTCGATCTCCGGGATCACGGTCTGGGTCATCGCTTCCGGCGAGTACTCCAGCGTCGTCGGGTCGGACTCCCGAAGCGTCTCCTCGTGTTCGATCGCGAGGCGACAGACCTCCTCGGTCGCGCGCGCCGGAATTTCGGGGCTGAATGCCCACTGTCCGGCCAGCGACCAGGACGTCAGGGTGTCGGTGTACTCCGTGACGTCCTGTTCGTAGCCGTACGGTTCGACCTCCTCCAAGATCGCGCCGGGGTGGTCCTCGACCACCTGCCGGAAGTCGTCGTCGACCTCCAGGAGGTTCAAGCGCTCGCTGCTCCGGACGTCGACTTCCTGGCACCACCCGGAGAGGTTGACGCCGTTCGCGCCGTACAGACACAGCGCGTCGACGCGGTCCTCCTCGACGGCACCCGGAACGTCGCCGGTGTCGACGTTGAGGATGTCGTTCGGCTCCCAGACGCCCGCCTCCTTCAGGATCTCCTCGGTGAGCAGTCGGGTCCCGAACCCGGGCTGGATCGGATAGACCGTGTGGCCGCCCTCGCGGAGGTCGGACACGGACTCGACGCCGCTCCCATCGAGGCCGACCCAGTGGATCTGTAGCGACGTGAACAGGAACCCCTGGTTCGGAAGCGTCTCGACCGGCTCGTCCGCGAACGGCCCCTCCTCGCTGAGCGCCTTTGCGAGCGAGTTGTTGTCGACCCCCATCGCCGGGATCTGGTCGCCGTCGTACTCGTAGAGGTTCGCCGTCCACCCCTGTGTCTCCTGTACGGAGACGTTGAGGAAGTCGCTGTGTTGCTGTGCGGCGCGGGCGAGCGCCTGCCCGGCCGCCTGCGTCGAGCTGCCGGTCGACGTCCCGCCGACCGTGATCGTCACTTCGCTGTCGTCACCGTCGCCGCCGTCCCCGCCGGAACAGCCGGCCAGTCCGACCACGCCGAGGGTGGCACCACATTTCAGAACGTTGCGCCGCGACCTATTGTCACTATCTACCATGTGGCTTCACTCACATCGTAGATTGATAAAAGCGTATCGTAGCCTCCGAGAATTGACGGCAAGGGAGGGGTTCGTCTCCGAACTGATACTACAGACCGAGTTCCATTCCAGTTTATTTCACGTTATACATATTGGAAAACAGAGTGGAACTCGGTCACGTATCAGTCGAGTGCCACGAGAACGCCGACGGAAAGTGATGTGGCGTGTTGCCGCCCTCCGCGTCGGCTCGCGCGCGGTACGCTTCGAGGTCCTCTCGGAACGAGGGGTCAGCTACCGCGATCAGTTCCTCGGCCCGCTCGCGCGGCGACAGTCCGCGAAGGTCCGCGACGCCGTGTTCGGTGACGACCACGCTCGCGTCGTGTTCGGAGTGGTCGACGTGCGGCGTCAGCGGGACGACCCGCGAGACATCGCCGCCGACCGCCGTCGAGGGGAGCGCGACGACGCCGAGCCGGCAGTTGCGCGCGAAGTCGCCGCCGCCGCCGATCCCGTTGACGACGCGGGTGCCACCGATGTGCGTCGCGTTCACGTTCCCGTAGAGGTCGACCTCGACGGCGCTGTTGACGCCGACGACGCCGAACCGGTCGATGAGTTCGGGGGCGTTCGAAACGTCCGCCGGCCGCAACACCACGTCCTCGGCGTAGCGCTCGACGTCGGCGAAAAGGCGCTCTTGACCCTCGCTCGACAACGCCAGCGAGGTCGCGCTCGCGCCGCGGAGGTCGCCCGCGTCGAGCATGTCGAGGAGCCCGTCTTGGACGACCTCGCCCACGTACGTCACGTCGCGGTCGCCGAAGTCGACGGCCGCGAGCGCGCTCATCAGGGCGTTGCCGAGACTGCCGACGCCAAACTGGAGGTTCACCGCGTCGGCGAGCAGGGGGTTGCGGTCGAGTTCGGCCTCCAGAAACGCGACGAGGTTCGCCGCGATGGCCTCGTCGGTCGCAGAGACCTCGCGGAACTCGTAGGGGTCGTCCGGCCGGTCTGTCTCCACGACTGCGGCGAGTTTGTCCGGACTGAACCGGACCGCCGGCCCGTCGGTCTCCCCGAGGGGGTCGTCGAGAGGAATCGGTGCCCGGTTCGGCGGATCCCCGCGGACGTGAACATCGTGAACGCGGGCCAGATCGAGCGGCTGCGCGCGGTTGACCTCGACGACGAGTCGATCGGCCGCGCCCACGTACGCGGGGGTGTGACCGATCGACGTGGAGGGGACGAGCCAGTCGGGACCGACCGCGACCGCCTCAACGACCGCGATCGTCTTGCCGCGCATCCCCACACGGAGGCCGCCGAACCGCACCTCGTCGGCGAGCCGCGAGATGTGGCGGTCGTGGAAGGCGACGCGACCGTCGTTGGCGGCCGCGCGGGCGTGTTCGTTCGGGACGAAGGGGTACCGGCGGGCCATGTCGCCGGATTCGACGAGGTCACGGTCGATCTCGTCGCCGACGCCGCCGCCCGATATCACCGTGAGTTCGCGGTCCTCGCTCGCGGCGAGCGCCTCGGGGACCAGTTTCGGGTAGCCGACCCCGCCGAACCCCGAGACGAGCAGGGTCGCGGTCTCGGGGACGAGGGCGGCCGCCTCGGCCGGAGACACGAGCGGGGGGTGGCCGCCGAGCCGCGCCGCCGGCACGGGGTCATCGAGCGTCGGCACCGCGGGATCGGAGGGGGTAGACGTCATTTCAGGTCCTCCGGCTGGGTGCCGATCCCCTCGGGCCAGCCCGTTGGTTGCGCAGCGCTCGGCTGGGCGTGCGAGCGCTTGAGCACCATCGGCGTGCGCTCTAAGGAGAGCACTAGCTCGTCGTTCTGGTTGTACGCCCGCAGCTCCGTGGTGACGATGCCGACGTGGTCGCGGGAAGAGGATTCCCGCTTTTCGATGACCTCCGACTCCGCGAACAGCGTGTCGCCGTGGAAGACGGGCGCGTGGTGGCGGATCGCATCGTATCCGAGGTTCGCGGTCGCGTTCGCGCTCACGTCGATAACGCTCATCCCGACCGCCAGCGCGATGACGAAGGTGCCGTCGACGAGGCGTTCGCCGAACTCCGTCTCGGCGGCGTACGCCTCGTTGAAGTGCATCGGGTTACAGTTCATCGAGAGGTTGGTGAACCAGACGTTGTCCGTCTCGGTCACCGTCCGCCCGTACGGGTGTTTGTACACGTCCCCGACCGCGAAGTCCTCGTAGTACCGCCCTTCCCAGCCCCCGACCAGTCGGCGCTCCGACTCCTCGTCGGCACCGTGCGTGTCGCTGTCACGTCCCATATCGCCATCGACAACGAACGGCTAAAAGAGGGTTCCGCTCGCGGCCCGACGGCCGGATCGTTATATTGAGGAGGTGTACAGCAGCATACCGACGGCGACGATCGAGACGAGGAGTATCCACGCGACCATGATGGTCCCCACCTGGCGGTGCGTGAGGTTCTGCCCCTCGAGGAACTCGGAGATGCTCATGTTCGGCTCAACTGACTCGCGGTATATAAGCGGCGCGGGTCTGCCGAGGAACTCGAAACCCGCGGTGTACGGACGACAGGGAGGCTTCAAGCCGGGAAGACGAAACGTCACGTTACAGTGATGTGTCGCTTGCGACGTTGCTCGCGGCGCAGAAACATGGACTCGCGGGGGTCCCGCGAGCGACCGCAGGGAGCGAGTGGGACCACGCGAGGGAACGACTGAACGAGCGAAGCGAGTGAAGGAGTGGACTCGCGGGGATTTGAACCCCGGGCCTCTTCCTTGCGAAGGAAGCGATCTGCCACTGATCTACGAGCCCTCATCACGAGACAGTCCCCGTTCGTATTTGTACCTTACCTTTCGGCGACCCGCGCGAGAGTGGCTCCCACCCACTGACCGAACAGGTTCAGAAGACCGCCCGAGACGCCGCGAGGTCGGCCGGCACCGACGGAGTTACCCATGCGGCGAGGGTACGTATTTATCAGGCGGTTTCTGGGCGGCCCGACCACCTATTAACGTTCTTGAGACGAATTCCACATCCGTTACCCTTTTGACCGCTGATGACTGACCGTGAGGTATGTCAGACGCGACGGCGACGGACGCAGACACCGACGTGGATCCGGCCGCGCTCGCGGCCCTGAAACACGTCGGGTTCGTCGGCGACCTCTCCGAGACGAAGGTGTCGTGCGCGGCGCTCGCCGACCGGCTCGACGCCTCCACGCAGACCGCCTCCCGACGCCTCCAGACGCTCGAATCCGCGGGCTACGTCGAGCGCGACGTTGTCAACGACGGGCAGTGGGTCCGGGTGACGGACGCGGGCGAGGCCGCGCTCCGGGCGGAGTACGCCGACTACCGTCGGCTGTTCGAGTCGGACGTCGAACTCGCGCTCCGCGGCGCGATCACCGGCGGGATGGGCGAGGGACGCCACTACATCACGCTGCCGGGATACGCCGAGCAGTTCCGCGAGCGGCTCGGCTACGACCCGTTCCCGGGCACGCTCAACGTGGACCTCACCGAGGAGAGCGTCCGCCGCCGCGGCGAGATAGCGGGCATCGACGCCGTCCCCATCGACGCGTGGGAGGGCGAGGACCGCACCTACGGGGCCGCCACCTGCTACGGGGTCACCATCGTCGCGGGCGACGAGCGCTACGAGACGGTCCACGCCATCGTTCCCGACCGCACCCACCACGACGACGACCAGCTCGAACTGATCGCGCCGGACCGCCTGCGCGACGCGCTCGACCTCGAAGACGGCGAGGTCGCCTGATGCGGGCCGACATCGACGCCGACCCGGAGGCGAGCGGGGACACGGCCGAGGCGAGCGAGTCCGACGCCGCCGGCGAAGCCGACGACGCTGAGTCCGCGGACGCGGCCGGCCCCGTTGAGCGCGCGCTCGACGCCTTCCGCGCCGGCGACCCGGTCTGCGTCCACGACTTCGCGGACCGCGAGGGCGAGACGGACATCGTCTACCCGGCCGCCGCGGTCGACGAGGCCGCGGTCGCGCACATGCGCAACGACGCCGGCGGCCTGATCTGCGTGGCCGTGAGCGACGCCGTCGGCGACGCGTTCGACCTGCCGTTCCTCGCGGACGCCATCGATCACCCCGCGGTCGACGACGATCCGGACTACGACGACCGCTCCTCGTTTTCCCTGCCGGTGAACCACCGCGACACGTTCACCGGGATCACCGACGCGGACCGCGCAAAGACCATCGTCGAGGTTGCGAGCGCGGCCGCCCGCGTCCGCGAGGACCCGACCGCCTACGGCCCGGAAGAATTCGCCGCGGAGTTCCGCGCGCCTGGTCACGTCCACGTCCTGCGAGGCGACCGCGACGGCCTCTCCGGCCGGACCGGCCACACCGAACTCGGCCTCGCAATGGCCGAGGCCGTGGGTGCTGCGCCCGCCGTCGTGGTCTGCGAGATGCTCGACGATGGGACCGGCGACGCGCTCGCGCCCGCGAACGCCGCCGCCTACGCGGCCCGCCGCGACATCCCCTACGTCGAGGGGGCGGCCCTCGTCGAGGCGCTGCGCTGAGATCGTCGAACCGCACACCGCCGACCCGAGTTTTCCCGACCTGAGTTTTTCCGACGCAGTGCCCCCAACAGACCGAACTG
>PXST01000020.1:0-5640 GCA_003023405.1 Halobacteriales archaeon SW_8_68_21
GAGGCGGCGGTCGGCGAGGTCGCGAGCGCGCTCGGCGACCACGTTGCCGACGCGACGCTCGTCGCAAACAACGGCGTCCGCGGCCGGGAGACGGTCGCCGAGTACGCGGCCCGGGGCGCTGACGCCGTGAGCGTCGGTCGGCCGACGGAAGAGCCGCCCGTCCTCACGCGCGTCGCCGACGTGGTCGCCGACTGGAGGACGGAAGCGCTACGCGACGGCGTCGGCGACGCGGAGCCGGAGCCGGAACCGGAGGCGCGGCCGTGACCCGACGCGAGCGCCGGGAGCGCGGCGCGGCGGACGCGACCGACCCCGTCGGCGACGCGACGCTCGCGCTCCTCGTGGAGGTCGCCGGGACGCCGAAGCCGGGAAACGTCGACCGGCACCGCGACCTCGACGACCTGCGGTTCGAGTCGTTCCTCGGCGGCGCGGTCGGTGCCCGGGCGGGACTCGAACTGGCGGCGGAGACGGCGAACGGAGGCTCGGCGGACGAGGCTCCCGCGGTCGGCGAGGCGTTCGAGCGCGCCGTCGAGGGGATGGCCGCACGCGCCGGCACGAACACGCAGTTCGGCTGCCTGCTGCTCTTGACGCCGCTGGTCCGGGCGGCCGCGGACCCCGACTGGGACCTCTCGCCCGCGGGCGTCGACGCCGTCTGTCGCGGTACAACGGTCGACGACGCGGTCGCCTTCTACCGGGCGTTCGAGGCCGTCGACGTCGCAGTCGACGACCCGCCGTCGGGGGCCGCCGACCTCGACGTGCGCCGCGGGAGCGACGCCGAACCCGCACTCCGGGAGCGTGAGGCGACGCTGCGCGACGTGCTGGCGCTGTCGGCGGAAGCGGCCGATTCGACGGATTCGGACCGCGTCTCCGACCGGAACGCCGCGGAGTGGGTGGAGGGGTTCCCGCGGACGTTCCGCGCGGCCGAGTGGATCCTGACCGACGAGGGGCCGCTCGCCGACCGGGCCGCACGGGCGTTCCTCGGGCTGCTCGCCGCGGAACCGGACACGCTCGTCGCGTCGGCGCGAGGGGCCGAGACGGCCCGCGAGGCGAGCACACGAGCGCGAGCGACCTTGGAGCCGGACGAGGGCGAACCGAACGAGGGTGACGCGACGGGTCCGGTCGGAAGCGTCGACGCGGTCGACGCCGAGACCGTTCACCGCGCCGACCGCGCCGCCGCCGAGTCGCTGGCCGAGGCGTTCGTCGCCGAGGGGATCAACCCGGGCACGACCGCCGACCTCACCTGCGCGGCGCTGTTCGTCGCGCTCCGGCGCGGGGCGGAGGTAACGCCGTGACGCCGGATCCGGCGGACGACGAAACCGACGAATCGGCCGGCGGAACGACCGGCGAATCGGCCGGCGGAACGACCGACCACATCGACCCGACGGGAGTCGCTCCCGAGGGGTGGCCGGTGTCGCTCCGGGGCGTCACCGAGTCCGTCGTGACGACGCGCGGTCCGAACGACCGGTGGAACGTCGCGGCGCTCGGGCTTCACGCGCCGGACGGCCCCGAGGGTCCGGTCACCGCGCGCACCTACGGACGCACCCGAACGTGGCGGAACTTCACCGAGCGCGGCGGCGGCGTGGTCCAGTTCACCGTCGACCCGCGGACGTTCGTAGACGCGGCGCTCACGGTTCGAGAGGTCGACGAGCCGGTCCTGCCGAGCGCCGACGCGTGGGTCGAGGTCCGCGTCGAGAGCGTCGGGAGCGAGACCGAGGGCGACATCACGATTCGAACGTGGGAGTTGGAGTCGGTGGAGTCGGCGGTCGTGGCCGAGCGCGTGCCGATCGTGAACCGGGGGTTCGGCGCGGTCGTCGACGCCACGGTGGCCGCCTCGCGGTTGGACGTGCCGGCGTTCGACACCGAGGAGCTGCTCGACCGCCTCCGCTACTTCGCCGACGTGGTCGACCGCTGCGGCGGGCCGGCCGAGCGCGAGGCGTTCGCCCGGATCGACGAGGCGACCGGCTGGCGGGAGCGCGATGGGTCGTGAGGGGACTGGAGCCGCGCGGCGAGTCGGATTCGATGCCGGCACCGCGCCTCGCGGCCGCTCGCGGCGGAACGAACCCTTTTAGTTCGGGCCACCGGTATCGCTCGGTATGGCGATCAAGCCCAAGTACATCAAACAGCTGGGGAACGCCCTACTGGAGCGGTATCCCGACTCGTTCAACACGGACTTCGAGACGAACAAGGAGAGCGTCACGACGCTGACCACCGTCGAGTCGAAGGGCGTCCGCAACCGCATCGCGGGTTACGTCACGCAGAAGAAGGCACAGGCAGCACAGCACGCCTGAGCGGATTCTCTCCCGGGTCGTTTCGCCGGCGTCCAGCGACGGCTCCGGTCTCCGCGGGGTCCGACGACGGCTCGGCCTTCGCCGGCGGCGGTTCCCCGGCGTTTTTTCGCCCGACGTTTATTCCGGAAGCCGCGGCCACCACCGTCGATGGACGCGCTCGTGCGACCGGTGGTTGACCCGACGTTCGCGGCGGGCGCGCTGGCGTTCCTGCTCGGCGGCGTCGCCCTCGGGACCGCGAGCGGGCTGGTGCCCGGACTCCACGCCAACAACTTCGCGCTGCTTCTGGCCGGGTTCGCTCCGTCGGTCCCGGCCGACCCGCTGTTCGTCGGCGTCGCGATGCTGGGCGCAGGCGTCGTCCACTCCTTTCTCGACATCGTCCCGGCGCTCGCGCTCGGCGTCCCCGACGCCGCGACTGCGGTCGCCGCGCTCCCCGGTCACCGGCTGGTGATCGCGGGACGGGGGCGCGAGGCGGTCCGCCTCTCCGCGGTCGGCTCCGGGCTGGCGGTCGCGCTCGCGGTGCCGCTGGCGGTCCCGGTCACGTGGGCGATGGCGCGGGCGTACCCGACGCTGCGGGCGCACCTGCCGCTCCTGCTCGGGACGGTGGTGGGGCTGCTCGTACTCACGGAGTCGTCGCAACGGGCCGCGGTCGGGGGAGCGGTCGCGTTCCTCGCGAGCGCCGCGCTCGGGCTGGCGACGCTCGACGTCGACCCGGCCGCGCCGCTGTCGACCGGCGGCGTCCTCGCGCCGCTTTTCGCCGGGCTGTTCGGCGTCCCCGTCCTCGTCGACGCGCTCGGCGGCGAGGGCGTCCCGCCGCAGGCGGACCCGCGGATCGCGATGGACGCGCGCGCCCTCGGGACGAGCGCCGGCGCTGGCTCGCTCGCGGGCGCGGTTGTCGGATACGTCCCGGGCGTGTCGGCCGCCATCGCCGCCGTGGCCGCGATGCCGGCGGTGCCGCGCGAGTCGGCCGACCGCGGCTTCGTCGTGGCGACGAGCGGCGCGAACACGGCGAACACGATATTTGCGCTGTTCGCGCTGGTCGCGCTCGGGACGCCGCGGACGGGCGTCACCGTCGCCATCGACCGCGCCGGCGTTCCGTTCGCGCTGCCGATACTGCTCGTCGCGGCCGGGACCGCCGCGTGCTTCGGGTTCGCGCTGGTCGTGCTGCTCGGCGACCCGTACCTACGGATCGTCGGCGACGCCGACTACACTCGGCTGTCGCTCGGCGTACTGGGGCTGCTCGCGCTGCTCTCGTACGCGTTCGCCGGAGGGTTCGGCGTCGGCGTCCTCCTCGTCGCCGGCGTGCTGGGGCTCGCCCCGCCGCGGGTCGGAGCCAGACGCGTCCACCTGATGGGCGTGCTTATCGGCCCGCTGATCGTCGGTTGAGACCGCGACGGAGGCGGTACGGAGAGCCGCCGGTCGGCACGGCCCGGGCGGTCGGGCGGTGCGACATCGGGCCGCACGGACCGTCCCGGGGCAAAGAACAACGGTTAAAAGTCGCGCGCTGGTGAACACGTGTATGAGCCAGAGCGACTCTACGGGTACCCCGCAGTGCGTCTCCTGTGGGATCCAAGTGTCCGGCATGAACGCCGCGCAGTTCTCCTGTCCGGACTGCGGCGCGAGCATCTACCGGTGTGCGAAGTGCCGGAAACAGAGCAACCTCTACGAGTGCCACGACTGCGGCTTCCGGGGGCCCTGAGATGGGCGACGTCGCCGCGAAGATCAAGGTCATGCCGAACAGCCCCGATGTCGACCTCGACGACCTCCAGGATCGCCTGGAGGAGGTCCTGCCCGAAGGCGCGAAGATCCGCGGCTTCGAGCGCGACGACGTCGCGTTCGGGCTGGTCGCGCTCCTCCCGACCGTCATCGTTCCCGACGGCGCGGGCGGCACGGAAGCCGTCGAGGAGGCGTTCTCGCAGGTCGAGGACGTCGAGTCGGTCGCGGTCGAGAACGTCGGTCGACTCTGAGGCAGCGAGCCGGCTGACGCGTCGCGTTCGCGACGCTCACGGTCCGTTTTGCGGATTCGTTCGTTTCGAAGAGCGGCCGCGCCGTGAACTGCGGTCGGGTCACGGAGCGACCGAAGAGGGTCGCCTGAACGCGTCGGCTACCGACCAGACTCGTAGAACTCCTCGCGGTACACCCGCCCGAAGGCGTTGCGCCGGAGGGTGCTGGCGGCCGCGTCCGGCTCGTCCTGATACGTGGCCGCAATTACGGTGTCTGCGAAGGGGATCGAGTGCCAGACGGCGTTGTCGACGTTTTCGGAGCCGATCCGGACCACAGCCTCCTCGTCGAAGTCGCTGTCGGCGAGCCACGCGTCGAACTCGTCGTCATCACCGACGTGGACCGCGAGCAGTTCGGCGAACGTCGCGTCGCGCGCGGTGCGGATCACCTCCGGCGTGACGCGCTCGTCGTACTCGTCGGCGTCGAACGACATCGCCTTGGTTGCCTCGCGGACGACGACCTGCGCGACGGGACCGACCTCCTCGTAGCGTTCGAGCGCCTCGGCTCGCGTCTCGGGAGCGAACGTGCCTCTGGTTTCCATACGCGGCGTTGACCGGGCGCGGGCAAGGGCGTTCCGCTACACGTCGCGGTCGTCGGGGTCGGCGTCATCCCCGTCGGGGTCGGCGTCGCTTCCCTCGGAGTCGGCGTCGTCCGCGGCGTCCCCGTTTTCGGCTCCCGTCTGGGTCAGCTCGCGCGCCTCGCGGATCGCCTCCGCGACGGCCGGGTCGTCGACGGATTCAAGACTGGGAACGCCGACCCCCCGAGACCCGCTCTGGCCGGAGTGGCCGTGACCGGCGTGGTCGTGGCCGGCATCGTCGCGGCCGGCGCGGCCGTCGTCGGTCGGGCTCGATCCCGACCCCATTCCCACGTCCGGGCGGCCCCGGGAGACGGTGTCCTCGAACACCTCGTCGTACTCGGCGTCCTCGGCGTGGGGCGTCACCTCGGCCGCGAGCTCAGCCGGCTCCCTGTCGCCCCAGTCGGGGACGCGCTCGTCGAGCCAGTCCTCGTGGTCGCCGCCGTGGAGCATCGCCGTGAACGCGAGGTGGTGCGCGAGGTGTTCGCCGTCGCGCTGCGGGGTGTCACAGACGGGGCACGCGTATCCCATGTCGGGCGTGGGTTCGTCGGTGAGCCGTAAAGCCACGTCGGCCTCGTACGTGTACGAGGTCTCCGGTGGGCGAAACGGTAGAATCGGCCCCGAGACGATGCAATCCGTGACCGGAACCGCCGAAGCCCCAGCCGCTCGGTACGACGCAGTCTCTTTCGACGCGACCGATACCGCCGAAGCCCCAGCCGCTCAGTACGACGCAGTCTCTTTCGACGCGACCGATACCGCCGAAGCCCCAGTTGCGACGGCTCG
>PXST01000020.1:5872-32491 GCA_003023405.1 Halobacteriales archaeon SW_8_68_21
GACCGCTCGCGGGCACGCGCCGACCGCGGGTCGTTTATAAACTGCGTCGTCGCAGTAGTGTATCGATAACAGCAACTTTATCACTCGCACGGGGCGAATTTCCGGTAAGACTACTCCGTTAGGAGGTCCAACAGTGACTGAAGCCAACACACAACCGGAGGTGAACATCGGTCTCGTCGGTCACGTCGACCACGGGAAGACGACGCTGGTACAGGCGTTGTCCGGCTCGTGGACCGACCAGCACAGCGAGGAGATGAAACGCGGCATCTCGATACGGCTGGGGTACGCGGACGCGACGTTCCGCCGCTGTCCCGGTGTCGACGAGCCGGCGTGTTACACCGTCGACGAGGAATGCGAGGACGGCTCCGCGAGCGAACCGGTCCGGACGGTGTCGTTCGTCGACGCGCCGGGCCACGAGACGCTGATGGCGACGATGCTGTCGGGTGCCTCGATAATGGACGGGGCGGTCCTCGTCGTGAGCGCGACCGAAAACGTCCCGCAGGCCCAGACGGAAGAACACCTGATGGCGCTCGATCTCATCGGGATCGAGAACATCGTCATCGCGCAGAACAAGGTGGATCTGGTCGACCGCGACCGCGCCGTCGACAACTACGAGCAGATCCAAAAGTTCGTCGAGGGGACCGTCGCCGAGGACGCGCCGATCGTCCCCGTCTCGGCCCAACAGGAGGTCAACCTCGACCTCCTCATCGACGCGGTCGAGTCCGAGATCCCGACGCCGGACCGCGACCCGGGCGAGAGCGCCCGGATGTACGCGGCCCGCTCGTTCGACATCAACCGACCGGGCGCGACCGCCGAGGACCTCAAGGGGGGCGTCGTCGGCGGCTCGCTGGTCAGCGGCGAGCTCTCGGTTGGCGACGGACTGGAGATCCGCCCGGGCCGCGAGGTCGACGAGGAGGGCCAGACGGAGTGGCGGCCCCTCGAAACGACCGTCCGGTCGCTTCAGGCCGGCGACCGCGACGTCGAGACCGCCCACCCCGGCGGTCTCCTCGGCGTCGGCACCGGGCTCGACCCGAGCCTGACGAAGGGCGACGCCCTCGCCGGGCAGGTCGCGGGCGAGCCGGGGACGCTCCCGCCGACCCGCGAGGAGTTCGAGATGAAAGTCGATCTCCTCGACCGCGTCGTCGGGAAGGAGGACGACGAGAGCGGCGAGAGCGACATCGAGAAGATCAGCACCGGCGAGCCGCTGATGCTCACGGTCGGCACGGCGACGACGGTCGGTGCCGTGACGAGCGCGCGCGACGGCGAGTGCGAAGTGAGCCTCAAACGCCCCGTCTGCGCCGAGGAGGGCGCACAGATCGCGATCAACCGGCGCGTCGGCGCGCGCTGGCGGCTCATCGGCGTCGGGACCCTCGCGTAGCGTGGTCGACGACGCCCGCGCGGACGGTCGGACGCCGACCGCCCCGGGCGACGCCCGCGCCGAGGGGCTCTCTGGGGATGAGGACGGCGGCGTTCCCGTCGTCGCGCTGGACGCGAGCGCCCTGATGGCTCCGGTCGAAGCCGACCTCCGGCTGTTCGAGGAGTTGGACCGGCTCCTCGGCGGCTACGAGGCCGTGGTGCCGGCGACGGTGACCGCGGAACTCGACGGGCTCCAAGCCGGGAACGGTACGGAGGCGACCGCCGCGAGCGTCGGGGCGGACCTCGCAGAGCGGGCGGAACCGGTCGAGACGGACGAATCGTACGCCGACGACGCGCTCGTCGCCCTGGCCGCGGCCGGCCGGGTCGACGCCGTCGTCACGGTCGATAGACCCCTCGCGACCCGGGTGCTGGACGCGGGCGCACCAGTAATCGGTTTAAGGGGTCGGAACACACTGGCGATAACGGAACCATAGCGGCCGCGGACAACCAACAACATGTACAAACGAGTTCGACTCAAGGACACGGTCGAGGTCCCGCCGAAGCACCTGGCGGACGTCACCGACGAGCGGGTGAAAGCTCTGCTTCAAAACAAGCTAGAAGGACGGATGGACGAGGACGTCGGCAGCGTCGTGAGCGTCATCGAGGTTCACGACATCGGCGAGGGAGCGGTGTTACACAACCGCCCCGGCGTCTACTACGAGGCCGAGTTCGACGCGCTCACCTACGACCCCGACATGCAGGAGGTCGCCGACGGCACCGTCGTCGAGGCAGTGGAGTTCGGTGCCTTCGTCGGGATCGGCCCGGTGGACGGCCTGCTCCACGTCTCGCAGATCACCGACGAGTACCTCACGTTCGACGGCGCGAACCAGCAGCTCGCCTCGTCAGACTCCGACAAGACGCTCGGGGTCGACGACGCCGTGCGCGTCCGCGTCGTCACCAAGAGCATCGACGAGCGCAACCCGCGGGACTCGAAGATCGGACTCACGGCGAAACAGCCCGGCCTCGGAAAACACGAGTGGCTCGAAGGCCGGCGGAAACACCGCGAACAGACCGGTGAGGAGGCCGACTGATGGTCGAAGACCGCCTGGCGTGCCGAGAGTGCCACCACGTCAACGACCCCGACGCCCAGACCTGCGCGCTCTGCGGGTCGTCGTCGCTGACGGAAGACTGGGCGGGCTACGTCATCATCACCAAGCCCACGGACAGCCAGATCGCCGAGGAGATGAACGTCTCCGAGGCGGGGGACCGACACCGCGGCCCTTCTGGAGGCCGCCGACGAGACCCGCGAGCGACACGGCTCCGCGGCGGGGGGCCGCGCCCAACTGATCGCGGTGGGCGACGTGGTCACCTACCACCTCCGGGAGGCCGGTCGCGTGCCGGACGTCGCGCTCGTCGACGGGAAGACGGAGCGCGAGGCGGTCCGCGAGGAGATAGCGACCGCGCTCGCCGAGACGACGGAGCGACGGACGACCGTCGAGAACTCAGCGGCGGCGCTGTCGGCAGCGCTGCTCGACGCGCTCGCCGCGGCGCTCGCGGCCGCCGACCCGGTGACGATCGAGGTGGCCGGCGAGGAGGACTTGGCGGCACTGCCGGCGATGCTCGCGGCACCGCTCGGGTCGACCGTCGTCTACGGGCAGCCGGGCGAGGGGATGGTCCGCGTCGCGGTCACGCCCGAGACCCGACGGCGGGCGAGGGAACTGTTCGAGGGGCTGGCGGGCGACGCGGCGGCAGCGTACGAGATCCTCGGCGTCGATCCGGGCGCGGTCGACGACGGGGCCGGCGTAGCGGACGATGGGGGGCCGGCGTAGCAGTCGACGGGGGGCCGGCGTAGCGGACGACGGGGGACCCGCGCCGACGGCCGCCGCTGCGGAGTCGGTCAGTCGCGCTCGACGGCGACGCTCGCCCCGAAGACTGCGAGACCGAGTATCAGGCCGACCGCGCTCACCAGCAACGGCGTCACGGGGGCCGCTGAAAGCGGGAGATACGGCTCGATCCCGTTGCTCCGAAGCCCATCGACCGCTTCGAGCCCCCAGTGCCCGCTCGCGAGGAGCGAGATGCCGAGAGCGACGCCGAGACCACCGGTGACGAAACCGATGCCGGTGAGCGCGTCTTCCGCGGCGAGGAGCGTCCAGACCGCGTCGTCGGTCGGTTCCGGGCCGCGGGCGAGACGTCGCTGGAGCGCAGTGAGGCCGAGGCCGGCGGCGCCGGCCGCGACCGTGCCGAGCAGGACGACCGCCGCGACGCCGAGCGAGGATGAGACGGGGGGAGCAGTGAAGGCCGACTCGCGGACTGTCGCCGGGAGGGTCGCGACGACCGGGGCCGCGAGCGCGCCGAGCAGTGCGAGGACGCCACAGATCCGGGCCTTTCGGGACGGAGACATCGGGATGATCACGTTCGCCGCCCGCTTGAGTTCGTATCGGGATCGGTCGGCCGGGTCGAATCGGTTGTCGTCGTCGGGCATTCGTGTGACAAGAGAATCCACGGCCCAGAGGATTGAAACCCTGACGCCGAACCGGGTGCTCGGTCGGCGGTCGCCGAGCAGTTCGACGGGGACACCCCCGCTTCGAAATCCTTTTACAGCTTTCGGGGGGACATGTATCCAACTGAACCATGGACGTCGATATCATCTCCGAGGAGGAGAACCCGATGTTGCACCGCACGGACATCCGATTCGAGACGACTCACGAGGAGGCGACTCCCTCGCGGCTGTCGGTCCGCGACTCGCTCGCGGCCAAGCTGGACAAAGACTCCGAGGAAGTCGTCGTCCACGAACTCGACACGAAGTTCGGCATGCGCGAGACGATCGGCTACGCGAAGGTGTACGACTCGGCCGCCGACGCCTTGGACGTCGAACAGGAGCACATGCTCGAACGCAACAAGATCGGCGACGAAGAGGCGGACGCCGAGGAAGCCTAACGCCCGCCGGATGCGGGTTCTCGGCATCGAGGGAACCGCGTGGTGCGCGAGCGCCGCGCTGTACGACGCCGAGACCGACTCCGTTCTGGTTGAATCCGACCCCTACGAGCCGGACAGCGGCGGCATTCACCCGCGCGAGGCCGCCGAGCACATGTCGGAGGCGGTCCCCGAGGTCGTCGACCGGGTGTTGACCGCGGCCGAGGCGGAACACGGGCCGAACGCGGTCGACGCGGTTGCGTTCTCGCGCGGGCCGGGGCTCGGTCCCTGCCTCCGGATCGTCGGGACCGCGGCGCGGTCGCTGGCCGGGACGCTCGATGTCCCGCTTGTCGGCGTCAACCACATGATGGCGCACCTCGAGATCGGTCGCCACCGGTCGGGATTCGACAACCCGGTCTGCCTGAACGCCTCGGGGGCGAACGCGCACCTGCTCGGCTACCACGACGGGCGCTACCGCGTGCTCGGCGAGACGATGGACGCCGGCGTGGGCAACGCGATAGACAAGTTCACGCGCCACGTCGGGTGGAGCCACCCCGGCGGACCGAAGGTCGAGACGGCGGCGACGGAGTTCGCGGCGAACGCGGGAGAGTCCGGGAGCGGAGGGTCGGAGCCGGCCGCCGACCTTCTCGATCTCCCCTACGTCGTCAAGGGCATGGACTTCTCGTTTTCCGGGATCAGCTCGGCCGCCAACGACGCCGCGGACGACGGCGTCGCCGCGGAGCGGATCTGCTTTTCACTTCAGGAACACGTGTTCGCGATGCTCGCGGAGGTGTCCGAGCGCGCGCTGTCGCTGACGGGCGCGGACGAACTCGTGTTGGGCGGCGGCGTCGCACAGAACGACCGCCTGCGGGAGATGCTGGCCGCGATGTGTGAGGCCCGGGACGCGGACTTCTTCGCGCCGGAGCCGCGCTTCCTCCGGGACAACGCGGGGATGATCGCCGTGCTGGGCGCGAAGATGGCCGCCGCGGGCGACACCGTCGCGGTCGCCGAGTCCGCGGTCGACCCGAACTTCCGGCCGGACCAGGTGCCGGTGACGTGGCGGGCGAGCGAGTCCGTCGCGCAAGTCCCCGGCCGCGGCGGAGGGACGGAGGGCGGAGAAGCGGAGGGGAGAGAGGTGACCGACGGGGAGACGGCCGACCGCCGCGGCGCGGAGCCGGACGCTCAGGCGCGACCGGACCGTCGCGGAGGCCCGGCTGACGAGCGAGGCGCGGCGCGCGGGCGTCCCGACGCCGCTCGTGTACGACGTCGACCTCGCGACCGCGACGCTGACCTTCCAATACGTCGGCGAGCGGGACCTCGCGGCGGCCCTCAACGACCGCTGGACGGAGGCCGTCGGCCGCCACCTCGCGCGGCTCCACGGCGCGGGCGTGGTCCACGGCGACCCGACCACCCGGAACGTCCGGGTGTCGCCGGGCAGTCGGGGAGACGCGAGTCCGAACGGAGCCGCGGACGGGACGCCAGAGGCGTACCTCATCGACTTCGGACTCGGCTATCACACGGGACACGTCGAGGATCACGCGATGGACCTCCACGTGTTCGAGGGATCGATTCGAGCGACCGCGACCGATCCCGACCCGCTGATCGCGGCGTTCGAGTCCGGGTACGAGTCCGTCGGCGACCCCGAGGTCCTCGACCGGCTTCGGGACGTCGCCGACCGCGGTCGGTACCGCTGACGGCGCTGGAACGAAGTGTATCCGTCGGGCGGCCGCGCCGCGCGATCGGAGAGCGGTTGCGCCACGATTTATAATGCCGGCCGACGGAGTACATCGCATGGCAGACAAACAGTCGTCGGGAGAGATTCTCGGTATTCCGTACAACTTCGAGCGTCCGAGCCTCGGACGGCTCCTCTCGTCGTACTGGCAGCCCGGCAAGGGGATGCTCGTCGAGAAGCCGTTCGGCATTGGCTACACGCTGAACCTCGCTAACTGGCGGTCGTGGGTCATCCTCGCGGTCGCCGGCGGGCTGTACTACCAGCAACAGCAGTCCGGCGGCGCGGGCGGCACCGACGCGGACGTGCCCGAGGACGACGACGGACCGGTCGAAGTGATCGTCGACGACGACTGACGCCGAGTGAGGCCGGCGGACCGCAATCCGTGCGTCGCGGTAACGCGATCTCCGGTTTTCGCCGTTGATTCCGTATCGGTTCCTTTTAAATATGAGAAGGACGGATAAGGGACAATGAAGGTACAGTTCGAGTGTTCGTGTTCGGAGGATATCTCCGAGTTCACCCGCGGGGAGACCAGCCGCGGGGTTCACGTGGAATGCGGCAACTGCGGCGCGATGTACGCCATAACAATCACCGAGCTGGAGTAGCGGGCGGGGTCGTCGACTCGAATCGGAGCCGGACCGTGGTGCCATCGTCGTCCGCCTCGAACCGGACGGTGCCGCCCTGCGTCTCGCACATCCACTTGACCAGCCACAGGCCGATGCCGCTCGCGTGCGAGAGCGCCGTCTCCTCTTCGGCCTGTAACACGGCCCGTTCGTTCGAGGGGATCCCCGGACCGTCGTCGGTGACCTCCAGACACGTGGTCGTCCCGCTCTCGTGGACCGTCGCCTCCACGCGTCGGGTCGACCCGTCGTTGTGCGTGACCGCGTTCTCGAACACCTCGCGGATCGGGAACGAGACGGAGTCGTCCGCGCGGATCCACGCCTCCGAGGGGGCCTCGACGGTGATCGAGGCGTCGCCGGCGTCGACGGTTCCGACCGCCTCGTGGACCGCATCGACGAGATCAACGCGACCGTCCGGGGGCTCGGACGACGCGTCTTCGATCACCCGGAGCTTCTCGCTGATCGCGACGACATCGTCGGTCGTCTCCCGGATCGTCGCGACGTACTGCTCGCTCCGGTCGTCGTCGATCCGGTCCGCCAGCAGATCCGCGTACCCGCGGATCACGTTGAGGTCGTTCCGGACGTTGTGACGGAACACCCGGCTCAACACCTGTAACTGCTGGTTGGAGGTCTCGAGGTCGCGGCGAGCGGTCTCCGTCCGGCGACGGTGGTAGGTGATCGCCCCGTAGAGGACGCCGCCAGACCCGGCGACCAGCAGCCAGTCGCCGACGAGCCGCGTCGGCGTCCACCCGGCCGCGGTTCCGGTCACGGAGGCGACCGCGAGGTCGGCCGCGACCGCGAACGCCGCCCCGGCACAGAGGTACGCCGCCGTGAGGGCGGCCGCCGACCGGCCATACATGAGTTCACGAATCCGTTTCATTGATACTTAAATTTTACCCGGTGAATTTTTCCCGTGAGACATCTCGGCGGCCGGTGGCTCGAGTTTTGACCGGCGGACGCCGGAACGTTCGCCGTGACCGTCGGTCACCATGAGGCGCAGTCCGCACAGACGAGGGCCTCCCCGTCGCGCCAGCGGCGCTCGACGCGCTCGCCACACCGGTCGCAGGCCGCGCCCTCAGCGTGCCACGTCGAGGTGGCGGTCGCGGGATCAGCGTCGTTTGAACCGCCGGCAGCGGCATTAGATCCGGCGTCTCCAGCCTCATCGTCGGCGTCCGGGGCGAAGTCGTCGAGCGAACGGTCCTCGGACATCTACGCCTCGCGCCGAAGCCGGTCGACGACGTAGTCGCGCTCCAGTTCGCCGAGGAACTCGCCGAGCCGCGGTCCCTGCGTGTCGTCGAAGAACAGGCGGTAGCCCGCCGCGAAGAAGTCGCTCACCTCGATGTCGTGCGCACGTGCGGTCTCGTACATCTCCGCCTGGATCGCCTCGCCGTCGTGGCCGGCCGCGACGAAGTCGGCGAGGTCGTCGAGCCCGGCCGCGATGTCGTCGTCGAACTCGATTTCGGGGAGGTCGGGCTGGAGCCGGTAGTCGTACTCGTTTCCGGTCCGCTCCGCCCAGTTCCGGGCCTGCTCCACGCGGGCGAGCGCGGCGTCGACCGCGTCGGCGTCCGCGTCGTCCGGGATGTGCCCCTCGTCGCGGGCGAGCCGCTCGCGGAAGTCGGGGTCGTCGACCATGCCGAGGACCGCCGCGAACGTGTACGGGAGCCGGACCGGCCGCTCCGTCGGTGGGTCGTCGGGGCGACCGACGACGAACGGGTAGGCGCGCTCGGCGAAGGCGGTCAGGTCCGGGTCGTCGACCTCGCCGAAGTAGGCGCGCTCGAAGCGGTCGAAGCGGTCGACGAGCTGGTCGAGCCGCTCGATGCTCAGGTCTCGTGCCTTCTTCGGGTGGAGCGCGAAGAAGTAGCGCAACACCTTGGGTTCGAGCAGTCCTAACAGCTCTTGGACCGTGACGACGTTGCCCTCGGAGGAGGAGAACGCCTCGCCGTCGAGCGTGAACCACTCGTACACCATCGGCACGGGCGGCTCCTCGCCGAACACGTTCCGGGCGATATCGACGCCTGAGGGCCACGACCCCTCCGCGTGGTCCTTGCCGAACGGCTCGAAGTCGACGCCAAGGACATCCCACTGGGCGGGCCACTCCAGCCGCCACGGGAGCTTCCCTTCTCGGAACGTCGCGCTGCCCTCGTGGCCGCATCCCTCGATGGTGTTGCCGCCGGCGTCCATGTCGGTACAGACGTAGTCGACGGTCTCTGCGTCGAGGTCGACCGTCGTCACCGTCTCCGTGACCTTCCCGCACGCCTCGCAGACGGGGTTGAACGGGACGTACTCGTCGTCGACCTTGTCCTGGTACTCGGAGAGCACCTCGCGGACGCAGTCGGCGTCGGCGAGGACCGTTCGGACCGCCTCGTCGAAGTCGCCGTCGGCGTACAGCTCGGTGTTCGAGAGCATCTCGACGGGGACGTTCAGGCGGTCGGCGTCGGCTTTCAGCAGGCCGGCAAAGTGGGCCGCGTACGACTCGGACTCGCCGAACGGGTCCGGGATCGACGTGTACGGCACCCCGAGGTTGCGGCCGAGCACGCCGGCGTCGACCTCGCCGAGACCGACGACCTCGCCGTCGGCGTTCGCCAGCTTGCGCGGGACCTTCCGCAGCGGGTCCCTGTCGTCGGAGGTGAACACCTGCCGGACCTCGTGGCCGCGGTCGCGGAGCGCTTCGGCGACGAAGTAGCCGCGCATGATCTCGTTGAAGTTCCCGAGGTGGGCGACCCCCGAGGGGGAGACGCCGCCCTTGATCACGACCGGCTCGTCGGGCTCGCGCGCCACTATCTCGTCGGCGACGACGTCGGCCCAGAAGGCGTGAAACGTCTCGCCCGCTCGGTCGTCGGTCGCCTCCCCCTCGTCCAGCGCGGACTCCTCGGAGAGAATGTGGGGTGAATCGGCGGGCGAGGACTCGGCCGGATCGTCGCTGGCGTCGTCCGCGCTCATCGTTCTCCCGCCCAGCAGCTCGGTTCGTCGCCGTTGACCGGAACGACGTCGGTCCCGGTGTGGTCGCCGCGGAGGACGGCGTCGACGACAGCGGTCGGATCGGTTCCGTCGAGGACGATCGACCGGATTCCCGCCCGGTCGATCAGCTTCGCCGCGAGCAGGTCGACGGGCGCGGAGGCACCCGCGTTCCGGCTCATCGGGAGGACGACCTCGACGAGTTCGGCCGGCGACAGCGACGCGAACTGCGTCGCGTCGGGGTCGGCGTCGGGGTCGGCGTCGTACACGCCGTCGGCGCTGGTGGCGTACACGAGCAGGTCGGCGTCGACGGACTCGGCGAACGCGGCGGCGACCGCGTCGGTCGTCTGTCCCGGTGTGACGCCGCCCATCACCGCAGCCTCGCCGCGCCGGAGCGCAGCGCCCGCCTCCTCGTAGTCGGTCGCGGGCGCGAGGTTCGCGCGGTCGCCAAGCGCGGCGATCAGCAGGCGCGCGTTGAGGCGGGTGGTCCCGATGCCGAGCCGGTCGAGTTCGACCTCGTTGGCCCCGATCTCGCGGGCCGTCTCGATGTACTCGCGGGCGACGCCGCCCCCGCCGACGACGACTCCCACCTCACAGTCGTCGGTGACCAGCCGTTCTATCGCCTCGGCGTGCGCGGCCACGCGCTCGGGGTCGAGGTCCGGCGCGAGGACGCTTCCGCCGACAGAAACGACGACTCTCATTGGCGACGACTATCCCTGTCGCGCTCTTAAGCATTGTCAAGCCCGGACGCGTTGATCGCGCCGGGGAGCCGCCGACCCCTCGACTCGGGACGACCGGGAAACGCCTAAGCCGGTCGCGGCCCGGTCTCGGATATGCGACCGATATCGATCGTCGGCGACGGGGCCTCGGAGCTGGCGCGACGGCTCGCGGCGCGGCTCGACGGACGGGTCGCGCAACGACCCGAGGCCGATACCGCGCTCGCGTTCGACGGCGACGGGAACTGGACCGGGCGGGGGACGATCGAGGAGTTCGACGACCTGCTGGACGGGCTGGCTCCCGAACACGACTACCTGCTGGCGGTCGGCGAGTCGCGGCTGCGGGTGCCCGCGGTCCTACTCGGTCCCAATCTAGACCCCGAGAGCGTGCCGGGGACCGTCCTCGCGACCGCGGCCACCCCGGACGCGGTCGACCTCGACGGTCTCGTCGCCGACCTCGACGCCGCGGAGCCGTGGATCACCCGCGAGACCCTGGTGCGGCGCGTCGAGGCGTCCGCCGGCGCGGACCGGTCGGGCGCGATCGCGACGTTCACCGGTCGCGTGCGCGCCCGCAATGGCCTGGACGACGACCGGACGACGCACCTCGCCTTCGAGAAGTACGAGGGGGTCGCAGAGGAGCGGATGGACGCGATCGCCGGCGAACTCACCGACCGCGACAGCGTCTTCGACGTGCGGATGTACCACCGCACGGGCGTGATCGAGGCGGGCGAGGACATCGTGTTCGTCGTCGTCCTCGCCGGCCACCGGCGGGAGGCGTTCCGGACCGTCGAGGACGGGATCGACCGCCTGAAAGACGAGGTGCCGATATTTAAAAAGGAGGCGACGGAGTCGGAGACGTTCTGGGTCCACCGACGCGACTGAGGCGTCGGAGGCCGGCGCGGACGCGCCCCCGAACCGAGCGCGCGAGAGACCCGCGGCCGCCTCGATGTAGACAGTTTTGCCACGAGTCGTCGGTCGAACGGAGCGGCGACGAGTGTCTCGACGACGAGAGAGTCGATCGAGAGGAACGCCCTCAGAACCAAGTATAAAATTTCTGGCTCGGTCTAAAACGTTTTTAAAATATTCGTCAGACACGTTTTAGCCGGTCGGTTTCGGTGAAACGCCCTGAACGTCGCCCAACGGTGTTACCTTTATAACACCCTCCGCCGGCAAGCGTGGGATGTACTATGAGCGCGACTACGAACCCCTCCACGAACGCGAACGACGACCGCAGCAAGGAAGAGCGGCTGAAAGCGTACCTGCTCGATCGCGCACAGGACGGCGAGATGTACTTCAAAGGGAAGTTCATCTCCGAGGACATCGACCTCTCCCCGAAAGAGATCGGCGCGCTGATGGTGAAGCTCCGCGACTCCGCGACGGAGCTCACGGTCGAGAAGTGGTCGTACACGGGCGCGACGACTTGGCGCGTCGAGCCCGCCTGATCCGGGTTCACACCGCGACCGAACCCGAACCGTTCGATCCCCGCCGCGCTCAAATCGCGGCGCGGTCCCCGCCCGCGTTTTTCCGACCGCCCGATTCCGCGAGCGGCCGCTCCGGTCGTCCGATTCCGGTCCCCGTGCCCGCCGACGCGGGGTTTATACTCGACGACCGGCTACGACGTGTCGATGCCAGACCACGAGGACGTGGCGACGCCCGACCACGGCGCGCCGCGTCCGGAGCCGCTCCGAACGTTCTTTCGGGTCGACGAGGTCCGCCGCGAGGACGGCCGCGTGCGGTACCACGGCGAGTCGTACGTCCCGGAGCGGACGCTGCTACGGAAGCTGACCCCGTACTTCCGGGAGGCGGGCTACGAGGTCGACGTCGAGGTCGTCGAGGGCGGCCACGTCGTCGTCGCGACGCCGTTCGACCGCGGCCGCGAGGGGATCCCTTGGGTGAACGTCGCCATGTTCGCGGCGACCGTGCTGTCGACGCTGTTCGTCGGCGCGTACGGCTGGTACTACGTCCCGCTCTCGGAGATCCAGTCGAACCCGCTGACGCTGCTTCGGGCGTGGCCGTTCACCGCCGCGGTCCTCGGCGTCCTGATGACCCACGAACTCGGCCACTACGCCGCCGGGCGCTACCACGGCGTCCCCGTCTCCCTCCCGTACGTCATCCCGTTCGTCTTCCCGTTCGGGACGCTCGGCGCGGTCATCCGGATCCGCGGCCGCATGCCCTCGCGGAAGGTCCTCTTCGACATCGGCGCGGCCGGTCCGATCGCGGGACTGGTCGCGACGGTGGTAGTGACCGCGATCGGACTCTCGCTCGACCCGATCCGCGTACCCGCGGAGCTGGCGAACGCCTCGGGAGCGATGATCCGGTTCAACAACCCGCCGCTTTTGGGCCTCATTGCCGACGCGCTCGGCCAGCCGACGAGCTACGGCGACCCGCGGCTCACCGCTCACCCGGTCGTGATCGGGGGGTGGGTCGGGATGTTCTTCACCCTCCTGAACCTCCTGCCGGTCGGCCAGCTCGACGGCGGCCACATGGTCCGGGCGATGCTCGGGCCGCGACAGGAGACAGTCGCCGCGCTCGTCCCCGGAATCTTGTTCGGAATCGCCGCGTACCTCCACTTCTGGCGGGGGCTCGGCCTGAACGAGTCCGTCGGACTGTGGACGTTCTGGGGCGTGTTCGCGGCGGTGATCGCGTTCAACGGCCCGGCCGACCCGACCGACGAAGGCGGGCTGGGGCTGCCGCGGCTCGCCGTCGGCGTCGTCACGTTCGCCGTCGGCGCGCTCTGTTTTCTCTTAGTGCCGATTCAGGTCATCGGAGCGTGAGGCCGCGATGAGCGGACGCACCTCGCTGCTGTACGCGCGGGTCGAACGACTCGGCTTCCGGACGCTGTACCGGCTCGCCGACCTGACGTACGCTCTCTGTGTCGCGACCCCGAAGCGGACGGTCGCCGGGAGCTACTGGAGCTACGAGCCGACGAACCCCCACGGCGACGACCCCGGGCTCGCCGCGCTCGACCGCCTGCCGGACGACGCGGTGATCCTCGACGTGGGCGCGCACGTCGGCGAACACGCGATCCCGCTGGCGCGGGACACCGACCGGCGAGTGATCGCGTTCGAACCCAACGGCGAGAGCGCGGACCGGCTGGCGCGGAACGCGGAGCGGAACGATCTCGGCGATCGGATCGACCTCAGGCGGGCGGGGGTCGGGGACGCGAACGCGACGCTGCCCTTCTACCGGTCGACGTTCTCGAAGTGCTCCGCGTTCGACCGCGAGTCGGCGACGAGGTGGGGCGCGAGCGTCGCGGGCACGGAGTCGGTCCCGGTCCGGCGGCTCGACGACCTCGTCGAGGGTGTCGGCGGGTCCGGTCCGACGGAGGGCGTCGGCGTCCCGCCGCCGGACGCGATCAAGGTCGACGTGGAGGGCCGCGAGGCCGCGGTCCTCCGGGGGGTCGCGGGGGCGATCGCGGCCCACCGGCCGCTGCTCGTGGTCGAGGTTCACGACGCGGACTCTGTGGTCGACGGGGGCGAGACGACCGATTCCGCGACCGGCGATTCCGCGGCCGGCGATTCCGCGACCGGCGATTCCGCGGCCGGCGACGCCGCCGACCTCCGCGAGTGGCTGCGGGCGCGCGGCTACGCGGTCGAGGACGCGGAAGACGTGTGGATCTGCCGCCCGACGAAAGAGCCGAAATCGCGAGACTGAGTCAGTCCTCGCGTTGTTTTTTCATTCCCTGTCTGGTGAACTGCGGCGTCGCCCGGAGCCCGCGCTTCGTGCGGAACGAGCGGTACAAGCCGATCGCGAGCGGCGCGGACAGCGCGAGGATGCCCAAGGCGATCCGCCACTGCTGGGTGAACGAGTAGAGGATCGTCGCCGAGAGGACGCCGACGGCGAGTAACACCGAGTAGGCGATCCGCATCGCCAGCTTCTCCAAGACGTCGGTGTCGTCCTCCAACACGACGTTGACCGTCAAGTCGTCGCGGTTGGCGCGGTCGAGGAACTCGTCGGCCTTCGGCGGGACCGTGAACAGCGCCTCGGTGGTCCTTTGTACCTGCCTGCCGGCGTCCTCGGCGATACCGCGGGCGGTCTGCTCGTAGTACCCCTCCTCGCGGAGGTACTCCGTCGCCGTCGAAATGAAGTCGAACTCGGGATCAAGCGTGACACAGACCCCCTCGACGACGGTGGCGACCCGGAGGACTAACGCGAGGTTCGGTGGGAGCCGCAGCGGGAACTCGTAGATGGTCGACTCCACCTGCTCGATGATCTGGTTCACCTGGTATTGCTCGATGTCCTCGCCGCTGGCGTCGGCGATGGCCAGCTCCATCACGTTGCCCATCACCTCGCGGTCGGCCTCGGGCGAAAGCGTGCCCATCGAGACCAGCGTGTCGAGGATAGCGTCGATGTCCTGTCTGGCGACCGCAACGTAGAACTCGACGATCTTTTCTTGGATGAACGGATCGACCCGGCCCGCCATCCCGAAGTCGTAGAAGATGACGGAGCCGTCGTCCGCGACGGCGAGGTTCCCCGGGTGAGGGTCGGCGTGGAACACGCCGTCTTCGATGATCATCTGGAGGTACACCTCCTGGAGCGTCTCGGCGACGACGGTGCGGTCGAGGCCCGCCTCGTCGAGCGCGTCGACCTCGCTTATCTTCGTGCCCGGGACGTACTCCATCGTGAGCACCCGCGGGCCGGAAACCGCCTTGTACGTGCGCGGGATCTGGATCCGGTCCTCGTCGGCGAAGTTGCTGCGGATCTCTTCGAGCATCGTCCGCTCCCGGGCGTAGTCCATCTCCTCGTGGATCGTCTTGTCGAACTCGTCCGCGAGGTTCTCCAAGGAGAACGCACGGCCCGCACCCGTAAACCGCTTGATCAGCGGGATCGACCAGCGGATCGTCCGGAGGTCGGCCTCGACGAGCGACTCGATTCCGGGGCGGCGCACCTTCACCGCGACGGAGTCCCCCTCGTAGGTCGCGGTGTACACCTGCCCGAGGCTCGCGCCGCTTATCGGGTCGCGGTCGAACTTGTCGAACGTCTCGTCGACCGGACCGAACTCGTCTTCGAGGACGGCGCGGGACTCCTCCCACGACGCGGGGGGCACGTCGTCTTGAAGCCCCTCCAGAACCTCGATGTACGCCGGCGGGAGGATGTCGGGCCGGGTCGAGAGGATCTGTCCGAGCTTGATGAACGTCGGACCGAGCGTGAGCAGGATGTCGAGCAGCACCGCGGCGCGCTCGCGCTGCGTCTCGGCGTCGACCTCGCGGCTACCGCCGAACAGGAAGTAGCGCCGACTGTCACGCCAGTAGGCGACGATGAGCGGCGAGAACTGCCGCAAAACGACGACGAACCGCCAGTAGGCGCGAAGGTTGACCAGCGTGACCACCCGTCAGACGTCGCCCTCGTCGTCCGCGCCGTCGACGGGGATGGTCCGAGAGACGTCGCGGTCGCGCTTTGGGAACGCGATCTCGAGGACGCCACGGTCGATCTCCGCGTCCGCGCCCGCGCCGTCGGCGTCGGTCGGGAGCGGGAGCTCCGCGTCGAGGAACAGCGGCCGGTCCTCGCGGACGTACTCGAACCCCTCGGGGACCGCCTTCTCGCGGCGACCCTCGATCTCGATGCGTCCGTCCTCGACGAGGACCTCGGTGGTTTCGGCGGTCGCGCCCGGGAGATCGATGACGAGGACGTATCCCTCGTCAGATTCGAGTAAGTCCGCAAACACCGCGTCTGGGAGGTCCCGGAGCGCGTCACGTAGCGCTGACATGCGCGCCGATAGGGTCGCCGCGGCGAAAAAGCTGTGGAAAGAAGGGGTCGGCGTGCGGGGAAACGCGGTCCCGGCGGCGGGGAGACCGGGCACACCGGCCGCGGCGACCCGTCACAGATTAGCCGTCGTCGCCGATGTCGAGGTCGAGCGGTCCGACGTCCTCGCTCCGGCTCGCCCGGGAGGATGTCGCCGAGCCCACGCCGAACGCGGCCGCGGCGGTCTCCCCGAGGCTACAGTCCACCGATGAACCCCGCGAGCGCCCCGTTGAACGCGACCGGCCGTTCGAGCATCGCGAGGTGGGCGGCGTCGGAGAGCTTGGTCCACTCCCCGCCCGGGATCCGGTCGGCGAGGTACTCGTGGTACGCCGGCGGGGTGAGCTCGTCGTGTGCGCCGACGACCCCGAGCGCCGGGACGTCGATCGCGTCGAGCCGCTCTCGAACGTCGAAGGCGTGGCAGGTCAGGAAGTCCCGTTCGGTGACTTCGCGCCCGCACGCTCGCATCGACGCCTTCGAAAGCTCGACGTACTCGGCGGGCGCGTCGTGGAACAGCCGGTCCGGCTCGTGGAGCATCGACACCGCCCGCTCGAAGTCGCTCGCGAGCGCGTCCCGGAGCGACTCGGTCACCGAGAGCTTCGCGCCCGTGCCCGCGAGGACGAGGCCGTCGAGCGCGAGATCGCGGTTTAAGACGACCTGTAGCGCGACTGCGCCGCCCAGCGAGTTGCCGCAGATCACGGTCGCGTCCGTCGCCTCGGCGACCGCGACGACATCGTCAGCGTACGCGTCGAGCGTCTCGGGACCGGCGGGCGTCGCGACATCCTCGCTGTCCCCGTGGCCGGAGAGGTCGACGGCGACGCCCGGGAACCGGTCGGCGAGCCGCGCCTGCGACTTCCAGACGTCTTTCGTGCCGCCGCTGCCGTGGACGAGACACACCGTCGGTCCGTCGCCGCCGCGGTCGGAGCGCCGGTACGCCGTCGCGCGGCCGTCGTGGGTCATCCGTTTCATGACGGACCGGTTCGACGCTGGGGGATATAAACGCCGGAGGGGGCCGATCGGCGGTCGGGAACGGGAGACGGAAACGGGGCCGGGACCGGCGTCGATCCGACCCGAACCGCTACACTACCGATGCGCCGAAAAAATCTCACGTCGTGCGGTTTCGTACGACGCATTTATATACCCAAGAGACTAACTCGTAGTTAGGATGGATCACAGACAGACCCAATCGACCAGCGACGGCGCGCTGGTGCGCCGGTACGAGTACGACGACGGGTGGATCGTCGCCGCCGATTTGGGCGTCGACGACGAGACCGTCGCGATCGACACCGTCGGTGAGACGGCGATCGTCGTCGTCGAGGGACCGGACGGACCGGTCGAGTCGGAGTTCGAGCTGCCCGGAACGGCCGCGTCCGCGGCCGTGAACAACGGCGTCTTCACCGTGGAGGGTGAGCGATGAAACTCACGGTCAAGCCGCTGAAACAAAAGGACGCCGGTCGCCGCCTCGCGGCGATCGACCGCGTCGCGGCCGAGGAGCTCGGGCTCTCCGGCGGGGACATCGTCCGCGTCGAGGGTTCCGACGGTGCCGCGATCGCCCGCGTCTGGCCCGGCTACCCCGAGGACGACGGGACCGGCGTGATCCGCATCGACGGCCGCCTCCGGCAGGAGGCCGACGTGGGGATCGACGACCGCGTGACCGTCGAAGATGTCGATGTCTCGCGGGCGGACGCGGTCACGATCGCCTTCCCGAGCCAGCTGCGGGTACGAGGCCAGATCGCCCCGTTCATCCGCGACAAGCTCTCGGGTCAGCCCGTCACGGAGGGCCAGACGATCCGCACGTCGCTCGGCTTCGGGCTGATGGGCGGCCAGTCGCAGGCGGTCCCGATGAAGGTCGCCGAGACGAGCCCCGGCGGTACGGTGGTCATCACCGACGAGACGGAGATCAGCGTCTCCGAGATCTCCGCCGAAGAGATCGCCGACCGCGGCGAAGCCGCAGGCGGGACCGGCGAGGGGCCGGACGTCACCTACGAGGACATCGGCGGGCTGGACGACGAGCTCGAACAGGTCCGCGAGATGATCGAGCTGCCGATGCGGCACCCGGAGCTTTTCAAGCGGCTCGGCATCGACCCGCCGAAGGGCGTCCTGCTCCACGGCCCGCCGGGCACGGGGAAAACGCTGATCGCAAAGGCGGTCGCCAACGAGATCGACGCGAGCTTCCATACGATCTCCGGCCCGGAGATCATGTCGAAGTACTACGGCGAGAGCGAAGAGCAGCTCCGCGAGGTGTTCGAGGAGGCCTCCGAGGAGTCGCCCGGCATCATCTTTATGGACGAGCTGGACTCCATCGCGCCGAAACGCGAGGAGGCCGGCGGCGACGTGGAACGCCGCGTCGTGGCCCAGCTGCTCTCGCTGATGGACGGGCTCGAAGAGCGCGGCGAAGTCGTCGTCATCGGCGCGACGAACCGCGTCGACGCCATCGATCCCGCGCTCCGGCGCGGCGGCCGCTTCGACCGCGAGATCGAGGTCGGCGTCCCCGACCGCGACGGCCGCAAGGAGATCCTTCAGGTCCACACGCGGAACATGCCGCTGACCGACGGGATCGACTTAGACGAGTACGCCGAGAACACCCACGGCTTCGTCGGCGCGGACCTCGAATCGCTCGCGAAGGAGTCGGCGATGCACGCGCTTCGGCGCATCCGCCCCGAGATCGATCTTGAAAGCGACGAGATCGACGCCGACGTGTTGGACAGCATTCGGGTGACCGAGGGGGACTTCAAGCAGGCAATCAAGGGGATCGAACCCTCCGCGCTGCGGGAGGTGTTCGTGGAGGTCCCCGACGTCACCTGGGACGACGTCGGCGGGCTGGGGGACACCAAAGAGCGGCTCCGCGAGACGATCCAGTGGCCGCTGGAGTACCCCGAGGTGTTCGAGGAGCTGGACATACAGGCCGCAAAGGGGGTCCTGATGTACGGCCCGCCGGGGACGGGGAAGACTCTGCTCGCGAAGGCGGTCGCCAACGAGAGCGAGTCGAACTTCATCTCGATCAAGGGGCCGGAGCTGCTGAACAAGTACGTGGGCGAGTCCGAAAAGGGCGTCCGCGAGGTGTTCAGCAAGGCCCGCGAGAACGCGCCGACGATCGTGTTCTTCGACGAGATCGACTCGATCGCGACCGAGCGCGGGGAGAACTCCGGCGACTCCGGCGTCGGCGAGCGCGTCGTCTCACAGCTGCTGACCGAGCTGGACGGCCTCGAATCGCTGGAGGACGTCGTCGTCGTTGCGACGACGAACCGGCCGGACCTCATCGACTCCGCGCTGTTGCGTCCCGGACGCTTAGACCGGCACGTTCACGTGCCCGTCCCCAACGAGACGGCGCGTCGCCGGATCTTCGAGGTCCACACGCGCACCAAGCCGCTGGCGGACGATGTCGACCTCGACGCGCTGGCCCGCAAGACCGACGGCTACGTGGGTGCCGACATCGAGGCGGTCGCCCGCGAGGCCTCGATGAACGCCTCCCGGGAGTTCATCGGCAGCGTCTCGCGCGAGAAGGTCGGTGAGTCCGTCGGCAACGTCCGCGTGACGATGGAACACTTCGAGGACGCGTTGAGCGAGGTGAACCCCAGCGCCACCTCCGAGACGCGCAAGCGCTACGAGGAGATAGAAGAGCAGTTCAAGCGGTCCGAGGTCGACCGCACCGAGGCGGAGCCGGGCGCGGCGTTCCAGTAGTCCGGCGCGCCCGATCCGAGCGGAACCCGTCCCGCCCGGACCGTTCCGTTGGGACCGTTCCGCGGGGATTTCTCATATCAGTCCGAGCGTCGACAGCAGGTAGAACGCGGCGACGGCGACGATCCCGATCGTGACGAGCCGCCACGCGAGCTTCAGGACGAACTTCCCGACGACGATGACGAGCGCGACGGCGACCAGAGCGACGAGCAGCTGCCCGACCTGACTGCCGAGGAGCGCGGCCTGCGCCGGCGCGACGAGGCCGGCGAGCGCGAACGATGAAGCGGTCATATCTGGGTCCACAACGAGCCCGGTCATAAGCCTGTGGGACCGGACCACAACAGAAGTAATCGAATTCTGATACGTCTACGGCAAGAACTGCGGGAAAGTCGGACGCGCACGCCCCGACGGGCCGGCGATGCGGGGGTCGACGGCCGTCGGCGCGGCGAAACCCGACGACGATCGACCCCCCATTTGTTCCGGTGGGAGGCCGCTTCTGTCCGGCGATTTTTGCGATCGACTATCAGTTTCACCGCGGTCTGGCTACGCTTATGTGTTCGGAACCCGTCTTTTGGCGATGTACCGGAGTTAGCGTCAGACGCGCAGCACGGACGTTACATACCGAATCGGACACGTAGACGTCGGTCGGGTCCGATCATCCGAACGTACAAGAACCCGCTTCGCCAGTACACCAACACCACGAATGATCCAGATCTCACGCCAAGCCAGCGGGGTGGCCGTCGAATGAGCAGCGACGGTGTCACCGCAGACGACCTCGAACTGCCGATCAAACGCACCACGGGCGACACGATAGAGGAGCGCCTCACGAGCAACGCTTATCAAAACATCCTGCCCGCGCGATACCTCCGGAAGAATTCCGACGGAGAGCCGGCCGAGGATCAAGAGGAGCTGTTCAACCGCGTCGCGCGCAACGTCGCGCTCGCCGAGGCGGTCTTCGAAGCCGAGCGGCAGGGCGTCGACATCACCGTCACGCCCGACCAGCTGAAGCCCGACCACCCGCGGCGCGACGAACTCGCCGAGGCGGTCTTCGGCGCGGGCGTCACCGCCGACGACGAGGCGACGGCGACGCTGACGGAACACAACGTCAACAAGTTCGCGTACGACACCGTCGTGCCCGAGCTGCCCGACGACGTGCGCGACCACGTCGAGGAGACCGCCGAAACGTTCCGCGAGGGGATGGAGTCGCTCTCCTTTATGCCGAACTCCCCGACGCTGATGAACGCGGGCGACGAGCTCCAGCAGCTCTCCGCCTGCTTCGTCGACTCACCCGACGACGACATCACCGACATCCACCAGACCGCAAAGGAGGCGGCCGAGGTGTTCCAGTCCGGCGGCGGGATGGGGTACGCCTTCTGGCAGCTCCGCCCCTACGGCGACGCCGTCGGCTCGACCGGCGGCATCGCCTCCGGGCCGATCACGTTCATGCGGACGTTCGACCAGATGTGTTTCCCCCCGGGGACGGGCGTCCTCACCCCGGAGGGACAACGACCGGTCGAATCGCTTCGAGAGGGGGACCTCGTCATCGACGAGAACGGCGACGAACAGCCGATCGTGGAGACGATGGAGCGAAACGTCGACGAAGACATCGTCGAAATCGTTCCCGACCGGCTCAACAAGCCGATCCGAGCGACGAGTGAACATCCGTTCAAAGTCGCTCGCGGGGATGCCTTCGAGTGGATCGACGCTGCCGACCTCTCTGAGGGAGACCAGTTGGTACTCGGCCACGCGGCCGACGAGAACGATCTGACCCTCGACGGGCGGATCAACCTCTCGGAGGTCGCATCGGGACCGATGGCGTTCACCGACGGCGGCGCAGTCATCAACCGCCAGTACTACGGCGTCGACAAGGGACCAACCCCGGCATCCATCGCGAGTGACGTTCCGGTCGACGCGTTTGCGACGATCGCCGGCTGGTACCTCGCGGAGGGCTGCGTCGTCTACCGCCGCGGCCTGCCGAACGAAGTGACGTTCACGCTTCACTCCGACGAGCGTGCGGAGGCCGAGGAGATAGTCGACGCACTCGACGCGTTCGACGTTTCGTCCCGTCTCGAAACGGTCGAGGACCGGAACACGCTACACGTTCACGTCGAAAGCGCGAGCTTCGCACAGCTCGTTGAGGGACTGTTCGGGACCGGAGCAAGCGAGAAGCGGGTCCCTGACTTCCTCTGGAACGCTCCGGTCGAGACACAGGCCCGAGTCGTCGAGGCGCTGTTCGACGGTGACGGAACGACCGAGACCCGCGGGGATAGCCAGCGCGTGAAACTCCAGTTGACCTGTAAGGAGGTAGTCGACTTCGTCTTCCAAGTCGGCCTCCGCGCAGGCGTTCAGTTCTCTCGCCACCATCGGACTCCAGACGGCCGGAAACCGACCTACTGGGTCAGCGCCAGCGTGAGCACCGCACTTGGAACACCGCTCGCACGTCTGTTCGACGACGTTCCGGACGACTTCGTAGCGCGGGATCGGACCAAGCAAGCGAACGGATGCGAGGTCGTGACGGTCGGTTCCGTCGAGACGGTCTCGTACGACGGCCCTGTCTACAACGCCGAAGTCGCCGGGACACACACGTACATCGCGGAGGACATCGTCGTTCACAATTGCGAGACGATCGCGCAGGGCGGCGCGCGCCGCGGCGCGCAGATGGGCGTCATGCGCATCTCGCACCCGGACGTCATCCAGTTCATCCACGCGAAGAACAAAGACGTCTCTCTGGCCCACTCGCTGCGGCTCAACGACCCCGACGACTTCACGCACAACTCCTTCGCGGACGCCTTAGAGGAGGCCCGCGACCTCATCGACGAGGACGGCAAGGTCCCCGAACACCTCCGTAACGCCGTCGAGGGACACCTCTCGAATTTCAACATCAGCGTCGGCGTCACCGACGAGTTCATGGACGCGCTCCGCAACCACGAGGAGTTCACGTTCACCAACCCCCGCACCGGGGAGGCTCACGTCGCGACGCCGGAGACGAAGGAGCTGTACGACATGTTCGGGCTCGGCGAGCACGTCGAGGTCGGCGAGGAGCTCTCGGTCCCGGCCGTCGAGATCTGGGACGACATGATCGAGGGAGCCCACGAGAACGGCGAGCCGGGCGTCGTCTACCTCGAACGGATCAACAAAGAGCACTCCTTCGACGTCGAGGAGAACCCAGACCACCGGATCCTCGCGACCAATCCGTGTGTTACCGGTGACACGTTGATCAGCACCGAAAGCGGTCTCGTCGAAGCCGAGGAACTCTACGAGCAGGGCGTCGCGCGGGATGTCGTCGTCGACGGGCGGCTCAGCGAGGAGACGCTTAAGGAAGCGAGCAGCGTCTACAAAACCGGCGAGAAGGACGTTTATAAGCTCACAACCGAAGAGGGGTACGAACTACGCCTCACTGCCGATCATCGCGTCATGACGGATGACGGATGGATCGAGGCCGGTGATTTGGGTGCGGGCGACACGGTTCATATCCAGAACCGGAAGGGATCGTTCGGTCAGCACGGAACCGCCGCAGAGGGTCGCGTGCTCGGCTGGATGGTCGGTGACGGGCATCTCAAAAGTGGCGAGGAGCGAGCCGTTCTCAACTTCTACGACGAGGACGCCGAAGTCTCCGAATCGTTCGCTACCGACGTGAACGAGGTTGTTCGTGAGCCCGTCGGTAACGCCGACTACGAGGTCGGCGTCAGCAATATTACCAGAGGTGACGACTATCGTGGCGCACAGGCCGTCGAGCAGCGGATCCGCTCGGCTCGGCTGTACGAGTACGTGGAGGAAGCCGGGTTAGTTGATCAGAAGCAGCAAGTCCCCGAGGCAGTCATGCGCGGAAGCGAGGGGATGGCACGCGGATACCTCCGGGCGCTGTTCTCCGCCGACGGCGGCGTTCAGGGGAACGTCGAGAAGGGCGTCTCCGTCCGGCTCACGGGCACTAGCACCGACCTCTTAAAAGAGGCTCAACAACTTCTGCTCAATTTCGGAATATTCAGCAAGATCTACGAAGAGCGCCACGAGGCAGGCGTTCAGGAGATGCCCGATGGGAAGGGCGGAACCGCGGAATACGAGCGACGGGCCGACCACGACCTCGTCGTCTCGAAGGACAACCTCGTTCGGTTCGCGGAAGAGATCGGATTCCTTCTAGACTCGAAACAGAACGCGCTTGATGAGCGTCTTGCGAACTACGACCGCGGGCCGTACAGCGAGGGATTCGAAGCGACCGTTTCCACGGTCGAAGACGACGGCCACGAAGCGGTGTACGACCTGACCGAGCCCGAAACGAGCTCGTTCGTCGCAAACGGTCTCGTAGTTCACAATTGCGGAGAGCAGCCGTTGGAGGAGTACGAGGCCTGTAACCTCGGCCACATCAACCTCTCGACGCTCGCGGATCTGGACGCGCCGGACTGGCGGGTCTGGTCCGACGAACACACCGACGAGTACGACTCGGAGGCGGCCGCGATCGACGCCTTCCTTGAGGAGGCTATCGACTTCGAGGAGTTCGACGACCGGATCGCGTACGGGACCCGCTTCCTCGAAAACGTCGTCACGATGTCCGACTTCCCGGTTCCGGAGATCGAAGAGAGGGTCCGCGACATGCGGAAGATTGGGCTCGGCATCATGGGGCTCGCACAGCTGTACATCCAGCTCGGCGTCCGGTACGGCTCCGAGGAGGGCAACGAGATCGCCCGCCAGCTGATGACCCACATCAACCACGAGTCGAAGCTGGTCTCCCACGAACTCGCCGAAGAGCGCGGGACGTTCAACGACTGGGAGGACTCGAAGTACGCGAACCCGACCGAGTACCGCGACTGGTTCGAACACTACACCGGGCAAGACGCCGACGAGTGGGCGGACAGCTTCCCGATCCGCAACCACAACACGACGACGATCGCTCCCACGGGCACGACGTCGATGATCGGCAACACGACGGGCGGCTGTGAGCCCATCTACAACGTCGCCTACTACAAGAACGTCTCCGGCGACGTACAGGGCGACGAGATGCTCGTCGAGTTCGACGACTACTTCCTCCGCACGCTGGAGGCCAACGACGTCGACGTCGAGACCGTCAAGGAGGAAGCACAGGCGCAGATGGCCGAAAACGAGTTCGACGGGGTCGACGGGTTAGAGACCGTGCCGGACGCGATCGGCGAGCTGTTCGTCGTCACCGGCGACCTCTCGGCGAAGGACCACGCCGGCGTTCAGGTCGCCTGTCAGAAGGGCGTCGACTCCGCCATCTCGAAGACGGTGAACGCGCCGAACGACTCGACGCTCGGCGACGCGAAGGAGGTCTTCGAGTACATCTACGAGAACGGCGGGAAGGGCGTCACGTACTACCGCGACGGCACCCGCTCGAAGCAGGTGCTCACGACGCGCGCGCAGAACACGGAGTTCGCCGACGAGAGCGAGGCCGCGGAGACCATCGTCGAGCAGATCAACGAGGTCTTCGGCGGCGTCGAGGCGTTCCTCGACAACGAGGACGTCCAGACCGCGATCGACGCCGAGGTCTCGGACCTGCTCGAAGCCAGCGACCAGCCCCGGATCGACTACAGCGAGCGCAGCCCCCGTCCCGACTCCCTGAACGGCGTCACACAGCGGGTCGAAACGGGCTACGGGAAGCTGTACGTCACCATCAACGAGGACGACGAGGGGCTGCCGTTCGAGCTGTTCGCGAACATCGGCCACTCTGGCGGCTACACCAACTCCTTCACGGAGGCGCTCGCGAAGGTCATCTCGACGGCGCTCCGCTCGGGCGTCGATCCCGAAGAGATCGTCGACGAGCTACAGGGCACCCGGAGCCCGAAGGTCGCGTGGGACAAAGGCGAGCAGATCCAGTCGATCCCGGACGCGATCGGCACCGCGCTGTGTCGATACCTCGACGACGATGTCGACAAGGGGATCCCCCAACAGCAGAGCCTCGACGATGTCGAGGAGAGCGCGGCGAGCGGGTCGGCCGGACGGCCCGGCCAGACCGACGGCGGCGCGGCCGCCGACGCGGCGGCCGGCAACGGCGCGCTCGACGCGCCCGGCGCGGACGACTCGACGCAGGAACTCATCGCGGCCGGCGAGTCGCCCGAATGCCCGGACTGCGGCGGGATGAACCTCTACTACTCCGAGGGCTGTAAGACGTGCGAGTCGTGCGGCTGGTCGGAGTGTTGAGCTGAAGTATCTTCTGTCGATTTTTATGACGAGTCGCTCTACGCCAGAACATCGCCACAGCAATCCCGACGTGGATTACGTCATCCATATCGAGTACGGGATCTCTCGGATCAATCTCGAAATGGGGGTGACTGACGGAAACGTAGACTGGTTCATTGTCCAGTTAGAGCGGAACGTAGGTCAGCGATACGGAAATCGGGACTGGCGGCAGGTAGCGAGGTTCGATCACCACCCTGATTCAGCCTAGGGACACGACATCGAGTCGGAGCGGCTCCATCTCGATCTATATCGAGACGGACAGAAAGTGGAGGTTCAACGCGGATTCCCGACGGTAACCGCGGAAAACGCACCAAAGTACTGTGAGCGATTCCTGAAGAATCGCGCCGCAAACCTCCTCAGACGATACGGTCCGCAGAATTAGTAGGCGTCTACCACTCGTCTTCCGGAACCGACTCAAGCTCGTCGAGTTCCGGGAGCGGCTTCTCGTCCGCAGAGAATTTCTCGATGGGTTCGCCCGTCTCCTCGGCTAGAACGGTATCCACGGGTTTGGTCTCGTGAGTGGGCATCGTCTCTTGTTTATATGTAAAACCCCTCGGATAAATAGCTTTTTTCCTGTCGTATCCAGTACAACGTGTTTTGGGCGACCTCGTCGTCTATGGAGAAATTGACATCCTCCTCCGCCTGAAGGCGGAGGAATCCCGAGCGTTGGGATATTACGGTTTACAGACTCCCTGTTCTCTCGGTGTGAACCGTCCGCTCTCGC
>PXST01000021.1:0-37884 GCA_003023405.1 Halobacteriales archaeon SW_8_68_21
CGGCGTCGACGCGGCCCCCTCGAGGCGTTCGCCGAGGGGATCCGCCGCCACTACGAGGACCTCGCCGGGCGGATCGAAAGCGGGAGCCGGAGGGAAGCCACGACCGCATGTGGCCCGCGACCGAGCCGTCGTCGCCCGTTACAGAGGAGGACGCTCCGAAAACACGTACAACTCGGCCCATAGTAAAAAGCTATAATCCCCGCCCCCCATTTCCGCCACATGACGGAGGACCTTCGGGACACGCTCGACCGCGTCGGAGATCGGTTCAACCTCGGCGAGTACGAGATCGACGCGTACCTCGCGGTGTTGGAGCACGGAGAGCTGACGGCGAGCGACATCGCCGACCGCACCGACATCCCACAGCCCCGCGTGTACGACACCGTTCGGAGCCTGTCGGACCGTGGGCTGGTCGAACTCCGCGAGTCGCGGCCGATGAAGATCGTCGCCGTCGACCCCGAGGACGCCTTCGGCGACCTCCGCTCGTCGTTCGCGGAGATGGTGGACGAGCTGGAGGCGCGCTACACCGCGCCGACCCGCGAGACGGAGGCGGTGTCGCTCGTGAAATCGCGGTCGACGATCCTCCGGTACCTCGAAGAGGTGATCGCGAACGCGGAGTACGAACTGGCGGTGTCGCTCACCCCGGGTCTCCTCAGGCGGTTCCGCGACGAACTCGCCGCGAAGGTCGCCGAAGGCGTCAGCGTCGAACTGCTCGTCACGCCGGCGTCGAACGCGCCCGATCCGACCGAGTTCGACTATCTGGAGGTCGCGACCATCGCCCGCGCCCGTCGCGGGATCACCACGCCCGTCCTCGCGGTCGGCGACGGCGAGTACTCCGTGTACGCCACGCAGGACGCCTTACGCGACGACCGCGAGCGCTACGGGGTCATCTTCAATCGCTCCGCGCTCGGCTTCCTCGTCTCCGGCTTCTTCGGGACCGTCCTATGGACGACCGCGGAGACGCTCGCCGCCGACGGGGCGGAGCGCCCCTTCCCGCGCCGCTACGCCTCGATCCGGCGCGCCGTCAAGGACGTCCGCGAGTTCGACGGCGGGGAGTTCTACGCCACCGTCGAGGGGCGCGACATCGAGACGGGTGCCGACGTGACCGTCAGCGGCAAGCTCGTCGACGTCGCGTTCGTCGACACCGAGGAGGTGGCCTCGCTCGTCGTCGACACCGGGGACGGCCGCGTCGAGATCGGCGGTCGCGTCGCCGCCCTCGAAGACGTCGAGGGACAGGAGATCGTGATCGGCCGCGGCGAGCCGCCGGCGATTTGAGGCGGTCGGTGACGGCGCGAGTCGGTCGGGACCCCGACGTCGACTCGCTTCCCCGCGGCGAGTTGGACTGAACCGTGATCACGGTCGACGGTGACGGCGAGACTACGACGAGCGAGGCGGGCGCAGACGACGCCCCGCTCCCGGGCGACGCGGACGACGACTGACCGCCCGGGCGGCGACTGACTCCGGCTCCGGCGACTGACTCCGGCTCCGGCGACCTACTCCGCGACCGCGTACCGCCGCTCGTGCTCTATGACGGTCGCAACGCGGTCGGCGACGGCCTCCCCGAACTCTCGCTCGACGACGTAGAGCGCCAGATCCAGACCGGAGGTGACGCCGCCCGCGGTGAGAAGGTCGCCGTCGTCGACGACGCGCGCGTCGACGATCTCCGCGCCGGACTCGCGCAGTTCGTCGACCGCCGAGGCGTGCGTGACGGCGCGGCGACCGTCGGTGACGCCCGCCTCGGCGAGCAGCATCGACCCGGTACAGACGGAGGCGATCCGCGTGCCCGCCTCGTGATGCGCGACGAGCGCGCGCGGCACGTCCCCTTTCTGTGCTTCCGCCCACGCGCTCGCCGCCTCGTCCCGCGCGGTCCACCCGCCGCCCGGAACGACCAGCAGATCGGGGGCGTCGTCGGCCGCCGGGTCGGGGAGTGTCCCGTCCACCCCGACTCGGGTGCCGTGGCTCGCGGTCACTTCCTCGCGGTCGTCGAGCGCGACGTACCGGACGCGGCCGGCGCGGTCGTCGCTCGTGGCCTCGTCCGTTCCGGCGTCGCTCTCGGCGGCGTAGTCGAGCGCGTAGTCGAACACCTCGTAGGGGCCGATCCCGTCCAGTTCGTCGAACCCGTCGTACAGCAGAACGTCGACGTTCACGCCCCGACCGAGGGGGGCGGACCGCTTGTGCGTTCCCCTCTCATCGAGGTGGCGGCCTCGGTCTCGCGTTCGCCCGGCTTGCCTTCGCCCGACGTACTCGCTCCCGGCCGCCCGGCCTATTCGCCTGTGCCCCAATTCGCGACGCGCTTCGGCCGGTCGGAGACCGCCATCACGTCGAGGTCGTCGGCCGCGTGGTCGAGCGCCTCCAGCGCCGCCTTCGCGGAGGCGTCCGTCGAGAAGTAGGTGATCTCCTCTTCGACTGCCACTTCGAGCAGGTCACGCTGGCGCGAGACGATCAGGTCGAGTTCGCCGCGCTTGGCGGCCTCGATCAGGTCCGTCGCCTCGCTGAGTCCGAAGTGTTCCGCGTAGCCGGCGACGAGGGCCTCGCCCGCCTCGGTCCCCGGGTCGGGGAACTCCTCGGCGGAGAGGTCGACGACGGCGGTGCCGGACTCCGGGATCGGCTTCCCGGTCGAGTCCTGCGCCTTGTCGTACGCCTTGCCGAAGGAGGTGGCCGTGCCCATCACTTCGCCCGTCGACTTCATCTCCGGGCCGAGCCGGGGGTCCGACCCCGGCAAGCGGTCGAACGGGAGGACGACTTCCTTCACGGAGCGGTGTTCCGGGATCTGCTCGTCGACATCGAGATCGTCGAGGGTGAGGTCGTCGGTCATCACCTTCGCCGCGAGCTTCGCGATTGGGACGCCAGTCGCCTTCGAGACGAAGGGGACGGTCCGCGAGGAGCGCGGGTTCGCCTCCAGCACGTACACCTCGCTTTGGGCCTCGGGGTCGTCGACGCTCGTCACCGCGAGTTGGACGTTGAGCAGGCCGACCGTGTCGAGCGCGCGGGCGATGTCCTCCGTGACCTCGCGCACCCGGCCGAGCGTCTCGTCGGCGAGCGAGCGTGGCGGGATCATACAGGCGGAGTCGCCCGAGTGAACGCCCGCGCTCTCGACGTGTTCCATCACGCCGCCCAGCAGGACCGCTTCCCCGTCCGCGACGGCGTCGACGTCCAGTTCGACCGCGTCGTCGAGGAACTGGTCGACTAAGATTGGCTTGTCCGGCGAGACGCGGACCGCCTCCTCGATGTACTCCTCTAGCTCCGCGTCGTCCTCGACGACTCGCATCGCGCGCCCGCCGAGGACGTAGGAGGGGCGCACCAAGACGGGGTAGCCGATCTCGTGGGCGAGTTCGAGCGCCTCGGACTCGCTCGTGGCCGTGCCGCCGTCGGGCTGGGCGATCCCCAGTTCGTCCATCAGGACGTTGAACCGGTCGCGGTCCTCCGCGAGGTCCATCGCCTCCACGCTCGTACCCATGATCTCGCAGTCCAGCCCGCGACGCTCGATCTCCGCGGCGAGCGGTTCGCCCACGTTGACCGAGGTCTGCCCGCCGAACTGGACCATCACGCCGTCCGCGCCGGTCGTCTCGATCACGTCGGCGATCTCTTCGGCCGAGATGGGCTCGAAGAACAGCCCGTCGGAGGTGTCGTAGTCGGTCGAGACCGTCTCCGGGTTGTTGTTGATCACGTGTGCACCGATCCCGAGTTCGCGGAGCGCGCGGACCGCGTGGACCGCGCAGTAGTCGAACTCGACGCCCTGTCCGATGCGGATCGGGCCGCCGCCGACGACCACGACGCTCTCGACGTCCGGGTCGACGCGGACCTCGTTCGCCGCGCCGGCGGTGTCGGCCCCCTGAAGGAACTCCGGCAGCCGCGCGGAGTAGTAGTACGGCGTCGAGGCCTCGAACTCGCCAGCGCAGGTGTCGACCTGCTTGTACGTGCGGTCCGGGACCGCGCTCTCGACCTGTCCAACGTCGGCGTCGACGCCGCCCGCGGTCGCGGTCGCCGCGATCTCCGCGTCGGTGCGGCCCACCATCGCCGCCTCGGTGAAGTCGCCCTCGCCGGCCGCGGCGGTCCCGTCTGCGATCCGCTCGAAGCGCTCGACGTACCAGCGGTGGATGTCGGTGAGGTCGATCACGTCGTCGACGCCGTACCCGCGGTCGAACGCCTCGAACATCGCGTACGGGCGGTCCGGGCTGGGGCGTTCGAGGTACTCCGACTCCAGCTCCGCGTCGGACACCTCCGCGAGGTCGACGGCGGGGTCGTACTCGGAGGAACGGAGCGCCTTCACCATGCTCTCCTCGAACGTCCGGCCGATCGACATCGCCTCGCCGGTAGACTTCATCGCCGTGCCCAGCTCGAAGTCGACGTCGTCGAACTTGTCGATGGGCCAGCGCGGTACCTTCGTCACCACGTAGTCGATGGCCGGCTCGAAGGCGGCGGTCGTCTCGCCGGTGATCTCGTTGTCGATCTCGTGGAGCCGCTTGCCCAAGGCGACCTTCGCGGTGACGCGGGCGATCGGGTAGCCGGTCGCCTTCGACGCGAGCGCGGAGGAACGGGAGACGCGGGGGTTCACCTCGACGACGCGGTACTCGCCGCCCGGCGTGCCGTCGTCGTGCCACGCGAACTGGATGTTACAGCCGCCCTGAATGCCGAGATCGCGGATCACTTCGAGCGCGGCGTCGCGCATCTCTTGGTGACCGTCGTCGGGGATCACCTGTGACGGCGTGACGACCGTCGACTCGCCGGTGTGGATCCCCATCGGGTCGATGTTCTCCATGTTACAGATGATGATACAGGAGTCGTCCGCGTCCCGCATCACCTCGTACTCCAGTTCGACCCAGCCCGCGATGGACTCGGTGACGAGCACCTCGCTGTTCCGCGAGAGCCGGAGTCCCTTGCGGACCCGCTCGACCAGTTCCTCGAACTCGTCGACGACGCCGGAGCCGGAGCCGCCGAGCGTGTACGTCGTCCGCGCGATGACGGGGAGGCCCCCCACGTCGTCGACGGCCGACTGGACGCGCTCTCGGAACGCCGCCTCGTCGAAGTCGGTGACCGACTCGTCGTCGTCCAGCGAAATGGTCGTCGACTTCGGAACCGGCTGACCGAGATCCTCCATCCGCTGACGGAACAGGTCGCGGTCCTCCGTCGCGTAGATGGTGTCCAACGGCGTCCCCATCACCTCGACGTCGTGCTCCGCTAAGATTCCCTGCTCCGCGAGTTCCGCGGTGACGTTGAGGCCGGTCTGGCCGCCGAGGCCGGCGATGACGCCGTCCGGCTCCTCGATCCGGACGACCTCCGCGATGGCCTCGGGCGTGATCGGCTCGATGTACACCCGGTCGGCCGTCTCCGGATCGGTCATGATCGTCGCCGGATTCGAGTTCACCAGGACGACGCGAGCGCCCTCCTCCTGAAGGGCACGACACGCCTGCGCGCCGGAGTAGTCGAACTCGGCCGCCTGTCCGATCTGTATCGGTCCGCTGCCGATGAGTAGAATCGTCCGGTCCTCGCTCATTACGCGGACGGAATACGCTCATCGTAATAAGGTCGGCGGTAGAGTACGAATCTCGCAACGAGTTTGCGATTTTCGCAAGCCAATTCGTCTCACGGTGGTTGGTGTCGTTCCTCACGATTCGTGGGGACCGATCAGAATCGCGCTCGTCGACGCGCTCGATGCGCTCGCTGTCGGGGGCGATCTCCGGCCGATAGGAGAGTACGACGACCGGGTCGACTTCCGAAACGTCGTCGTCGACTACCGGGACAGGGTCTGTCGGTTCGATCCGATCGTGACGCCGTAGCCGACGGGAGCGGTGGTCACGTTTCGAGCCGATACCGGTACGGCTGACCCGCGATGACCTCGATCTCGCCGCGTTCGGCCCGACGCCCCAACACCGTGGCGACGCGGTGCGGGCTGTCGATCTCCTCGCGGTCGTTACACTCCTCGACGAGGGCGAGGATCTCCCGCGCCGTCAGCGGCTCGTCGGCCTCGGCAAGCACGCCGCGGATCCGCTCGTACCGGTCGTATTCGCCGGCACTCATGTGTCTTACATACGGTATGCGAACATATAGAGTTCAGTGAGACAGGAGTCAGACGGCTGTCTGACACGAGGGCTGTGGCGGCCGTGTTCGACCGTTTCGGGCGTCCACCGGAGCGGTGGGAGAAGCGATCGGGAGTTTTCAGACGTACGGATCCTCGGCCTCGAGGTCCCGTTCTGCGCGGTACTGCTCGACGAACTCGCTCACGTCGAACTCGACCATCTCCCGTTCGAACGCCGACAGCGCCTCGTCGTCGTCGGCATGACTCACGGCGTGTTCCATCAGTTCGACCACGAGCTCGACGACGACCTCGTGGAGTCGCCGGGAGTCGAAGTCGGTCACCCACGCCATCGCGTACCCGACGTCCGCGTTCTCGCTGGCGTCGTGTACGACGACGGCCTCCGGAAACTCCTCTAAGACGACGCCGAGCAGGTGCGGCGTGTCGAACTCCGGCATCTCCTCGCTGGTAGTCTCGATCGCCTCGCGGAGGACGTCGATCAAAAAGTCCGGGAGGAACCGCTCCGGCGGGTGAACGTCCATCACGACCGCGTGGGTCTCGCCGCAGTCGCACTCGTACTCGCGCATCCCGAGGTCCAGTTCGCCGACGCCGATCGCCTCCCCGCAGGGCAGCTCCAGCGCGTTCTCGTCGCCGCCGGGGACGCGGGGCTGAGACATACCTTCTCTTGGCCGCTCGCGGGATTAAAAGGCGCGGAACGCGTCGCTGCGTCGCCGGCGAAGGAACCGTGTGGGATCGTTCCGCTACTCGAAGTCCTCGTCGTCCTATTCGCCGCCACCGTCCTCGCCTTCCGCGTCGGAACTCTCGTCTCCGCCGTGCGTCTCGATCTCCGCTTCGACTTCGATCTCGATCCCGTTCGTCTCGTACGTCGCCTCGATCGTCTCGGCGTCGTCGCGTTCGATCTCCAGTTCGTCGCGGTCGACTTCCACTTCGATCTCCACGTCGACGGTCACGTCGTCTGACATACTCGGCAGTCGGTACGGCGCGCGTACTCAAAAACGGTCGGTAGCGCGGGATCGGGAGGGGGGGGGGCCGCCCCCTTTGAACTGCTCTCTGACGTCCTCGTAGTACGCGAGGATGTCGTCGTTGATCGTCGGGCGAACGGACTCCATTGCCCGCCGGAAGTGCTTCATCTCCACCTCCTCGGCGTCGTCGTCGTCGCGTAGCGCCTCAATGGCAGCCTCGCGGGCGATCCCCTCCAGATCGGAGCCGACGTAGCCGTCGGTGATCTCGGCGATCTCGCGGAGGCCCACGTCGGGCGCGAGCGGGGTGTTCTGCGTGTGGATGTCGAGGATCTGCTCGCGGCCCTCCTGATCGGGCTGCCCGATCATCACGAGTCGGTCGAACCGCCCCGAGCGCAGCAGCGCGGGGTCGATCATGTCCGGGCGGTTGGTCGCGCCGATGACCATCACGTCGCCCATGTCTTCGAGCCCGTCAAGCTCGGTGAGGAGCTGGTTGACGACGCGCTCTGAGACGTTGTTCCCGGCATCCTGTCCGCGGGCGGGCGCGAGGCTGTCGAGTTCGTCGAAGAAGATGATCGTCGGGCTCACCTGCCGGGCCTTCCGGAAGGTCTGTCTGATCGCCTTCTCCGACTCGCCGACCCACTTCGAGAGCAGCTGCGGACCCCTGACGGAGATGAAGTTCGCGTTCGTCTCGTTGGCGACCGCCTTCGCCATCAGCGTCTTTCCGGTGCCCGGCGGGCCGTACAGCAACACCCCCTTCGGGGCGTTGACGCCCATCCGGTCGAACTTCCCCGGCGAGGTGAGCGGCCACTCCACCGACTCCTGGACCTGCTTTTGGGCCTCGCTGAGTCCGCCGACGTCGTTCCACGAGATCTTCGGTAGCTCGACGAGCACCTCGCGCATCGCCGACGGCTCCACCTCGTTGAGCGCGCCCGAGAAGTCGTCGCGCTTGACGATCATCCGGTCGATGAGGCTCGGCGGCACCTCCTCCTCGTCCAAGTCGATCTCCGGGAGGTACCGGCGCAGCGCCTTCATCGCGGCCTCCTTCGTGAGGCTCTCGATGTCCGCGCCGACGAATCCGTGCGTCTCGTCGGCGAGGTGATCCAGGCTCACGTCGTCCGACAGCGGCATCCCGCGGGTGTGGATCTGGAGGATCTCCTTGCGGCCCACCTCGTCTGGGACGCCGATCTCGATCTCGCGGTCGAACCGACCGGGGCGGCGGAGCGCGGGGTCGACGCTGTCGACGCGGTTCGTCGCGCCGATGACGATCACCTGCCCGCGCGTCTCCAGCCCGTCCATCATCGTCAACAGCTGGGCGACGACGCGGCGCTCGACCTCGCCGGTGACGTCCTCGCGTTTCGGCGCGATCGAGTCCAGCTCGTCGATGAAGATGATCGAGGGCGACTCCTCTTTCGCGTCCTCGAAGATCTCCCTGAGCTGCTGTTCGGACTCGCCGTAGTACTTCGAGATGATCTCCGGGCCGGCGATCGAGAAGAACGAGGCCGATGTCTCGTTGGCGACGGCCTTCGCCAGCAGCGTCTTCCCGGTGCCCGGCGGGCCGTGGAGCAGGACGCCCTGCGGCGGCTCGATGCCGAGCTTCGAGAAGATCTGCGGGTGCTTCATCGGCAGCTCGACCATCTCGCGGACGCGCTGGATCTCCGACTGGAGGCCGCCGATGTCCTCGTAGGTGATCCCGCCGCCCGTCTTCTCGAATCCGGAAATCGGCTCCTCACGCAGCTCGACCTCCGTGTCCTCGGTAATGAGACAGACGCCGTCGGGCTCCGTCTCGACCGCGATGAGCGGGATCGCCTGCCCGGGCGACCGCATGAACGGGTGGTTCGTCGACGACATCACGGGGACGATGTCGCGTTCGACGACCGGCCGCTTGAGGATCTGGCGTTTTACCATGCCAGCGGCGTCGGAGCCGAACTGGACCGACGCCTCCTCGGGCGGGGCCAAGACGAGCTTGTCGGCCTTCTCCGCCTCTGCCTTCCGGATCGTGACGCGCTCGCCGATGCCGACATCGGCGTTCTGGCGAGTGAACCCGTCCACCCGCACGGTGTCGGTGTTCCAGTCCTGGCGGTCGGCGCGCCAGACTTTCGCGGCCGTGGTGTCTGCACCCTCGATCTCGATGATGTCGCCTTCGCCACTTCGAGTTGGACTTCGTTCATGATTCCTCGGGGGGGATGTTCGTATCTGGTTCCGGTCCGGGAATAAGCCTGTTGCCCGTGTGGGAGCTATCGATCCGATCCGCGGGATCGGCGGCCGCGAAAGGCTGTGTTATCATATATCACGGTACGGATTCCGGTCTTAAAACCCCGTCGTAACTGTGCGTTTTCGCTGTTTCGCCCCGGCGGCGCTCACGACGACCGGGCCTGAACGACGCCGACAAACCCGTCGATCGGGACGCGTTCGGACCCCGCCGATCAGGGGGTATTTGTCCCTCGCTGGCCTCCGATGGGCCATGCGAACGCTCGTCTTCGACGGTCGGACCGGTGCCGCCGGCGACATGATCTGCGCTGCGCTGATCGCGGCCGGTGCCGACCCCGACGCCCTCGCGCCCGTGAGCGATCGGCTCCCTGTCCGGTACGAGGTCGGGGAAACGACGAAAAACGGGATCCGAGCGACCACCGTCGACGTGTTCGTCGATGATAACGGCGATTCCGACAATGGTCGCTCTCACGACCACGCAGACGACCATGCTCACGACCACTCCGACGGCCATGCTCACGACCACGCAGACGGCCATTCCTACGACCACACAGACGACCATGCTTACGACCACTCCGACGGTCATGCTCACGACCACGCCGACCTCAACCACACGCACGCCGAAGGAGTGGGGGTCCGCCGCAGCTACTCGGAGGTGGTCGATCTCGTCGAGTCGATGGCTCTCCCCGCCGCGGTCGAGTCGACCGCGCTCGACGCCTTCGAACTGCTCGGGCGCGCCGAGGCGTCGGTCCACGGCACCGATCTCGACGAGACCCACTTCCACGAGGTGGGCGCGGACGACGCAATCGCCGACGTGGTCGGCGCGGCGCTGTTGCTCGCGGACCTCGACCCGGAGCGCGTGGTCACGACCCCGGTCGCCGCCGGCGGCGGCACGGTCGAGATGAGCCACGGGACCTATCCCGTCCCCGCACCCGCGACGACCGAGATCGCGACCCGCGCCGACCTCCGAATCGTCGGCGGTCCGATCGACCGTGAGCTGTTGACGCCGACCGGCGCGGCGATCCTCGGCGTGGTCGCCGAGGGCGTCGACGCGGTGCCGGACGTCTCGATCGAACGCGCTGGCTACGGGGCCGGCGACGCCGGCTTCGAGCGGTACCCCAACGTCCTCCGCGCGCTCGTCGGTGACGGCGAGCGGGCGAGCGAGGTGAGCGGTGAGGACGGGGGTGCGCTCGTCCACGACGACGTCGCCGTCTTGGAGACGAACCTCGACGACGCTGCGCCCGAAGTCCTCGGCGGCCTCCACGAGAGCCTCTCACGCGCCGGCGCACGGGACGTGACGGTCGTCCCGACGGCGATGAAGAAGTCGCGGCCCGGCCACCTCGTGAAGGTGATCTGTAAACCGGCCGACGCGGCGGCGGTCGCCGAACGCCTCGCCCGCGAGACCGGCACGCTCGGGGTACGTCAGTCCGGCGCGAGCCACCGCTGGATCGCCGAGCGCGAGTTCGAGACGGCGACGATCCGCGTCGACGGCGCGGGTCACGAGGTGGCCGTGAAGGTCGCCTCGACGACCGAGGGCGACGTGTACGACGTCAGCGGGGAGTACGACGACGCGGCCGCGGTCGCGGAGGCGACCGGCCTTCCGGTCCGCGAGGTGCTGCGGCGGGCCGAGAACGTCGTCCGGGAGCGGCTGGGCGACGAGTAGCCGAATGGGAGAAGGGGGACGTAGCGGAACGGGAGAGAGGAAACGGAACGGGAGCGGAGGTGGACGCGACCGCCCCGTCAGTCGGACAGGTCGACCCGTCCGACGCGCTCGGGGTCGACGCCGAACCCGTCGGCGAGTCGGTCGGCGACGACGGCCGGTGCTGGCGGGTCCGAACCGTGGTGTCGTTCAGGCCGGGCTGTAGCCCGGCGATCTCAAGCTCTTCGACGGTGATGCCGTCGATTCGCTCGATCTGTGCTCTCGTGCCGGCGACGAGGTCGCCGGTCGCCGCCTCGGAGACCCGGACGGAGACCGTCGCCTCGACGGACGGCGTGTGACTGGCTGCTGCCATACTCCCTCGCCGCGAGTCGAACGCGGCGCGGACGGCGTCGCGGGACGACCGGTCGGCGAGACCGACCGGCCTCGCGGGTCCGCGTCCCCGAGCGCCGGGCGACGGGAGTCGTCGCTGACGCCCGCGAGGGACACGGTCGCGGCCCGACGGGCGTGACGGACAGCGTAGGCTGGAGAGAACGGGGATCTGGTCCGTCCCGCGGGGAAACCTCCCCAGCCGACGCGCGTCACGCGGTCGGGCGGACGGACCGTGGGTTCGGAGTCCCGTAGCCGATACCCGTCCACCCGAGGAACGCGACGCTCGCGGACCGAACGAGCATCGGGGGGATGAAACGGGTCATTTGAGGCTCCGGCGGCGCGTACTGCGCCGTTGACGACACCGTGGGCAGGTTTCGTATTAAAATTATGTTGGCTATGCTACCACATGCCATGACAGGTGTGCGCGAGCAGATCCGGGATCTGTCGCGGTCGCGGTCTCGGCGGAGAACGCGTTCGAGACGGCCACAGCCGGCGGGTTCCGTCGACGCCGAGACGACAAACCTATGCCGGCCGCCCGACCAATCTACCATACCACGCGTCTCCATGATCGAGCGAATTCACACGTCGGACGTCGAACCGGACGCGGACGAGGTCGCTATCGCCGGCCACGTCCACGAGATCCGCGACCTCGGTGGGCTGGTCTTCCTCATCGTGCGCGACCGCGAGGGCCTCATCCAGATCGTCTTCAAAGAGGAGCGCGAGCCGGAGCTGTTCGAGGCCGTTCAGGACGTCGGGGCCGAGGACATCGTCCACATCGTAGGCGAACCGCTGGAGAGCGACCAGGCCCCCGGCGGCGTCGAGATCGCGCCCGCGGAGTACGAGGTCATCGACGAGGCGGACTCCCCGCTGCCCCTGGAGATCTCGAAGGACATCGAGGTCGACCTCTCGACCCGCCTCGATAACCGCGCGCTCGACCTCCGGAAGCCGGAGACGCTCGCGGTGTTCTCCCTTCGCTCCGAGCTGGTCACCGCGATGGAGGAGTGGTTCGACGACGAGGGGTTCGTCGACATCAAGACCCCCCTCATCTCGAAGGGCGGCGCTGAGGGGGGCGCGGAGCTGTTCCCGATCCTGTATTACAACCAGGACGCCTTCCTCTCGCAGAGCCCGCAGCTGTACAAGCAGATGCTGATGGCCTCCGGCTACGAGGCCGTCTACGAGACGGGGACCGCGTTCCGTGCGGAGGACTTTGCGACCTCCCGTCACGTCTCTGAGATCGCGATGTTCGACGTGGAATTGGCGTACGTCGACGACCACGACGACGTGATGGACGTCCAAGAGGAGTCGCTGCGGTACGCGCTCCGCGAGGTCGCCGAGAACGCCGAGCGCGAACTCGACCTCCTCGACGTGGACTTGGAAGTCCCCGAAGACGACTTCCCGCGGATCACCTTCGACGAGGCGCTCGACGTCTTGGAGACCGAGTACGGACACTTCCCGGACGACCCGACCGACCTCGACACGAAAGGCGAGAAGCTGCTGGGCGAGCACTTCGAGGAGCAGGGGCATTCCGCGTTCTTCGTCGTCGGCTACCCCGACGAGAAGTTCTACTACATGCAAGATGTCCCCGAAGACGACATCGCCTCGCGGAAGTTCGATCTCATCTACAAGGGACAGGAGCTCTCTTCCGGCGGCCAGCGCGAACACGACGTCGAGCGCATGGTCGAAGTCATGGAAGCGGAGGGCGTCGAGACCGCGAACTTCGAGTTCTACATCGAGGCGTTGAGCTACGGGACCCCCCCGCACGGCGGCTACGGGCTGGGCATCGACCGTCTCGTCCAGAAGGTCGCCGACCTCGATAACATCAAGGAAGCGATCATGTTCCCGCGCGACCCGAACCGGCTGGAGCCCTGAGCGCGGCGACCCACTCGACGGGGCGAATCTTTGGCCGGACCGAGCTACGAACTGCGTCGCGCGCGACCAAACGCCGATTCCCGACGCGATCCGCGGCCCACCCTCATTCGCGGTCGTTTCGCCGGCTCTTTTATAAACCGACGCGTCGCTTCGCGTCTCACCCCTCGATCTCGGTCGCTGAGCCGTCTACAAGCGGTTAAACCGAGTAAAATCGGGCGTAACTCGGCTGAATGGATTGCGTCATTCAAGTGTATCCGGATCCGAGCAGAAGTCGCAATGAACGTCATTCGAACCACGCTGATAGCGGCCATCGCCGCCGTGGTACTGATCGGGACTGGTGCGGCCGCCGGTGCCGTCGCGGCGACTCCCGGCCCGGGCGACGCGCCCAGCGAGGCCGGGCCGCCGAGCGACCTCCCGGATCAGGTTCCGGACTTCGTCGGCGACCTGCTGAGTAGCGTGAACGAGTTCCTCTCCGGCGACGTCGACGACCTCGGCGAGACTGTGAGCGACATCGCCGGTACCGGTGCCGACGACGGCGACTCCTCCGGCGGAGACGACGTGGACGAGGGGAGAGCGTAACGTGACGGACCGAACGCCCAACCTCGACATCGACCGGCGGACGTACCTGCGGGCGACCGGCGTCGCCGCGCTCGGCTCCGTCGGACTCGCCGGCTGCGTCGGTCGCGCGACCGGCACGCTCGCGACGCAGGTGACCGACCAGCCCGCCGACATCGGCGACTTCGAGTCGCTCGTCGTCACCGTCGAGGGGTTCTGGCTCGGACCGGAGGGTGCCCGGCCGGAGTCGGACGGCGACGGCGGGGACGAGAGCGACGGCAACGAAACCGATGCCGACGGCAACGAGACGGACGGCGGGAACGAGACCGACGACGAGGCGGACGTTCCTGGCCGCGAGTATCACGAGTTCGACGAGCCGCGGGAGGCCGACCTCGTCGAGCTCCAGAACGGGGAGACCCAGCTGATCGACGAGCGCGAACTGGAGACCGGAGAGTACCCGTACCTCCAGCTCGACGTGTCCGCGGCCGACGGGACGCTCACCGACGGCACCGAGGCCGCCGTCGACCTCCCAGGCAACGCGCCGCTGAAGTTCAACGAGGCGTTCGAGGTCCGCGAGAACACGCAGACGACGTTCACCGCGGACTTCGCGCCGGTGCTTCGGGGGAATGGTCGATACCTCCTCCGACCGGTACCGAGCGGGATCGAAGTCGAGTACAGTGACGCCGAGGACTCGGACGGCTCAGACGGTTCGGATGACTCCGGATCGAGCGGCGGCAACACTTCGGACGCCTGACGGCGCGCATTCCCACGGTCCCCCGTTGGAGCCGCGGTCGCATCGCGGCTTCGGGGTCAGGGCTGGGTTTCGGTTCCCGGGGTTCGGGGACCGGGGGAGTGCGCGTTGCGTCGCGGTTGGTCCCCGCGTCGAGGGTCAGAGGCACACGACCCCACGATCGCCCGCGCCACACGCCCGGGCGGTCCCGTTCTCACCGATTCGGAGCGACCCGTTTTTCGACTCGCATCTCGTCGTGATCTCTCGTCGTAGTCGCTCGCTGTCCGCCCGTTGACCGCTCGCGGAACCCCGTCAGGCCGAGGCCGCTGTGTCGGTGGTGACGAAGGTCCGATAGAGCGGCCCGACGAGCACCAGCGCCCCCACTGCGGCCATTCCGAGGATCACGGTCGGGTCGACGAGCGACCCGCCGGTCGTCGCGAGGCGGTCGAGCGAGACGCCGACCGCGACCCCGCAGAGGACCCACGGTAGTTCGCCGAGCGCGGTGCCGATCATGAACGACCGGGCCTCGACGCCGGCAGCCGCGGCCCCGACCGTCACCGCGTCGGAGGGAAGCGGCAGCAGGCGGCTTCCGGTCACGGCGCGCACGCTTCCCGACTCCGCGGCGAACCGCTCGCCGTTGCGACAGAGCCGGTCGGCGAGTCCGGACTCCTCGCGGCCGTCCGACGGGTCGCGGAGCCGGAGTCGCCCAGCCCGAGCGAGCGCGTACGGCGGGAGAGAGGTGGCGACGACGACCGCGAGCGCGAAGGGGATTCCGACCCACCCGTACCCGAGGCCGACGACGGCAGCGAGGAGGGTCGTCGGCCACGCGAGAAGGGGTCTGACGGCCGCGAGCGCGACGACGGCGACTCCGAAGCGGACCGGGTCGTCCGCGAGCCACCGGAGCCGCGAGAGCGCGGCCTCGGGAGACGCCGCGAGCGCGAGCGCCGCCAGCGCGGCGACGACGATGCCCGCGACCGCGTACCGCCCGACCGTCGACCGGCGATTCACGCTCTCGCGTCCGCGGGCGTCCGGTAAACGCTTTGTGGGTCCTGTCGCTCACTCCTCGACGAACGCCGCTCGGAACGACTCCGAGAGGTGTTCGCGCTGCCAGGCCGCGACGGCCTCCTCGCCCAGCAGGCTCGCCCACGCGGTCAGGACGCCGGCACACAGGACGAGACCGGGAACGACGAGGACAGCGGCCTCGACGAACAGCGTCGGGCGGAAGAGGAAGAAGCCGACCCGGTCGGCGAGCGCGTCCCACGCCGGGCCGAAGGCGGTCCAGCGAAACGCGAAGGGGACCACCGCCACCGTCGCGATCGGATACGCGACGATGTCCGTCACCGGACCGCCCTTCCCGCAGACGAACGCCAGCGCGTAGAACCCCCAGCAGGCAAGCGAGGCGAACGCCCCGGCGACCCGCTGGGGACCGACCGGCTCCCCGTGACCCAGCGCCGCCAGTCCGAAGAACGCCGCTGTCGCGCCGACGTACCCGATCAGACACGCGAGCACGCCCCCGGCGAGGACGAGCGCGTGTTCGGTCCGCGACTGTCCGGCGAACGGGGCCAGCCCCAGCGGAACGTTCATCGACCGGGATTCCGGCCGGCCGGGGATTGAAGCTTGCGCGTCCGGGTCACGACAGTTTCCCGAGCGCCTCGAAGAAGTCCGAGGGCGGTCCCGCGATCTGTATCGGCGGTGCGGTCCGCTCGATGGCCACCTCGACCGGACCGTCGAGCGAGGCGGTGTCGCGGCCGTCGCTGACCACGGTCGCGCCCGCCTCGTCAGGGACCGAGACCGTGACGGTCGCGTCTGTGTCCACCACGAGCGGGGGCATCCCCCCCTCGGCGACCATCTCGTTGACGACGATCCCGTCCACCTCGGGGTGGATCAGCGGGCCGCGCTCGGAGAGGTTGTACGCGGTCGACCCCGTCGGCGTGGCGACGAGGACGCCGTCGGCGTGCCCGCCGGCGTACCGCGACCCGTCGACGCACACCTGATACTCGATCCCGCCGCCCGGACCGCGGCGGTCGCCCTGGACGACCACCTCGTTTGCGGCCGGCGTCGAGGTCCAGTCGCCCGCGCTGGCGGCGAGCCGCGGGGCCTCGCGGACCTCCACCCCGCCGTCGCGGAACGACCGGATCTCGGCGCGGAGCGCGGCGGTGGCGTCGCTCGGAGAGACCGCGTTGAGGAATCCGACCTCCCCGAGGTTCACCCCGACGATCGGCGTGTCTCCGGCGTTGCGCGCGACGAACAGGAACGTCCCGTCGCCGCCGACGGCGACCACCAAGTCGCAGTCGCCGAACGCGTCGACCGGGCGGGCGTCGTCGCCGGCGTCGAGCGCCCCGGCGGTCTCCTCGTCGAGCCAGACCGCCTCGCCCGCATCGACGACGGCGTCCCTGAGCGTCGCCGCGAGCGACGCCGCCCGCTCGCTGCCCTTTCGCGCCACGATGCCCACTTGCATAAAAGGACCATCCCCGTCCCTCGGTAAAAGCGTGCGGACATCGGCGAACCGGGGCAGGCGTCGTGAACGGCGGGCCGTGCGGGGTTCTCGAAAGCTGAAGCGTCGCCGGAAAGTTTCAAGCCGCTCGGCCGCGTTACTCGGCCTATGTCGACTCCCCACGGGCGGCGGAAACGATGAGCGAGGAGGACGACTGGTTCGAGCGCGCGTTGCGCGGGACCGACGAGGGGCCCGACGAGCCGCCGGTGGAGGGCGAAGAGACCGACGACGGCGACGGTGAGGAGCCGGAACCGAACGACGAAGCGGCCGAATCCGACGGCGCTGACCCCGACGCGGGCGTCGTCGAGGGCATTCCTGACGAGGCCGAGGGCATTCCTGACGAGGCCGAGGGCATTCCTGACGAGGGCGTCCCCGACGACCCGGCGAGAGCGATCGGGATCGGGACCGGCGACGAAGAAGCAAACGAAGACCCGTTCGGCGGCGACGAGGAGGCCAGCGAGGACCCGTTCGGCGGCGCGAACGAGGACGGGACCGACGTCTTCGGCGGCGATGCCGACGGCGGGGGAGCGGCCGACGACTCCGCGACCGACGACTCCGCAGACGACGGCGTTCCCGCGGAGGCGTTCGGCGACGTGGACATCGACCCCGACGAGGGGAGCTTCGGTTCCTCCGGCGGTGACGACTCCTCCGGCGGCGGCGACCCATTCGGCGGTGGGACTGACGCCGGTGCCGACGCCGAAAGCGGTGCGGGTGGCGAGAGTGGCGGAACGGACCCGTTCGGCGACGACGACCCCTTCAGCGGGAGCCGGAACGGCAGGTCCGGCGGTGCGGGCGACGTGGGCGGCGACGGGCAGTCTGGCGGGTCCGGGGATGACGCCGGTAACGACCCCTTCGGCGGCTACCGCGGGTCCGCGGCCAGAGACAACGACGAGTTCGGGTTCGACGACCTCGACGAGGGCGACGGGGGACCGGGGGAGGCGACCGACTTCGAAGTCGACCCCGACGAGTTCGAGTCGGAGATCGAACGGACCGACATCGGGATCGAGGGGCTTGACGACATGATTCTCGGCGGCGTCCCCAGCCGGTCGCTGTTGTCGGTCATCGGCGGTGCCGGGACCGGGAAGACGACGTTCGCGCTCCAGTTCCTCAACCACGCCCTCGAATCGGGGAACAAGGGGATATACATCACTCTCGAACAGACCCGCGAGTCGATATACGACACGGCCGACGAGAAGGGATGGTCGTTCCGCGAGCACGCCGACGAGGACCGCCTCGCGGTCGTCGCCATCGACCCCATCGAGATGGCCAACTCGCTGTCGTCGATCCGCAACGACCTCATCCGGCTCATCGCCGAGTTCGACGCGGACCGGCTGGTACTCGACTCCGTCTCACTTCTAGAGATGATGTACGACCACCCCGCGAAGCGCCGCTCGGAGGTGTTCGGGTTCACGCGCTCGCTGAAGGAGGCGGGGGTGACGACCCTGCTCACCTCCGAGGCGAGCGAGGACACCCCGTACGCGTCCCGTCACGGGATCGTCGAATACCTCACTGACGCCGTCTTCGTCCTCCAGTACGTCCGGGGATCGGACCTCCGCGAGACGCGACTGGCCGTCGAGATCCAGAAGATCCGCGACGCGAACCACTCCCGCGAGACGAAGCCCTACGACATCACCGACACCGGGATTTCGGTACACGATCAGGCGAACATCTTCTGAGCGGACCGAGTGACATCGTATTTAAATTGGTAGCGCGTCGGACGGGGCACGAGCGAGAGACGTACCGTCCGGGAGTTGAACCGGAACCAGACGTACTCGCACGTTTCACCCGCTGTGCGCGACTGGTAGCGTTCAACTCCGTCTGGTGTTTTCTCTCACTACGTTCGAGGAATACACCGTCCGGGAATTGAACCGGAATCAGACGTGCTCGCTCACTGCTCGCGGCTTCGCCGCTCGCGATCGAGGTGCTCGCGTCGCTCGCACCTCGCACCGTTCGCTGCGCGCGACTGATAGGGTTCAATTCCCTTGGGATACCTGCGGCTCGCGAGTTGCTCGCCACAGGTATGCACCGTCCGGGAATTGAACCCGGGCTATTAGCTTGGGAAGCTAATGTCCTACCACTGGACCAACGGTGCTCGATTCGAGGTACCCGACCGTCCCACTTGAACGTAGCGTTTCCGCCGACGGGACCCACACGCTTACACCGAGAATCCAGAGACACCGACGTAGCACTTCTCACACGTCGTGTTAGTGAGCATCGGCGGTGTGGTCTGTCACCCGCTACTGACTGTGCGAGCATCACTCGACGCCGAATACAACACAACACAATCATAAAAATCTCCACCACGATGACTTACAGACAACTGTTATAGAACCCAACTAACGACCGATCAAACCCCGACTGAGAATCGACGTGATACCGTAGATCGCATGGGATAACGCCGATTTAGTAATATAATATTTCTGAGTATAAAACAGATCCATACGGAATTTTACTATCAGTTAGCGAGGTGATTACATCGCTATTTATGGCCCAACAGACGACACTCTAAGCTGTTTCTCACCCAAGAGGATGGGATACCCCTTGGAGCAGAACTAACGCGCTCTGTGGCGGCTATAAGACACTACAGAGGCAAGTTTGTGGCTCCACAGAGATGCCACCGAACGACTCGGTTCATCGTTGTTTCTATACTCCGCAGATCTCCGCAACCACCAGTCATCAAGTAACCACAGATCCGAGGCGATCTATATTCTTACAGGCTATATCATAATACCCGACAGATTTTTAAACTCGCCACTCTAAGAGAGACCAAGCGAAGTCAAATCTATAGATAAAAGACATACCCTCCGCTAACAGTCTGAAAAAGTCAGAGATGGGATGCTGACTGGTGGGACAGTCCTCTGATGGGTGAGACGTTTGGGAACGTACTCACACTATCCTAACAGCCAGTACCTATTAAATGGTGCTGTATTTCCATCAACGACACTTCTGAGAGTTGGCTTTGCGACATCCGATATGTCAGCAAGCAATGACGGCCACGAGCCTGACGACGCGACGTACAACCAGCCACAGGTAAAGCCGTACCAAAACCGTGAGCGGCTGAAAGAACTATATCACGAACAGGATCTGACGCAGTACGAGATAGGCGAGAAGTTCAACATTGACCAGACCACCGTTCACTACTGGCTTGACAAGTTCGATTTACTGGAAGCACCGAAGACATTTTATCGGCGTGAAATGGACAGCGGCAAGATCCGACTTGAGCCAGCAGGCACGGATGAACAGTCGTTCTATATTCACCAAGTCGTTGCGTTAGAGGACTACTCTGTTAGTGAAGTCTTTGACGAAGACAACCACGTCCATCACATGATGGGATCGCCACAGGCTGTAGATGTTCCTGAGAATCTTGAAGTGTTGGAGGGTGGCGAACACGTCAGAAGGCACGCCGAAGGGACGGCAACTGTCGATCATAGGGTAGTATTGGAGCATATGACTGGCGAGTTTGAGCCTGTTGCGGTTAAAACCAGTACTGCCACGGGTCACGCCGATGACTGACGTTAACTATGTAAGTACCTCCAAAAAATCTCAATCTCCATCACAACAGGCGAGGACAAAACACCTCCCCGACAGCGAAGCGGCAGATCCCGAACGGGTCGACCACGAGCAACGACGGTCCACGCAATTAGTTCACAGTGGGTTCGACACCCACAATACCAGAAAGCCGCTCGTGGAGTGTGGTTGCGGGGGGTGTTCCCCCACTGTCGACCCGTTAGCCGACGAGAACCACGCGTTCAGGGACTCGTTACAGGCACGAGACGTATGCCCCTCGCCACAACCAATGACCGTAGAGCGGGCGTCAGAAGCATATCTAATCTACCAGAGGGCGGCTGAAAACAAGCCCGATATGACGAGTCTGTTGGAGCACACGAAAAACAGATACGCGAGACTGCTCGGGGGCGACGTGGAGGTCCGCGACCGTATGGACGACCCCACGTTGTTGTTCTTGTCGCTCCGCGTTAGCCCGATCCACCGTGAAAACGGGCAACGGCGGTGGGTTCATCCTGTGACGTTAGACACCCGACTATCTGACGCATGGGAAAACGTCCGAGCCGTGTTGAACTACCAACTCCGTGACTATACCACAGAATATTTCTGGATAACAGCTGCGACGGACTCGGCGGCGACCCCACATAGACACGTTTTGATGTACGTCGAAGACCTCGACGACACCGTGGGGATTGATGTTGCCCGTAGCGCGGTAGATTCGTTCGTGGACAGCACGCAAGGAGCCGAACACGCCTTCCACCCCGTTGAACCAGAGGAAAGTGACGCTGGAATTGTCTTCCACGACCCGCCACTGGCAGATCAGGCGATGGATAACCACCCGATTAGCCACCACGAGATTCCCTTTGGCGTCCCCTCGGTCCCGATCTTCTACATGGCAAACCAGATGCCCCACTGGTCGTTGAAAAACGTGTATGACCCGACGAGCGACGTTCACACGAACTCGACGGCGGTCGACGGCGGCGCAACAGCGTGGGCGTCACCGAACAAGTGGATCGGGAGTAGCAACGGGTTCCCGATGTAGGGGGTGAAAGGGGAACGCAGTTGACTATGGAATAACCTCCAAAAAGATTCGTTCTATGGATACAGTCGCTCGAAACATTGAATAAGGGCATGCTCCGTGGAGTGACTATTTGTAGCCCTATACTCCGACGTGACGATACGCGCTCGGCGTTTCCAGCGTTCCGAGGGGTAATCATCCTCTTGATGTGAAAACTCGCTTCACGCGCGTCGCGTGTTGTGTGAAGGATGCGGGGGGACACCGTGGAACCCGTGTGGATCGGGATACGGCGGTGGCCCCGCACAGGCTCATCTCCCCGCCCCCCGTGGCTCCCCCTGTCGCGTGCGCTCGTGTGTGGGTTGGCCTGTCTCTGTGGGTCGCTCGTGGGTCAGATAGTCCGTTGGTAGGGGGGGTAGTCGCCTCCGCACCATTCGCTGCCCCTGTCGCGGGCGCTCGGGCGTGTCGGTTGGTGGGTGCCGATATAACCGTCTCATCGAAGCCGTGACGGAGAAGGGTCGGTCGCCCACTGTCGGCCATCGCGCCCGCGTTACGTGGCTCTGGACCATCAGATATAGACATACAGTAGCTAATACACATAGCTATGCGGGGGCAACCCGTTCAGAGGTATATGGCTTATCGGTCGACGGGATTCGATACGGTGACCGAGGTCCTCCCGTGGGTATCACGGATGGTCGTCTCTCGCTACTTGACCCCGTGGGGGACCCCTCTGTTTGGGTGGTGGATATGAAATACTGGGGATACTGTCACTTCACACTGGTACACATTTTTACAAGTACCCGCGGCCCGTTGCTACTTGTGTCGGGAGTCACCCACGGAGAAAGGCCCGTGTTGGCGCACGGGCGGTGGCTTCCGACTATCCGAGACAGAAGCCATGAACGCCAACACGCTCGCCCGACTTGAAGACTCGGGCCACGGTAGCAGCAACGACTCACAGAGCGACACAGAGACGACGGTGACCGCCACGGGTCCGTTGACACAAGCAATCGCAGAGAACGCGCCCTACGCCACGACTGACACCGCCAGCGAGGTCTCCCAATGAGCCGAGATTGGTCCGACTTCGAATCAACCGAGATTGATTCTGAACGCAGAGACATGGAGATGTTTTCGACGCCCGACAACGAGACTGTGAAAGAGCTTATCGCTAATGCTCGGGATCTTGACGCCGACGACGAACGGGTGATAGACGGAACTGGCGGCCTCTGCCCGACGTGGGCCGTGAAGCACAGTCTACTGTTTAACCCAGATCCCCATAATCCGCGAGTCGACCCCGACGGTGAACACGTCCGTTTCACCGTGAGTAGGATAGTTGAGCCGTACTATCACGATGATGATGGTGCGATGTACGTCCGAGTAATCGGGAAGCCGAGCGGGGAGATTGTCGAAGTTGTCGTCGGCATGGAGTTAATGTAAGCCGCTCGCAGACCCACGTTCTTTCGGGTTTCACCCCACAGTATAGGGTGGGTATCCCACTTCAGAGGAAGTTATTCGGTTGGATTAACCAACATAGGCAGTCGTTGGTTAAGACGTGTCTCCCCCGCGGACAGCGACTTTTGATAGTGTAACTGTCAGGTGTATCCTGTCCGTTGTAGTCCTACAACTCGGGATAGCCTCGTTTATCTCACTGTCTGGTACTACAAATCGAGTCGTAAAATCGCATGATGTAAGCGGGGCGTGTTCTTTGTATTCTATATTTCACAGAAATATATCCGAAAGGACATACGTGGTTTGATATGTCGTGGTTCCACCGACATGATTCACGGGGCACTTCCCCCCCGACGACACACCCCCCGATGTTCACCGAGACGAGAGAATCCCATGAAATAGGATCGTCTGTGTGAGACAATACTACTGTCGCAAAGCGACACAAACGTCCGTCTCACACGCTACCCGCCGTCGTCGTTCTCGTATTTCCATATTGCTCCGACAGCTGTCAATAGCCCTCCACCGACCATCAGCGGCATCTTGAGCGTCTCCTCACGATTTACAATTCGCTCACCGCCGCGATAGATAACTTCCTCGCTGTACTCAGGAAGGACAATGCCCACACCAAGTGCGATTATCCCGACGAACAACACCCACCCGATTTGGTCTTCGTTCATGTACTATCCGTCTCGTGTCTATTACGTAAGGATTACCCGTGAGACACAGATACCCCGTCACGCAGTGACACAAGCATCCCGTCTCACCGTGGGTATATACACGAGACTCATATCCTCAACGACATTACTCAGCTACGACACACTACAAAGGTGATTCGTTAATAGGAATACTCCGTAACAACAACAGCATATCCCGTGTGTGGCGAAACCCTCTGCCACAGGGTTCCACGTTGAGACTACAACGGTTTACTTCGTGGCACCGTTCGTTTCCTCACGTCCTACTTACAGAACTGAAGGATATTATTGGTGTTGGTGTAGCAGTTACGCGATTAGCAGTAACAGAACATCCCCCTCCACGCCCCTACGATGAGGGGCGACAACTAAGCGCGTGTCGCGGATGGGCTTGTCGTCGTCGTCGCGCCAGCGACCGACGACGGCGACCACCCCGACCGCGCACATTTCTCTCCCGTAACAACGGTTTACACTACCCAATGCGTTCTAACACGTCTCGCCGTCTATCATCGGATACTTGATCGTAGCGAGCCGTTGAGCGAATATCTACGTGTCGCACCTGTTCAGCCGCCGTTGAAAGATCGCTTTCCTCAACAATCGCCGTGACGGTCCCACGGCGGATTGAGTACCACGAGACGTTACGGTGCGTAGTGTCAATATCAGCAATGTCACACAGTTTCTCAACCAGTTTCTTGAGTGACGACGACCCGTAGGGGTTCCCGAATCGAGTACGCCACAGTGCGTCAGTATTGTCGTATTTAGGGTATTGTTCCCGTTGTTCAACCCACCGCCGTAACGCCTCCGTGGTTCGTTCAGTCAGTGCGACGGTCCATTTTCGCGCATGGTCTGCCGACTCGGTTTTCACGTCGTCGTTTTTGGGAATCACTAACCGTTGTCGAGACAGATCTAACCACGACAATTTCGCCCGCTCAACTTCTATCGGTCTCAGGGCAGCATCAATGCTTGCCCAGACTATGCTCGGATACTTCCATCCGTTCGCTCGTTCCCATTGGTCTGGACCTACCTCATTCAGTGGCATATCAAACCGCTGTGAGAGGTAAACGTTCCATTCATACCGCTCGTCGGGAGACACCGCACTGTAGTGGGGAATAGACCCGTATTCTAACGCCGCTTCACGCAGTTGTCGCCGTTCAACGTTGTCGAAAGAGTCACCCGTTACGTCGCGGCGTGGGGGTTGTGAGAACTCCATTTCGGGTTCCCATTCGTCGCCACCGCGTTGATGCTGTATCCACGAAAACAGCATCTTGAGTGACTTCAATACGTTTAGCTTGTGTTCTTGCCCGTGGTCTTCAAAAGCCAACTGACGAAGGTAGTCGTCGGCGTGGTCGTGGGTGAACTGCGTCGTATATCCGCCGTGTTTGTCCCACACCCACCGAGCGAATTGGTCCATTATGTTCGCTCGGGTTCTGACGGTCGAATTAGCGTATCCTGCCCCCGTCTGTGGGTTTTTCCCAACGGCGAGACACCACCGCAACCACTGTTTTCGGAAGGTGGCGTAATCCACCTGTTGTCGTTGTTTCAGCTGTCGTTGTGACGGACCAGGAACGAACGGGATTCCTCGGCAGTCGGCGGTAACGAGCGATTCATCTGTTGGGTCTAACTCGGATGGCTGTTCAGAAGTCATCTGACTGCTCCTGCCGAGTGAAACCGCACAACTGCGTAGCGGTGATAGGGGGACAGAATAGACCCGTCGGCTTGCGGCTTGGGAAGCTAATGTCCTACCACTGGACCAACGGTGCTCGATTCGAGGTACCCGACCGTCCCACTTGAACGTAGCGTTTCCGCCGACCGGGCCGGTCCCCGACCGCCGAATTCCGCGAGCCACAGTCTTAAGCCGCCGCCGACGGTGCCTGACCCATGACCGACGCAGACGGGACCGAGCCAGGGTCGCGGGCCGCGATCGAGCGCGTTCGCGACCGCGCCGACGAACTCGCGCCCGCGATCGGATCAACGTGGACCGACGACGAGCCGTGGCGCTTCCTCACTGACCTCACCGCGATCGGGAGCCGCATGGCCGGCAGCGAGGGCGAGCGCCGGGCGGCCGACCTCGTCGCCGACGCCTTCGAGCGCGCCGAGCTCGAAGACATCCACGCGGAGCCCTTCGAGCTCCCGGTCTGGGAGCGCGGCTCGGCGTCCCTCGACGTGACCGTCTCCGGGCGTGACGGCGAGCCGGCGACCCGCTCGTTTGAGGCGCTTGCGCTCCCGTACTCGCCCGCGGGGGACGCGGCCGGCGAGCTCGTCGACGTCGGCTACGGCACCCCGGCGGAGATCGACGAACAGGACGTGGAAGGCCGGATCGCGGTCGCCTCGACGACGACGCCATCGGGCGGTCGGTTCGTCCACCGGATGGAGAAGTTCGGCTACGCGATCGATTCGGGCGCGGTCGGCTTCGTGTTCGTCAACCACGCCGACGGCCAGCTACCCCCAACCGGGTCGCTCACGTTCGGCAAGGAGGCGGAGGCAGTCGCCGTCGGCGTCTCGAAGGAGACCGGCGCGTGGCTCCGCGAGTACGCCGTCGACGGGGGCAGCGGGGGGACCGCCGGGTCGGGACCGGCCGCGCGGGCCGAACTCTCCGTCGACGCGTCGACGACGCCGGGCGAGAGCCAGAACGTGATCGGGCGCGCCGGGCCGGACACCGACGAGCGCGTCCTCCTGCTCGCCCACTACGACGCCCACGACATCGCGGAGGGCGCGCTCGACAACGGCTGCGGGATCGCGACGGTCGCGACCGCGGCCGGAATCTTCGCGGACGTGGACCTCCCGCTCGGCGTCGATGTCGTCGCGGTCGGTGCCGAGGAGGTCGGGCTGCTCGGCGCGGAACACCTCGCCGAGCGCGTCGACTGCGACCGGGTGAAGGGGGTGGTCAACGTCGACGGCGCGGGACGGTTCCGGGACCTCGTCGCGCTCGCGCACGCGTCCACGGCGACCGCGTCGGTCGCAGAGGCGGTGTCGACGGCGACGCGCCAGCCGATCGAGGTCGACGCGCAGCCGCACCCGTTCTCCGACCAGTGGCTGTTCGTGCGCCGGGGCGTGCCGGCGCTCCAGCTTCACAGCGACTCGGGCAACCGCGGGCGCGGGTGGGGACACACCCACGCGGACACGCGCGACAAGGTCGACGACCGCAACGTCCGCGAACACGCGATGCTGATCGCCCTGATCGTCGCCGAGTTCGCGGCCGACGAGCGCGACCTCCCACGACTCGACCGGGAGGAACTCGCCGCCGCGTTCCGTGAGGCCGACTTCGAGACGGGGATGCGCGCCGCCGACCTCTGGCCGGCCGACTGGGACTGAACCGCGCTCGGGACGGGCGAGCCGGCCCGGCGGGACGAGCCGCCGTCACTCGATGTCGGCGTCCGGCGTCGGCGGCGGCAGGCGCTTGTGCGCCGTCGCGCGGTGCCGACCGAGGAGGTCCGTGACGAGTTCGCGGTGGGTCGATCACCTCGTAGAGAGCGCCCAGGTCGTCCGCGTCGCGCTGTCCGGGCAGGAACCCGGCCGAGGGGGGCTTCTCGACGACGAACTCCGGGACGTCGAGTTCGGCCGCGAGCGACCGGACGTCCGTCTTGTAGAGGTGTCCGAGCGGGAACAGGTCGGCCGCGCAGTCGCCGTGTTTCGTCAGGTAGCCAGAGAGCAGCTCGCTCCGGTTGGCGGTGCCACAGACCAGCCGGTCCGTCGCGTTGGCAGCGAGGTACGCGACAGCCATGCGGAGCCGCGCGACCGCGTTCCCGGAGCGGACCGGCTCGAGCGCTTCCGCGAGTGCCTCGGCGTCGCGGGCGTGCGGCGCGCCGATCTTGTTACATGGCAGTATCAGTCCGTACACGCGGTCGGATCCGAGGGCCTCAACGGCGAGCGCGGCCGTCACCGTCGAGTCGAGGCCGCCGCTCATGTTCACCACCGCCCCGTCGGCACCCGCGGTGTCGACCCGCTCCGCGACGAACGAGCGGATCCGATCGCGCTCAGTCACCGGGCCCCGGTCCGGCAACAGCGACCGGAAGGGCGACCGGGTGCGGTCGGTCTCGCCGCCGTCGTCCGACGCGATGTCTCCGGTCGACCGCCGCGACGACGCGGCCCCGTCGGAACCGAACGTGCGCTCGCGGTCACCCATCGATTCCCTCCCTTCGGCCCGTTGGTACGCCCGGCCGAATGGCCCGTTCGCCGCGCCGAACGCCCGACCCTGCGGACCGTGCCCGTGAGCCTCGATCAATCCGACGCGGGGATCCGGTTCGTCCGCCGACTCCGTTCCGTTCGTCGATCCAAATCGTCATCAGTCGTCCGCGGCTTCCGTTCGGCCCGGTAAATACTTGCGGTGTCGATCATATAAGGAATAGAGTGAGTATCACCCAATCAGTGAGTAACAAACCGAAATTAAACACGAACACTAACCATTTTGCCCCATAATTCCAATAATTTTGAAACACATTGGCGAGTAGAATGTACTCCCCACGAACAACCACTTTTAGTTACTATTAGTTTATTATTCAAATTCTGGTTCGAGGAAACCGCTTTTTCAATCATATAATGTCGTTATATACAAACATTTATTATCTGGACCGCGGTCGAAATCCCTATGTCGAACATCGAGCTGAGTTCCAGCCAGAACCGGGTGCTCACCGCGCTCGTGAACCTCGCTGAGGGGCGAGACGCACCGGTACAGGGTCGCGAGATCGCCGACGCCATCGACCGCAACCCGGGGACAGTTCGGAACCGGATGGGGAGCCTCCGAACGCTCGGTCTCGTCGAGGGGGTCGCCGGTCCCGACGGCGGTTACGTCCCGACCGACAGCGCGTACGATGTCCTCGGGATCGAGCGGCTGGAGGACGCCGCGACGACCCCCGTCGAGCGCGAGGGAGCTCCCGTCGAGGATGTCACGGTCGCGGAGATCGACCTGTCGAGCGTTGCGAACCCCGAACTGTGCCGCGCCGAACTCGTGATCCGCGGCCCGGTCGGCCCCTTCGCTGCGGGCGACCACGTCACCGTCGGCCCGACGCCCGCGACCGGGCTGCGGCTCTCGGGCGTGGTAGACGCGACGAACGTCGACGGCAACACCCTGCTGGTCCGCGTCGACGGCATGGAAACTCCGACGGGCGGATCCACCGCCTGAGCTACCCGCCGTCGGCGGCCGCGGCGAGCCGCTCGCGGACGGCACCCGTCGCGGCCGCGGCGTGGCGCGCGTCGCGGTGTCGCTCGCCGAAGGCGACGCGCGCGCTGTCGACGGCCTCGCCGTCGACCGCGAACTCTACGTCCGGGTACGTCACGTCCCACAGCACGAGCGGCTCGGGGGGTGCCGGCCCGACGCCCCGGCCGCCAGCGATCGGCTCGGCGGCGAGCAGTCGGTCGATCCACCCGAGGTCGGTCGTCCCCCGGCTCACCGCCCTGACCGCGGCGACGACCCGGCGCACGAGCGCCCGCGGGAACCCGTCCGCTGCGAGTTCGACGACGATCACGTCGCCCTCCCGGGTCGCCCGCGCGTCGAGGTCGCGGACGGTGCCCGTCTCGTCGGTCGTCAGGTTGTGGAAGTCGTGTTCGCCGTCGAACCGCGCGAGCGCGTTGCGGAACCGGTCGTCGTCGACCGCGTGTTCGGGCTCCCGGCGCGCCGCGTCGGAGCCGCTCCCGCCCCTGTCATCATTGCTGTCGCCGCCATCGTCGCCGTCGCCGGCGGCGGGCGCGTAGAGGTGATACCGGTACGTCCGTCGGACCGCGTCGTGGGTCGCGTGAAAGTCGTCTCCGATGTCAGCGGCGGCCCACACGCGGACCGTCCCCGGCAGGTGTCCGTTGAACGCGCGCGGCGTGAGCCACGTCGGTGCCTCGAACGCGACGGTCTGTGCCACCGCCGAGACCCCGGCGTCCGTCCGACCGGCGGCGGCGTAGCCGGGCGGCGTGGCGTGGGTCGGCCCGTCGCCGCGCTCGACGACCCCGTGTTCAGCGAGCGCGTCGAGGAGCGCGTCCGAGACGGTGTGCGCGTGCGGCTGGCGCTGGAATCCCGCGTACCCGCGGCCGTCGTACGCGACGCGGAACGCTCGGGTGACGGTCTCCCGCGCGGGGGAATCGCTGGTCACCGGATCCCCGACGCGCCGCCCGCGTCTCGGTCGCTCGCCGCCTCGCTCGCGCCGTCGGCGTCCGAGTTGCCTCCCTTTTCTCCCGCCTCCGATTCGTCCATCGGAACCGTCACCACGGGCACGGACGCGACGCGGATGACCTTCTCCGTCACGCTCCCGAGGAGGAGTCGGCGGATCCCCCGGTGGGTGTGGCTCGGCATGACGACGATGTCAGCGCCGTCGTCAATCGCGTTCTCGATCGCTTCGAGCGGCTCGCAGCGGACGACGCTGCCGACAGTCTCCACACCAGCGGCCTCCAGCTCGGTGGTCACCGCCTCCACGCGTTCCGCGGCCGCGTCGGCCAGCCGCTCCGAGAACGCGCCGGTCCGCGGTCCCGCGAGCGTGTCGTCCGTGGTGTCGGCGGCGGAGACGACGTGGACCGTCGCGTCGTAGCGCTCGGCGAGACTGACCGCGTGCCCGACCGCGTCGTTCGCCCCGTTGCCGGGTGCGACGGGTAGGAGGATCTCGTCGTACATGTGTGACACTGCTCCCGGCCGGCGGAAAACGATACCGGCGGAGCGGTCGGTTGAGCGTGGCGGTCAGAATCCGATCGCGTCGAGCAGGTCGAAGCCGACGCCGGCGTAGCCGACCAGCTTGAACCCAAAGTACATCCCGACGATCGCCACCACGCCCGGCAGCTCCGGCGGCGCGGGAATCGGGACGCGGAGGAACGCGAACAGCGCGCCGACCGTCACCCCGACGAGGAGCGCGGCGACGGTCGAGACTGTGGTCGAACTCATGTCGACGCGTCGGCGACGTTCCTTGATAAGCGCGGTGTTCGCGGTCGGTGGACCGCCCGCGTGGACGGGTAGGTGGACCACCCGCGTGGACGGGTAGGTGGACCACCCGCGCGGACGGGTAAGTGGACCACCCGCGTGGACGAGTATGCGGACCACCCGCGCGGATGGGTAGGGTTTTCCGGCGCGCGTCCCTCTCGCCGGCCATGGCACGAGAGATTCACGATCCCGACAACCCCCAAGTGACGCTTCAGACCAACCACGGCGAGATCGTCGTCGAGCTGCTCGCCGACCGCGCGCCGAAGACGGTCGAGAACTTCCTCGGCTTAGCCCGTCACGACCCCGCCGCCGACGCGGAGCCGGCCCCGGACACGAACACGTGGGAGGACCCCAAGACGGGCGAGGTCCGCGGCGACTCGCTGTACGAGGGCATCGTCTTCCACCGCGTCATCGACGACTTCATGATCCAGGGCGGCGACCCGATGGAGAACGGCCGCGGCGGCCCCGGCTACCAGTTCGACGACGAGTTCCACGACGACCTCACCCACGACGGACCCGGAATCCTTTCGATGGCGAACTCCGGTCCGAACACGAACGGCTCGCAGTTCTTCATCACGCTCGACGCCACCCCGCACCTCGACGGAAAACACGCCGTCTTCGGACAGGTTATCGACGGGATGGACGTCGTCGAGGAGATCGGCGGCGTGCCGACCGGCCGCAACGACGACCCCCGCGAGGCCGTCGAGATCGAGACGGTCGACGTCGACGAGTAACGCAGAGCGGCGCGGCGCGCGCAACGGCGACCGCGTCGCGGTCGCGTGCGTCCTCCTCTCACGCTGGTGGGAGTTGAGAAGAGTTAAATTGTCCCCGGCGTAAACACTATTTGCGCTCGGTTGGTGTAGTCCGGCCAATCATGTTGGCCTTTCGGCGGACGCGGCGCGTCAGCGCCGGTTCGGAAGTCAGCCGACGACCAGGGTTCAAATCCCTGACCGAGCATCCATTCTCACACCGCGAGCGACGCGTCTCGTCGTATAAACGGTTCCGTCTGATACCGCGAGCGACGCGTGTCCCGTCGTGGACGATCCAAAGGGGAAGAGTCACTTCCCTCGGCGACGGGGCTCACTTATGAACGACCGATCCGACGACAGCGACGGCAACAGCGCCGACGACCGCCGCTTCGAGACCCGCGCGATCCACGCCGGCCAGGAGCCGGACCCGGAGACGGGGGCGCTGATGACTCCGATCCACGCGAACTCCACCTACGAGCAGGACGCGCCGGGCGAACACCGTGGCTACGAGTACAGCCGGACCGGGAGCCCGACGCGCACCGACCTCGAAGCGAACCTTGCCTCGCTGGAGTCGGGCAGCCACGCCCGCTGTTTCTCCTCGGGGATGGGCGCGATCAACACCGTCCTGAACCTGCTGTCCGCGGGCGACCACGTCGTTGCGGGCGACGACGTGTACGGTGGGACCCACCGAATCCTGACGCAGGTGTACGACGAGTACGACATCGAGACCAGCTTCGTCGACACCACGGACCACGACGCGGTTCGCGAGGCCGTGCGCGAGGAGACGGAGCTGGTGTGGGTCGAGACGCCGACGAACCCGCTGATGAACGTCAACGACATCGGCGCGCTCGCCGATATCTCCCACGAGGCGGACGCGCTTTGTGCGGTCGACAACACCTTCTCGACGCCGTACCTCCAGCGCCCGCTCGAACACGGCGCGGACATCGTTTCCCAGTCGCTGACGAAGTACCTCGGCGGCCACTCGGACACCATTGGCGGTGCCCTCATCGTCGACGACGCGGAGCTGGACGAGCGGCTCGGCTTCTACCAGAACTCCGTCGGCGCGACGCCGGGACCGTTCGACGCCTTCCTCGTCCTCCGCGGGACGAAGACGCTCCCCGTCCGGATGGACCGCCACTGCGAGAACGCGATGGCGCTCGCCGAGTGGCTGGAGGGACACGACGCGGTCGAGCGCGTCTACTACCCCGGACTGGAGTCACACCCGGACCACGAGCTGGCGGCCGAGCAGATGGACGACTTCGGCGGCATGCTCTCGTTCGAACTGGACGGAACCCTCGAACAGGCCTCGACCGTCGTCAGCGAAACGGAGGTGTTCACGCTCGCGGAGTCGCTCGGCGGCGTCGAGAGCCTCATCGAGCAGCCGGCCGCGATGACCCACGCCGCCATCCCGCGCGAGGAGCGGCTCGCTGCGGGACTGACCGACGGCCTCGTCCGCGTATCGGTTGGGATCGAACACGTCGACGACATGAAGGCCGACCTCCGGGCCGCGTTCGACGCTGCGCTGTCGTAACCGGTTTTAGCGTCCGGGACAGCCGCGAATCGCCCTCTCCCGGCGCTGTCTCGGGCGGACTCCCGTCAGCGTGTGATCATCAACTGGTTTATACTCGTCGCCGCACGGCACCACAACACGGACCATACACCGTGGCACAGGAACTACCGGTCCCGTTGGTCGCGGGAATCATCGGTCGGCCGAGGCGGAGACTCCATCGGTTCGCGGCAACGGTTCCACCGGGGTCAACAATCGGTCACGACCACGCTTTTCACCGAGCGAGGTGACATACGGGCCATGAGCGATCCGGATGTCCTCGTGTTACGACAGACGATCCACGGACTGGGACCCGACGAACTGGCGGCCGCGATCCGCGAACGACTCCCCGACGCCGAGGTCGTGCGAGCGCGAACCCCGACGGAGGAGCGAGAGTTCATCCGGTCCGCGCGGGTAGCGGTCGGTCTCAACATCGACGAGGACCTGCTCGCTGTCGCCGAGGAGCTAGAACTGTTCGCCTGCGTGTTCGCGGGCACGGGGCATCTCCCTCGCGACCCCCTCGCCGACCACGGGGTCGCCGTGACGAACGCGTCCGGCGTCCACGGGGCGAACATCGCCGAACACGTCGTCGGGTCGATGATCGCCCACGCGCGTCAGTTTCACCGCGCGTACCGCCAGCAGTCCCGCCGCGAGTGGCGCACCTACGAGACGACGGAGGTGTACGGCTCGACGGTCGCGGTGGTCGGACTCGGTGCCATCGGGCGGGCGGTCGTCGACCGGTTGGAGTCGTTCGATGTCGAGACGGTCGGCGTCCGCTACTCGCCCGAGAAGGGCGGTCCGACCGACGAGGTGTACGGCTTCGACGAGTTCCACGAGGCCGTCACCGACGCGGAGTACGTCGTGTTGTCGTGTCCGCTCACTGAGACGACGCGTGAATTGGTCGACGCCGACGCGCTCCGAACGATGCGGCCCGACGCGGTCTTAGTAAACATCGCCCGCGGCCCGGTCGTCGACACCGACGCCTTGGTGACGGAACTGCGGAACAACCGCATCCGCGGCGCGGCGCTCGACGTCACCGATCCCGAGCCGCTCCCGGAAGACCACCCGCTCTGGGGGCTGTCGAACGCGACAATTACGCCGCACAACGCCGGCCACACCCCCCAGTACTACGAGCGCGTCGCCGACATCCTCGCCGACAACGTCGCGCGGCTGGACGCCGGCGACGACCTGCGCAACCGCGTGATGTGAGCGGGTCGGTCCGAAGGACCGCGGAACGTCTCAACTATATATTCCTATATAATATTGTCCTCATAGACGCAGTTTTGATCTTTCGATTTCGCCCCTGCCGGCCTATTGGCGCTTGAGGCCGAATGGACCGGAACGTACCGACGAGTACCGAGGTATATATTTTGGCCAAAATTAAGGTGGCTCGCTCCAGAGGGTGAGGTATGGAAACGCGGAAGGTCCAGGTCACCGGCGGATCGACGTACACCGTCTCGATTCCGAAGACGTGGGCGACAGACAACGACGTCGAGGCCGGGACGGAGATCGAGTTCCACCCGGACGGCGACTCGCTGTTCCTCACACCGCGCTCGGACGCGGAGCGGACGCGGGGAACGCTCGACATCGCCGACCTGTCGGGGCAGGCGCTCCGCCGTGCGGTGACGACGATGTACGTCAGCGGCTTCGACGTCATCGAACTGGAGGCGGCCGAGATCAGCACTGAGCAGCGCTCGACGATCCGCGACGCGGTCCAGAGCCTCGTCGGGCTGGAGGTGTTAGAGGAGACGCGCGGCTGCGTCGTCGTCCAGGACTTGCTCGACTCCTCGGAGCTTTCCATCCACAACGCGGTCACCCGGATGCGGCTGATCTCCCTGTCGATGCTCGAAGACGCCATCACCGCGCTCGTGGAGCGGGACCACGACCTCGCACACGACGTCATCGGTCGCGATGACGACCTCGACCGCCTGTGGCTCGTCGTCTCACGGATCTTCCGCGCCACGCTGCGGACGCCGAAGGCCGCAGAAGAGCTCGGACTCCCGCGTGAGGAGTGTTTCGACTACCACTCCAGCGCTCGTCAGTTGGAGCGAATCGGCGACCACGCGACGAAGATCGCGCACCTGACGCTGAAAATCGACGACCCGCTGCCCGACGAGGTTGTCGAGGCGGTGAGCGACCTCCACGGCGACGCCGTCGACGTGATCGACACGGCGATGGACGCGCTGTTCGACGAGGACACCGAGGCGGCGACACGCCGGGCGAACGAGGCGCGAACCGGCGTCAGAGCGATCGACGAACGCGTCCGCGCCATCGACGAGCTCCTCCGCGAACTCGACCCGACGCGCGCACAGCTGCTCGGGCTGGTCGTCGACTCCGTCCTCCGGTCGGCCGACTACGGCGGCAACGTCGCCGAGACCGCGCTCCAGAAGGCCGCGCCGACCCCGTGAGCCGACCCCGGGAGCTAGACTCTGGGTGGACGGGTTTTTTAGCGCGCTCCGCCGAATTGATCGCATGCCAGAGATCGAACTCGGCGTGCCGAAGGGGGTCGTCGAGTCTCTCCCGGAGGAGGAAGAGACGGCCGAACGGGACATACGACGCGCCATCGCGGGGATCCAGTCGCGACTGAACGAGGCCCTCGCCGAAGCGGACCCCGACGAGGCGGCCGAGGTCGTCGCCGACGCGGTCGAGCGCATGGAGACGCAAGCGAGCACGTACCACGAGTTCGTCCCGGAACTGCGCGCGTGGGGGCAATCGCCAATCTACGCCATCGCGTGGCGGAACCTCTACCTCGAACTCATCGGCCAGCTGTACGACCACGAGTGGCTCGCCGACGACCTCGACCGCGAACGCAACTTCCGGCTGGTCGAAGACGGAATCCGGCTGTCCGACCTGTAGTTTCTCGACCATCGCCTTCCGCGGCCGACCGATTTTAACCCACCGCAACACGACACACATGTATGGAACTGGAACTGCGGTTCTTCGCGACGTTCCGCGAGGCCGCCGGCGGGAAGACGGTGAACGCGGAGTTCGCCGACGGCTCCACGGTCGGCGACGTGCTGCGGGAACTGGAGTCGGAGTACGAGGGGATGGCTGGCCGCCTGATCGCCGACGGTGAGCTCGCGCCGCAGATCAACGTCCTGAAGAACGGTCGCGAGGTCCTCCATCTTGACGGCCTCGACACGCCGATGGGGGACGGCGACCGTCTCTCCGTCTTCCCGCCGGTCGCGGGGGGCGCATGACGGACGACGCGCCCGCGTCGGTCAAAGAGGTCGACGACGACGGGAACGCGCCGGGTCTTCCCCCGGCCGAGGCGGGAGCTGGTGGGGACCGACGACCCCGCAGAGGCGACCCGCGTGGACGGCGACGGGTGGCGAGTGACCCTCAGCGCCGAGAAGGTGACCGCCGCAGCCGCGATCGAGATCACGGAGGTGACCGCCGAGTTCGCGGGCGATCCCGACGCGCTCGCCGATCTCCTCCCGAAGTACCGGCAGAAAGCGATGCGCGCCGGCGGGTGATGTCCGACGACGACGCGACCGCCGGATCGGATTCTGGCCCCGGCTCGTACCCAATCGAGGGAACCGCGCTGGTGAAGACGGCCGCGCTCGCCAGCGTGCCGGCCGCTCACGTCCCGGCGCTTCTCGCGCGCGTTCAGGCCGACCTCGGACCCAGGATCGACGCGTACCGCCGGCGCTACGAGCGGATAGCGGCCGAGCCGGAGCGCGAGACGTTTCTGGTCGAACCCGATCACTGGGAGGCGGTCGGCGACCGACTCGGACTCACCGAGCGCGAGCGCGACGCCGTGACTCGGGCCCACGAGGCGGCCGTCGAACGGATCGGCTCCGGGAGCGGCCGACGTGAGGAGTTCGACACCGCGCTGGAGATCCGGTCCGGCGTCGTGATCGGGATCGATCCTGACGACGGCGTATGCGAGGGCGACGACGAGGACGACGCCGTCGGCGACTGATGTCGCTCCCGTCGTCGTTGGGGTGCTGCGCGCCGCCGGTCACCGATCCTTTTCAAGATGTGGCACGCACGTGTCCGCATGCGACTCGCTCGACTGCTTACCCCGGACGGTCCCGTGGCTGGCCGCTACGACGACGGTGCGGTCGTCGCCGACGACGGTCGCTACGAAGTCGGTCGCGACGGGCGGCTGCTCCCCCCGTGTGACCCGAGTGCGCTGTACTGCGTCGGCCGAAACTACGCGGAGACGCTCGACCAGATGGACTACGAGCGGCCCGAGGAGCCGGACTTCTTCATCAAGCCGCCGACGAGTCTGCTCGCGCACGGCGAGGCGATTCGGTACCCCGAGTGGACCGATGAACTGACCTACGCCGGCGAACTGGTGGCGGTGATAGACGAGCGCTGCCGCGACCTCGCGCCCGCGGAGGTGCCGGATGTCGTGCGGGGCTACACGGTCATGAACGATGTCGACGCGCTTGACCAGCAGGGCCGGACCGCGCGCAAGGCGTTCGACGGGTCGGCACCGCTCGGGCCGTGGATCGAGACCGACGTGGACCCGACGAATCTCGACATCGAGACCACCGTCGGCGACGAGACGCGTCAGGACGCCAACACGGAGCTGATGCTGTTCGGGCCACACGAGATCGTCTCGTACCTCTCGGAGCGGTTCACCTTCGAACCGGGGGACTGTATCGCCTTCGGCAGCCCCGCGAACCCCGGTCTCGTCGAACCCGGCGAGCGCGTCGATATCACCTACGAGGGGGTCGGGACCCTCTCGAACACGGTGGTCGCGCCGGACGCGGAGTAATCGGTTCGTAGACGGGCGGCACAGGACAACGACTTTTATTCACCGGTCCGTCGGATCGAGGTCGTCGACCGAAGCGTCGTCAATACTGTCGTCGGCGCGCGCCAGCGCTTCCTCGTCGCCGGTCCGAACGTACACCCCGATCGCGTCGGCGGCCTCGGCGAGGGCGTCCGCGGCCGCGGGCGGCACGTCGCCACCGAGCGCGTCGACGCGGGTGACGCGGTCGCGGAGGCGCTCGAAGGCGTCGCGGGCCGGCCCGGTTCTGGCTTCGGGCCGTTCTCCCTCGACTGCGACCGTCGGCCCGGATTCCGTCCCGTCGGCGTCGTCGGCTTCGGTCTCGTCGGTGTCGTCGGCTTCGGTCCCGTCGGCGTCGTCGGCTTCGGTCTCGTCGGTGTCGTCGGCTTCGGTCCCGTCGGAGTCGTCGGTGCCGGTGTTGATGTCG
>PXST01000021.1:37901-45398 GCA_003023405.1 Halobacteriales archaeon SW_8_68_21
GGCCCCGGCGAGCAGCCGAAGGAGGTACTCGCAGTCGGCGTCGGTCGGGTCCCGGAGCCGCTCGAAGCAATCGACGGCCTCCAGCAGTTCGCGGGCCGCGAGGTAGGTGTCGTCGAGGGGCGCGAGCCGCCCGCCGTCGATGAACCCTCGCTTCCGGCAGTACTCCCGGAGGTCCGACTGGAGGGAGTCCACCCCCGAACGGGGGAGGGCCTCCGGCGCGTCGCCGAACCGCTCTCGGTGTGCGGAGAGATCGAGCGTGACGGCCGCGTCGGTGTGTGCGGTGCGGGCGTCGACGCCGATGCTACGCAGGTCGCCGCAGCTCGGACACGCGACGGACCCGGTCTCGTAGTACGACCAGCGCGTGCCGCAGGACTGACACTCGCGTTCGCCACGGATCTTCATGGGGGTCGATTCGTCGCGTCCCCCCTAAACGGCTGCGGGTCGTGGGGTCATCCTCGGCAATGCGGGTGACAGCCTATTTGACGCTCTTCGTCGAACGGCCAGTATGAGCTGGCACGCCGTCGACGCACTTGACCGTGCCGTCGACGCGACGCGGCGGTTCCTCTTCCCCTTCGAGGCAGTGCGGTGGGCGAAGCTCGCGCTCCTCGCCCTCGTGATGGCCGGCGGCACGATGGGCGCGTCGCGAGTCGCTCAGTCGGCCGTTGGGGTTTCGGCCCCCGGAGTCGGCCTCCGGACCGAGATTTCTCCCATGGGAGGCGAGTCGGCCCCGACCGTTACCGAGGCGACGCCGCCGGGTGTGGGATCGACATCGATCGACATCGAGCGCGTCGTCGCCCGGACTGCCGAGCGCGTCGTCGCCCGGACTGCCGGGCGCATCGTCGCCCGGACTGCCGAGCGCGTCGCGGGCCTCGACGACGCGCTCGTGGTCGCAGTCGTCGGCTGCGCGCTGGTCGTCGCGGTCGCTCTCGCCGCGTGTTCGGTCGCGTTTCGGCTCGTCTTCTACGACGCGCTCGCGACGAACGATGTCGCGTTCCGGCGACCGTTCCGCGCTCGGTTCCGACAGGCGCTGGGACTCCTCGGCGTCACGGCGGCGCTCGCGACTGCGGCCGCGGTCCCCACCGTCGCGTTCGCCGTCGCTCTCGACCCCGAGGCGGCCCGCCTGCTCGGCGTTCCGACCGGCGGTCTCTCCGGCCTGTCGATGGTCGGAACCGCGGCGCTCGGCGCGTTCTGCGTCACGTTCGGGGCGACCTGTGTCCTCGGGAGTCGGCTCACGTTCGAACTCGTCTCGCCGACGATGGTCGCCCGCGAGACGAGCGTCCTTGCCGGGTGGCGTCGGGTGTGGTCGTCGGTCCGGGACTCGCCGCTCGATGTCGTCGCCTACCTCGCGGTCCACGCGGTCGTCGCGTCCGGCGTCGGGTTCGTTCAGGCCGTCGCGGTCGCCGTCGTGGGCGGCGTCGTCGGCGTGTTCGCTCTCGTCACGCTGGTGTTCGCGGCGGTCCCGCTCGGCGGGCTCGGAGCGCTGGTCGGGACGACCGCGGGCGGCGTCGTCCTCGTCGTGGTGCTGGTCTGTGCGGTCGCCGCCACGGTGGCTCTCGCGCTTCCGGTCCGACTGGTGGCGCGGACGTACCTGATCGCCTACGAGGTCTCGACGCTTGCTGGTATCGATCCGGATTCGGCCCCGTTGGCCCCGGAACCGGACGCAAACGAGGAATGAGTGTCCGGCGCTCGCGGCTGAGCGGATCGTCGAACGTCGAATCGCATACCCGACACCATCGGATAGTTTTTTACTCCGTTCATGAATGGAGGGAGACATGGGACTGGACGACGACGCGCGGGGGTACCACCGACAGGAGCCGCCCGGAAAGATCGAGATCGAGACGACGAAGCCCACGAACACACAGCGAGACCTCTCTCTGGCGTACTCACCGGGAGTCGCGGCCCCGTGTCGCGACATCGCGGCAGACCCCGAGTCGGTCTTCGAGTACACGGCGAAGGGGAACCTCGTCGGCGTCGTGTCGAATGGGTCCGCCGTCCTCGGACTCGGGGACATCGGCGCGTCCGCGTCGAAGCCCGTCATGGAGGGCAAGGGCGTGCTGTTCAAGCGCTTCGCCGACATCGACGTGTTCGACATTGAGCTGGAGATCGACTCCGTCGACCCGTTCTGCGAGGCGGTGAAAGCGATGGAGCCGACGTTCGGTGGAATAAACTTAGAGGACATCAAGGCCCCCGAGTGTTTCAAGATCGAAGAGCGGCTCCGCGAGGAGATGGACGTGCCGGTGTTCCATGACGACCAGCACGGAACCGCGATCATCTCCGGCGCGGCGCTGATGAACGCGGTCGACATCTCCGGCAAGGAGCTCTCCGAACTGGACATCGTCTTCTCCGGTGCCGGCGCGTCCGCCATCGCAACGGCCCAGTTCTACGTTTCGCTCGGCGCACGCAAAGAGAATATCACGATGTGTGACTCCTCGGGCATCATCACCGAGGAGCGCGTCGAAGCGGGCGAGGTGAACGAGTACAAAAGCCAGTTCGCCAGCCGGATCGAGGGCGGAGACCTCACCGACGCCATGGAGGGTGCCGACGTGTTCGTCGGGCTCTCCGTCGGTGGTATCGTCTCACAGGAGATGGTGCGATCGATGGCCGCCGACCCGATCATCTTCGCAATGGCGAATCCGGACCCGGAGATCACCTACGAGGACGCGAAGGACGCCCGCGAGGACACGGTGATCATGGCGACGGGGCGGTCGGACTACCCGAACATGGTGAACAACGTCCTCGGGTTCCCCTTCCTGTTCCGCGGCGCGCTCGACGTGCGCGCGACGGAGATCAACGAGGAGATGAAGGCGGCCGCCGCGGAGGCGCTCGCCGACCTCGCGCGCAAGGACGTCCCGGACGCGGTCGTGAAGGCGTACGGCGACGACCCACTTCAGTTCGGTCCCAATTACGTCATCCCGAAGCCGCTCGATCCGCGGGTGCTGTTCGAGTTGGCCCCGCGAGTCGCGGAGGCAGCGATGGAGTCCGGTTGCGCGCGGACCGAGATCGACTTAGCGAAGTACCGCGAGCGGCTCGAGGCGCGGCTCGGGAAGTCTCGCGAAATGATGCGCGTCGTGTTGAACAAAGCGAAGAGCGACCCGAAGCGGATCGCACTCGCCGAGGGCACCGACGAGAAGATGATCCGCGCGGCCTACCAGCTCTCCGAGCCGACCGCGACGTCTCCGGATACGGCGAGCGGCTGTACGGGCTCCGCAAGCGCAAGGGGATCACCGAACGCGAGGCGAACGACTTGGTCAAGCGGGACACCAACTACCTCGCCAGCGTCATGGTGGAAGCCGGCGATGTCGACGCGATGCTCACCGGACTCACGCACCACTACCCGTCGGCGCTCCGGCCACCGCTTCAGATCGTCGGATCGGCCGAGGACACGGACACCGTCGCCGGTGTGTACATGCTCACGTTCAAGAACCGGGTCATCTTCTGTGCCGATACGACGGTCAACCAAGACCCGGACGCGGAGACGCTGGCGGAGGTGACGCGCCACACCGCCGACCTCGCGCGACGATTCAACGTCGAACCCCGTGCGGCGATGCTGTCGTACTCCAACTTCGGCAGCGTCGACAATGAGGGGACGCGGAAGCCGCGGGACGCGGTGAACATCCTCCAGTCGGACGACGGCGTCAACTTCCCCGTCGACGGCGAGATGCAGGCCGACACCGCGGTCGTCGACGACATCCTCAACGGGACCTACGAGTTCTCCGAACTCGACGACGCGGCAAACGTCCTCGTGTTCCCAAACCTCGAAGCCGGGAACATCGGGTACAAGCTGCTTCAGCGGCTCGGTGGTGCGGAGGCCATCGGACCGATGCTCGTCGGCATGGACGAGCCGGTCCACGTACTCCAGCGGGGCGACGAGGTGAAAGACATCGTCAACCTCGCCAGCGTCGCCGTCGTGGACGCACAGGAGTAACCGCGTCGCGTCCACACGAGAGCAGCGTAGGAACATCGCATCGACGCGAAAGCAGCTACGTCGCGCCCGCATGAGATCCCTCTCGTCGCGTCCGGACCGGAATCGTGTGCGGCCATGGGACGCGTGAGCGGGTGCGGGATGCGTGAGTGAGTACGGGACACGTGAGTGGGTGCGGAATGCGTGAGTGGATGCGGGATGTGTGAGTGAGTACGGGACACGTGAGTGGGTGCGGAACGCGTGAGTGGGTGTGGAACGCGTGAGTGGCCGTGGTCAGTTTCGTTCCGGGTTACGTCGCCTTTATCAACGACCGGAACAGCGGTTCGAGACCCGTGGCCTCGCCTCGTCGGCGTCGTGGAGTACGATCCGGGCGTGGTGACGGTCGTTCCCGTTTCGGTGCTGACGGAAGAGGATCTGCCGTCTCCCGACGTCATCACGCACCGCGGCGGCGAATCTGGTCGCCGTCGGCGGGACGGATGCGTACACGCTCGCCACCTGAACCGGTCTCCGGTCGGACGTCCGGTCTGGGACTCCCTCAAACGGGAACTCGCGGAACGGTGGAGTTTGTTTCCGGTCGGAGAGACACACCGTGTTTCCGGTGAAATGGGTGGTATCGGTAGGGTGTGGGTGAGGTATCGGTAGGGTGTGGGTGGGGTGTCGGTAGAGTGTGGGTTGGGTATCGGTGGGTGTGGGTGGAGGCGCTAGGATCTATTTGTGTCTGATGTAGAACAACAGATTTTATTACCCAGTCTAGAGTATAGCTCGCCAAGCGAACTGAAATACGGCCCGCTGAGGGCTGATCCGGTGACTCCGTCGTACACGTTATTTCCGGTGAAATGCGACGGGCCGACGCCCTCGCGTTGCTGCCGCCTTGGTCCTCAGACTGCTGTCCCCACTCCTCTGATCGGGGTTCTCGTCTCCTCTGATCGAGATCTTCTCTCATTGGTGTTTCCCCCGACCCTCGATTGTGACCGTACCTCCTCATTCGGGTTCGGCCCGCCCCGTGAGACCCCCCACCCATCCCCCGTTTCACCGGAAACACGGTGTGTGTCTCGAACACCGATCAGCACTCCGCTCACTCCCTGCGCGCGGTGACGAAACGGAACGCATTTCACCGGAAACGCGGTGTCTCCCTCATGGACGCAGCGGACGACCTCTTCACCAGAGAGGACCCCATCTTCGCGAACAAGGAGCTCCTCGAGATCAGCCACCTTCCGGGTGAGGGCCGTATCGTCGGCCGAGACGACGAGATAGCCGACCTAGCGACGGCGGTCAACCCGGCTATCTTCGGACAGAGTCCGAGCAACGTGCTCATCTACGGGAAGACTGGCACTGGAAAGTCGCTGTGTGCGAAGTACGTCTCGAAGCGGCTCGTTTCGACAGCCAGCGAGGAGAGCGTCACGGCGACGTTCGCTTACGTCGACTGCGCGCAAGACACCACCGAGACGCAAGCGGTCCAGACGATCGCCGAGGGCGTCAACGACCCCGACGAAACCGGAATCAACGTGCCCGATAAGGGGCTCTCGACGTCCACGTATTACAAGCGCCTCTGGCGGATCCTCGATCAGCGGTACGACGTCGTCCTGATCCTCCTCGACGAGATCGATAAACTCGACGACGACGCCATCCTGATGCAGCTGTCCCGCGCCGGCGAGGCCGGAAAGATCACCGACTGTAAGCTCGGTGTCGTCGGGATCAGCAACAAGATCCAATACAAAGACCGGATGGACGAACGCGTCAAATCGAGCCTCTGTGAACGCGAGTTCGTCTTTCCGCCGTACGACGCGAATCAACTCCGTGAGATCATGCAGGCGCGTGCGGATTCCTTCCACGACGATGTCCTCGAGCCGTCGACGATTCCGCGCGCCGCTGCGCTCGCCGCGCGCGAACACGGTGACGCCCGGAAGGCGATTGACATCCTCCGGTACGCCGGAGAGATCGCTCAGGCGAACGGCGAACCCACGGTCCGCGAGGAGTTCGTCACACAAGCGCGCGAGCGTGCGGAGACCGACCGGTTCCGAGAGCTCATTCGCGGGTCCACGCCGCACTCGCGGTACGTCCTTCAGGCCCTCGCGCTGCTGTCGCTCTCGAACGGTCGGCAGGACGGGTTCCGAACGAGCCGGGTGTACGAGATATACGAGAACATCTGTCGACAGGAAGGTTCCGACAGTCTCTCGCTTCGACGCGTCCGCGATCTCCTGAAGGAACACGCGTTCCTCGACATCATCGAGCGGTCGAAACACAGCGGCGGCAGCGCCGAGGGCAGCTACACCAAACACCAACTGCTGGAGGATCCGAGCGTCGTGAAAGAGGTCCTCACCGAAGACGACGGGGAAGCGTAATCGGACTGGACCGGCCACCCGGTGTCAGTCGCCCGGCGTACTGCTGGCCTCCGTCGAAACGAGGGTTCCGAACAGACCGATCGATGCGAGACCGCGTCAGCCGAGGAGACCGAGCCCTTCGATGCGTTCGACGATCTCCCCGACCGCTTCCTCGGCATCGTCGGTACGTTTGCCGCCCGTGATGACGATCTTTCCGCTTCCGAAGAGGAGGATGACTACTTCGGGCTCGTCCATCCGGTAGACGAGTCCGGGGAACTGCTCCGGCTCGTACTCCACGTCTTCGAGACCGAGACCGATCGCGAGGGCGTTGAGGTTGAGGTTGTGTCCGAGATCCGCGCTCGACACGATGTTCTGAACGGTGATATCCGGATCGTCTTCAACGGGGATTTGGAGGCCTCGGAGCTTTTCGAAGATGATTCCGAGCGCCTCGTGGACATCATCGATGCTCTTTGCGCCCGTACAGACGATCTTGCCTGAACGGAAAATGAGCGCAGCCGCCTTCGGCTCTTGGGTCCGGTACACGAGGCCAGGGAAGTTGTCGGGGTTGAAATCCGCTCCCGGAAGGTCCTCTGCGAGGGCCTCCAAATCGAGTTCCTGACCGATACCCGTCGATGCAACAACGTTTTGAATCTCGATCGAGTCTGCTGGGTTCGTCATCGTTCGCTTTTATATGTGTCCCCCTCCCTTATAAACGCCCGTGGTATAAATGACCGGTTGTCCCGCAGAGTCAGTTTTCACCTCATCGCGCGCGTGACCGACGAGCCGAACCCCGATCAAAATTATGACAAATCTCGTATAAACACACCTGTAAATCCCGTTCACGTGGCCCTTCGACCGCAACCGTCTTACTCCGATACCATCGCGTCCCGTCTGCCCGGTAATCCTCGAATCGTTCCATGAAATCGCATGACGTGGCGCAGATGGTTCGACGGAGTTAAATACGACCCGGGCGTTCAAAGAAGTGCGAGGAGCCTCCGACGTGGGGGCACCGGCTAGCCGCCGACGCGGCTGGTCGAAGCGTTCCGACGTGCTTAAGTGTACAAGCTCGTTTGGTTGATACGCGAAGAACGCACCGCGGACTCGGGCCGTTCAAGTCGGCTCGGTTTCGCAGAGTCGGCCTGTCCGACTCATCCCATGAGGATCACGCCCCCTGCGCTCCGGCGTAAGCGGTGATCTGATGTGAGCCGTGGTCGTTCGGTGTCATCCAAGCCGCTGGGTGAACCGGACACCACA
>PXST01000022.1:0-16612 GCA_003023405.1 Halobacteriales archaeon SW_8_68_21
TGCGCTCCTCACTCGGTCACTCACTTCGTTCGCTCCCTCGTTGTGGTGCTTGCGTCGCCGTGCTTCGCCCTCGCGACTGCCCCTTCGAGTCCCGCCCCGCACCAGCACCCCACGCCTCCCCAGCCTCGTCGGTCGCCTCCACGTTGCTCCGGCGACCGACTCCCTCGCGCGGCGCTCCTCGACCGCGGTGCGGCCTCGGAGGCGCGCGCCCCCGCAGGTCGATTTATAAACGTTCGCAGAGCGTGTCGGCCGTCGCGTCGCCCACGCCGTCGACGTCGGTGAGGTCGTCTCGCGAGGCTTCGCGCACGTTCTCGACCGAGCCGAACCGCCGGAGCAGCCGGCGGCGCGTCTCGGGACCGACGCCCGGCACGTCGTCGAGGACCGTCTCCACCTCGTCGCGGACGGTCTGGTGGTAGGAGACGGCGAAGCGGTGGGCCTCGTCGCGCACGCGCTGGAGCAGGTGGAGTTCGGGGGCGTCGTCGTCCCAGCGGCGGGTGCCGGTCGGCGTCACGACCAGCTCCTCGGCCTTCGCGAGCGCGGCGACGGGCACGTCCCAGCCGGTCTCCGCGAGAGCGTCGCGGGCGGCCCCGAGCTGTCCCTCGCCCCCGTCGATCAGGAGGAGGTCGGGGTCGGGGCGGTCGTCCCGGCCCTCCGCGGCGCGCTCGGCGCGCCAGCGGATCAGCTCGCGCATGTTCGCGTAGTCGTCGTTGCGCTCGGTGAGCTTCTTCCGCCGATAGTCCGCGGTCTCGGCGCTCCCGTCGACGAAACACACGTCGGAGCCGACGACGGCGGTCCCCTGCGCGTGGCTCACGTCGAACCCCTCGATCCGCTCGGGGCGGGCGGTCCCGAGCCGGTCGCCGAGCGCGCCCACGGGGTCGTCGCGGCCGCCGCGCTTCCGGGCGTTCTTCAGCGCGAGTTCGACGAGCTTCGCCTCGCGGCCGGCCCCCGGCACCCGCACCGCGACCCCCTCGCCCTCCAGCCAGTCGACCACGTCCGGGTCCGCGGGGCGCTCCGCGAGGAGGACGGCGTCCGGGAACGCCCGCTCGGCGTAGTACTGCGCGAGGAACGCCGCGAGGACGGCGGCCGGGGTGTTGGTGTCGGGATCGCTACTGCCGGTTTCGCCCTCGCGTCCGCCGTCCCCCACCGCGGCGGCGTCCAAGCGGTGTCGGCTCCGGTCGACCAGCTGCCCGCGCTCGCTGTGGAGCCGGGCCACGCGGGCGTCCTCGCCCTCGACCGCGGCCGCCAGCACGTCGACGACCCGGTCGTCGCGTCGGTCGCTGACGGCCTCGCCGCCCTCGCCGTGGAACGCCTCGACGGCCTCCAAGCGGTCTCGGAGGTTCGCGGCGCGCTCGAACTCGTTGGCCTCGGCGGCGGCCTCCATCCGCCGCCGGAGGGGGTCGGCGAGTACGCCCGTCTCGCCCTCGAAGAACCGGCGGGCCGCCGCCACGTCCTCTGCGTAGCTCTCGGCGTCGATCTCGCCGGTACAGGGCGCAGAGCAGATCCCCATCTCGTAGTCGAGACAGGGCCGCTCGCGGCCCTCGTACTTGTGGTCCGAACAGCCCCGCAGCCGGTACTCGTCGCGGATCGCCTTCACCACGGTCTCGACGCGCCCCACGTCGGTGAATGGGCCGTAGGCGACCGCGCCCGCCTCGGGGTCGCGCGTGACCTCGATCCGCGGCACCTCGTGGTCGGTGAAGGCCACAAGGGGGTACGACTTGTCGTCTTTCAGCCGGACGTTGTACCGCGGCCGCAGCCGCTTAATGAGGTTCGCCTCCAAGAGGAGCGCCTGCGTCTCCGTGTCGGTGACCGCGAACTCGATCCGGTCCGCGCGCTCGACCATTCCCCGGATCCGCCCGGAGCGCGGGTCCGCGTACGACCGCACCCGGTCGCGGAGGTCGAGCGCCTTTCCGACGTACAGCGTCGTCTCGCCCGCCCGGAACTGATACACCCCCGGCTCTGTCGGGAGCGTTCCGGCCCGGTCGCGCACCGCGTCGGCGTCCATCGGTCTCGGATCGGCGTAGCCGCCCGACGCGTTTGAACGCTGCGGGCTGGGGGCTACTCGGATTATCAAACGTGAATTCCGGGACGTGCGGTTTATGAAGCCGGTTGGGAGACCGTAACGTAGACATGACGGGACTTCGCGAGCGTCTGCGCAGCGCACTCGGGCGGGGCGGCGACTCCCGGTCGGTGCCGGACGGAGGCGTCCTCGACGGGCCGTCCGACGGCGCGGGGCCGACCGAGGACGAACCGGACGGGTCGGGGGACGAAACGTGCGAGATCAGCGACGAGCAGGGTGCCGACCGCGCCGCGACGCTCGCCGGCGCGGGGTTCGAGCAGGTGTTCAACGCGACGAGTGTCCCCACGTTCATTCTCGACGCCGACGGCAACGTCGCCGAGTGGAACGAGTCCATCGTCTCGCTCACCGGGGCCGAACGCGAGGATGCCGTCGGCCACGGTCACGTCTCCGAGCTGTTTTACCCCGACGGCCGGCGGGCCGACACCCTCGCCGACAAGGTGCTCGACGCGCCGGAGACCGCCGACGAGGTGTACGGCGTCGAGCGCTGCGACTCCGACACGACGCGTTACCGCGACACGAGTACGATGGTCGACCGGCACGGCGACGAGAAGCACATCGAGTTCACGGCGACGCCGATGTACGATGACGGCGAGCTCGTCGGCGTCGCCGAGGTCGTCGTCGACCGCACCGAGAACGTCAACGAGCGCGACGCCACGGCGAAGCTCGTCGCCGAGATCCGCGAGACCGCCGAGGAGATCGGCGAGGGGAACCTCGACGCCCGCGCGGTCTATCACGACGAGTGCGAGGTGGTCCTCGGCGAGGACTTACTCCGAGTCGTCGGCGTCGTCAACCAGATGGCCGAGAACCTCGATCAGCTCTCCTCGGGCGTCCACGAGAAGTCCCGCGACCTCGACGCGACCGTCGGCGAGGCGAGCGCCGCCGCCGCCGACATCGCCGAGAACGTCGACGAGCAGAACGAGCTGCTCGAAGAGAGCGTCTCCGAAATGCAGTCCTTCTCGGCCGGGATGGAGGAGGTCGCCGCGACGGCCGACGAGGTCGACACCGCCGCGGTCGCCGCCGCCGACGCCGCCGAGGAGGGGCTCGACGCAAGCGAGGACGCCCGGCAGGCGACCGAGGACGTCGTCGAGATCGGCGACGAGTTAGTCGAGAGCGTCGGCGCGCTCTCCGAGCGCATGGACGACATCGAGGAGGTCATCGAGGTTATCTCCGACGTGGCCGAGCAGACGAACCTGCTCGCTTTGAACGCGAACATCGAGGCCGCCCGGGCCGGCGAGGGCGGGGACGGCTTCGCGGTCGTCGCCGAGGAGGTGAAGAAGCTCGCCGACGAGACCCGCGGCTACACCGAGGAGATCACGGAGAGCCTCGACAAGCTTCAGGCCCAGTCCGCGGAGACCACGACCGCCGTCGAGCGCTCCCACGACCGCATCGAGGACGCGGGCACCGAGATCGAGACGGTCCTCGACTCGCTGGAGGAGATCGCCGACGCCGTCGACGAGGCGGCCGCGGGCGTCGCGGAGGTCGCCCGGACCACCGACGACCAGGCCGCGACCGTCGAGGAGCTCACCTCGTCGCTGGAGGCGGTCCGCGAGCGCTCCGACCGCACCGAGGCGGCGACCCAGCGCATCGTCGACGCCACCGACGACCAGGAGGCGGCGGTCGACGAGCTGATCGCCCGCGTCGAGCAGCTCGACTCGCGGTAGCACCGTCACTACCGGGCCGCTCGCGCCGTCCCGTCTCGTCTCGACCGCCGCCGCTTCTCTTCCGTCCCGTCTCGACCGTCGCCGCTTCTCTCCTGTCCTCTCGACCGTCGCCGCTTCTCTTTCGTCCCCTCGACCGTCGCCGCTTCTCTCTCGTCCCGCTTTTTGACCGTCGCTGCCGCTTTTCGACGGTCCGAACCTCGTCGCGTCCCGCGTCTCTCCTTCGCGCTCCGCAGAACGTTTAACACCGCTCAACCCCCAGAAATTCTATGTCCGTCACGCCGCCCGGACCCCTCGGAGACCCCGTGTTCGGGAACGGTCGCCAGTTCGCCGACGACCCGTTCGGCTTCCTCCGCGCCTGCGCCGACAGCTACGGCGACGTTGTGCGGCTGGATCTGGGTCCCCGCGAGACGTACCTGCTCACGAACCCCGCCGATGTCGAGCGCGTGCTCGTCGCGGACGCCGAGCGCTACCGGAAGCCCCAGTTCGGCGACGACGCGATGGACGCCTTACTCGGCGACGGGCTCCTTATGAGCGACGGCGACACGTGGCAGCGCCAGCGCGAGCTCGCGAACCCTTCGTTCCACAACCGGCGGATCGGCGCGCTCGACGCGACGATGGTCGATCACACCCGGTCGCAGCTCGCCGACTGGCGCGACGGCGAAGTCGTCGACGTCCAGCTCGAAGTCGCTCGGCTCACCGTGAAGATCATCGTCTCGGCGATGTTCGGGGCTGACATCACCGACGAGGAGGTGAAGACGGTCCAGAAGAACCTCGAACCGCTCGGCGCGCGGTTCGAGCCGGACCCCCGCCGGTACCTGATCCCGAACTGGGTGCCGACCCGCGAGAACCGGAAGTTCGACGCGGCGATCGACACCCTCGAATCCGTCATCGACGGGATCGTCGACCGCCGCCGCGGCACGGAGCGCGACCCGAGCGCTGACCCCGCCGGCTCCGAGGGCGTCGCGGTGCCCGGTCCGGCGGGCGACGGCGACGGCGACCTGCCGATGGACCTGCTCTCCGTCCTGCTGCGCGCCCGCGACCGTGGCGAGCAGACCGACGAGAACCTCCGTGACGAGCTGGTCACCATGCTGCTCGCCGGCCACGACACGACCGCGCTCGCGCTCACCTACACCTTCTACCTCCTCTCGAACCACCCCGAGGCCCGCGAGCGCGTCGAGCGCGAGGCTGAGGTGGCGACCGGTGGCGGTCGCGCAGCGGACGACGCGACCGCCGGCGGCGGTCCTCCGACCGCGGCCGACGTGCGCGAGATGACGTACACCGAGCGCGTCCTCAACGAGTCGATGCGCCTGTACCCGCCCGTCTACACGCTGTTCCGCGAACCGAAGCTCGACGTGAAACTGGGTGGGTACCGGATCCCGGAGGGGTCCGCGCTGATGGTCTCGCAGTGGGTCGTCCATCGGTCCGACCGGTGGTACGACGACCCCGAGACGTTCGACCCGGACCGATGGCTCCCGGAGCGCCGGAGCGGGCGTCCCCGGTTCGCCTTCTTCCCGTTCGGCGGCGGTCCCCGCCACTGTATCGGGAAGTCCTTCTCGCTGCTGGAGGCGAAGCTCATCCTCGCCGAGGTCTGTTCGCGGTTCAAACTCGACTACGAGGGACCGGACCTCTCCCTGCGCGGCTCGCTGACGATGCACCCGAACCACCCGGTGCCGATGCGGATCCGCGAGCGCTGAGGCGGCGGATGCCGGCGAGCGGCCGCTTTTATCTGGCCGCGACGAGGCTGGGGCGGTGTAAGGTGCCGTTCGGAGGCGGTTCGGACGGGAATCGACTGGGGCTTTGGAGGCGTTCGTGTCGAGCAGTGACACGAACGAACCCTGCTCGCACGAGACTTACATACCGATCGTCGTCGCGACCTCGCGGAACTCGGGGTCCCACACGTCGAGCGCGTGGACTCGCCACCGGATCGGCTCGAAGCCGGTGTCCACCGCCCCCGCGACCGCGCCCGGCTCCGGGTTCCCGCCCCGCGCCAGCGTGACGTGCGGGACGTAGTCGTCGCCCTCGATCGACTTCGCGGACGGCTGAGCCGCCCCCTCGCGGGGGTCGACCCGTTCGAAGTCGCCGTGACCGGCGTCGGCGTCTTCGACGCGCCCGCTCGCGCACGTCGTCGACGCCGAACCGCTTACAGACGAGGGTCTGGCGCTCGCGGACCGCGTCGAACCCCTCCAGTTTCGGGTGGAGATCGCCTGCGAGAGCGTCAACTGCGGGGGCGAGCGGAACGTTGAGACTGAACACGTTGTCACCGATTCAGATCCGGTCCGCGAGCCGTAAGGCGATCATGACGACGAGCGCGATCCCGATCAGCGTCGGGACGGCGTCGAACACCCAGAAGGCGATGTCGAGGACGGTCTCGACGATCTCCACGAGAAGCCATACCACGGAGCAGCAGGACGAGTTTCAGCAGATCGTCGGTGTCGATCTCGGCGCGGTTCATGCCGTACTCGCCGCGGGGCAGCGATAAAAATCCGCTGGTGACGCGAGTGCTTCGACCGAGTGCCCGGACGAGGACGCTCCGACCGAGCGTTCGAACGCGACCGTGTCCGCTACGCGATCTTCTCGTACTGCTCGGAGAGCTTCTCTGCGGCCTCGTCGAGCAGGTCCGACTCGTACTCGTCGAGGTCCCACTCGACGACTTCCTCGACGCCGTCCGCGCCGAGCTTCGCAGGCACGCCGAGCGCGGTGTCCTCGTAGCCGAACTCGCCGTCGAGAACGACCGAACAGGGCAGCACCTCGCCGGTGTCGTTTAAGACTGCCTCGACCGTGTGCGCGACGCCGGTGGCGGGACCCCACTGCGTGGCACCCTTCCGGCTGATCACGTCCATCGCGGACTCCTGGAGGTCCGCGAGGATCGCCTCCTTCTCGTCGGCGTCAAACGACGGGTCGCGGCCGTTCACGCGCACCTTCGAGAAGACGGGTGCCTGCGCGTCGCCGTGTTCGCCGAGGATCGTCGCCTCGACGTTTCTGACGGGCGCGTCGAACCGCCGCGAGAGGACGTAGCGGAAGCGCGCGGAGTCGAGCCGCCCGCCGAAGCCGATCACCCTGTGGCGGTCGCGGTCGCCCGCCTCGTACAGGTGGCGGTTGAGGAGGTCGACCGGGTTCGAGGTGGTGACGGTGACGAAGTCGTCGTTGTGCTCGGCGATAGACGAGCCGATGTCCTCCATGATCGGTGCGTTGTCGCCGGCCAGGTCGATCCGCGTCTGGCCCTCCTCGCGCGGGATGCCGGCCGTGATCACGACCACGTCCGAGCCGGCGGTGTCCGCGTAGTCACCCTGCCGGACGGTCGTGTTCGAGTCGTAGGCGACGCCGTGGTTCGCGTCGGCGGCCTGTCCGATCGTCGTCTCGCGCTGGTTGGGAATGTCGACGAAGACGAGTTCGTCGACCACGTCGCGCAGCGCGAGGTTGTAGCCCGCCGCGGCACCGACGGTCCCCGCAGCACCGATAACGCTGACCTTTGTCATACCGTCTGTAGTCGCGTCCGGGCGGCGAGTAAACGTTTCGGAACCCCGATACCGTTCGTGGCCATCGTCGCGAAACCCCTAACTCCCGCGGCGTCGAACGAACGCGTCGTGCCGACGTTCCGCTACCCGTGTCCCGGCTGTCGAACGACGAACAGCCTTCACGACGCCGACTGCGAGTTCGAGGGCGTGAGCTGGCCCACCGTCGAGAAGGCGTACACGGACCTGCTGTCAGTGCTCTCAGCGGAGCCGGACGGCCTCCCGGAGGCGGCGCTGCGGGACGCGGTCCCGGCCGACTGGGGCGGACTCCACAAGGCCGCGCTCGGTGCGCTCCGGCGCGACCAACGCGTCGTCGAGGACGGCGACCGACTCCGACTGCTCACCGCCGCGGAGTTCAAGGAGCTGGTCTCCGAACCGACCCGCGAGCCGATGCGAACGGTGTACGAACACGGATCCGTCCCGGGCTGTCACGACAACGCCGTCTTCGCGATGGTGGCGTGGTACGAGATGGTCGGCCTCTCGTGGCCGGAGGCCCGCGAGAACGTGATCGAGTGGCTCCGCGAGTCCGGCGCGTGGGACCGCGGCGGCTTCGAGGAGTCGACGCCCGAGGAGCTGGTCGACGCCAAGCGCCACGTGTACGACGAGGAATACGGCTGGAAGGAGAAGGGGCAGGCCGCAAAGCGTGTGATCGAGCGCCACGTGTAGCGTCGTCCCGTCCCTCGGAACCGCAGCCGGTCGCGTCGCAGCACGACAGTTTTACCACCTCCGTCGCCGTCGTACGTCACATATGGCCCTCGACCCCCTCCCCGCGTGGCCGGCGGTCGGTTCGCTCGCGGGCGGGTCCGGGGCGCTCGCGCTCGCGTGGGCCATCCGCGAACACCGCGGTCGCCCGGGCGTCGACTGGTTCCTCGGCGTGTTCGCCGCACAGGCGACGTGGTGCCTCTCCTACGGGGCCGGACTTCTCGTCGCGGACCCGGCGGTCCGCGCCGCGCTGGAGGCGACGATGTGGCTCGGCGTGATCTGGACCGGGATCGCGTTCCTCGGCTTCGCGCTGGAGTACACGGGCCGCAGCGACATCGTCCGCAGCCGCCTGTTCGCGGCGATCGTCGGGTTCGGGCTCCTCTCGTCCGCGCTCGTCGCCACGAACCCCCTCCACGGTACCTTTTGGACCGACTTTGGGCGCGACCCCGTCTTCGGCGTCGAAACCGTCTCGTACGCGCTCAGACCGTGGGCCTATCTCACCGTCGTCGTCGAGACCGTCCTCGTCGCCAGCGCGGTCTTCCTGCTTGTCGACACGCTGCTCAGCTACGGCCCGCTGTACCGCCGGGAGAGCGCCGCGGTCGCGCTCAGCTCGCTGCCGCCCGGGTTCGCCCTGATCGCGTGGACGCTGGAGCTCGGCCCGGTCCCGCAGCTCCAGCTCGCGCCGCTGATGTTCGTCCCGCACATGGTCCTCGACGCGTACGCGTTCAACCGCGCGGAGATGTTCAACCGGAACCCGACGACCAGCCGCGCCGCCGAGCGCACCGCGATCGACGACCTCGCAGACCCCATCGTCGCGCTCGCGCTCGACCGCCGCGTCGTCCGGCTCAACCCCGCCGCCGAGACGGTCCTGGGCGTCGACGCCGAGACCGCGCGCGATCGCCCGTTCGCCGATGTCCTCGAACTGCCGGTCTCGGTCGGCGACGGCGACGCGGCCGAGCCGGGCGACGAGCCCGGCGGCGACGAAGACGCCGACAGCGGCTCCCCCGAGACGGTCCGCATCGACGCCGCTTCCGGCACCGGGAAGCGCACATACGCGGTGTCGGTCTCCCGGCTGACCGACCCCAACGAGACGCACGTCGGGTACACGGTCGTCCTCTCGGACGTCACCGAGCGCGAGCGCCGCCGCCAGCAGCTGGAGGTGCTCAACCGCATCCTCCGTCACAACCTCCGGAACGACGCCGGAGTCGTCCACGGCTACGGCGAGATCCTCCGCGACCGCCTCGACGACCCGGAGCTGACGCGGATGGCCGACGCGGTCGAGCGCCGCGCGGGCGCGCTGGCCGCGCTCGGCGAGAAGGCCGGCACGGTCGAGCGACTCCTCGGCGACAGCGATCCCGAGCCGACGGATGTCCGCGACCTCCTGCGCTCGGTCATTGCGGACGCCCGCGAGCGCGACGGCGACGCGACCGTCGAACTCGACGTCGACGGCGCTAAGCGCGACCTCGACGACGCCGAAGTCGACGCCATTGACCGAGGCTGGACCACACACGTCAGGCCCGACGCGCTTCAGGCGGTCGTCGAGAACACCGTGGAGAACGCCGTCGACCACCACGACGGCGAGGGGACCGAACGCGACGACGGCGAGACGTGGGTCGGGGCTTCGCTCTGTCGGGAAGCGGACGACGGCGGCGAGAAGGGCGACGCCCGGTTCGTCCTCACCGTCGAGGACGACGGTCCCGGCATCCCGGACCACGAGGTCGAGGCGGTCGAGTCCGGGCGCGAGACCGCCCTCGAACACGGCTCGGGGCTGGGGCTGTGGGTCGTCGCGTGGGGGGCCGCCGCGATCGGGGCCGATGTCGAGTACGAGGCTCGGGAGCCCCGGGGGACGCGGGTGACGGCGTCGATTCCGGTGGTAGACGACCTATAAGGCGCGCGCCTCGCCGTACGCCTGTGTCTTCAGGCGATCGTAGCGCTCCCGCGAATCGAGCACCCATTTGTACTCGAAGCCGGGCAGTGGGTCGCCCATCCAGTCGAGAAACGAGCGGGTCTCTTCGACCCCGAAACGGATCGTTTCGCGGCCCTGGCTTCTCCACGATTGAACTCGTGGGCTTTCTCCCCGCTTCCGCAGTAACGGCTTCCGCGTGCCAAGTGACTACCGACCCGCTTGAACGACGTTCCGCATCTTGAGCGCGTTTCTCCGGGGAATCTACTCGCTCTGAATTCTCGGCGCTAGCATATATGTTGCGTTCCCCAGCCCCTCCGCGAATCCGTAGTGGAGCTTGACGGGGAACTCCTCGCCGAGCTCGACGGTGACCTCGGCGTCCGAGGGGATCGCCTTGTTCATGTCCTTGAGGTAATCGAGCGAGAACAGCGAGTCGGCGGCCCCGGCAGTGAGCGCGATGAGGTCCTCGCGGTCGAGCTTGAGGTTGACGTCGTCGGTGTCGCCCTCGGCCTCGATGAAGAACGCCTCGTCGGCCTCGTCGACGCGGAGGCGGATGTGGTCCGAGACCATGTCGGCGGCCGTGATCCCGCGGTCGAGCTGGGCACCCTCGACGACGATCTCGGAGGCGAGATCGAGGTCGGGGATGTCCGGCTCCTGCCGGATCGAGTCGGGGTCGATAGTTCGAGGTGGATCAGGTCGCCCGAGTTGGCCATCCCGGCGATGTCCTCCAAGCGGGCGAGGTTGACGCCGATGACGCCGCCGTCGGCGTCGTAGGACTCGAACGCCGCGGCCTCCAGCGTGAGGTCGACCATGCCGACGTTGGCGGGGTCGACGGCGCGGATGGAGAGCTCCTCCCCGTTTAGGCGAATCTTACACTCGTCGACCAACACGCTCACCGAATCGAGCGCGTCCTGAAACGTCGACGCACCCACGATTGCCTTGAACATATACGTTCAGGTTGGGCGGTATCCCTTAAAAAGACACCCGATCGGGCCGGCACGGAAACGCTCAAAGCGACCGGATGAGACGGCCGACGACGACCACGAGCGTCACGACGGTTCGCCACAACCGAAGCCGTTCGAGCCGATATTCGAGCGGCTCCGACTCATCTGTGTCGTCGTCGCCCGCCGGATCGGACTCGGGGTCATCGACCGCTCTCTTCTCGCCTTCGCCCGAATCGGGTGGCGGATCGGCGGCCCGATCCGGGCCGGCCTCCGACTCGCGGGCCGGCCGTTTCGCGTCCGGTAGCCGGGCGCTCGGCTCTCGGTCGCCCGGCTCCGATTCGGCGTCGATGCCACTCGGCGTCGGCAGCTGGTCGTCGATCATGTGTCGCTCTCGGCCGGGACTCCGGCCGTACACGACGGTACGGGATTAATTTATAAATAGACGAGCCGAACGCAAAGTGGAACTGAAACTCTTGGCGACGCCGGTTTGCCGACACCGCCCGGCCGGCCGCGGTTTCGGGTCAGATCAGCGGCTCGACGAGGTCGCGTCCCGCGGCGAGCAGGTCGTCGACGGCCGCCTCGGAGTCGGCTTCCGCGTACACCCGCAGTTTCGGCTCGGTGCCCGACGGGCGGACGAGCAGCCACGAGCCGCTCTCCAAGAGGAGCTTGAATCCGTCGAGCGTGACGACCTTCGCGACGGGGGAGCCGCGGACCGACTCCGGGATGTGGTCCTCCAGTTCGACGAGGACGCCTTCCTTCCGGCTGTCGGGGCAGTCGAGCGACACCTTCCCGGCCGCGATGCGGCCGTGTTCGTCGAGCAGCCGGTCGACCCGGGCGTCGAACGGCTCCGCGGCGTGGGTCGCGGCCGCGAGCAGCGCCATCAACACGCCGTCCTTCTCGCGGACGTGCCCGCGGACGGTGAACCCGCCCGACTCCTCGCCCCCGAACAGCGCGTCGCGCTCGCCCATCGCCCGAGCGACCCACTTGAACCCGACGGGGGTCTCGTACACCTCCTCGCCGTGCGCCTCCGCGATGCGGTCGACGAGGAACGTCGTCGAGACGGTGCGGACCGCCGGCCCGGAGTCGGCTTCGAGGAGGCAGTCGTAGCAGGCGGCGTAGAACAGGTTCGCGTCGAGGACGCCGCGCTCGGGAGTGACAACCGCGATCCGGTCGGCGTCGCCGTCGTTGGCTACCCCGAGGTCAACGTCGCTTTCGGGGTCGGTGACGCGCTCCGCCAGCGCTTCGAGGTGTTCGGCCGAGGGTTCGGGGGAGTCGCCGCCGAAGGTCACGTCGCGGTCACAGCGCAGGCGGACGACCTCCGCGCCGGCCGATTCGAGCAGCGCGTCGGTGACGCCGCGCCCGCTCCCGTGCATCGCGTCGTACGCCACGGTGAGTCCGCCGAGGCCGACGCCGCCGGCTCCGTCGCTGCTCTCGTCCCCGGCCACGCGCCCGACAACTTCGCGGGCCGCGTCGGCGTGGTCGCTCACGAGGTCGACGCGCGAGACCTCGCCCCGCTCGGCTTCGGGCAGCAGGTCCGGCTCGGCGAGCCGACTCTCGATGTCCTCGGTGACCTCGGGCAGCGCCGGCGCGCCGTCGTCCGGGATGAACTTCACGCCGTTGTACTCGGGCGGGTTGTGCGAGGCGGTGATCATACACGCGCCGGCCAGCCCGCGGGCGACGATGGCGTGAGCGATCACCGGCGTCGGCGCGTCGCGCTCGGGTAAGATTACGCCGAAGCCGTTGCCGGCGAGCACTTCGGCGAGACTCTCCGCGAACCCCTCCGAGGTCTCGCGGGCGTCGTAGCCGACCGCGACCGGCTCCTCGTGGCCCGCCGCTGCGAGGTGGTCGGCAACGGCCTGTCCCACGATCCGCACGCGCTCGTCGGTGAACTGATCGAGCGTGGCTCGCCAGCCGTCCGTGCCGAAACTGATCTGGTCCATGCGTGCGTCGTTGACGGCGAGGCTCATAATGCCGGTGGCGCGACACGACTAATCCGACGCGTTCGCCCCGTCGAACCGCTCCCGTTTTTGCCGTCTCGCTCCGAACCTAACGTATGACACGGATCGCCGCCATCTCCGGTAGTCGCCGGGCGGAGAGTACGACGCGGGCCGCGCTGTCGGTCGCGCTTGACGCCGCGGCCGACGCGGGCGCGGAGACGGACCTGATCGACCTCGGCGCGGTCGATCTCCCCTTGTACCACCCGGACGAGGACGCACAGGGCGACAGCGAGGCGCTGAAACGCCGCGTTCGCGAGGCGGACGGCGTGCTCGTGGGGACCCCCGTCTACCGCGGCTCCTACTCGTCGACGTTCAAGAACTTCCACGACTTCTGCGGCTCCGACGAGTACGCGAACACCGCGGTCGGGCTGCTCGCAACGGCGGGCGGCGACTCCTACGGCGGAGCGCTCGAACACCTCCGGTCGACGTTCCGGAACGTCCACGCGTGGACGGTCCCCCACGAGGTCGGGATCCGGGGGGCCTCGTCGGTCGTCGAGACGGGCGGAGTCGGAAGCGGAAGCGACCCGGCCGGCGGGCCGGGGATCACGGACGACGACCTCCGCCGCCGCACCGAGCGGCTGGGCCGCGTGGTCGTCGAACACGCGGAGCGACTGCGGGAGTGACCGCCCGCTCTCCGCTCCGCTCCCGCACGACCGTGTCCGCTAACCGGAAGGGGGACCGCCGCGAGCGGGAGCTGGTGAACGCCTTGGACGGGGCGGGGTTCGCCGTGATGCGCGCGCCGGCCAGCGGCTCCGCCACCGAGCGGGAACTGCCGGACGTGCTCGCGGGCGACGGCGAGACGTTCTACGCCATCGAGGCGAAATCGAGCGCGGGCGACCCCATCTACCTCACCGGCGAGGAGGTGGAGGCGCTACTCTTCTTCGCGCGCAACTTCGGCGCGAAGGCGCGGATCGCCGTGCGGTTCGACCGCGAGGACTGGTATTTTTTCCATCCGGGAGACCTGTACACCACCGACGCCGGCTCGTACCGCGTCAAAAAGGAGAAAGCGCTCGCGGAGGGAACAGACTTCCCCGAGTTCGTCGGCGAGACGGAGAAGGTGACGCTGGCGGAGGTGGGCGACGACGGGAGCGACGTGGACGCGACCGACCCAGAGACCGAGGAGCGCCGGGCGATACTGGAGGCGGTCCGCGACGGCCACATGCCCGTCGAAGACGCGCTCGACGTGTTGTGACCCCCTCGCTTATCACTCGGCACGCTGAACTCGCTGACGAATGAGCGAGGACTTCGGCCTGCTCGAACCCGCGGACCAGCCCGGCGACGAGTGGGAGCAGCTCGACGTCTCCGATACCGAGGCCGACCGGATCGCCCGGCGGCAGGACCGAGAGTTCGACGAGTTCCGCAAGCGGATCAAAGACACCGAGCAGTTCAAGCTACAGGAGTCGGTGTTCGACGACGCCACGCTGGCGGCGGTGTACAAGCTCGTCCAAGACGGCTACGTCGACGCCTTCGGCGGGCCGGTGTCGACGGGCAAGGAGGCGAGCGTCTTCGAGGCGCTCGGCGGGCAGGCAGGCGAGCGGCCGGAGCCGGGGTCGGCGGCAGCCGGGGGCGGCCCCGAGGGCGTCGCGCCCGAACGCGAGGTCGCGGTGAAGGTGTACCGGATCAACTCCTCGAACTTCCGGCAGATGCGCGAGTACCTCGAAGGCGACCCGCGGTTCGAGGGGATCGCGAGCGACAAGAAGGCGGTCGTGCTGGCGTGGACCCGCAAGGAGTTCGCCAACCTCGAACGCGCCCGGAAGGCGGGCGTTCGAGTCCCCGAGCCGATCGCGGTCCAGCGCAACGTGCTCGTGATGGAACTGGTCGGGCACGCCGACGACCGCGCCCGGCGGCTCAGCGAGGTCGACGTGGAGAACCCCGAGACCGCCTACGAGGTCGTCCGCGAGTACATGCGCCGGCTCTACGGCGCGGGACTGATCCACGGCGACCTCTCGGAGTACAACATGATCATCCACGACGGCGAGCTGGTGATCATCGATCTGGGACAGGCCGTGACGGTCCACCACCCGAACGCCGGGGAGTTCCTCGCGCGCGACTGTGAGAACGTGGCGGCCTTTTTCACCCGACAGGGAATCGATGTCGACCCCGACGACCTCCGTGACTACGTGACTCAACCGGACCCGGACCCGAGCGGGGAGCCGGAGGGTGAGTCGGAACGAGAGCCGGTACGAGAGTCGGACGAAGAGTGAATCGGTCGGTGCTTCGGGCCGGCCCGCGCTCAGACGTCGCGAGCGTAGATCGCGGTCGGGTACGTCTCGCCGCCGATTTCAGTTTTATTCCTCTCCGCTCGATCGAACCCCCGGGCCTCGTAGAACCAAGTGCCGACCTCGTTGTCGGCTAACGCTTCCAGCCGAACCCTTTCGACGTGGTCCGGAAGCGCGTCGATCCCCCGGTCGAGCAGCGCCGAACCGATCCCTTCCCCCCACCGATCGGGGTGGACGTAGATCGCCTTTACCCCGGCCTCGTCGGGACCGACGAACGACTTCGTGTGCTCCTCGCCCCAGCGCACGTCGACGAACCCCCAGACCGTCTCGTCGGCGACAGCGACGAAGACGACGCCGGGGCCCGATTTGATCCGATCCGCCCACGCCTCTACCTCCAAGGGGATCGGATCCACCGTCATCTTATCGAGTACCCCGTCAGGGAGGATGTCGTCGTACGCCGCCCGCCACGACAGCCCGTGTGCCCGGATCAGCCCTCGGATCTCCGCGTCGGTCTCGGGAGGGCGAACTTCCATGAACACAGATCGTCGAGAGCGTAAAAAAAGACACTCCCGGTGTGTCACTACGTGTCTCCACGACTCTCGTCTGTGAGCGCGTCGACCGAGAGCGCCGAAACGCCCCGTTACGCCGCCACACACCGGAACCGCCGGAACACAGTTAAAAGGCTCCGCCGGGTACTCCGTGATATGCAACACGTGACGGTTCCGCAGGACCGGATCGGCGTCGTTATCGGCGCTGGCGGCGAGACGATGCGGGAGATCGAAGAGCGGGCGAACGTGCGGCTCGACATCGACTCGGAGTCGGGAAGCGTCGCCATCGAGGAGCGCGACGACCCGGTGGCCGCGATGGTGGCCCCGGACGTGATCAAGGCGATCGGGCGGGGATTCAAGCCGGAGACGGCGCTGTCGATCCTCGACCACGACCTCCGGACGCTCGATCTGATCGACCTGTCCGAACACACCCGCAACGACAACGACCTCCAGCGCAAGAAGGGCCGAATCATCGGTGAGAACGGCCGGACGCGCGAACTGATGGAGGAGCTGTCGGGCGCGAACGTCGTCGTCTACGGCTCGACGGTCGGGGCCGTGGGCCAGCCCGAGGAGCTGGAAGTGGTCCGGCGAGCGGTCGGGATGCTGTTGGACGGGGCTCCCCACGGTGCGGTGTACTCGTACCTAGAACGCATGTCGAACGAGCTCGACGACGACGTGAGCTTCCACCCACCGCAATAATCGGTACTCCGGCCGGTCACTGCGATCGGTGCCGTCGGGTTTTGTTTTCCCTTGCTCTCGATTGGCCAGTAGGATCGCTCCCGATGTCCCAGCCGCTCGGCTGTACAACTGTGTTTCTGTTTGTAAATCGTCGATCGACACAGACACCGCCGAAGCCCCAGTCGCTCGGCTGTACGTGGCTGCGGTCGCTTATAAACCGTCGATCGACACAGACATCGCCGAAGCCCCAGTCGCGAGGCGGGCGCACACTCGTTGTCGTTCGAAAATCTTCGATTTTCGTGATGTCGTCAGAACGCTCTGCGTTCTGACTGCTAGCCAGAAATCTCCGATTTCTGGCGATGACGAGACGC